>JACKAQ010000001.1:2241490-2889735 GCA_020634975.1 Calditrichia bacterium | reverse complement strand
CTGCACAGATTTTAATATATTACACAGAACATCGGCTGGCGTTTGTGACTGTTGACGGTTGTTATTGTTCACAAAATATCTTATTTGCTCGCTTTTTTATCCAGAATTTCCCGCACTGTTTTCAAAATATCCAACGGCGAGTAGGGCTTCTGGATAATTTTTTCGACACCGTTATCGATCATTTGGGAGCGAACCTCCGGTTCAAAAAAACCGCTGGCGAAAACGGCGCGCGCCGCCGGGTCGATCTGCCGGATACGGTTGAAGGCTTCCCACCCGTTTAAGCGGGGCAATCCGGAATCCGAAAAAATGAGGTCAATTTTACCGATATTTTTTTGATAGGTGGAGATGGCTTCCAACCCGTCCCGGGCAACCAAAATAGAATAACCGCTATCTTCAAACGTTGCAGAAAGCAGATCGACCAACATTTCTTCATCTTCAACAATCAATATGGTTTCATTGCCGAGAATGGGCTTTTCTGTCTTTGGTTCGTTATCAACCACTATTTCTTCCTCGTTTTGGGTTTGGGGGAAATACAGCGAAAAAGTAGTGCCATTACCCGGTTCGCTTTCCACCTCCACAAAACCAAAATGGCTGGAGATAATGCCATAAACAACGGATAACCCCAAACCGGTACCCTGATTTCGCTGTTTGGTGGAGTAAAACGGCTCAAATAACCGTTCGCGGGTTTGTTCATCCATTCCGGTGCCGTTGTCAGCAACGTCAATGACCACATATTTATCTGCCTGAGCATCGGGATATTTCAACTTGAGTTGTTCGCCATTTACCAGCCGGGTGGAGATGGTAATTGTGCCGCCGGTTTGCATGGCATCGCGCGCATTGATGCACAAGTTGAGCAACGCCTGATGTATTTGCCCCTGATCTGCGCGAATAAAATAGGCATCGGTTAATTTCAGGTTAAAATCGATGGTTCGGGGAAATGTGCCGGAAAGCAGGCTAACGATTTCCTGAATAACCGAACCAACATTTACCGCTTTAAAATCGATATCCGCTTTGCGGGCAAAAGTAAGAATTTGCTCAACCAATTGGGCACCGCGATCAACCGCCTGATGAATAGATTGGACGCTGCTGTTTAAATCTACCGTTTTATCTATTTTGCCGGTTTGTATCAGCGTGGCGTGTCCTTTAATAATGCTCAGGATGTTATTGAAATCGTGCGCCACACCGCCAGCCAACGTGCCAATTCCCTGCATCTTTTGGAAATGCAACAGTTGTGTTTCCAGATGCTTCCGCTCTGTGTTGTTAAAAATGTATCCGCGAATACCGGTGAGGTTGTCATCATCATCGAAAATACCGATGGCATTTTCGATAATGTAAACGGTATTGCCGTGTTTATCAATTAACTGGTCTTCGTAATACTGGAGATTTTCTTTTTTATTGAGCAAATCCAGAAATGCCTGAAATGATTGCGGAGATGGGTAAAGTGATGCAAACGATTGTTCTAACGCTTCATCCACGGAGTCGAATCCGAACATGCTTGCGAACGCCGGATTGCAGGACAGGATATTCCCTTTTACCGTTGCAATAAAATCACCGGTGAGATCCTGTTCAAAAAACAGGCGATAACGCTCTTCGCTTTCCTGCAATGCAGCCCGGGTTTTCTCCCTTTCGGTCACGTTCCGGGCGATGCCGCGAACCGCAACGGGCTTATCATCTTCTTTGACCAACGTATTGCGATAATCAAATATTTTATGGGTACCGTTTTTGGAACGAATTTGAACCAATCCGCTAAATTCGCCCAATCGCTGAACGCCTTCGAGGTAATTGCCAAGTAGGGGATTATTTTCCGGTGTGACAAACTCGAGCATCGATTTTCCGATAACTTCTTCCGGATTATAGCCGAGTTCCTTTGTAACGGTTAGGTTTACTTCTTCAACAATCCCATCCAGCGTATGAATAAATACAATATCTGATACATTATTGAACAGACTTGTGTATTTACTTTCGCTTTTTTCCAGTTTTTGAAGCTGATGATCCCGGATGAGCCGGTTTTCTTTCCAGCTTTTTACCAGATAAATACTGACAAAAGCTGCCAGCACAACAAAAACGAGCGCAAAGATAGTAACTGTAAAAAACAAAGGCGCTGCCATCAACAGGCTCCTCTCACCCAAAATTCTTATAACTTCAACAATTCACCCTAATTTCGGGGCTTCCGCCCCGTTCACCACAGCAATCAGCAAACGAAGATCCGTATTATTTTCCATTTGAGAAAGTCGAACGCCAAAAACCCGGTTGATGAATTACCGGATCCGACATCTCGCCATTTATCATTTATGCAGAGAGTAAACACCATTTTATCATCGGCGGGTTAAGTACAAAACTTGAAATCAATAAATGACCCGAGAATAAAAAACGTAAAGATTGGTGCGATATATTCAAAGATAATTTGAGCGACCGGGAGATCCGCAGCCACTACCGTTCAAAAAGAAAAAAGAGGTTACATTAGCTATTAACAAAAATCTACATTTTGTTTACAAAAAAAACAATAAAATTTGACATTTAAAGGCAAGAAAATCAATTTTTTTCTGTAGCAAAAACAAAACCCCCGTTTTCCAACTGAATGGTAATGAAAACGGGGGTTTTTAAAGGTTAACTGTTACAAAAAATTACAAATCAAATTTAATACCCTGTGCGAGCGGCAAATTGGTGCTGTAATTAATGGTGTTGGTTTGTCTGCGCATGTAGGCTTTCCAGGAATCGGAGCCGGACTCGCGACCACCGCCGGTTTCTTTTTCGCCGCCAAATGCACCACCGATTTCGGCGCCGGAGGTGCCGATATTCACGTTGGCAATACCGCAATCAGAACCGCGCTGGCTTAAAAACGTTTCGGCTTCCCGCATGTTATTTGTGAAAATAGAAGAAGACAATCCCTGACGAACGCCATTCTGCAACGCGATCGCTTCGTTCACATCGCCGGAGTAGCGGATGAGATACAAAATCGGCGCGAAGGTTTCTTCCTGCACAATTTCAAATTCATTTTTCGCTTCAACAATGGCGGGCACAACATAACAGCCCGATTCGTAGCCTTTACCTTCCAGCACTTTATTTCCGTAAATCACATTTCCGCCTTCTTTTTTGGCGGCTTCGATGGCGTCCAGATAGGCTTTCACCGCGTTTTTGTCGATCAACGGGCCAACGTGATTGTTCTGATCCAGCGGATTTCCGATGCGCAAACTCTGATACGCTTTCACCACCGAATTTTTCACCTGATCATAAATGCTGTCGTGAACAATCAATCGGCGGGTGGTGGTGCATCGCTGTCCGGCAGTGCCGACCGCGCCAAAAACAACTGCGGGAATCGCCAGTTTCAAATCGGCGTTTTCAGTCATAATAATGGCGTTGTTGCCACCCAGTTCCAGAATATATTTCCCGAAACGGCGCGAAACCGTTTCCGCGACATGGCGTCCCACCCATGTTGAACCGGTGAACGAAATCATCGGAATGCGTTCGTCGTTGAGCAAACGATCGCCGGCAACATCGTGGCTGCCGATAATCAGGCTGAAAACGCCTTCGGGAATATTGTTTTCCTTCAAAACATCGTGAATAATATGCTGGCAGGCAATTGCCGAAAGCGGCACTTTGTGCGATGGTTTCCACAAATTAACGTTACCGCAAACCGCGGAAATCATTGCATTCCATGCCCAAACGGCTACCGGAAAATTAAAGGAGGTGATAATTCCCACAATGCCCAATGGATGATACTGGTCGTACATGCGGTGATCTTCCCGTTCCGATTGCATCGTGAAGCCATACAATTGGCGCGATTGACCCACTGCGAAATCGCAGATGTCGATCATTTCCTGCACTTCGCCGAGACCTTCCTGCAGCGATTTGCCCATTTCGTACGAAACGAGCGTACCGAGCGGCTCTTTGTATTCACGCAGTTTCAGCCCGATTTGCCGGACGATTTCGCCGCGTTTGGGCGCAGGAACATCTCGCCAAATCAGGAATGCTTCCTGTGCCTTCTTCAGTACTGCGTCGTAATCTGCGCTGGATGCCTTGTAAACCGAGCCGATCGGTTCGTTTGTTGCCGGCGAAACGATATGCGCTTCACCCTGATCCGTTGTTTCGAACCATTTTAAGCCGGTGGATGTGCCATAATTTTTTGATTTTATGCCCAACTGCTTTAAAAATTCCATGAATTGCCTCCTGTAGGTTGTATTTTTCGTTGTCGCTTTTTTTAATTTTTCGGACGTTTCGTAAAACGCCCTCGTTATCGTTTTTCATTTTTTAGGCGTTTCGTGAAACGCCTCTACGGTTTAGGATTTTTCTTTATTTATTTCTACATCAATTTGTTCCTGATTCAGCTCTTCCCGGGCATAGCGCATAAATTCGCCGCTATTCATAAACAAATCAAAAACATCGCGGTCGATGTGGTTCCGGTCGCACATATCGCGCAAAATGCTGAGCGCCTGCGAAAGCTTCATCGGTTTTTTGTACGGGCGATCTTTGGCAGTGAGCGCCTCAAAAATATCTGCGATTGCCATAATTCGCGACTGCAACGCCAACTGATCTGCGGTTAGCCCAAACGGATAGCCGGAGCCATCCAACTTTTCGTGATGCCCGCCGGCGTATTCCGGCACTTTGGACATTTTACGCGGAAATGGCACCTGCTTCAACATTTTGATGCTCACAAGTACATGATTTTCAATGATTTTACGCTCCGAATCCGTGAGCGTGCCTTTGCGGATGGACAAATTTTTCAACTCATCGTCAGTGAGGTACGGGTGCGTTTCGCCGTTTAATTGGAAATTTTTATGGGAGATTCGCTGAATTCGCTCCAATCGTTCGTTATCCAGAAACTCGAATCCGAGATTACAGCGTGCGATAAATTCCAGATCCGATTTCAGAATTGCCAGTTCGGCAGTCAATTTATCATCAAGTTGTTGCAGCGCACCGCTATCCGGATTGCCCGATTGCAGCAGGTGCACTTTTTGCTGAAGCGTCGCATTTTCCATTTGCGCGGCAATCAGCGCAAAACGCTGTTCCACCAATTCAAGACGGTCAAAAATGCCCTGCAGTTTGGTGGCTTTATCCACCACATATTCGGGTGTGGTAATTTTGCCGACATCGTGCAACCATGCCGCCACCCGCAATTCTTCCATTTCATCTTCATTAAAAAAAGTATCTTCAAAAACACCGGCGTTGGATTTGTTGACCTGCGATGCAATCATCATCGTCAGTTTGGCAACCCGACGAATGTGTCCGGCAGTGTACGCTGACTTTTCATCGATAGCCGTTGCGATACTTTCGATAAAGGCATCAAATAACCCCTGTAATCCGGCGATAAGCCGCGCATTTTCCAACGCAACCGCCGCCTGCGATGCCAACGAAATAATCATCGTTTCCCGATTTTTGGGGAATGGGACAACTTCATCGCTGCCCTGCACTTTGGCGTTGAGCAACTGCAACACACCGATAATTTCGTTTTCATGATTTTTCATCGGGACAACCAGCATCGATTTGGAACGATAGCCGGTTTGTGCATCGTATTTTTTTGTGCCGGAAAAATCCAGCCCGATGGCTTCGTACACATCGGGAATGTTGATCACCTCGCCAGTGAGCGCCGCCTGCGACGATGCGTTGGTGAGATTTGCCAATCCGTCAATTTCCAGCGGAACCGGTGGCAGCGTTACAGCTTGCCCGCTCGTGCCGCCGGCATGAATCTTAAGTGTCTGATTTTTAAGAATTTGAAAAACGAGCTCATTCCGGTCATAATCAACCACATACAGCGTGCCCGCATCTGCATTGCTGAAAGCCATCGCTTCGTCGATGATCATCTCCAGCAAAATATCGGTGTCGCGTTCTGCCGAAAGCGCAATGCCGATATCCGCCAGCCGCTGAATTTGGGCGGTTTGCGAATCCAGCAACAACTGAAATTCCTGCCGGACAGCTTCCAATGCTGCTTCGTTGTTGTGTTTTTGGGAACCCGATTGCAAGTTATCATCCATGATTGCCATTTTCAGTCACCATCTTTCTTTTTCTTAACTTCTTTAAAAACAACATCTTCAACATTCCGAGGGTCGTATGGCGGCGGCATGTTTTCCGGTTGAGCATTTTCCCGGATAGTTGGCTTCGGACGTTTTTTTCCTGTTGATAAAAATCGGCGGATCAGGCGAAGTGCGTAATAAATAATGATTGTGTATAAAAAAATTCTAAATAAAAATCCCATAAATGCACCCTGTTTAACAGCAGGTGATAATTTATTTTTGTTAAAATTCGGCAAAATGTGGACAGATTACAAATCAAAACTTACGTTTTTCCGTCCGTTACGGTGCCGGCTGATTTCCTGAAAAATACGCTGCAAATGATCGTCGTTGTTGACAAAATCCAGATTTTCCGCATTAATAATTAATAACGGCGTTTCGTCGTAATTCCAGAAAAATTCGTCGTATAGCCTGCCCAGCGATGTGAGGTAGTTGCTTTCGATATGCTTTTCGTAGCTGCGGCCGCGTTTGGCGATGTTTTGCATCAGCCGGTCGGTGCGGCAGCGCAGGTAAATGGCCAGATCCGGACGGGTTACCCGTTTTTCGAGGATTCGCGCCAGCATATCGTATAAATTCATCTCTTTGGGATTGAGCGTTTGCGTGGCAAAAATGCGGTCTTTGTGGAACATATAATCTGCAATAACGCGGGTTTCGAACATATCGTATTGAAACAAATGTTCCTGCTGGCGAAAGCGGCTCAACAAAAAAAACAGCTGCGTTTGGAAAGCGTATCGCGCCGGTTCGCGGTAAAAATCTTCCAGAAAGGGGTTTTCCTCAAATTCCTCCAGCAGTAGGCTGCCGCCGATTGCCGATTGCAGTTTTTGCGCCAGCGACGTTTTGCCAACGCCGATTACGCCTTCAACAGCAATGTAGCGAAGGTGGTCAAAGTTCAGTTCCATTGGTCGTCCAGTTGGTTTGCAGGTGCCGGAGAAGTGCCGTATCCGGGCAATTTTCCAATAATTGATGCAGTGTTTGCCGGGCGTCCGGCGCCACAACATCTGCGGCGATATCGCACAGCGGCTGCAGCACAAATCGCCGTTGGCGATAGTCGGGATGCGGAATTTGCAGATCCGGCAGATTCACCAGTTGCTGCCCATAAAATATAATGTCGATGTCGATTTCCCGCGGTCCCCAGCGAAAGCGCTGCTTTCGTCCGGTTTTTTGCTCGATGGATTTTACCGCTTTCAACAAATCTTCCGGCGATAATTGCGTATCGATTTCGATGGCAGAATTGAGAAATCCCGGCTGCTGCCGTACGCCGAACGGCTCGCTTTCGTACAGCGCTGCGATGTGTTGAATCTCGCCAATTTCGCGGATTTTCGCAATCGCCCGCCGCAAAAAAGTCAATCGCGGCGGCACGTTGCTGCCCAATGCCAGAAACGCGCGGCTCATTTTTGCTGCCGGCGGTAAATTTCCACTTCCACGTTGTCCAAAAATCCGTTCATTGCAACTTGCGGTTTTCGTACCCGGATGCGAATGGCGCTGATCGCAAAATGGCCGAGAATTTCCCTGGCGATGGTTTCGGCGAGCGTTTCCAGCAAGGTAAATTTTTCGCTGTTGAACAGTTCGGAAACGCGTTCATACACCCGGCGGTAATTCACCGCATCGTCCAGATTGTCGCTGGTTACCGCGCGGCTGAAATCGCATTCCATCTCAATATCCAGTTCAAATTTTTGCCCGAGTTCCTGCTCCGCGCGATAATAGCCGTGGTGGGCGTAAAAAATCATGTTATTGAGCCGAATGATATCCATCGATCAACCTTTTTTGGGAATGGGATAATTGCCGTCGAAACAGGCGTAGCAGAAGCCTTCGGGACGTTTAACGCATTTCTCCAAGTCTTCTTTTTTCAAATACTTAACTGAATCTGCGCAGATGTAATCGCGGATTTCATCGATGCTCATTCTGTTGGCAATCAGCTCTTCGCGATTGGGCGTATCGATGCCGTAATAGCAGGAATGCGCCACCGGCGGCGATCCGATTCGCAAATGCACTTCCGATGCGCCGGCGCCTTTGATCATCCGCACCAGCTTGCGAATGGTTGTGCCGCGAACGATGGAATCGTCCACCAAAACCACCCGTTTGTTTTCGAAAAAATCTTTCAGCGGATTGAATTTCTGGCGAACCGATTCGTCCCGCGCATATTGATCGGGGCGAATAAAGGTGCGTCCGACGTAATGATTGCGGATCAGCCCCATGTTGAATGGCAAATTGCGGGCGTTGGCATAACCCATCGCGATAAAATTGGCGGAATCCGGTACGGGCAACACCACATCGGCCGGCTGATCGACATCGTATTCTGCCAGTTTCGCCCCGATTTTCTGGCGAACGTTGTACACATATTCGCCGAATTCGGCGCTGTCCGGACGTGCAAAATAGATCAGTTCAAAAACACAGTGGTGGGTTTGCCGTTTGCCGTCATCCAGCAATGGCAAAATGTTCGTATGTGTTGAATATTCGTTAGTTTGGGTGATAATCATAATTTCGCCGGGCGCGATTTCCCGGGTTTCGGTGGCGCGCAAAATATCCATCGCACAGGATTCGGAGGCAATGGCAACATCGCCATCTACATTTCCGGTCCACATCGGGCGAAAGCCGTAGGCATCGCGGAACGCATACAGCCGGTCGCGGGTGAGAAACACCGCAGAATACGCCCCTTTTACGCGTTTCATCAACAATTTTATGGCATCGACAATTTCCATATTTTGGCGTTCGTGATAATACACGATGAATCTGCCGAGCAACTCGCCATCATTTTTTGATGAAAAATAGACCCCTTTTGTGCGCAAATCGTTGGCAACTTCATCGTAATTCACGATATCGCCATTGCTGGCGATCGCATAAATCGGACCGCTAAGTGTTTCAATAATATAGGGTTGCGTATTGCCGATCACCGAGCTGCCACGGGTAGGATACCGTGCGTGCCCAATAGCAATATTGCTGGCCAGCTTGTTCAGTACCTTCTCGTTGAAAGCTTCTTTAACATAACCCATCGCCCGGTGGTTTCGCAGGCTGGTGCCGGTGCTGACCGCCATTCCGCAACTTTCCTGCCCGCGATGTTGCTGGGCATACAATGCCAGCATCACCTGATTGGCTGCTCCGTCTGTATTTCTGCTATAATATCCGGCAATACCGCACATGCCGTTTTCCTTTCATTGCTGATACTTCGGAATGAAAAAAGGATCAGAAACACAATTTAACCTTTTTCCACTGACAGCCAAAAAATTAACATTCCACACAACAATTTCCAAATGTTTTGGGAATCCGTTTTTTGGAACAAAGAGCAACATTTTTCTATCTGTAAGTTGAGCCAACCAACACCGCATTCCGCCATTTGCGCACCGAATTGATCAGCACAATTTCTTCCGCACTTGCCAGCTCATCTTTCAAAATAATGCGTTCGCGAATATCGCCGCAATCGAGCAAATATTGGCGATACGTGCCGTTGAGCAATCCGCAATCTACCGGCGGCGTGAACCACTCGCCATCGAATTTCACCAAAACATTGTAAATGCAGCCCTCGGTAATTTCACCGCGCTCGTTCCAAAGGAGCACATCATCTGCGTGTTGCGCGGCTGTTTTGGCAGTCGCGTAAACTGCACGATGGGTCGTTTTGTGAAATAAAAACGGATCAGATGAATCCACCGGCTTTGCTGCCAGCGCAATTTTCAGCGGTGATTGCGGATCGATATCGCTGATTTTGGCTGCTTCGCAGAAAATACCGCCGTTGCGAAACAGCAGCAGCCGGACTTTGTGCAGCGCCTTCGGCAGCGAATTGGCGATATTCGCCAAACTCCTCCGAATCGCGGTTTCGTCGAATGGGAAATCAAAATATGCCGCGCTGTCGTGCATGCGCCGGATGTGCGCATCGCACAAAAAATAACCGGAATCCGGTGACCAACGCAGGCTTTCCAGCAGCGAGAAGTCCGGTTTTTGTTGCGGTTTGACAATCACCCGCGCTTTTACGCGACATTCCTGATATTCCTGCGCCGCATCCGAATCCCACACCACACCGCTGCCGATGCCGTATTCGATGCGCCCGTTTCGTTTGTCAATCAGCGCCGTCCGGATAGCAACGTTGAACTGCGCATCGCCGTCCGGCGAGATAAAACCGATAGTTCCGGTGTAAATTTTTCGGGGTGTATCTTCAATATCTGCAATAATTTGCATCGTGCGAATTTTGGGTGCGCCGGTGATCGATGCGCAGGGAAACATCGCCCGGAAAATTTCTGAAATCGACACATCCGTTTGTCCGGTAACGGTGGTAGTCATCTGCCAAACGGTGGGATATTTTTCGATGCGGAACGCATCGCGAACGGCAACACTGCCGGTTGCGGCAATTCGCCCGATGTCGTTGCGAATCATGTCCACGATCATCGCGTTTTCCGCGCGATCTTTTTCGGATGTTGCCAAAAAATCGCGCAGTTGCAAATCTTCGGCAAAGGTGCGTCCGCGGGCGGCGGTGCCTTTCATCGGGCGGGAAATGATTTCTTTGCCGCATTTCTCAAAAAACAATTCCGGCGATGCGGAGCAAATCGTGAAATCCGGCAAATCGATAAACGCAGCAAACGGCGCATCTGCGGCAATTGCGCTGAACAGCGCCAATGGGTCGCCGGAAAATCCGGCAATTTGGCGGATGGTGTAATTCACCTGATAGGTATCGCCACGGGCAATCGCGGATTTGATGTGCGCGATCGCAGATTGATATTTTTCGAACGCTGTTGTGACCTGCCAATCGAGAGAAAAATTTGCGCTAATCTCCGGTAATTCAACCACTTCCGGCTGCGAAAAAATACCGAAAAAGAGCAGCGGAAAATTGGTGTCAAAATATGTGCGGAACGCCGGATCGAACGCCGGTGCGGCTTCGTAGCTGATAAATCCTGCGGCAAATTTGCCGGATGTTGTGGCGGTTTGCACCTTTTCCAAAGCGGGCAGCACGTCGTCAATGTTGTTCGCAACCACAATTTCCAGCGGCTCGCGAAACGCCAGCCATCGCCCGTTGCGGGCATCGCGGAGCAATATTTGTGCGGATTGTTTTGCCTTCATTTCACCCAAATTTACGCATTCACGGCAAAAGAAAGCGAAAATTTTGGATAAACGGCAACTGCTATTTTTTTTGTGCTATTTCGGTGTGAAAAATTATAGGCGAATTTTCAGAATTCTTTTCTCAAAAAGCAACTGCGAGTCCGATGCCATCACGTTGCAAATATGGAAAAATTGTGGTGTGTCGGGTTGAGTGTTTTTGATTGGATGCTGCTGAATCTACTGATTTTCTTCCGCGCGCGACTGCAATTTTGCCCAGCGAATATCCCATTGCCAACGCCAGCGGATAATCGCTGACCCAGTGAACACCGTTGTTCACCATTTCAAAAGAAAGAATCGTAAGTAACGTATAACCAACAGGTTTGACAATTTTACTATGCGGATAATTTTCATTGATTACAGTGAACGTCATCATCGCGGTAGCGAGGTGACCGGAGGGAAAAGCATCGTATGCCGGCACATTTTTGTGATATTTGATCTGGTCGGGAAAAGGGCGCCATTTGCCACCCGGTGCGGTTGCTTTAAACGGGCTTTCGCGTCCGGTGATGTGCTTTAGCAATTGCGTGGTTAATCCGGTGGTGATCATCCCGCAGGCAATTTGGCTGGCCGTTTGCAACGCCCGGCTGTTTTTATTGATCAATCCATATCCCAAAAACAATCCGGCAATTGAGGTGTGTGTCCAGCCATCACCGATAAAATATAGCGCGGTGTCTTTATCGTGCGGTAACTCTATCGGTAATCCGAAAACGTAAAACGCCCTGTTCATTCGATTGTTTCCGGTCAGCCCGATTCTGCGCCCGAATCGCTGGGTTTCATCCAGCATTTGCTGATCGTATGCCACCAGCAACGCGGTTACCGAAACCATCGCACCAATGTTAAACAGGTTTTCCTGACGAAAGGTGTCTTTCGAATATTTAATAACATTGCCGGGGAAAAACTTGATAAAATCAAATGTGCCGGGATTTTCGTACACATATGTTTCGTCACCCAACTGGTAATAATTATTACTGGTTAGATCGCTACCAAAATCCGGATTTTCATTTTTCGGTTGGGCAAAAAAAGCACTGGAAAACAGTGATGCCAATACGACAAAGGCACCTAAAGATATATTTGGCAAACCACTTTTTAACATAAATCTCCATCGACCGATTAGAATGAGTACAAACAAACTGAATAAATTTCAGGTCAAAAATTCATCGACACCCCTAATGTTTTCCGGCCGATGGGTGCAATCACTACAAAATTGTGTTTGTTGCTGGCTTTTCCGTGATTGACGATCCAGCTGCCGACACAATAGCCGAGGGCACCGCCAAACAGCACATCGGACGCCCAATGTTTACGATCGAGCATTCGCTGAAATGCCACGGCAGAAGCAAGCGTGTAAGATGCAGATTTCACCAAAACAGAGCTGCTCCGTTTGGCTAAAACAGTCATCAACGCAAAAACGCTGGATGTGTGACCGGACGGAAAAGACATTTTGGTGGTATTCATGACAAAAAATTTCGGATCAAATTCATACGGGCCATTGTTCATATACGGGCGTTGCCTGCCTATATTTACCTTCAAAAGATAGGTAATTGCGGATGTGATCGCCAATGATTCCCACATTTGAAAAACGGTTTTTCGCATTTCCGGCTTATTTTTAAACCAGCTGTATCCGATTGCCGTAACAGATGCACTACCCAACGCCAGAAAGGTGTATTTCGAATCGTACCAATGTCCCAACTGCCCGAGTGCATCGAGAATGCCAAACGGTGAAGCATCTCTTTCGAGCGAATATTCTTCATCAATCGCATAGTCCGATCCAGAAATAATCAGCGCACCCATACCGGCACATGCCAACGTTCGTAACGTTCTGAAATCCCAAAACTTAACGACTGAATTTCTGGTATTTGGGTCCAGATTAACATCTACTTTAATTGCATTTGTATGCGGTAAAGGTTCAGCAAAAAACCTGGTTTGCTGAGCAAAACAATAAACAGAACAGAACGCACACAACACCAACATCCTGATAACAACCATTTCCCTGTCGTCCCTTTCAATCTTCCCGGTTACTCTAAAATCATGGCATTACTAGCGGATAAATCAGAAATAAACCGACATCCCTATTCTATTTATCGAATAAATTGCTGATATTTTTAAGGGGTTTCTTTTCCGGGTTTGGTGAGTTACCAACAGATTGCCAACCCAATAACCGATAGCGCCACCTACCAGCACATCTGATGCCCAGTGCTGGCGATCGTTCATTCGTTGCAAAGCTACTGATGTTGCCCAAAAATATGCCGGATATTTGACCCACCACTGGCTGTACTGTTTGGCGATTACCGTCATCACAGAAAATGCGCTGGTTGCATGACCGGATGGCATCGACCGGTATTCCCGATTGCTGTTGCCGGAACCAAACAGATCAAACTCCGACGCACCCTGATTTGCAAATGGCCGCGCCCTGCCGATGGCCCGTTTGCTCCAATATGTGATTGTGCTGGCAATCAACAATGATTCCAACATCAAACGTGTGGTTTCCCGCAACTTTTTGTTTTTAAAAATAATACCGCCGGTAAGCATTCCAGCGGAAAGACCCAACGCAACATTTTGGGTGCCAATGTTGTCATAAACTTCGCCAACTTTGGCCATCCATTTGGCGGGCTTTAGTACACCGTGATAGCCTTCCAGCGCCAATTCTTCATCGGCTTCGGCATCACCAAAAGTGATTAATCCGGCATTGAACGCGGCAAACGACAACACTGATACAGCATCTTTTTTGGATAATTTGAAAGGTGAGCTGGCAACGTGCCAAAAATCCCCCACAACGGTTGTTAAAAATCGATGCGCTGGATTTGACTTGGTATTATCGATAGCGGATTGGGGGCGTATCACGCCTATCGATGAAAACAACAGTACCCAAACCAAATTCCAGCGCAGCAAATATTTTGTCATTCTCAGTTTTACCGGGAATTCCCGCGATACATCATTAATTGATACGCAACGCCTTCGATGTTGAATTCAACAAAAAACGAAGCTTAACGATTGATTTTCGCATCCACTTTCCTGAACGGACAAAAAGCCCTTTAAACCCTTGTCCCATAAGCAGCTTACGCAATATGTTTTCCAGATAATCAACCGCCAATTGCGTTTTTGTTAGCGGCTGTGATATTTCTTCGTCGGAAAATATCGTTTTATAATTCAAATTTTGCAAGAGCTTTCCGGCAACCTGCTCGAACAAACGAATGTGCCGCCGGGACATCTGCGTTTTCCATTTGTTGAAATTATCGCGGCGAACCTTGCCGACAATCCCGCGATTAAATTGATCGATAATTTTGTAGCGGTCATCTTCCCAATCGAGAAAATGGATCAGGTTTTCAAAAATTTCCTCTGGAAATTGCACCAAATGTTCGTATCGAATTTCCAGATATTGGCTGTCGTCCAGCTTTCGCCCGAAGTTGCACGCCGCTTCGACGCGTTCTTTCCAATGTTTGGCAGCCACAATCGGCGATTTTGCACCCCAATCCAGCCGGAACAGCGACAGCGCCACATCGCGCCCGTCGCGGATGATGTGCACAAATTTGGCATCCGGAAAAAGCTGGAGCAGCTCTGCCGTGTAAACTGAGTAATCCGGTGTTTTGCCGCCCCAACGATCCGCACCTTTCAGATACGCCCATTCGGCGTAAAACCGGCGCACCAGTTCGGGATAAGTTCGTTCGTCCATCTGGCTGATGAACACATCCACATCAATTTCCAGCCCCGGAAAGCGGCGTTTCACATCCGGTTCGTTGAGAATATCGGTGAGCAAGCGACGAAGATTGGCATCATTTTTCAGGTCGCCGTAATAATTGAGCATTTTCATTTTGCGGACGAACAGCCCGTTGTCGCGCCCGAATCCGATTTTCAGATATTTCTGGATCAATCGATACAAAAATGACGTGCCCGACCGGTGCGAACCAATCACAAAAACCGGCGCGGAATCTTTGATTTCGCGAATTTTTTCCGCTTTGAGTGCTCGTTCCAGATTCAGAACCGTTTCCATCGACAATCTCCTGTCATTCATTTATTTCCATTTCAAACTACGATAGAATAATAATGAATGAAACTGAACTGAAACTGAATTTTGGGCGGGTGATTCACATTTTTACGAATTTTTTACCAAAACAACGGCAGGTGCAAACAGATGTCACAATTTCAAACCGAATCAAATAGAAAACATTTTACGAAACCCAACTGAACTGAAACTGAATTTTATTAAAAAAGCAGGCTTACCAAATCATTTCTGCACCAACATTTTTACCTTGTCCTTTATCAAAACTCATTTCCCGGAAAATCCACTGTAAACGTACTGCCGACGCCCAATTTGCTTTCCGCAGAAATGCTGCCGCCGTGCGCAGCGACAATCCAGCGGCAAATCGACAGTCCCAAACCGCTGCCGGAAAAACCGCTTCGGGCGTTATCCACCCGGAAAAAGCGATCAAAAATATGCGGCAATTTTTCCGGCGGAATACCGCAGCCGGTATCGCTGATACGAATTTTGACATTTCCGGATTTGCGGATCAGGCTGAGCGAAATTGCGCCGCGCTCGGTGTTTTTCAGCGCGTTATCCACCAAATTGAGCAGCAATCGCCGAATGAGCTGCTCATCACCTGAAAAATCGATTTTGTCGCAGCGATCGAGTTGCACGCTGATGGGGCGGTCATCCGCAAGAATCTGGCAATCCTCCGCGATTTCCCGCATCACATCATCAAGCCTAAACTTCTGTTTTTTCAGCGGATAGGCTTTGGAATCCGATTGTGCAAGCAACATCAGGTTTTCGACAATTTTGCTCATCGAAATTGCCCGCTCCAGCGTTCTCTGGATGGCAACGCGATTGTCTTCGGAAATTGTGTTCTGCTCATACAGCAATTCCAACTCGCCGCGCTGAATGGTCAACGGCGTTCGGAGTTCGTGCGCGGCATCTTGCGTAAACTGGCGGATCTGGTTTACGCCTTCCTCAATTCGTGCAATCATGCCGTTTAGCGTGGTTACAAGAATCCCGAATTCGTCTTTTCCGACGTAATCCGGCAGCCGTTGCTCCAGATTGGACAGTGTGATATTTTTCGCCGTTTTTGCAGCATTCACCACCGGAACCATCACCAGTTTTGCCAAAAACCAACTGCCGAGCAACACAATCGCCAGCGTTACGGGAATACCAACCAGTAGCGTATTTTCGAGATGACCGGCAATTTCATAAAACGTGCGGTTTTCCAGCCCGACAACCAGCGTTCCCCACGGATTTTGGCTGATGTTAACCCGGTAGCGCCGGTTGTTCAGCACTTTGTTGAAAAATTCATCCGATTTATCAAAAAAAACCGCCGGGATTTGGGCAATTTCCACATCGTGACGGGAGTCCGAAAACCGGCGTGTTGTGCCGTTTTTTACGACAACATTCAGCAGCACGAACTGGTTTTTAAAGCCAATAATTTCGTCCAGATCTTCCTCAAGTTCGTGCTGGATTTGGGCCGCTTCTGCCGAGTCCGCTTCGATAATGCCGGAAAATTCCCGCTCGAACAATTCCCGGACAAAATTGCGCTCCCGCCGCAATTCCCGGTCGATCTCGCCGGTCATACCGAGGTATATCGCCAGCATTTCCGACGACAGCAGCAATACCAAAACGCTGATAAACACGAAGGTAATGAGCAGCGTAATCCGGGCGCGGATGGACATTTTCATCATTGGTCGTATTTCAAAATATAGCCGCCGTTG
Source organism: Calditrichia bacterium (assembly GCA_020634975.1). Lineage (NCBI taxonomy): Bacteria > Pseudomonadati > Calditrichota > Calditrichia > Calditrichia bacterium. The sequence goes on along the minus strand of JACKAQ010000001.1, from coordinate 2,872,960 downwards.
CGGACGGTCTGGATGAGTTGTTTACCGAGCGGTTTCTCGATTTTCTGGCGCAGCCGTCGAATGTAAACTTCGATGAGATTGTAATCGCTGTCGAACTGGTAATCCCACACGTGATCGGCGATCATGCCCTTGCTGATCAGCCGGTTTTTATTGCGGATGAGGTATTCCAGAATGGCGTATTCCCGGGTGGTGATTTCCACCGGATTTCCGGCAACGGTTACTTCGCGCGCAACGGTGTCCAGCGTAATTTCGTCGAACCGGAGTTGCGGCGATTTTTCCGTTGAATGGCGGCGCAGCAATGCCCGGACCCGAGCACGTAACTCCGCTACTGCAAAGGGTTTAACGAGATAATCATCCGCACCGACATCCAGCCCTTTTACGCGATCTGCCACTTCGCTGCGGGCGGTGAGCATCATCACCGGTGTGGCAATTCCGGCAGTACGCAGCGTTTTCAGGATGTCGAATCCCTCTTTTCCGGGTAGCATCACATCCAGAATAATCAGGTCGTACGGCTCCACATGCGCGAGGTCTTCCCCGGTTCGGGCGTCGAACGCCACATCCACCGCGTGCGATTCTTCCTGCAAAACCTTTTGCACAAATGCTGCAATTTCCCGGTCATCTTCAACAATTAAAATCCGCAAAGTTTCACCCTGTTTGTAGTTTTCGAAATATCTGATGTTACGTATCAACTGTTTTGCCACAGAGACATGGAGAATCGCAGAGAAATATCACGGTAACCTTTTCTTTAATAAAGGCCTGTCTTTAATGATAATAGCCTTTTCTTCTCAAACCGTTTTTAGATTTTTTTATCTCCGTGTTCCTCTCCTTCTCTGTGACGAAATTGTGTATCATCAGTTAATAATTTGCGCAATCCTGTCTCAAAAATCAACGAATGAAACGCCGGGACGTGGCAACACATCTCACATTCTGCAAAGTGATTTTTTTCGCGACAGAAACCGTTCATGCTATTTCATTCGAAATCGATTTGTCGTATATTTTTTGATCATAAAGAGGAGACAGAGACATGCACTTTTCACAAAAACTGCGGCGTGCGGCGCTGGTTACGCTGCTCGTTGCTCCGGCGTTGTTCGCCCAAAAGCAGGCGGTAACGCTGGATGACGTGCTTTCATACAGCCCGTGGGGCAAATCACCGGCAAATTTGAAATGGCAACCGGATGGCGAGGCGTTCACCCACCTCAAGCGAAACCGGGAAACACGTTCGCTGGAATTGCTGCAGCACAGCATGAAAACCGGCGAAGAAAAAGCACTGCTAAATTCAGCAGATATTGAATTTATGGGCGGGAATTTCAGCGATTACCGCTGGCTGCCGGACGGCAGCGGATTGCTGCTGCTCAGCAAAGGCGATGCGTGGCTGTATTATTTGAAGGATAAATCTTCCCGCCGGTTGCTGGAAACCGAAGCGGCTGAAGAATTAATCGATCTCTCGCCGGACGGATCGTATATTTCATTTGTTCGCGATGGCAATTTGTTTGTGAAATCCACCGCCGGCGGTGACGAGAAACAACTCACCACCGATGGCAACGATATTATTCTCAACGGCAAATTTGATTGGGTCTATCAGGAAGAGCTGGTCGGACGCGGTCAGTTTAAAGCCTATTACTGGTCCCCGGATGGCAAAAATATCGCGTTTTTGCGATTCGACCAATCGCCGGTGCCAAGCTACCCGCTGGTGAACTGGGACGAAGCGCATGCGACCGTGACCAACATGAGCTACCCGAAGGCGGGTGACCCCAATTCTCTGGTGAAGCTGGGCGTGGTGAATGTGCAGTCCGGCGAAACCCGCTGGCTCGACGACAACAGCGCAACCGACGATTATTATCCGCGGGTGTACTGGCTGCCGGACAGCAAAAATGTGGCGTACATGCGGCTGGATCGCCGCCAGCAGAAGCTGGAATTGGTGCGCGCCGATGCGCAATCCGGCGAGAAAAAAGTGCTCATCACTGAAAGCGATCCGCATTGGGTGAACGTTGGCGATTGCGTTTATTTCTACAAAAACAAACCGCAATTGTTGTGGGGATCGGAACGCGGCAACGGCTATAACCATTTGTATTTATACGACTTGGATGGCAACCTGATTCGCCAGGTCACTTCCGGCGAGTGGCTGGTGGATGATTTTCTGGCGGTCGATGAACAACACGATCTCATCTATTTTACCGCTACGGAAAAGGATTTGCGCGAGCGTCATTTGTATCACGTAAAATCGAGCGGCAGCAGTTTCCAGCGGCTCACCAAAGCGGACGGTTCGCACCGGATCAACATGCCGGATGCGGCGCAATATTTTATCGATACGCACAGCAGCATCACCCAACCGTCTGAAATCACGGCGCACAAAGCCAACGGCAAACTGCTGCACACCATTCGCGAAGATGACGGCGAACTCAACAAATATGATCTTTCCACGCCGGAAATGATCACCTTCACCGGAGATAACGGGCTCGAATATTACGGCATGCTGATCAAACCGCAGAATTTCGATCCTTCCAAAAAATATCCGGTGCTCGTTTATACGTACGGTGGTCCACATTCGCAGGTAATCAGTAACAGTTACGGACGATTTGGCTCGCTGTGGCACCAGTTTTTGGCGCAGCAAGGGTACGTTATTTTCGCGATGGACAATCGCGGTGCAGCCGGTCGCGGGCACGCGTGGGAATCACCAATCCATCTGGAAATGGGCAAAATTGAGCTGGAAGACCAGCTTCGCGGGGTAGATTATCTCAAATCGCAGCCGTTTGTGGATGCGCAACGCATCGGCATTTGGGGCTGGAGCTACGGCGGCTACATGACGCTCTATGCGATGACCCATTCAGATGCGTTCGCAGCGGGTATTTCCGGCGCACCGCCGGCTCACTGGCGCAATTACGATACGGCATACACCGAGCGATACATGGGTTTACCGCAGGAAAATGAAGAAGGCTATCGCCTCAGCGCACCGGTAAATGCGGCGGAGAACCTCAGCGGATCGCTGCTACTGCTCCACGGCACCGGTGATGACAACGTGCACATGTCCAATTCCATCCAGATGATTGACGCGCTGATCAGCGCCGGGAAAATTTTCCAGTCGCAATTTTACCCGAACCAGATGCACGGTTTTCACGGGAAAGCGCGCGTTCACCAATACAAAACCATGTTCAATTTTCTGGAAACACATTTGAAAAACGCCAAAACCGGAGATTCAGCGGAATAAATGCGAGCGCGATTAGCAACATACGCAGACCGGGCGGAAATCGCCCGGATTTACAACGAAGGCATCGCAGAGCGCATCGCCACGTTTGAAACGCGGGACCGCACAGCGAAAGACATCGGCAAATGGATGGATGGCAAACATCCCGTGATTGTGGTTGGCGAACCCGGCAAAATTTTCGGGTTCGCGGCGACATTCCCGTACAGCGCGCGAGAATGTTACGCGGGCGTTGCGGAATTTTCTGTTTATGTGGATCGCAATTATCGCGGGCGTGGTGTCGGCAAATTTGCCATGAATTATTTGATCGAACAAGCTGCGGCAGCCGGTTTTCACAAACTGCTGTCGCGGATTTTTGTGGAAAATGCTGCCAGCCTTAAACTGATGAAATCATTGGGTTTCCGAGAGGTGGGCGTCTATCGCAATCACGCCAAGCTGGATGGCATTTGGCGCGATGTTGTCATCGTTGAATATTTGATCGAACGAAATTTATAGGGACGATCGGCGATCGCCCCTGTATTTTCTCAACCCATTACAAAAACAATTTCACACCGGTCGTTACACCGTCGATCACCACATTTCCGGCGGACCAATATTGGTAACCCACCGAAAACGCCATCCGGCGATAATGCAGGTTCAGCGCACCGTAAAATTCCGGCACATATCGCTCGCTGATAAATCCGCCACTGTATTGCAATTCCAGACTGAGCGGTTCTTTGAAATACCACTCCATTCCGGAGTTAAACGCGAAGCCGGTGCGGGTGTTATCGCCGCGCAAGCCCATCACGCCCAATCCCCAACGCAACCCGAAACGGTTGAGCCGGAAACGGTTGTAATTGACAAATGCGCCGAACAACTGCAGCCGGTCATCGTATCCGTTCAGCTCTTCGCGGATATCGGCGAAATGCACTTCTGCGCCATACAACGGATTCGGCGAAAATTGCGCCCGCAGCGCCAGCCCGTCCAAATCCGATTCGCTGTAAAAATAATTCCCGGTGATGTTGATCGATTGTTTGCGCCCGTCGTTTTGCGAAAAATGCCCCTCGCCATCAACAGCGTAAGGGAAATCACTGAAAAAACTGTTTTTGTAGCTGCCGTTATAAAAATAGCGCGATTCGCCGGGAAACTGAACCAGCAATCCGTAAGTAATGCGCCCCAGCAGCAGGTAATCGTCGATGGAAATCCAGCTGTGAACGTGGTCGTCGTCATCGTCATCGTTGTCCGATTTTTTCTTTTTGCCGTCAACCTCGTCCTCAAAATCGCCGAGTTTGCCTTCTTTTTTGGTTTTCTCTTTGCGTTCCCGCTCCTGTGCAATCCCCGTTACGCCGAAACCCAGCCAAATGCCGAGCATCAACAAAATCAAAATTGTTGTTTTTTGTTTCATCCCAAATATCCCCAAAAATAATGGTTTTTACACAACTATACGATTCACAATTCCACAAGTTGCCACTTTTGTGCCAACAAAAAAGCGCCTGCAAACACGGTATTTTCGACCATTTCGTTTACAGGCGCGACATTCGGGTTCGACAATTCGTCAAATTTGTCGAGATGTTTTTTTTGCTAAACGGCTTCCGCCAACGCTATTTCGGCGGGATTCGGGCGTTCGTCCAGCACTTCGTCGGGGATATCGGCGATGGCATCGCGGAGAATTTCGCCGGTGGTTTCCGGTTTGTGAGCATTTTCGCTGAGATAGCGCCGCCAGGCTTTGTTACCGCGCTGGTGTGAAAACAACCCAAACATGTGCCGGATGATCCGGTTGGGAAACAGCTCATTTTCCCGCCATTCTTCAATGTACGGAATCATCGCTTCGACAATTTCCCGGCGGGTTTTGGCGGGATACTTTTCACCGAAAAATAACTGGTCCATGCTGCTAAAAATAAACGGGTTATGATACGCTGCACGTCCGAGCATCACACCATCCACATGTGGCAATTGTGCGGTAATTTCCGTGTGCGTTTTGATGCCGCCGTTGATTTCCACGATCGTATCCGGGAAATCGGTTTTTAGCCGGTGCACATCTTCGTACCGCAGCGGCGGTACTTCCCGGTTTTCTTTGGGATTCAACCCTTTCAGCCAGGCAATGCGGGCGTGAACGGTAATCCGGTCCGCGCCGGCGGCAACCACTTTTTCCACAAAATTTGCCATAAATTCGTAGCTTTGCTGCCGATCGATGCCGATGCGGTGTTTCACACCCACCGGAATTTTTACAACATTGCGCATTGCGGATACGCATTCGGCAACCACATCCGGCGTGCTCATCAAACACGCGCCAAAATTGCCTTTTTGCACCCGTTCGCTCGGGCATCCGACGTTAATATTCACTTCGTCATATCCGTAATCTTCCGCGATTTTGGCACATTCAGCCATTTCTGCCGGATCATCACCGCCGATTTGCAGCACCAGCGGTTTCTCAAAATCGGAAAACCCGATGATTTTCTCCCGTTCGCCGTGTAAAATGGCACCGGTGGTTTTCATTTCGGTGTAAAGCAAAGTGCGGCGCGTCATTTGGCGCATAAAAGCGCGAAAATGGCGGTCGCTCCACTCCATCATCGGCGCGACGCTCACCGGAAAAACGGTTGCCCGGGAAGATTTTTGGGATACAACTGTCACTATTCTTCGCCCTCAAATTCCAATTCGCTGAGGTAACGTTCCGCGTCGATGGCTGCCATACAGCCGGAGCCAGCAGCCGTTACCGCTTGTCGATAAACGGAATCTTGCACATCGCCGCAGGCGAAAACGCCGGGGATTTCGGTTTTGGATGAGCCCGGTATCGTTTGCAGATAGCCGCTGTCATCCATCTTTAGTAAACCTTTGAAAATTTGCGAGTTAGGCGTATGCCCGATCGCCAGAAAAAAGCCTTCGCAGGCAAATTCCGTTTCTTCTCCGTTGACGGTATCTTTCAGCCGCAAACCGGTAACGCCGCCTTCGCGAGTGCCAAGCACCTCGACAACATCCTTATTCCAGACAAAATCAATTTTCTCATTTTTGAATGCGCGTTCCTGCATAATTTTCGATGCCCGCAGCTCTTCCCGGCGGTGAATAACCGTTACTTTGCTGGCAAATTTGGTGAGAAAATTAGCTTCTTCCATCGCGGAATCGCCGCCGCCGACCACCACAACATGTTTTTCTTTGAAGAAAAATCCGTCACAGGTTGCGCATGCGGAAACGCCGTAACCCATCAGCTCTTTTTCGGAAGGCAGGCCGAGCAATTTCGCGGATGCGCCGGTGGCGATAATTACCGCATCGGCTGTGTAAGTCACATCTTCCGCTTCAATTACAAACGGACGTTTGCTGAAATCGACTTTGGTGACGGTTTTGTAAACGAATTCGGTACCAAATTTTTGTGCCTGTTGATGAAACCGGTGCATCATTTCCGGTCCCATTATGCCATCGGGAAATCCGGGGAAATTTTCAACTTCTGTGGTGATGGTTAATTGTCCACCCGGCTGGCTGCCGGAAATCAGCAGCGGTTTCAGCTCTGCCCGCGCCGCGTACAACGCCGCCGTGTCCCCCGCCGGTCCGGATCCAATAACGATAACTTTTCGATGATTCTCATTGCCCATTTTCAATCTCCTGTTCGGTCGTAATTTTTATCCAATCAATATGTTTTGGATGCAAAAATCTACGCAAAGATACGCCGTTTCTCAAATGGTTTTGAACGACACCTTTACTCCGAATCACCGTTCAGGTGGGATGTCAAATAATCGAACGCATCCTGATTGGATTCGGCGAAATAGATCAAATCCATATCTTCTTTGTTGATCATCATGTTTTCCACCAGCGCATCGAAGTTGATCAGGTTGTGCCAATATTCCTTGCCATACAACACCACCGGCAATTTTTTGTTCACTTTGCGGGTTTGGATGAGCGTGAGCACCTCGAACAGTTCATCCAGCGTACCGAATCCGCCGGGATACGCCACAATCGCTTTGGCGAGATAAATGAACCAGAATTTCCGCATAAAAAAGTAGTGAAATTCAAAATTGAGATCATCGGTGATGTAGGGATTGCAGCCCTGTTCCATTGGCAGAGAAATGTTCAGCCCGACGGACTCGCCGCCATCGGCTTCGGATGCACCGCGATTGGCAGCTTCCATCATCCCCGGACCGCCGCCGCTGGCGATATAATAGCTGTTTTCGCCGTTGCCACGTTTTATTGACCACTCGGTTAACATTTTTGCCAACTCACGGCAATCTTCATAATATTGGGAAAGCTCAACCCGTTTTTCCGCCATTTTTACAGCCAGCGCATTATCGGGATTTGGCGTTTTTTTGTGCTTATTTTTCGCAGATTTCAGCGCTTCCAGCGCAGATTCCCGGGGGAGCGTTCGTGCAGAGCCGAACATCACAATCGTGTTTTCAACATCATGCTTGGTGAAACGCACGCGCGGTTCGAGATATTCGGATAAAATGCGGATCATCCGGGCTTCGGAACTGTTCAGAAATGACAGATTCTTATACGCCTTTGGGGGCAGTTTTCCCATTTTCAATCCTCAACTATTCAGTGTAATTTTGATGAATTTAGATGTAAAACCAAAGGGCGAAACCTGTGTTCGCCCTTTCAGATGGTAACAAATATGATAAAAAAGGTTGGTTCAAAAATCAACGGATAGCCAAAATTTCCCGATATTCCTGTCCGTTTTTGAGCACTTGCAACGCGCCCTGCAACTGGTTGTCGAACGGCATGTTCGCCACAATCCGCGATGCCAGCCCACCGGATTTTTCGGCAAATTCGGCAATCAGCAGTTCCCGGATTTGCGGTTTGAATTTGTTAAATTGACGCTCTTTTTCTTTGCGCAATTTTTCCAGCGCAACGCCGACCAAATCTTTGATATCGCGATCCTGAAATTTTTCGTCCGCAGCAATTTTGAGAAATTTGCTCAACTGTTCTTCGCCTTCCATATCGAAAGAGAAGTTGCGCTCCATTGCATATTTCCGGAAATCCTCCAGCACTTTGTCGGTTACCGGCACGTTTCGCGGGTCACTGTATTCCGAATGATCGCTCAGATAATCTACGGTAAATTGGAAAAAATAACCTTTCGCCAACAGCGTTTGCAGAAAACGGGTGATGTTTTCCCGATCGACAACCACATCCGGATAGATGCCGCCGCCACCGTGAACAACCCGGCGATTTTGGGTGAAGTAATCAACTTTTTGATCGTACTCGGTGCTGTCGGAGTGATCCACAAAAAAATCTGTATCCTTTTTGTAATCTTCTTTTTGAATGCAGCGTCCGGACGGCACATAATATTTTGCCGTGGTTATTTTCAAATACGCCTGGTTGATGCGATCGATGGGATATACTTTTTGTACCAGCCCTTTGCCAAATGTTTCGCTGCCGACCAGCACACCGCGATCCCAATCCTGAATGGCGCCAGCGACGATTTCGGATGCGCTGGCGCTGGATTCGTTGATCAAAACAACCAGCGGCTGGTCCGGCAACAACGGCGATTCGTTGGTGTAAAATTTATGTTCACTTTCGTGAATACCACGGGTAGAAACAACCAACTGTCCCGGCGGCAGAAAAATATTGGCGATATCCACTGCTGCGGTCAACAGCCCGCCCGGATTGCTTCGCAAATCCAGAATAACCCGTTGAATGGGCATATCTGCCTGTAATTCGTGAATCGCCGATTTCAGCTCTTCGCTGGCTTTATCGGAAAAAGCAGACAGCCGGAAATATGCCGTTCCCGGTTCCACAAATCCGGCGTAGGTAACATCTTCGAGGGTAATTTCTTCGCGTATCAGCGTGATTTCCAGCGGTTTATCCAGTCCGGGGCGCATAAATTCGAGCATCACCGGCGTCCCGACTTTCCCGCGCAAATGCTCCGATGCATCCTGCAAATTGAGGCTGTTGGTAAGCACGCCGTCAATTTTGGTAACAATATCACCGGCACGGATGCCGGCACGCTGAGCAGGCGAGCCTTCCATCGGCGAAATAACCACAACTTGTTGGCTCTGCACGCTGATTTCCATCCCGACGCCGCCGTATTTTCCCCGGGTAATCATGCGCATTTGCTGCGAACCGGGATCTTTAAAAAACACGGTATATGGATCGAAATTTTCCAGCATGCCCTCGATTGCGGCTTTGCTGAGCACTTCGGGGTCTACTTCGTCCACATAATTTCGGGCGATGGTTTCGAACACTTCCCGCAAATAATGGAGACCTTTATCTATTTTATAGTATTTTTCTTCGTTGCCGCCCGCCATCGAATAGCTAAAAAACCAGCCAATCAATACAAATACGGTTATCGTTATCGTCAACGTTGTAAATTTTGCCCGCTGGAACATCCTAACAACCTCCTGATGAATCAATTCGGAAAAAACCAATACTAATTTAGATCACTTTGGCGCCCAAAAAGTTTCCGGAAGAAACAACTGGACGAACAATTTGTCTTTTAATAGTTAAGTTCGGATGAAAACAGGAATAGTTTATGCGATAGTCCACAGTTCGCAAATTTTTTTCCAAATTTCTACGGCGATGCTGTCCACATCTCGTTCGCCGGAAATGATAACAAATCGGTTAGGAAAATCGTTTGCAAGTTGGTGATAGGCAGTGTGGATAGCCTGAAAAAAGGTGAGGCTTTCGCTGTCCAGCCGATCGCTGCCGCGACCGGAATGTTGGCGGCGACGCAGTGCTTCGTCAGGGGAAATATCGATCAGGAATGTTTTGTAGGGCATCAGTCCGGAGGTCGCAAATGTGTTGAGTGAGCGAACAAACGTGAGATCGAGGTTGCGCCCGAATCCCTGATAAACGGTTGTTGAATCAAAAAAACGGTCGGCGATAACGGTTGCGCCGGATTGCAGCAACGGCAGCAATTTCTGATGCACCAGTTGCGCTCTCGCGGCGGAATACAGCAAAATTTCGGCTTTGGCGTGCATTTCGGTGTGCGATTTGTCCAGCAAAATTTCCCGGATTTTTTCGGAGATGACGGTTCCGCCGGGTTCGCGGAGCAATTGGGCATCGATGCCGGATTGCTGCAACCGTGCCAGCAGCAATTTCAGCTGAGTGGTTTTTCCGGAATAGTCGATGCCTTCGAATGATATGAATTGCCGGAATTCTGCCATCGTTACAACATATCCTTTATTTTCCATTTTCGCTGGTGAAAGCGCCAGAAATTGCAGAACAGCCGTGAGGCTTCGTCCATTCCCTGCACCATCCAAATGCCGATCAGCGATAATTCGCAAACAAAAGCAAAATAGTAAGAGCCGATAATTTCAAAAATAGTGACACTGGAAATAGCCAGCCACATCAGCCAGTTGAGGTCGCCGCCGCCGCGCAAATTTCCGGTAAACACCATGTTCATTGCTTTGGGCATTTGGATAATTGCCAGCACAATTACTGCGCTGGTGCCAAAGGTTACCACAGCTTCGTTTTTGGTGAAAATAGAGAACCACCACTGTTCGGTCAGCATCAGTCCCGCGCCAATCAGCATTGCCGTAGCCAACGCTACCCAGCCGGTTTGCCAACCGGCTTTGATTGCGGCGTCATCATCGCCAGCACCAATGCTGCGCCCAACCAGCGACATCGATGCCAAACCGAATCCCTGAAACGCCATTGTCAGCACCGACTGCACCCGCACAAAAACCTGGTGCGCTGCCAGCACAACAATTCCCAACAAACCGGCGTAAAAGCTGAGCACCAATTGACCGAACGCCCAGACCAGTTGTTCAACGGTTGTCGGTAAACCCAATTTATACAATCGTTTAAACGTTTCAAAATTGGGTGTGGCGTATTCCGTAAACGATAAAAATAACGATACTTTTCGGCTGCGCAGCATGTAAAGCGTAATAAAAAACGCGATTGAATGAGCGATGCCCACTGCCAGTGCTGCGCCCTCTGCTTCCATTCGCGGCATTCCGAACAGCCCAAAAATGAGAATAGACGCCAACGTCAGGTGCAAAATATTGGTAAACAGATTGATTTTCATGGTGACGACGGTATCGCCGACCATCCGCAAAATGCCCAATCCCATAAAGTTGAGAATTACCAGCGGACCGAAATAGGAAATTATTTTGAGATATTGCACGCCGTAAATCCGGGCGGATGGCTCCTCTTCGCGGATGGCCAGAAAAACCTGCGTTCCGCCAAAATACCATAGCAAGCTGATGACGAATGCCATTATCGTTCCGACCATCATCGCCTGAGCCAGCACATGATTGGCGTTCCAATGGTCTTCCGCACCCAAATATTGATTGATAATAATGGATGCGCCAACCACAAATGTCAACACAACTGTAAAAGTGAGGATAACTATTTGGAGTGCCAGCCCGACACCTGCCAAAGCAGCTGCGGAAATATTGCCGATCAAAATAGCTTCGATAAGCCAGGCAACTGTTTGCGATGACAAATCAATAACAGCCGGCAGCGAAGTTTTTAGAATGTTCTTGAGCGGAGATTTCTGCGATGAACTCACGTGTGTCACCTGTTTTGATAAACGACCGGCGGGTAATTTTTCAGCAGCAGCTTCCGTTTAGCACCGAAAAAAAAACGCGGCGCAATACCCTCTGAAACTGATAGCCCCGGAACGATTTCGCCCGGGGCAAACCAGAATACCCGTTGGTAAAAACGTTTATTTGTAATTTTGATAATAATCCGCGCCCAGGTGCGTTATTTGTTCTTCGCCCATCATAAAACGAAGGGTGTTTTTCAGCTTCATGTGCTGAATAAAAATGTCGTGCTCGGGATATAATCCCGGCTTAACGAGCGGGCTTTTGAAATAAAATGAGAGCCATTCCTGGATGCCCTGAAATCCGGCGCGTTTGGCCAAATCCATAAATAGCGCAAGATCCAGCACAATCGGGGCGGCCAAAATACTGTCCCGGCACAGGAAGTCGATTTTGATTTGCATCGGGTAATTCAGCCAGCCAAAAATATCGATGTTATCCCAACCTTCTTTGTTATCACCGCGCGGGGGATAGTAGTTGATCCGCACTTTGTGGTAAAAATCTTTGTATAAATCGGGATACAATTCCGGCTGCAGAATTTGTTCCAGCACCGAAAGCTTGCTTTCTTCTTTGGTTTTGAAAGATTCCGGATCATCCAGCACTTCGCCATCACGGTTGCCCAAAATATTGGTGGAGAACCAGCCGGAAAGCCCGAGCAGACGGGTTTTCAATCCCGGTGCGAGGATGGTTTTCATCAGTGTTTGGCCGGTTTTGAAATCTTTTCCGTGAATGGGTGTTTGGGTTTCTTTTGCCAACTGGTGCAATGCCGGAACATCGACAGACAGGTTCGGTGCGCCGTTCGCATAAGGCACGCCCATTTTAACTGCGGCGTATGCGTAAATCATGCTCGGCGGAATCGCCGGATGGTTTTCTTTCAGCGCTTTTTCGAAGCTTTCCAAATCGTTGTGGATTTCGTGCGGCTTCATGTAAATTTCGGTACTGCCGCACCAGACCATCACCAATCGATCCAGATTGTTATCTTCTTTAAATTTTTTCATATCATCCATCAGCATTTGGGCGTAATCCCATTTTGTGCCGCCGGATTTTACGTAAGTGCCGTTCAGTTTTTTTACATAATTTTGATCAAAAACGCCTTTCCACGGCTTAATTGCCTGAAGTTCCGGACGAATTTTGTCCAGCAAATCCTTTTCCAAAACACCGGCGTTTACCGCGGATTCGTATGCGTCATCCGGGAAAATATCCCATCCGCCAAATACGATATCGTTTAAATCTGTCAATGGCACAAACTCTTTGATCATCGGCGCGCGGTGTTCCGTGCGCTTGCCCAACCGGATGGTGCCCATTTGGGTTAACGAGCCAATCGGCTTGCCCAATCCTTTGCGAACGGCTATTACACCGGCAATAAATGTGGTAGCCACGGCACCCATTCCCGGTGTTACGATACCCATTTTCCCTTTGGCAGGCTGGATTTCAAGTGCTTGTTTTTTAGACATAATGTAAAACTCCTTCTAAAATTATTGCCGCATCAATTTTTGCGCGCAAGTTAAACGGATGCTCTTTTTAAAGAACATCTGTCATCACTCTTAATTTAAATAAATAAAAATCAACAGGTTAGATAAACCACACACCATCGTTTACTTTTTTCGCAGTTCTTCTTTTTCCTCTTTCCAAACAGAATGGATGCGTTGGATAGCTGTAATATTTGCAAACAAAGCAACAATCCACACCACACCGATCAGTGCGTATTCATGCACCAGCGACGCAATACCGATCAGCACAATGCGTTCTGCCCGTTGCATCATCCCTACCTTGCCTTCCATGCCCAATCCTTCTGCGCGGGCGCGGACATAGCTGACCATAATCGATCCCATCAGCGCAAAAAAAGCGATGATCGATGTCCAGTAATGCAGCGGCGTATCAATACGCATCAGATAAATCATGATACCGAGGAACATCAAAAATTCCGCATAGCGATCCAGGCTGGAATCCAAAACAGCACCGAACTTGGTGGCAATGTTTCGGGTTCGGGCGATTTTTCCATCAAACGTATCGCTGATACCGCCGATCAGGATAAAAACACCTCCCCAAACCAAATACCCTTCCGCATAAAAAAATGCCCCGACACCCGATAATACGAGGCCGAGGATGGTGAAAAAATTGGGGCTGACGTTCCGTTTAATAAAAAAATCTACAGGCTTCTCGATAACTTTAATAAACCCATCTTTGATCCCGGGCGTTATCAGGCGAAATTCACGTTTAGGCATTCAACGTTTCTTTCATTCTTCAATTGGTTTAAAATCTGTCCCGGCAATCAACAGCACGATCTCACCTTTTAATGTATGACTTTCCATTTTGCCGAGCACATCTTCCGCTGATCCGCGAATAAACTCTTCAAATTTCTTGGTCAGTTCACGCGAAACAACAATATAACGATTTCCCATGATCTTTACAATATCTCGAATTGTTTTTTCCAGCCGCAGGGCTGACTCATATATAATGATAGTGCCGGGTTCTTCCGCCAGTTGTTGCAGTTTGGTTTGGCGCCCTTTTTTTCTGGGCAGAAATCCTTCAAAAACAAAGCGTTGTGACGGCAAACCAGATGCCGTTATTGCAGGAATTAGCGCCGTTGCGCCGGGAATCGGGACGATCGGGATTTGCGATTGGATCGCAGCTTTTACCAACCGGTGACCGGGATCGGAGATACCCGGCGTGCCTGCATCGGTAACCAAAGCGATCTGCTGGCCGTCTTTCATGTATCCGATAACCTGGGGAATTCTGCCGGTTTCGTTGTGGGCGTGGTAGCTCATCATCCGGTTTTTTATTTCAAAATGTGCGAGTAAACGTCCGGTGGTGCGGGTGTCTTCTGCGAGAATCAAATCGGATTCTTTGAGAATCCGCAGCGCTCGCAGGGTAATATCTTCGAGGTTTCCGATGGGTGTGCTGACTAAATATAATGTGCCGTTGCTCAAAACTTTTCCTTCATTTGCAAAACGCCCGATAATCTGCGGTGCATTTGATAAAAAGTCAAGCGCCAAAATGAAATTCGCTATTCTGCAATTCAGGTCAGTTGGGCTCGTATACAACGGAGGGAAATGTGATCGTAAAACAACTGCCTTTTCCGGGATCGCTACTGACGGAAATGCTGCCGTTATGTTCATCCACAATCCATTTTACGATAGCCAAACCGAGTCCGCTGCCGCCGTATTCGCGCGAGCGGGCTTTATCGACCCGGTAAAACCGTTCAAAAATTTTATCCTGATCTTCCCGGGGAATGCCGATTCCGTTGTCCGAAATTTTCAGCACTGCCTGCTCGCCACCGGCGGTTAACGAAACGGTTACCGTTCCGCCATCGCGATTATATTTGATGGCGTTGTCCAATAAATTGAGCAGCACTTCCGACAACCTGCGGGTGTTGCCGACAACTTCGATGGGTTGGCAGATATCGCATTCGATGGCAATTTTGTGCTTTTTCCCGATCAGCGCCATTTGTTCGAGGTTTTCGCGAACCAGTTCGTCGAGTTTCACAACGGTCATTTCCATTGGTGCAGAATCCGCATCGATCCGCGCCAGTAGCAACAAATTGTTGACGATACCGCTCATCCGCAACACTTCGTCGAGCAGTTCGCTAAGCGTTTCGCGGTATTCAATGGCGGTGCGTTCCCGGCTGAGGCACACCTCGATGTGCCCGCGCAAAATGGTTAACGGCGTGCGCAACTCGTGCGATGCATTCGCGGAAAATTGTTTGATTTGCTCGAACGAATCTTCCAGTTTCGCAAACAAATGGTTGAGCGTGCTGACCAACTTTGCTAATTCCTCATCCGGGCGATGGTCATCGATGCGCACGTTCAGATCACCGGATTCTATTATTTGCCCGGCAATATTGGCGATCCGGGCAATCGGTTTCAGCGAGCGCAAAGAAATTCGCCAAATGCCAAACAACGCAATACCAATGCAAATTGGTGTAAAAATCAGAAATGCGTTGATCATCGATGCCAGAAAATCTTCCACATCATCCAGCAAAATAGCTGCGGTTATCCACCCGACATTTTTACCGCTGTGCACCAGCGGCACTTCCGCCATCCGGAATGTGTGATCCGAAACTCTCTGGTTCCGGTATTCCGGGCTTGCCGGATTGTTGTTGCCGAAAACGCCAAACACCAATCCGAGGTTTATCATATTTTGGGTTCGCCGGACTGTTTCACCGGTTTCGCCGGTGATTTGAACATAAAGGGCGTGTTCGCCAAATTCCACATGTTCCCGTTCTTCCCACTCATCTTCATCAAAATGACCGAGTTTTCCGTTACGGTAAACGATGCCCGCTTTCATTTCCACACATTCGGCGCGCAATGTGGCATCAAATTTTGAATAGAGATAATCCCGCAGGTAAAAATAGCTGAGCAATTCCGCAGCGACCAAAACAGAGATGAGCACCGTCGCATTCCACAAAATTATTTTGCCTTTGATACTCTTAAGCATGAACATCTTTCATAATATAACCGCTGCCGCGAATGGTAAAAATCAGCTGGCGACCGGAGCCGGCCTTAAGTTTGTTCCGCAGATAATTGACATAAACATCGATGTAATTGGTGCCGGTATCGAAATGGATATCCCATACGTTTTCGGCGAGCATTTGGCGGGAAATAACCTTATTGCGGTTTTTGAGGAAATACACCAACAGATCGAATTCTTTGGCGGAAAGGTAAATTTCTTCTCCGCTGCGAAACGCTTTCCGGGTGAGCACATCAACGGTTAAATCGTCGATAACCAGCATCGGCGCATCTTTCCGTTCCACCCGGCGAGCCAGTGCGCGCAGCCGCGCAATCAGTTCGTCAAAAGAAAAGGGCTTGGTGAGATAGTCATCCGCGCCGCATTCCAATCCGCGAACTTTATCTTCCACGGTATCGCGGGCGGTGAGCATCAGCACCGGTATTTTGGTGTCGTATTGGCGAAGTTCCCGGCAAACATCCAGCCCGGATTTTCCCGGCAACATCAAATCGAGAATAACAAGATCAAACGAATTGGACATTGCCATTGCTAAACCGGCATCGCCATCGTTGACCACTGCAACCTCAAAATTTTCTTCAGAAAGTCCCCGTTCGATAAATTGGGCAACTTTTTTTTCATCTTCAACAATCAATACTTTCATTCGCTAACCTGATCGATATTCAGTTAAAACATACCGTTTTGTATTATAAAAAGCATCTGTTTTTTGACTATCCCTAAAAATTACATTGCACCGTTAACCAGTTCGCCTTCTTCTTCAAACGTTTCTTCGGTGGGCATCCGGGGAATTCGGTCGTCCTTTTCCAGCCAGTTGTAAATGGTTGGCAAAACGAACAGCGTGAGAAATGTTGCGGTGATCAGCCCGCCGATAACCACGGTTGCCAACGGTCGCTGCACTTCCGATCCCGGTCCGACATTGAAGGCCATCGGGATAAACCCGAGGCTGGCGACCAGCGCGGTCATCAGCACGGGACGGAGACGATCGGCTGAGCCTTCGATGACCGTATCGTGCACATTTTTACCCTGGCGACGCATTTCGTTGAGGTGCGAAACCAGCACAATACCGTTGAGCACCGCTACACCGAATAGCGCCACAAATCCGATACTCGCAGAAACCGATAGATAAAATCCGCGCACCCACAGCAGGAAAATCCCGCCGGAGAGCGCAAACGGCAAATTGAGGAAAATGAGGAAAACATAGCGCATTTCGCCGAACATCATATACATCAACCCCAAAATGATGAACAGCGATAGCGGCACAACGATCATCAAATGGCGCATCGCGCGCTGCTGGTTTTCGAACGCGCCGCTGAATTCCAGAAAATAACCGGGCGGCACATCCACCTGCGTATCGATGGCGGTTTGCAAATTGGCGACATACGTGCCGATATCCATATCGCGAAGGTTCGCGCCGACGATCACACGCCGCCAGCCGTTTTCGCGGGCGATTTCGCGCGGGCCTTCCTGCGCCACAATTTTGGCAACCCGCTTCAGCGGAATAAATCCGCCGCTGGGCAAATAAACGGGAATCTGCATGATCTTCTCAAAATTATCGCGCAAATCCTCCGGAAAACGCACGACGATATCGAATCGCCGCTGACCTTCGAACACTTCGCTGACGGTTTGCCCGCCGATGCCCGTTTCGATAACGCGCTGCACGTCATTCACATTCAGCCCGAACGCGGCAACCGCTTCGCGATCAATGTCGATGTTCAGATACGGCTGACCGGTGGTTTGTTCGAGAAAATAATTGTCCGTTCCCGGCAGCTTTTCGACCACTTTGGCAATCGCCTCGCCAACGCGATTGAGAATGTCCATTTCTTCGCCATAAATTTTTACGGCGACATCGGATTTCACGCCGCTGGTCAGCTCATCCACCCGCATGGCGATCGGCTGGGTAAAATTGTAAGCCAACCCCGGTTCCGTTTCCAGATACGGCTGGATTTCTTCCGCAATTTTCTCTTTGGTCATACCCGGACGCCACTCGTCCATCGGTTTGAGCAGCACCCAAACATCGGTTTGGTGCACACCCATCCAGTCGTTGGCGAGATCCGAACGCCCGGTTTTGGGCACCACCGATTTAATTTCGGGAATATTACGAACCAGCTCGCCGCCGAACCAGTTGGCATTTTCGACCGATTCGCGCAGGGTTACGCTGGGCAAACGGATTTGTTCAACCAAAATCGAGCCTTCGTCGAGCTCCGGCAAAAATTCCGTGCCGGTGAAAAACATCAGCACAATCGACAGCGCGAACACGCCAACCGCGCCGGCCAACACCGGTTTGCGGTGAGCAATGTGCCATTTCAGCAACTTCACATATCGCGGTTTCAGCCAATCCAAAATGATGTTTCTTTTCACTTTAACGCCGTTGCGGAACACGATTGCCGAAATCGCCGGAATGAAAACGAACGCCAAAATCAGCGAGCCGAAAACGGCAGTGGCAACGGTAATCGCCATCGGGCGAAAGAGAATCCCTTCCATGCCTTCGAAGGTCATGATGGGCACATACACCATCAAAATAATCAGCACGCCGAAAAAAATGGGGCGGGCAACTTCGTGGGCAGCGCGCCGCATGATCGCCAGCCGCGAGCCTTTATCGTGCTGCAGGCGATGCACCATGTTTTCGACCATTACCACAGAGCCGTCCACCACCATCCCGAAGTCGATAGCGCCGAGGCTCATCAAATTGGCAGCCAGCCCGAATTCGCGCATGCCGATAAAGGCAAAGAGCATCGAAAACGGAATCACCGCCGCAACAATCAGCGCACCGCGAATTTCGCCGAGCAGCGCGAGCAGCACAACAATGACCAGAAATCCGCCTTCAACGAGGTTGGTTGCCAGCGTGTTGGTGGTGCGGTCAACCAGATCGGACTGGTCGTAAAATTTTTCGATATGCACGCCTTCCGGCAAACCTTTGTTGACCTGCGCAATGCGCGTTTCGATATCGTTGATCACTTCGCGACCGTTGCCGCCGCGCAGCATCATCACAATGCCGGTGACCACTTCGCCGTGACCGTCTTTGGTGACCGCGCCCTGACGCAATTGTTTGCCAAGCTGGATGTCTGCGATATCCCGCAGATACACCGGTCGCTGCTCCAGTTCTTTCACAATAATTTGTTCGAGATCGGACGCGTTGCGGATTTGCCCGAATCCGCGAATGATGTATTGCTCGCGATTGTGTTCGAGAAAATTGCCGCCGGAAACGCTGTTGTTATCGGCGATGGCGTCCATCACTTCTTTCAAACTGATGCCGTAAGTGCGTAATTTTCCTGGCATTACGATCACATCGTATTGCTTCACAAATCCGCCAAACGAATTGATTTCCGTAACGCCTTTTACGGTTTTGAGCTGCGGCGCGATCAGCCAATCCTGTATCGTGCGCAGTTCCGTAAGCGTGTGTCCGTCACCGTGAACGGCGTACTGGTAAATTTCGCCGAGCGCGGTGGAAATGGGACCGAGTTGCGGCGCGGAAACGCCCGCTGGCAGTTCATCCACGATACTCTGCAACCGCTGGCTGATCATCTGCCGGGCGAAATAAATATCCGTATCTTCCTGAAATTCGACGGTTACAGCGGAGAGCCCGAACTGGGAAATCGAGCGCACTTCTTTCACATCCGGCAGTCCGTTCATCGCGGTTTCGATGGGATAACTGACCAGCTTTTCCACATCAAACGGCGAGTAGCGACCTGCTTTGGTAATCACCAAAACCTGCACCGGCGTTACGTCCGGCAGCGAGTTGATGGGAATTTGCTGCAACGCCTGAAATCCACCGAAACCCATGAGCGCAACCAGCGCCAGCGCAACGTATTTTTGGCGCAAACTGAAATCGATAACCCGTTGTAAAATCACAATTTATTCCTCCGCAAACTCTTCGTATTTCGCCAACGCTTTCAGGCTGAATACCTGACTGATTGCCACCGTTTCGCCGGGTTGCAAGCCGCTGGCGACGATCACGTTTTCGCCCATCAGCCGGGTGGCGCGGATGTTCCGTTTTTCAAACGTATGTTCGCCGGTTTTCACGAAAACGGCAGCGTCGTCGCCCTCAAATTCCACTGCAGAAACGGGCACACGCAGCACATCCTGCGGATATTTCGCAATGATATTCAGCCGCACGGTTTGTCCGGGTCGCGGCCAGTTGTCGGTCGTTTTGGTGAGCACATTTACGGTGAGCGATTTGTTGAGTTCGTCGAGCGTGGGCACAACCGTTTCGATACGCGTTTCGATAAATTGATCGGGCATTTCCCGCAACGCGATGCGCACTTTGTCGCCCGGTTGCAGCAATGCGCCTTCCTCCGGATCGACGTATCCTTTGATGAGCACTTGCGAAGTGTTCACCAGCGTTCCCATTTTTTGGTAGGCATTCACCGCCTGTCCCATATCGATGAGGTGTTCGGTGATGATTCCGTCAATTTGCGCGGTGATGGGCAGATGGGCGTGGGCGCGTTCGCCGGTTTCCCATTGCGAAATCAATTTTTCGGATGCGCCGAGCGCCAGCAATCGTGCGTAACTAGCCTGAACGGCGGCTTTTGCGCGAATCGCATCGGCTTCTGCGCGTTCCAGATCGCGTTGCGGGCGAATATTTTTTTCCACCAGCAATTTCATGCGATCGAGTTGCTTTTGGTAAAACGTATCGTCTGCACGCGCAATCAGGTGATCGGCAACCAGATTGGCAATTTCCAGACTTTCCAGTTCCAGCAGCGTTTGACCGCGTCGCACCGCCTCGCCTTCGTGGGCGTGAATGGCAATCACCAATCCGTCGATCGGCGCACTGAGCACCGAAATATGTTCCGGCGATGGAAACACAACACCCGGAACGGTGAGATTGTATTCGAACTGCCCTTTTTCGACGGTGGCCGTGCGGATATTCAGCGCGGTCGCCTGCTCCGGCGTCAGGCGAATGGTTTTGACTGCGCCGCTAACTTCCGCATCACTCAACGACGGCGGCAGCGCAACCGGTTCTGCCGTATTCTCCTCCACCGTCGGGCGGGAGCACGATGCTGACAGCAGCAGCGCCGCAATCACCATCAAATATAAAATGTGCTTCATTGTTTTATTCCTCGATGTATTTGCTTTTTAATTCGAAATGGATAATTCCGGGATACAATCCGGAGATTTCTGCCTGCGCAGGAATGACAACATTTCCCCAATTTCTCCTTTTTCCTTTACCCTTTTTCCTTGAACACAAGCTCCTCTCCCAACACCCGTTCCAGCGCGATCAACTGGCGATAATAATCGCGCAACGCTTTTTGGTAACGCTGCTGGCTGTCCAGATACGTGCGTTGGCTGTCCAGCAAATTCAGCACATCAATTTCACCGAGCTGATAGGCTTCGCGGGTGAGTTGCAGCAACTGTTCCGCCTGCCGGCGAATCACGTTGTCAAACCGTTCGATCACTTCCAGACTCGCCTGATAGCTGTGCCAGGCATTTTCGATATCCGCTTTCAGTTGCAACAACACGCGCTGGCGCTCCCATTTCGCCTCATTTTGAACCGCGTGCGCCCGCTGGATTTCGCCGCGCTGGTTGAACGGGAACCACAACGGAATACTCAGCCCGACTTCGTATCCGTTGAAATCGTAGCCGCTGCCGTAATCCTGTTTGTAAAAGGATAGCGAAATATCCGGCAAAAAACTGCTCCACGCCTCGCGCGATTGGAATTTTGCCGCACGGAACGCAGCGTCCCGGCTGACCAGTTGCGGCTGATCCGGCAGTTGCCGCAGCGCGCTTTCCTGATCCACCGTCACCGCGAAAAACCGCAGCGTGTCGGTAAACGCAACATCGTACGACTGCTCATCGGGATCGATGCCCATCAGCCGGAACAGCTCGTATCGCGCCTGCTCGTAGCTATTTTCCGCATCGGTGAGGTCATTTTCCGCTTCTGCCAACTGGATGTTGATTTTCAGCAATTCCAGCGCAGCAGCCTCACCAACATCTACCCGCGTTTGCGCGATACCCTGCAAATCGTTGAAAATATCGAATTGCTGTTTTCGCAAATCACGCAATTTTAACGCATAGGCAACATCCGCATAAGCATTTTTCAATTGCGCAACGAGATCGCGGTGGTAGGCTGCAAGTTCTGCGCTGCGCGACTGGCGTTCAGCCCGCAATCGCTGCATGCGAAAAAAACTTTGCAGGGGAAAATCAACCTGTTGGGAAATCGTCCAACGCCGTTCGGCGAAACCGTCACCGTCAGTCGGCATGCCTTCGCTCAAATATGAAATTTCCGGCGATGCCAACCCAATGCCCTGCCACCATTCGCCGCGTTTTGCCTGCACCCGCGCCTCAAATTGTTTGAGTTGCGGATGGTTTTCCAGCGCGATATCCAGCACATCGCCGAACCGGAAAACTGCCGGAACGTTGTCTTGTGCGGATACGCCAAAAATGCCGCCGAGCAGCAAAAATATCATCAAAGAAAAGTGTTTCATGGCTCACTTGTGATTTTTTTATCGATATCGAAACTTACGCCCGAGGCCAATAACAAGCCAGTTAGAATTTTCTAATCGATTTGCAACACTGTGGCATTTTAAAATCGCATTCCCGCTTGACTTCCGGGCAATTTGCCCGCAACTTTATATTTGTTTAAAATTGGAACAGTATTCACAAAAGTGTTGAGAGAGTTGCCGAACAACGGAGAAAGCTTTGACTTCAGATAATAAAAATGCGGTGGTGTTGCTCAGCGGCGGGCTGGATTCCAGCACGACATTGGCAATCGCCAAAAGCGCCGGTTTTGTGCCGTTTGCGCTCACCTTTCGCTATGGACAGAAACACCAGATTGAGTTGGATGCCGCCAAAAGAATCGCCGCAGCGATGGGCGTTGCCCGGCACGTCATCGCCGATATCGATTTACGCATTTTCGGTGGCTCTGCGCTGACAGATTTTATTGAGGTTCCCAAAAATCGCGAAGAAAATGAGATGAACGCGGAAATTCCGGTCACTTACGTGCCGGCGCGCAACACGATTTTTCTCTCGTTTGCGCTGGCGTGGGCGGAGGTGCTCAACGCCAACGATATTTTTATTGGCGTGAACGCGGTGGATTACAGCGGCTATCCGGACTGCCGGCCGGAATACATTGCGGCGTATGAGAAAATGGCGAATTTGGCCACCAAAGCCGGCACGCAGGATCACAAATTGTTGCGTATCCACACGCCGCTGATCGATCTCTCCAAAGCGGAAATCATCCGCAAAGGCTTGTCGCTGAACGTGGATTATTCGCTCACCAGCACCTGTTACGATCCCGCGCCGGACGGCACCGCCTGCGGTGAATGCGATGCGTGCATCCTCCGCAAAAAAGGATTCGCGGAAGCCGGCAGCGTCGATCCGGTTCCCTATTTGAAATAAAAAAGGATAAAGGGTGACGGATAAATTTCCCATCACCCGTTTACGAATCATGGCATATTCAGTAAAAGAAATATATTACACATTGCAGGGCGAAGGCGCGCACACCGGGCGTCCGGCGGTGTTTTGCCGATTTGCCGGCTGCAATTTGTGGACGGGTCGCGAGGCAGATCGCCACGCGGCTACCTGCAAATTTTGTGATACGGATTTTGTGGGAACGGACGGCATCAATGGCGGGAAATTTGCCACAGCGGCGGATCTGGCGGCAGCAGTTTTGGCGCAGTGGCCGAAAAACCAGCGCGCCCATCCGTTTGTGGTCTGCACCGGCGGCGAACCGCTATTGCAAATCGATGACGATCTGGTTGCCGCCTTTCACGATCGCAATTTTGAAATCGCCATCGAAACCAACGGCACGTTGCTCCCGCCCGACGGTATCGACTGGATTTGTGTGAGCCCCAAAGCCGGCGCAGAATTTCAACTGCGCAGCGGCAACGAGCTGAAGCTGGTTTTTCCGCAGCCCGGAGCTGAGCCGGAACGTTTTTGCGGACTGGATTTTGAGCACTTTTTTTTGCAACCGATGGACGGCGAACACACCGAACGCAACATCCGGCTGGCAATGGATTATTGCCTGAAACATCCGCAATGGCGGCTGAGCCTGCAAACTCATAAATTGCTCAATATTCCGTGAAATTGGAAATTCGAAACTTGAAATTGGGAATTTGATAAAAACAGCATAATGCAACAGCATAACGAACCTTTTGTTTATTAATCTTTTACCCTTTATCCTTTATCCTTTATCCTTCACCTTTATCCTTTTAACTTTTAACTTTCCCTTAGGCAACCATGGACGACGCAGTTGAATATCCGATAGACGGCGTGCTGGATTTGCACCAATTTCACCCCCGCGATGTGAAAGATTTGGTGCCGGATTACATCGCCGAATGCCGGGAACGCGGCATTTTCCAGATTCGCATTGTCCACGGAAAAGGCAAAGGCGTACTGCGCGAAATTGTTCACAGTATCCTCAAAAAACACCCGGATGTACTGAATTTTTGGCAGGAAGGCAGCGCCGGATCGTGGGGCGCAACGGTGGTAAGTTTGCGGGAAAATGATTGAGGATATCGAAATTCAGATTTTCTTTAAGGTCTTTTTAATAATCCCGCATAAAATACACAACCAAAAACAGGATATAAAACAAACCAACACCAGCATGTTTGGTGAGTAGAGCCATTGTCCAAAAATACCTGTGTAAGATTCGACAAACTCCAGAGTTTCGTATGGGTTTAACAAAAGTTTAGCATTGAAAACTAAATCAATTATTATCAGAGTAATAATAAATGCATTCAAAAGATAGAATCTCAACCGATACAAAAAATACAAAACGATTGCAGCAAGAATACATTCCCAGCACTGCTGAATATAGAAAATTAGCAGGTTGAGGCAGTCCAATAGTTGCTGGACAATCAACTGAAAAATATCGGATGGTTCAAATTCCATGAGCAGCCGCCAAAGACCGGAAAAAATGCTGCAACAGAAAACGAATAACAGCATCTATCTCCAAAAAAGCCATCGAGTTAAATGTCAGTGAGTCGTAACAAGATAGCCATTTTGTGGCAATTTTACAACGGTTGAGGCCGTAAAAAACCGACCGCCATCAGATAGCAACTTTCACAGATCAATCAACAATTTTTCCAGCGCATTGAGCGCAGCGGGAAAAGATGTTCGCCCCAACCCAACCCGAAAATGGTTGCCGGAAAAATCAAAAACGCTGCCGGGCAACAGCATCAAATTTTGCCGCGAAACGGCTGTTTCGGCAAATTGATCCACCGGTATTTCGGAGCGCAACCGGGGAAAAGCGGTGCTGCTGCCCTGCGGTTCGATCCACTCTAATTTTTCCGAATATTCCGAAAAAAATGATTTGGCAAGCTGCAAATTATTGGCGATCAGCTTCCGGTTATTTGCTAAAATTTGGGATTTCGCACGCAGTGCGATAATCGATAAAATCTCCGATGGCGCGCTGTTGCAAATGGTTGTGTAATCTTTGTACATCAGAAAATTATTGCGCAACGCGTCGTTGCGGGTCGCCAGCCAGCCGATACGTAAACCCGGTAAAGCCAACGACTTGGACATCCCACAGAGCGATACGCCCTGATCGTAAATGTCACAAATTGCGGGCAAACGGCTTGCCGGATCATGCTCCAGCCCGCGATACATTTCATCGGAAAAAATCCACAAATTGTGTTCGGCAGCAATGTCGATCAGCGCGTCAAATTCCGCCCGCGACGGAATAAATCCGGTGGGATTGTGCGGAAAATTTATCACCAGCAATCGCGATCGGCGGGTGATGTTCCGGCGCAGTTCATCCAAATCCAGATGCCAGCGACCATTTTCTGCACGCAATGTCAACGGGTGAGGTTTGCAACCGGACGTCCCGGCGATTTCAAACAACGATTGATACGCTGGCGCCACATAAAAAAACTGCTCACTTTTTCGCAACATGATGTGCATCGCGATAAAAATGGCTTCTTCCGGCGCGCAAACCAGCAGGTTTTCAGGGGACATTGTTTCGTACAGCCGGGCAATTTCGGTCCGCAGCAGCGGGTGTCCGGCAGAATCCGTGTAGCTGAATCGAAGGTTTTCCCACAATTCCCGTATTTCGGCATCGGCCATTTTCAGCAGTTCCGGCATGGCCAACGGCTCGCAATCGGACGGGCTAAGCAAGTGTTCCACCGCGAACTCGTATTTCGCGAAATAACGTTCCAACAAAAAAGGGCGCATTCTTTCTCCCAAAATTATTCTCGAAGCCGAATTCAAGAGAACCCGGTGCCGTTCCGATACTTCAATAGTTAAGTGACATAAAAATGTATCATTATAAATGTATTGTATCATCACACCAATCATTATTTTGTGATTTTTGGTGATCTGAAGAACAGGGAGTGTCAATATGCACAGGAAAGAACTATTCCAATCCATTCTCGTTGCGTTTTTGGCATTGGTGTTTTTGGGTGCCGGTTGCAAAAAAATCAGCACCAAACCTGACGATACAACGGAGTTGAGCGCTCCGGAAAATTTTGAATATAATTCCAGTAAAACGATCAGCACGGTGTTTATCGCAAAAGATCCAGACGGAAACCCGTTGCCGAAATTGCGCTGCAATGTATATCTCGCAGCAGCGTTTCAGGATTTCACTTCCGAAAAACCGTACGCCACAGGTTTCACAGATGCCAACGGAATGATGGGCACAACCGTTCAGGTTCCGGCAGGCACGGACAGTTTGTATCTGGAAATCGAATATATCGGCATGTTGAATAATGCCATTGCATCGACAAATGATGTAAATATCGTGTTCGAGCTTGGCAAAGGTGTGCAGGGTCAATTTTACAAACGCCCGCGACTTTCCGGGAAAAGCAATTTTATTCTAAATCGTTTATTTTCAGGAACATCGACATCGCAAAACAACCCGGAATTGAAAGTGTTGGGCACATGGGATAATCGGGGAATTCCGGATTATCTGGAATCTGTTGCGGATTCTTTCGATGCAAATTTTTTGCAGCGATTAAATTATTCGCTCCCCGAACGGGTGTCTATCCCAAATACATATCCTGAATTTTTGGCGGCGGGTAACGAAACCAATATCGACATTTCGGACACCACGGATGTGTGGGTAACATTTTTGCACGAAGGTGCCGGTTACAGAAACGTATTTTGCTATTACAGCTACGAAACAGCAAATCCGCCAATATCCACGGCGAATATCGATACGATGACGGTTATTTTCCCAAATGTGAGCTATCAATCGGGTTTTGGCTCCGGTGCCAAAGTTTACCTCGGTAAATTTCAGCCGGGACAAACCATCGGCTGGTCGATTATCGTAAATGGCTGGGGAAACAGCAGCATCGATTTCAACAACGGCATCCTTTATTCTGATCCGGCGCTCAACCCCGGAACAACAGACTATCAGCAACATTTGATTTTTTTGTATGATTCGCTGACCACCAAATACATCATTGGATTTGAAGATATCGTCCGGGACCCGGACATCACCAATCGCGCTTCCGATGAAGATTTTAACGATGTGGTGTTTACCGTTACGCTCGATCCGGTTCCGCCGCCAATTCCGGTGTTCCCAATACCATCGATCCGCCGCCGGATTGCGATAACGACGGCATCCCCGATTTTTACGACGCCTATCCCTGCGATGAAAACCGGGCATTTTTGATTATCACGGATTGGATGACCATTGCATTTGATGATGAGTGGCCAAATCTCGGCAATCGCGATTTTAATGATTTGGTGGTTGATGCCAAATATCACATCACCTGCGATGCCAACAACGAAATCACCGATATCATTGGTTATTTTATCCTCAAAGCGATGGGAACCACAAAGCAGAACGGTTTTGCGTTGCAATTTCCGTATCCCAAATCCGGTGTGGAAAGCGTTACCGGCATGCAAATTACGGATAACTATTTATCGTTGAGCCCGAAAGGCTTTGAAAACGTCGGGCATAATCTGGTTGCGTTTATTTTCGACAACGGCACGGATTTGATGGCGCGCCCCGAACCGGGCATCGGCATCAATACGGAGGAAGGCTACCAGTTTATCACACCGGATACGCTTTCCGTGCAAATTTTGTTTAAATCGCCGGTTCAGGCATGGGAAATCGGCTCGCCGCCATATAACCCGTTTGTGATCGTCAATCGCAATCGCGGGCACGAAATTCATTTGAACAATCACGCACCCTCCGAAGCGGTCGATGTGTCGCTGTTTGGCACCGGTGACGACAACAGCAGCGTTGCCAACGGTATTTATTACCGGAGCAGCGGAAATTTATCCTGGGCAATGGATTTCCCGGAAGTTTGGGATTACCCGTTTGAGGACACGGACGTGCAAAATGCCTATTTTAATTTCTACAATTGGGTGACCAGTGGCGGCACATCCAACCCGGATTGGTTTGAAAATGTATCCGGCAATCGCGATGAATCGCTGATTTATCGCCCGTACGGAATCAGCAAAAAATAAACAAATATCAGAATAGTTTTTGTCAAGCGGTTGTGACCGGTTTC
This sequence comes from Calditrichia bacterium, assembly GCA_020634975.1. Lineage (NCBI taxonomy): Bacteria > Pseudomonadati > Calditrichota > Calditrichia > Calditrichia bacterium. The sequence goes on along the minus strand of JACKAQ010000001.1, from coordinate 2,844,452 downwards.
CCACGGCGCAACCGCTTTTCTTTTGTTGCATTATTGGTTCCGTAGCGATATTTTTGAAAAGCTGTGAGTAAAACGGAAAAACAATGAGCAACGAAACCCGGACTTTGCATATCAAAAACATGGTTTGCCCGCGCTGCATTCAGGCGGTAAAAACCATTTTGACAGATTTGGGCTACAGCGTCCGCGCCATCGATTTGGGTTGGGCGGAAATTGCCATCACCGATAAACCGGTTGATCTTCCGGCAATCGCCAAGTCCTTACAAAACAGCGGTTTCGAGCTGCTGCAGAATCGTGAAAAACAACTTGTGGAGCAAATAAAAAACACACTGCTGACATATATTTACAGCCTCGAAAAAGCGGATGCACCGGAAAACGCATCGGAATTTCTGGGTGAAAAACTGGGTTTCAGTTATGCCTACCTCAGCAAATTATTTTCGCAAATTGAGCACGTCACGATCGAGAAATATCTCATCCACCTGAAAATTGAGCGCGTCAAAGAGCTGCTCAGCTACGGCGAACTGACGCTCAGCGAAATCGCTTTTCGCCTGCAATACAGCAGTTCGCAGCACCTTTCCCGCCAATTTAAACAGATCACCGGCATCACTGTCAGCGAGTTCAAATCGCAGCCGTATGTGCATCGCCATTCGCTGGACGGCTTGCAGTTTGATGCGTAATTTTTTTGCCACAGAGACACCGAGAACGCAGAGAAAATAACTGGATTGCCCTCAGTGTCCTCTGTGCCTCTGTGGCTTCTTTTCTTTCGATCGAATGATCCCATTTTCCAAAAAATTCTGCACATCTTTTTCCGAATTCTGTACGGGTTCGCCGGTTGGCATTCGGTAAATTTTAATTGAATGTTTGAAAAGGAGCGACCGATGAACCATAAAAATAATCCCGTGACCGATGCGGAAAATTGCCCGGTTGATTTGCAACCGGCACCGCAAACGGAACCAAATAATCAACAATCCGTCACCATCGATGTGGATGGAATGATGTGCGCATCCTGCGTTTCGCATGTGGAAAAAGCCATCAAAAAAGTGGCGGGCGTGCAGAATGCCAGCGCAAATCTGGCCACACATCAGGCAAAAATCAGTTTCGACAATGCGAATCTCGGCGAAATTGTGGACGCCGTTCGCAACGCCGGATACGAAGTTGGCACGGAAACGCAATCGCTGGACATCGGCGAAATGAGCTGTGCATCCTGCGTTTCGCATATGGAAAAAGCACTGAAAAACGTGCCCGGCGTGCTCGATGCCGTCGTCAATCTGGCGACCGAAAAAGCCACCGTTACCGTCGCCAAAGGCGCGGTTTCGCGTTCCGACCTCAAAAAAGCGGTGATCAACGCCGGATACACCGTTCGGGAACCGCAATCCCAAACCGCTGATTTTTCTGAAGATAGCGGCGCGGCAGCAGACGAAGAAAAATTTCGCATCGCCCGAAAACGAATGATCGTCGCGTGGGCGTTCACCATCCCGATTATGGCGTGGATGCTGGCGCACATGATTTTCGGTGTGATGTGGCCGAATGCGCTCATCTTCCAGATCGGGATGATTGCACTGAACATTCCGGTGCTGTTTTGGGCGGGTGCACAAACCTATCGCAGCGGATTGCTGAGCGTTCGCCACGGCAACGCAAATATGGATACGCTGATTTTGCTCGGCAGCGCAGTGTCGTTTCTCACCGGTCCGGCGTCGTTCTTTTTCCCGATCGCCAGTTACGCGGGCATCGCCGGAATGATCATGACTTTCCACCTGACCGGGCGATTTGTGGAGGAAAAAGCCAAAGGGCGCGCGTCTGACGCGATTCGCAAATTGATCAATCTCGGCGCGAAATCGGCAAATGTGCTGCGCGACGGCAGCGAAGTGCAGGTGCCGATCGACGCGGTGCAGCCCGGCGATGTGCTTATCGTTCGCCCCGGCGAAAAAATTCCCACTGACGGCGTAGTGATCTCCGGTGAAAGCGCCGTTGACGAATCGATGGCAACCGGCGAAAGCCTTCCCGTCACCCGTCGCAGCGGTGACGAAGTGATTGGCGCCACCGTCAACCGCGAAGGGCTGCTGAAAATCCGCGCAACCCGCGTCGGCAGCGACACATTTTTGGCGCAGGTCGTCAAATTGGTCGAAGAATGCCAGACCAGCAAAGTGCCCATTCAGGCGTTCGCGGACAAAGTGACATCCGTTTTCGTGCCGGCGGTGCTCGCCGTTGCGCTGCTCACGCTGCTCGCATGGCTGGCTTTTCCCGGCGTGATGAGCGGGTTGCTGGCTGGCGGTGCATTTTTGCCGTGGGTGAATCTCGAATTGGGCATCGTAACGCTGGCGGTGGTCGCGATGGTGGCGGTGCTGGTCATCGCCTGCCCGTGCGCACTCGGTTTGGCAACGCCAACCGCGCTGATGGTCGGCAGCGGACTTGGGGCACAAAACGGCATTTTGTTCCGCTCCGGCGAAGCCATCCAAATGTTGAAAGATGCCAAAGTGGTTGCGTTTGACAAAACCGGTACGCTCACCAACGGTCAGCCGGAAGTGACTGATGTGCAGGTTTTCGGCGAATTTTCCGATGAACAATTGCTGCAACTGGCGGCATCCGCGGAGTTCGGCAGCGAGCATCCGCTCGGCAAAGCAATTGTGCAGGCTGCCAGCGCGCTGGAAATTTTGCCGGAAGAACCGGCGAATTTCGAGGCGATCAGCGGGAAAGGCATTCGGGCGACGGTCGGAGAAACTGCCGTGTTTCTCGGCACGCGCGCGCTATTCAACGAAAACGGCATCGATATTTCTGGTGCAGATGCCATCATGCAAACTTGGGAAGCTGACGGCAAAACCGCGATGCTCATCGCCGCGAACGGCAAACTGGCGGGCATCATCGCGGTGGCAGATGCACTGAAATCCGGTACGATTGCCGCCATCGAACAGTTGCACAAAATGGGCATCCAGACCGCGATGCTCACCGGCGACAATCGACGAACCGCCGAAGCCATCGCCAAACTGGCGGGCATCGATCACGTTTTGGCGGAAGTATTACCGGACGGCAAAGTAAATGAAATCAGACGTTTACAGGAAAAATTCGGCACGGTCGCATTTGTCGGCGACGGCATCAATGATGCACCGGCGCTCACGCAGGCGAACATCGGCATCGCCATTGGCACGGGGACGGATGTTGCCATCGAAGCCAGCGATGTGACGCTCGTTCGCGGCGAACTCGGCGGCATCGTGAACGCCATCCGGCTCAGCAAAGCGACGTTTCGCAAAATTCGCCAGAACCTGTTTTGGGCATTTTTCTACAATGTAATTATGGTGCCGCTGGCAATTATCGGGTGGATGCATCCGGTACTGGCGGAAATCGCAATGGCGATGTCATCCATTACGGTAGTGAGCAATGCCAATTTACTACGGCGCTTTAAGCTGTTGTAAATATTTAACTTGATCAATAAAAAAAAAAGGGCGAATTTTCATTCGCCCTTTTGTGTTTTTGCTAATTTACATTTAACCTATCCGACAAATTCATCATCATGAACATGGTTGTGAAATTCGTTTTCGCTAAAACCGGTGTCATTTCCCAGTTTGAAGCGTTGAATCATCTCGTTCAATTTTCCGGTGAGCTGGTTGAGGTTTTCCGTGGTTCTGGCAATTTGGGTAACACCAACTGCTGATTCTGCGGAGACTGCCGAAATTGCATCCACATTGCGGGAAATTTCTTCGCTGGTGGTGGATTGTTCTTCTGTCGCTGCCGCCATTTGGTTAATCAGCGAAACAACTTCATCTGATTTTGTGACAATTGTGTTGAGCGCTTCCCCGGCGCGATCCGCCAGTTCCATTCCTTCGCTAACTTCTTTGTCACCGCGTTTCATCGCCTGCACGGTTTCCTCGGTTTCACGTTGGACAGTCTGGATCATATCGGCAATTTTTCTAGTCGCTTCGGAGGTGCGCTCCGCCAATCGGCGAACTTCATCCGCAACTACCGCAAAACCCCGTCCCTGATCTCCGGCGCGCGCAGCTTCGATCGCTGCGTTCAGTGCCAGCAAGTTGGTTTGATCAGCAATATCGTCGATCACCGACACAATTTCGCCGATTTTTGTGCTCGAATCGCCGAGTTGCTGCACGGTTTTCACTGATTCTTTCACGACAAAGGCGATTTCCTTAATTTTGCTGACCGTTTTCTCCACAACCACTCCGCCATCTTTGGCATATTTCCCGCTTTCGTTGGCGGTGTTGGCGGTTTGTGTGGCAACGCGGGCATTCTCAACGATGGTTCGCGCCATTTCTTCCACGGCTGCGGCAACATCGCTGGACTGGCTGGATTGTTCTTGCGTTGCGGTTGCCAGTTCATCCGCCGATCCGCGAATCTGGTAAGTTGCAGCAGAAACGGACTGCGCGATTTCCACAACCTGACGAATCATTTTGCTGATGTTGCCCACCGCTTTATTGAATCCGTCGAACAAATTGCCAATATCGTCATTCCTATTCACAGGCAGATGAACCGTTAAATCGCCGTCTGCAAACTTGTTCATTTCATCAAGAATCTGGCTGACGCTATTTGATTGATATTCCTGCTGTTCTTTGATTTTACCCAACAGTTTTCCGTAATGTCTGCAACAATTTCTATTGCACCGACAATTTCATTGTGTTTATCCCTGACCGGTGCGCCGGTATACATAATAGGCGTTTCGCCATTATTGGCACAAGATACCGTTTCACCCATACGAACATCATTGTTTTCCATCGCCTGTTTCAGCCGACATTCGTCTGTATTGCAATGTTTGGTTTTAAACAAATCGTAACATTTCGCATTTGTGCATTGTTCTTTCGATTTGTTCACAAATTTGCTGGCGGCTTTATTAATGTATTGAACATTATATTTTTTATCGATCACCATCACCGGTGTGGGAATATTTTCCAGATAACCGATCTGTTGTTTGATAGTGTTGATCATTTCATTCATCGCATTGGCCAGCACACCGATTTCATCGCTCGAAGTGACATCCAGTTCTTGGTTCAGATCGCCGTTGGCGATTGCTTTTGCGGCGTTGGTAATCCGGGTGATCGGGTGCGAGATCGTATAATTCAGGAAAAATCCGATAACCAGCGCCAGCGTAAACCCGACCACAATTCCTGTAACCGCTGTCGATTGGGAAACCTCTGCAACATCATCTGATGCTTTTACCGCCGCAGCAATATTTGCGCGGGAACGGACTTCTATTTCACCAAGAATCTCCAAAACCGTTTCGGCAGACTGATCTGCCTCAAAATCGAGATTATTGATAACCTTGGTCAATCCCTCAATCTTTTGGCGATTTTTCACGAACACATCAGATCCCACAACCAACTGTTTTTGTTGATCTTGAATGCTCAATACATCCAGCATCAATTCGTGAATCCGGAGCGCCCGGCTGTTAAATTCTTTGTTGTGAAGGTCATCCGCCTGCTTTACGATCTCGCGTAACCGTTCATCGGTAGTGGCAACGATTAACCCTTCCGATGTTTCTGCGCCATTAACAATCGCTTCTGCGAACTTATCAAACAGGTCCCGCATCGCTTTGTAATCACTCAGCGCATTGTTCAGCTCCACCGTGGAGGTGGATGTAACCATCTCCATTACAACTTGCGTGCCCCGGGCGAGGGCAAATTTCATCTCCATTGCCGCATCGATTAACGGCACGGTTTCAACAATGGTTGTGGTTTTTTCCGTCATTTTATTAATACTGGTGTAACCCACCCAACCGACTGTTAATACAACACATGCGACAATTAAAAAAGAGATAAGAAGTTTAACTTTAAGCGAAATATGTTTTAACATGATAAAAATCCTTCCATGGCATCCGCTAAATGATACATATTATATTTACTGAAATTTATTGCAGCGTGAGGACGAGTCAAAAAGGTGATATGACCGTTTTTTTCCGTAGGTTGCAAACGGGTTGCAACTGCTTTTGTTGACAACGGAACACTGGTTTTTAGGCGGCTCACAACAATCTATACTCCCTGTTTCCAAACCTGTTAATCAACATTTTCGGAGGGAAGCTTGGCAGCTTTACCTAATTTATACTTTAACGTTATATATATTTCAATTCTAATATTTCTAATTCAAAGTGAATCGCATAATTGCCGAGCTTCCGGGCAATTTCCAGTTTCAGGCTGTCAGGTGCGCAACCATTTTCAGGAAACACTTTTATTTTAGCAACCGTTCCGTGAACCATGTCGGAACTAACGATAACATCAACGGAATTCACACCTTCAATCGTCCGGATTTCAGCGGTAAACACATCGCGGATTTCCCGGTGAACCAGCGCCGGTTTGAATATTTTTCCCACCGCCGTTAACGGCATCGGATCGATGATGTGAATTTTTTTGGGGATTGCTGCGCGTTCGCCGATACGCTGTTTCACGAAATCGAGCAGCGCAGTTTCTGTGATGGTTTTGCCCGGCGACAGTTGCACATACGCAACGGGCACTTCGCCGACGATCGGATCGGGGCGCCCGATTGCCGCTGCCATCGCCACTGCCGGATGTTCGGATAACGGTTCCTCAATCAGCTTTGCATCGATATTGTGTCCACCGCGAATGATCACTTCTTTTTGCCGTCCGGTGATAAAAAAGAAACCCTCCGGGTCCACATGCCCCAAATCGCCGGTGTTCAGCCAATTGCCGTTTCCGTCGCCGGTGTCCACCCAAATATCGGTGTTGTGCACCGCCAGTTTGTATCCCGGAAAAATATTCGGACCGCGCACAATAATGGTGCCGTTTTCATCCGCAGCGCATTCGCGCAGAAATTGTTTTTTTTCGTCGAGCTGCGCCACTTTTATTTCCTGATAGGCAAAGCGCAACCCGATGGAACCGATTTTTCGCTCGCCGTACGGCATGTTTGCGGTGCAGAGCGAGGTTGCTTCTGTCAACCCGTATCCTTCAACAATGCGTAAATTACAGTGCGTCTCAAATCGATGAAACAATTCCGTCGGCAACATTGCCGCACCGCAAAGGGCGTATTCCAGCGAACGGATATTGGCGTTGCCGACCGGCACATTCAACAATGCGGCAAAAACTGCCGGCACGCCGATAAAGCTGTTCAGCCGGTAGTGCTCTGCAATTTTCCAAAAATTTTTGACAATTCCCGGTCCGCGATAGCCCGCCGGCGAACCGACAACCAGCGTTACACCCGCGCTGAGTGGTCCCAACGTGCCGGCGTTAAATCCGCCGTTGTGAAACAGCGGTAATCCGCAAAACACCGTTTTTTCGGCGGCATTTTCCAGCAGCAGCACTTCCGCCCAGGCGTTGGCCACTTCGTTAAAATGGGTGCGGGGCGCAAGCTTCGGTATACCGGTTGTGCCACCCGTGTGAAAATAAGATGCAATATCCTGCGGATCAATTTTCCGGGAAAAAGCGAGGGAATCACCGGATTGCTGCGACATCAATTTATCGGCATCCAACACCGGCTGGCGGGGTTTTGCGGTTTTCCGGGCGATGTTTTTGCTTGCCAGATTTACCAAAAATTGCAACGGCTGCGGCAAATACTGCCCGAGATTCACTGTTAAAACCGTTTCCAGCGTGGGCACTTTTTCGGCGATGTGCGCCACTTTTTGCCAAATATCCGTTTTGGGAAACGCAGCGAGCGTGACCAGCACTTTCGATTCGCAGGCGTTCATAATTTCCGCAATTACCTGTGGTTCCAGCAGCGGATTTACCGGATTCACAATGCCCGCCGTTTCCGCACCGATCATCAGGCTATAGGTTTGCGGCATATTTGGCAACATCACCGAAATCACATCGGTTTTGGCAACGCCAATCGCGGCAAACATGTTGGCCGCGCGGGTAATTTGCTGCATCAATTCGCGATAGGTGATATCGTGCGATCGCCGGAAATGAGTGCCGCGCAACAAATAACGAATGGCAAATTTTTCCGGATTGATTGCCGCACCGCGCCGAACCAGTTCGTAGGTGCTTTCCGGCAAATCCCGCGCCGTAAGCGGCGTTTGCTCCAGTTGAATAATATCATCCAGCGATCGCAAAACAAACGCACCGGATTGCGGATTAGCTGCTGTCATTCTCATCTCCTGCCATTAGTTTTTTTTCGAAAACCGAAAAGCATCGCAATTTAATATACCGAATTGCTGTCAATTTTGGAAATATCATTTTGGGAGCATTTTTGATCGATTTATCTAATTGTATTTTAAATACTTACACACGTTTTCAATCGACAAACTTGCATAGCCAACCTGCGCAAAAAATCAGTAAAAGGTTATCCTTAAATTGTGGGTTTCCGTGAAATTTTTCCCTATATTGGTTCAGACACAGAGTGAAATACCACACAAACAGGACTTACATTTCAACCGGTAACTGCATACACTCGCTCAATACAACAGAACTCAATATCGAAACATCATGATCAAGCACTTTCGATTACTCTTTTTCATTTTTTTGACCGCGATAGTGTTATCCGGCACTTATATGTGGTTCAATTTTAAAGAAAAACATCAGGTTGAAATTGATTATGTTGTCGACGAAATTTTGATCACCATTGCCAACCGGCTCAAAGGAAATGAAGATTACATCCAGTTGTTGGCGCAAATGCGCAATCGGGACGAGCTAACCCTCGCAAATTTTGAACGGTTTGCCAAACCCTATCTGGATAAACATCCGGAGTTGATAAACATCACCTGGATTGATGAAGATTTTTACATTCGGTCGGTTGTCCCAATGGAAGGAAATGAGCAAATTATCGGTCTGCATCTGGATTTGCCGGAACCGGCACGGGCATCCCAACAGGCCAAAGAAACGCAGGAACCCGTTTACACCAAACCTTTTGAGGCGATTCAGGGCAATTGCTCTTTCGAAATTTGGGTGCCGGTTTTTCGCGGCGATCAATTTTTGGGGTTATTTGCCGGAGTGTATTCCTGCCAAAAGCTATTGGAAAGTCCAATATTACCAGGCGTTTACGCGCAGTACGGTTTTCAAATTGTTGACGACAATAACGCCATTCTCGCGAAGCGCGAAAATATGAACGCCAGATTCAGCGGCGTTACCCACAAACGGGAATTCTCGCTCGGAAACAGTATGCATTTATCCGTCCAGGATTATTCGCGTGAGCAATGGGACTTCAATTTGCTAACGCTGCTGTTAGCCACACTGATCTCCGGATCGCTGACACTATGGAGCATCGTTAAATTGCAAAACGAAGTGAAGAACAGAATTGTGGTGCAGAAAAATCTGGAGCGGGCCAACAGCGAATTGCTGCTGTTTGCTTACCACACATCGCACGACCTCCGCTCACCGCTGGCATCCATCCGGGGATTGGCAAATTTTATCCGGGAAGATGTGGCAGCCGGCGATACCGACGAAGTAAAAATAAACGCCTCCAAAATTTCCGGGCTGGCGAAGAAACTGGAAAACCTCATCGACGACATCACCCAAATTACCCGCGTGCAGCACGAAAATCTGGAAACGGAACAATTGGATTTTGATGAAATACTAAACCAGATCCGCGAAAAATGGACTGGGTTGATGACCGAAAACCAGGTTCATTTTTCCGCCACTGTCGATCTTTCAACACCATTTGAGGGAGAAAGAGCCCGATTCAGCATCATGTTGGACAATCTCATTTCCAACAGCATCAAATATTGTGATCTGGCAAAAGCGCATCGGTTTATCAAAGTGCACATCACAAACGACACAGATACGTTGTTTATCGATATCGTGGATAACGGCTTAGGTATTCCCGCAGAATTTCAGAGCAAAGTATTCGAGATGTTCAAACGCTTTCATCCCCAAATTGCATTTGGCAGCGGTTTAGGGTTGTATCTTGTTAATAAACACATCCAGAAAATGAACGGAAATATCCGGCTCGAAAGCTCCGGGGATGGCACCGTAATTTATATAACGATTCCGAAAAATTACTGGAGATGATCGAATGCCACTTCCTTCGGTTTTAATTGTGGACGATTCCGAAACAGATCGTTACATCATGAAACGCCTGTTGACCAAAGCCAACATCACCGATGTTATTTTCGAAGCGGAGAACGGCTACAAAGCCATCCGGTTTCTGGAAAATTTTTCCGAAAACGCCGAACAATACCCGGAATGTTTTCCCCCGCAACTGGTTTTTCTGGATATCAACATGCACCTGATGAACGGGTTTGAATTTCTGGCGGATTTTGCCAATATGCGGGAAGAAAATCCGGAGCTTCAGTCGCTCGTTTTGATGATTTTTACATCGTCAAATGCGGAAAGTGAACTGAGCCGTATTTCGCAATTCCCTTTTGTAAAATGTGCGATAAAAAAAATGCCCGATTCCGCAAACGATCTAAAAAAAGTGGTCAAAAAATTTTTTCCGGCATTGGATGACTGAGCGTTTACCCGTTCTTTGCACCATAACTGGCAATTGATCAAAAAAAAGGCGTTCAAATGAACGCCTTTTTTAATTAATTCCGGTTAACCGGTTTTTTCAGTAGACAACGCTTCCCCGGTTTGCGGCAGCGTTTCTGCGGAACGTAATTGATGATCCGGTTTCACATCTGTGAATTTTGAGAGCAGTTTGTAAACGACGGGTACAATCACCAACGTCAGAAAAGTGGAAAACAACAGCCCGCCGACCACAGCAATACCCAACGGACGCCGCGCTTCGCCACCGGCGCCCAAGCCAATCGCAATCGGCAAAACCCCAAAAATAGTTGCAAAAGATGTCATCAAAATCGGGCGGAGCCGAATGGTTGCAGCCTCCAATACTGCGGCGCCAACGGCTAATCCGCGTTCGCGGAGCTGGTTGGAAAACTCCACAATCAATATTGAGTTTTTGGTCACCAAACCGACGAGCATGATCAGCCCGATCTGCGAATAAATATTCAGCGTTTCTCCAAAAACGAACAGCGAAAGCAACGCACCGAACACCGCCAGCGGCACAGAAAGCAGGATGGTGAACGGGTGCACAAAGCTTTCGAACTGGGCAGCCAGCACCAAATAAATAAACACAATTGCCAGCATAAACATAAAATAAAGCGTTCCGCTGGATGATTTGAATTCCAGCGATTGCCCAGCATATTCGCGATTGATGCCGGCCGGCAGCGCATTGGCGGCAATTTCATCGAGATCATCCAACGCATCTCCAAGGCTTACGCCAGGAACAAGATTGGCGCTGATGGTTGCGGACCGCACCCGGTTGTAATGGTTCAACTCCTTCGGCGATACGGTTTCGCGAATTTTCACAACATTAGCCAGCTGCACCAAACCATCCGAACTGCGGATGTAAATATCGTCGATCGCATCCGGGCGCGACCGATCCGACGGTTTCATCTGCACGATAACGTCATATTGTTTGGCGCCGCGTTTGAAATTGGTCACCACTCGTCCGCCGAGAAATGTTTCCAGCGTCAGGCCGATATCCGTCACTGAAACGCCCAAACCGGCGGCACGCTCCCGGTCAATCGTGATATCCAGTTGCGGTTTGTTCAGCCGCAAATCGGAATCCAGATTGACCAGATAACCAAGCTCCGATGCTTTTCCCATCATGGTTTGCACAGCCTGGTTCAACTGTTCGTAATTATCTGCCTGAAGCACATATTCCACAGGGCTCGAAGAAAAACGCCCGCCCAAACTCGGCGGATTAATCACAAATGCCAGCACACCGGGAATGGACAGCAATTGCGGAAACAACGATTGCACAATTTCCTGCTGACTGCGTTGGCGTTCATCGCGCGGTTTGAGCCCCACAAAGAGGAAGCCGTTTGTGACGCGTCCCGGACCGCCAAAACCCAATCCCAATGCAGTAAAAACACCTTTACGTTCCGGCAGAGGCAGCAACCGCGATTCCACCTGCCGCATATACCGGTCGGTGTAATCCAAAGTGGAGCCTTCCGGCGCGATAACGATACCGAAAGCAATACCGCGATCTTCGGTCGGCACCAGTTCGCTCGGCATCATTTTGAACAAGACAGCGCTAACCGCCACCAAAAGCACCGCGGCAAACACCAACACCGCCGGGTGCGCCAGCGACCATTTCAGAATACGTTCATAAATGTGATTCAATTTATCAAAAAAAGCATCGAATGAGCGGCTGGCCCAGCCTTCTCCGGTGCCGTGCAGCGGTTTCAAAAATTTTGATGCCAGCATTGGCGAAAGGGTTAATGCAACAAATCCGGAAATCAAAATTGCTACGGCCAGCATCAGCCCAAATTCGTTGAACAGACGCCCCACCGATCCGGTGAGAAAAGCAACCGGCACAAAAACCGCAACTAACGAAATAGTTGTGGCGAGCACAGCGAACCCGATTTCCCGGGTGCCGTCGAGCGCGGCCTGCCAGCGATCTTTGCCCATTTCCATGTGGCGATAAATATTTTCCAACACCACAATGGCATCGTCCACCACCAAACCGATGGCTAAAACCAGCGCCAGCAGCGTCAAAATATTGATGGTAAAGCCAAAGAAAAACGCGGAAACAAACGCCCCGATGATCGAAATGGGAATGGCGACGGTAGGAATCAGCGTTGCGCGAAAGCTTTTCAGAAACGCCAGCACCACCAAAATCACCAGCACCATCGCGATGAGAATGGTTTCCGCCACTTCGTTGATCGAATCTTTGATAAAAATTGAAGAATCGAACGCCACATCCAGTTGAATGCCTTCCGGCATGCTGGCGCGTAATTCATCGAGCGTTGCGCGGACAACATCGGCAACATCTACAGTGCTGGCTTTGGATTGTTTAACAATGCCCAATCCGACCGCCGGGCGACCGTTGAAACGCGCCAGACTGCGTTCATCTTCTGCGCCGACCTGCACATCGGCAACATCGCCCAATCGCACGCGATCACCCTCATTTTGCGAAACGATGATATTGGCAAATTCTTCCGGTGTGTTCAGTTCGCCACGGGTTCTCACCGCAAATTCGCGCTCGGCGCCTTCCACCCGGCCACCGGGAATTTCGGCATTTTCCCGCCGGATGGCAGCTTCGACATCCTGCGTGGTCAGGTTGAACGCCGCCATCCGCAACGGATTCAGCCAAATGCGCATGGCATATCGCCGCTCACCGCCGATGATCACCGACCCGACGCCCGGCAATCGCTGGATCCGTTCCTTTAGCACCCGATCGGCAATGTCGCTCAACTCCAGTCCGCTGTGGCGATCGCTCGAAAGCGCCAGCCAGACAATCGCCTGCGCATTAGCGTCCACTTTGGAAATAACCGGATCGTCCACTTCCCGGGGAAGCTGTCCGCGAATTCGCGACACACGATCGCGAACATCGTTTGCCGCTTCATCAACATCGCGATTGAGCTCAAATTCGATGGTAATCACCGAGCCCTGTTCCTGACTGGACGACGTGAGGGTTTTCACCCCTTCCAGCGTTGCGAACTGCTCCTCCAAAATATTGGTGATTTCCGTTTCCACAACGCTCGGGCTTGCGCCGCGATAAAATGTTACCACAGAAATGATCGGTGGATCGATATCCGGGTATTCGCGCACCGGCAGACGGGTAAACGAGATGATCCCGAACAATAAAATTGTCAGGCTCATTACCGATGCCAACACCGGGCGCTTTATAGATAAATCACTGATTTTCATGGGAATAGCTTCCTAAATAGTGATGATTATTTTGTGTTGAAAACCAACTTATTTGGCAGCCGATTGCTCAGGCTGGCTGATTACCGGCATTACTTTCGCGCCGTCGTACAGCTTTTGGTGACCGGCACGAACGATGCGTTGCCCGGTTTGCAACCCGTCCAAAACTTCCACTACATCCGAAAGCCGGGTGCCGAGCGACAGCGCCGCACGGGCAACCGTGCTGTCATCTTTCACAACAAAAACAAATGCCTGATCGCCATTTACAAAAACGGATTCGTTGGGAATTGCCAGCGCATTCGGGCGTTCGCTGAGAATTGCGGTGACATCTGCCGACATTCCCGGGCGGAGTTTTCGTCCGGCGTTGGTTACCTTGGCAATAATCCGGACACTGCGGGTTGCCGCATCCAGCGTCGGTTCGATCACTTCGATTTTCCCGCTTTGCTCAACACCGGGAAAAGCAGTGGTCGAAATTTTCACTTCGGCACCGCGATTGAGTTGTCCCAAAAATCGCTCCGGCGCAGAGAAATACACCCGCAACTCGTCGATATTTGCCATTTCGGTAATGGCCTGTCCGCCGCGCAAAAAAGCGCCCGGACTCACTTTGCGTGCGCCCACCATTCCCGAAAACGGTGCGGTAATGCGGGTTTTTGCAAATCTTGCGGCTGCCAGCGCACGGTTTGCTTCCGCAACTTTCAGCGTGGCGGCGGCATCGTCGAGATCCTGCGGTGCGCCGGCGTTTTGCGCCACAACCGATTTAATCCGTTCGTAAGAATTGCGGCTTTGCGAGACCAACGCGTCGGCACGCCGTAATTCCGCGGCAAGCTGAGTGGTATCGATCAGTGCAATCAGCGCGCCTTTCGGCAGATAATCACCTTCCTTAAACGGAATGCTGATGACTGCGCCATCGATTTCAGAAACGATGGTAACCGCTTTTTCGGCTTCGATGGTTCCGACGACTTCAAATTTATCTGAAATATCCCGGGGCTGAACAACAGCAACTTCCACCGGCGTCGGCGGCATGGCAAAACCGCCACCCTGCGCGCCGCCCGGACCACCACCGCAACTGACCACCGCCGCCAACAGCAGCATCAACCCTGCCCCGATACATATATTTTTAATGTTGAACATGAAAAGCTCTCCTTACCGGTTGTCAAAACTTGCAGGATATGCACCTGCAGTAAGTTGTTTTAATGTTGCGGCAGCTTTGGCGTTGCGAACCAGCGCCTGTGAATATCGCTGTTGGGACAATGCCAAATCGGCTGCCAGCCGTACCAATTCAAATGCAGTGGCGCGTCCGTTCCGATATTCAATCATGCCGATGCGAACCTGTTCCTGTGCGGCTGCCACACCGCTGCGGGCAAATTCTACACGTTGCGCGCCATGCGCAAGCTCGCGATAACTGGCGAGCACCCGATCTTCCAAATCGCGTTTTAAAGCAATATAGCGCTCCTGCGATTGCACAACCTGAGCTTTCAGGCGATCGCGTTCTGCGCGTCCGCTGCGCATCCCGATCGGAATGCGAATTTCCACACCCACGCTCCAACTGGGGAACTCTCTTTTGATGGCTTCGCTGAGTGCATCGCCATTGGTGCCGGAACGCGTGGTTCGCAGCGTATCGCCGCCGAAAACAACATTTTGCGCCGATCCGGAAAGCCCGTTGCCGCCAAGGGTACCAACCAAATCGACACTGGGCAAGGCTTCCCAACCGGCAGCCCGCGACAGCACTTTCAGCGATTCAATATCTTTTTGGGCAGCCTGCAAACCGAGGTTCCGGGAAAATGCTTCATTTAACATATCATTTACATCTGCTAATTGGAAATTGCCCGGCGGTCGATCCAGTGCGCGATAGCGACGCTGGTCACCGGTTGGCCGCTCGCCGATCAGCGAAGCCAGTTCATCGGAAATTTGATCCAGTTGCTCTTCCCGGTCAATGACCGCCAGCTCCTGTTCCGCCAAAAATACCCGGGCATTTGCAACCTGATTGGGTCCCACCAAACCGGCTTTGGAGCGAACGACCGCTTCCGACAGCAACGCATTCGCCCGATCGCGAACGAGTTGTTGCACCGCGAAATCGCGTTCAGCGGCATATAAATCCCAATATTTGAGAGCGACATTCGCTTCTGCATCCGCAACAGCCTGATCGTAGCGTGCCTGCGCGGCATCCCGTTCACGCTCTGCCTGCGATAACGATTTGCGACCGGAGCGCCATAATCCGCTCAGTAGCGATTGCCGAACCGTCAGACTCCCAAAAGCCGTGTATTGCGGATTGAGAAATGCAAAGCCGGAATTGGTTTTCAATCGCACATTGTTGACTGCTGCTTCAAACTCGGTCCCGGTCGGTAACTGCCAGCGCAAACCGCCGCGGGTGGTGGTTTGCTGGGTTTCCAAAACCGATGCACCGGAAAAAAATGATGCGGTCGGCTGGTTGTCATCCTGATGAGTAAAACTGACAAACAACTCCGGATCGAACACACCTTTTTCCCGTCGCACCGTGGCGTTTGCGGCATTGCGAACCGCTTCGGCCTGTCGCAATGGGGCATTGTTTTGCAAAGCTTTTTGCTGTGCATCCGCCAGCGAAAGCGGGGCACCGTGCAGTTGTCCGAGAATATTTGCCAGCGCGCTATCCGGATTAGCGGGTTGCCGGTGCTCAAAATCCTGACCATTGACACTTGCCAGAATGCAGAGCAGCATCAGCAGGGCTTTTCCCGCTTGGCTACGCCATCGGGCAATTTTGTTTAACATTATATATCATCCTTCATTTGTTACCGTTGGGCATAAAAAAATGCTGAATAAAAAAACAAATAGTGAACATTAATATACTAACAAAAATTTTAGATTTTTACAACACTATTATTATTTTGGATATTTTTTTCTTTATATCAGAAGAGTGCTATTTTGGAGTAGTAATGACGATCTATCGTAATCTGAGGAGTATGATGCCGAACTGCTTTCAGCGTTTAATTTAAGTCTTCAAATATACAACTAAATTCACAACCGATCAGGCGCTAAAAAGAAAAAGGCGAAAATGATTTCATTTCCGCCTTTTTTGCGCGCTCCCAAGGGGATTCGAACCCCTGTTACCGGCGTGAAAGGCCAGTGTCCTAGGCCTCTAGACGATGGGAGCGTTTCTGTTCTCAAAAAGAGCCCCAAATATAAATGTCGATTTGGGACTTGTCAAGATTTTTTTTGGGTGAGTGATGGGATTTGAACCCACGACCCCCAGGGCCACAACCTGGTGCTCTAACCAACTGAGCTACACCCACCATGAAAAGCGCGCAAAATATATAGAAAATATTTCCGTCTGTCAACAAGTTAAAAATAATCAGCGCTCCCTAGAGGATTCGAACCTCTAACCAACAGCTTAGAAGGCTGCTGCTCTATCCATTGAGCTAAGGGAGCGTCAAAAAATGGTCGGGGCGACTGGATTCGAACCAGCGGCCCCCTGCTCCCAAAGCAGGTGCGCTACCAGACTGCGCCACGCCCCGATATTAGATGTGATGATTTTTAATCGACAGACGAAGAATATAATTTGCCGCTTATCCAAATCAAAGCAAAAAAAACGATTGCCAGGTTTTATGCTGCAACATCGGAAATTCATTTTTGATTGTATTTTTGGCGCTTTCGGGCTATCATTTTCTGAACCAAAAGGAAAAAATGCAGAATATTGAGATCAAATACCACACTGAACAATTGGCGGAATTGCAAAATTTTTTAGTGAATTCGTTGAAAATTACCCACGAATTCCGGCATCGCCAGCGCGATATCTATTTTGCCGTTCCGGAGGGACGGTTGAAAATTCGTATTCAGGATGAGCAGCAACCGCATTTGATCCGCTATTTTCGCCCCGATATCGCCGAAACACGCATCAGCGATTATACGATCGAGATGCTCGACGATGCCGAGCAAACGATCACAGAACTTCAACAAAAACATCATGTTCTGGCAACAGTTGAAAAAGTCCGCACGTTGTTTCTCTACAAAAATGTGCGCATTCATCTCGATGAAGTTGCGCTGCTCGGCAATTTTGTGGAGTTCGAATCGGTGATCAGCGATAGCTGCGATGCGGCAACCGCACAACGCAATCTCGATGAAATTATGCAACTGCTGCAACCGTATCTCGGCACACCGGAATCCGGCGGTTATTTGAATTTGCTGCTCGCGCACCCATCAACCCAAAAAGGAACGTAAATGGAAATATTGCTCGCATCGCACAACCAGCATAAAATTGTGGAAATCCGCGAAATTTTGAAAGGCTTGCCAATCCAACTGCGGTCGATGGACGATTTTCCGGACATCGCAGAGGTGGAAGAAACCGGTAGCACATTTGAAGAAAATGCGCTGCTGAAAGCGCGTGAAGTGCATCGCCAAACCGGTTTGCTCACGCTGTCCGACGATTCCGGGTTGGAAGTGGATGCGCTGAACGGTGCGCCCGGCGTGTATTCCGCACGATACGCCGGCGAAGCAAAAAGCACGGCTGCGAACAACGAAAAGTTGCTTTGGGAGCTGGCACAAGTGCCGCCGGAAAATCGCGGTGCGCAGTTTCGATGTGTGGTAGCGATTGTTGCAGACGGTTTCGAAACGACAGTTGAAGGTATCGCGAGAGGTAAAATCATCGCCGATTTTCGCGGGGATGGCGGCTTTGGCTACGATCCGCTGTTTGTGCCGGAAGATTATTCAGAAACATTTGCCGAATTGGGCGCAGCTGTGAAAAACCGCATCAGTCATCGCGCGAAGGCGTTTTTGGCGGCGAAAGAAGTGCTACAGAAACAATTAAATTTGGGCTGAATTCATATCAAAAAACGGTATCCAACGTCAATTCGAGGCGGCGAGGCGGCGCGAGCGATCCGACAAAATCCAGATAATTGTAGTTTAGCGCATTTTTGAGCTGCAGCGAAATATTCAGCGGCGTTCCGCTGAATTTCAGCGCGGCACCTGCCCGAAAGTCAACCACATGCGCTGCAACCCGGGTATCCGCATCTGAAATAAACAGCCCCAAACTTTTGTTCACGCGATCGTATTTGCTGACGTAACGATAATCTCCACCGAGCCGCAGCATACCCAAATTTCCCTGCAATTTCCCGTAAAAAATGTGTCGCGGACGGAATTCGAGATAATCGTCGATCACTTCGTTTCGCGATTCGACATACGAATATCCGGCGCCCCACTGCAGTTTTCGTCGCCAAAATTGCCCGTTCAGCGCGGTTTCGACGCCGGCAATCCGGGCGTCGAACACATTATTAAATTGAATCACGCCGCGCGGGAGAAATCCCGGTTCGATCAAATCCTCGAACCGGTTGTAAAACGCGGCGATATCCGCGATCATCGAAGTGCCGAAAATCTGGTTCAACCCAAATTCGAAATATATGCTTTTTTCCGGCTTCAACCCGGTGTTCGGCACAATGCGGATGCCACTGGCGATGGTCGAGGTAAACGCTTCCGCCATCGACGGCGCGCGAAATCCGGTGCCCGCTGCCGCGCGAATCGCGGTGCCAACAACCGGCTGAAAAACGATGCCCAGTTTGGGATTCCAGCGAACGTTGGACGACTCCAGCGAATCGATATCAAAATAATCCAGCCGCCAACCGAGCGTGGCTTTCCAGCGCTCCGATAGCGGAATTTCCGCCTGCTGATACAGCGCGCCGCCAACGCCGTCGTGTTCGCCAAAACGGTCGGAATCGATGGAGCTCCAGTTGCCTTCGCCACCGATCGTCATAAAAATATTGCCGATTTGGGTGTTGTATTGCAGTTCGCCGTTGAGCGTTTTGGCGATGGCAACCACTTCTGATGCATCTTCGCTGACGGAATCGCCGACACGGTTGCGGAACCACACCCCGCGAAAGGTCCAGAATCGTTTTGGCGAAATCACATGCCGGTAAATCGCGGTGAGGTAGTAGCGTTTGGAATCCACTTCGTCATCTTCCTGCCCGGATGCGGGCACCAGCGCATTCTGCTGATCCTGCCAGTACAAAAAATTCCCGCGCTCCTGATGCATGTAATTCCCGGACAGCGTGAGCCGGCTGAACGGCGACATTTCCCACTGCAATTTGCCGCTGCCGGACCAGCGACGGCTCCAATTGTTGAGCTGATAACCGTCATCCTCGTCGCGGGAAATACCGGCTAACACACCAATTTTATTGATCTTACGGGAGTAGCTGGCGCTGACGCCGTTGGTAAACTGAGTGTCGTTTGTCCATTTCCATTGATTATGCGACGGCTCGCTGTAAACGCCGCCATAGGTTCGCAGGTGGAATTTTGGGGAATCATCGATATCGCGGGTGATCACGTTGATCACGCCGCCGATGGCGCTGGAACCATACAACGCCGAGCCCGCGCCTTTGAGCACTTCCACATGATCGAGCAGATAAGTGGGCACCACGCTGAATACGATGTCCCGGGTATCCGCCGTGAGCAGCGGCACACCGTCGATGAGCATCAGCACCCGGCTGCCCGCGCCGCGACTGTAGCCGGTGGAGCCGCGAATGCTGAGCTGCCCGCCGTTGAGGTTGACGCCGGAAACATATGCCAGCGCCTGATCAATGGTGGTGATGTTGCGCGCCTGCAATTCCTGCTGATTGACGGTGCTGATGCTGGCGGGAATGTCCTGAATTTTCTGCTCATATTTTCCGGCGGTGACCACCACCGGCTCGTTGGCGATGACCGTTGGCACGAGTTCAATCGTTCCGGCATCGATACGCGCGGTGCCGCTAACGCTGATGTCGCTGCGATATTCGCGATAGCCGATCAAATTGACCACCAGCGAATAGCGGCCTTCCGGAACACCTGAAATCCGGAAAACGCCGTCGTTATCAGTCGCGCTGCCGAGAATCGTGCCTTCGAGATAGACGTTCGCGCCGATGAGCGGACGGTCGTCCGCTTCGACAATTCGCCCGATAATTTCCGCAGTTTGCGCAGAAATCTGGCAAATCAACATCGCATTTAACATCAGTATGAACAGGTGTTTGCGCATCGCAATTCTCCGGCAGCATTACATTTGCAACATCATTTTTCGATGACATGACTTGATAAAAAACGGTTCGCATATATGCGAACCCTACATTTAAAATAGCCGCATTTGTAGGGAACGCATAAATGCGTTCCGTTTACTATTTCACCAACATCAACTTACGAATCTGGCTAAAATTCTGCGTCTGCAATCGATAAAAATATGCGCCGCTGGGCAAATTTTTTGCCGACCAATTATACCGGTGCAATCCGGCGTTCACCGGCTCATCGAGCAGGGTTGCCACGCGTTTTCCGGTGATGTCGAATACGGCAAGCGTGACGTGCTCGCTCACCGGCAGCGCAAATTCGATCGTCGTGGACGGGTTGAACGGATTCGGGTAATTCTGCGCCAATCGATAGGCGTTCGCCACTGCGCCGGGTTCATCGTCGATGCCCGTTGTCACCCGGGGAAATTCAACTGTTCCGCCGAGCGGATTTGTGGCAAACAATCCCAACGCTGCGCCGTCCTGATTTTGCGATGGATCGGCAAATCCGGATGCGTAAATTGTCATCACTGTTCCGGCGGCGCTGCTCAAATCTGCGGTAAAAACACCCAACACATTCGTTCCGCTGGCATCGGTAATTTCCAACGTATGAACACCAGGCGGCAGCGAAACGTAACTACCGAAATCGCCATATTGAATATCATTTGCGATGGTTGCGCCACCAACTACCCGAACATCTATCGCAGGTGCGTCGGTTACGCCGTGCATGAACAGCACATCAACTACGCCGGCAGAACTGGCTGACAGTTTGGCATTTTCGTAAACGAACAAATTTACTTCGGTATCGCGACCATCGGGATTCGGCGCAAATTGAGCCGGATTGAGCACGCCCGCACCAATCCCGAGATAATTTTTATCATTTTCCAAAATGACGGTAAATTTTTTCAGGGTATCCTGAACGCTGCCGCTGGTGCTGTCGGCTAATCCGAGGTCAATCGGGATGCCCGCCAGCCCCACAATCGTATCGGTTGATGTGCGATAGGCAAAATTATCCAGCGTTGTCAACACAATAATTGAAACACTCACATACAAATCTATTTTGTCCAGAGACGGGTCGGACACGTTGTGGATAGCCTGAATTGTGGGAAGCGTTTGCGCCCGGACGTTGCCAACCATCGCCAGCAATAAAAATACAAATAATAGTCGAGTACAGCGTTTCATACTGATTTCCTCCGAAAAAAATAATAGATGATTGAAAAATTAAAATGGCTGAATCGGTAAATGGTCGAAATCCACGCCGATGACAAGATTGCGGGTAACGGCGTTTTCATCCACATTGAGCGGCGAAGGCAGCGAATCTGCATCAACATCATACTGGCCAACGGCACGCCAGTCCAGCAACAGGTTACTGCCATATTGCTGCGCAACCACCAAATAGCCATACTCACCCGGCGGAAGCTCAAACTCGAACTCGTATCGATCAACGAAAAAGGGAATGTGGGTTGTATCTGTAATTGAAGGATAGGCATAAGCTTGTTCGGATAACAGCTCAACAAAAATGTTTTCCGGCGGAAAATTGCGAAATGCCACCAACCGAAGGTCATACAGGCTGTCCGGCGACGGCCAATTTTCGAATAAAATTGTGCCCTGAATACCGTTGGAAATGCCCAAACTTTCCGCTTCCGGCGCCAAACCTTTATCGCAACTGTGGAACACCACAGCGCAAAAAATAATGAGAATCGGGATTATTTTCATATTTGCGTAATTACGCATATTTTTCCCAAAAGGCAATATTGAGAGAAAAATAACAAAAGATTATTTTTTGCCGGCACCGCTGAGAATATAATTGCTGTCCGGAATCACCGGTTGGTAGCGGTAAACTTTGTTCCACAAATTGAGGGTTGTCGCCACGTCGCGTTCGCAATATTCACAAATGCGATCCCATTCGTTGTTCTGGTAAGCGTCGTACACTTTATCACCGCTCAAATCCTCTTTCGGACTGGGAATCCCGTGCAGTTCGGAAAGCACGCCCAGCGGCAGCACCTTGGTCATATCCCAATTGTAATACCACATCATGATATCGAAATGCGGCTCCATGGAATAGCGTCGCAAATTGGCGAAACGGTCGCTGGCGGGGCGAACGCGATGGTGCGCCATTCGCTGCAAAACAAATGGAATATCGAAGTTTAGCCCGTTGTAATGCACATACGTGCCGTTAAATCCGCTGATAATTTTGTTGAATTCATCGAGGATCGCGAACTCGTCGTGACCGTGCAGCGATTTCAATTTGATCTTCTCGCCTTCGAGAATGTAGCCCAGCGAAATGCAGATAATTTTCCCGAAATCGCCATGCGTGCTGGCGAAATATTTGAAATCGAAATCCGGGTTGCGTTCCTGCTGGCGCTCGATTTTTTGGGTAATTTTTTCCTGAATCGTTTCGCTGTATTCGGATAAATCCGCAGCGGGAACCGTTTCGATGTCCAGTGCCATGTGGGTAATCATTTGGATTTCCTCCGTTTCGCCGGGGTTGATTTTCTTAAATTTGACAGGATAACAGGATTGACCGGATGTTGGAAAATGGGAACCAAATATAAATTTATTTGATTCGGGCAGGAGATTCCTGCCTTCGCAGGAATGACAAAAATTATAACTTATCCAGTCAATCCTGTAATCCTGTCTAAAAAATTTATCCTTTATCCTTCACCCTTTATCCTTGCTTTCCTTACATGCGGAAAACGCCGAATTTTTGATCGGGAATCGGTGCGTTCAGCGACATCGCGATGCCCAGCGCCAACGCCTCGCGGGTTTTGGCGGGATCGATAATGCCATCGTCCCAAATGCGGGCTGTGCTGTAATAGGGGCTGGCTTCGGCTTCGTACTGCGCCAAAATTTCCGCGCGATATTCGGCAAATTCCTCTGCCGAAACCGATTTGCCCTGCTTTTCCAGCGAGCGTTTTTTGACGGTTGCCAACACATCTGCGGCCTGTTCGCCGCCCATCACGCTGATGCGCCCGTTTGGCCACATCCACAGCAATCGCGGATCGTAGCCGCGACCGCACATGCCGTAATTGCCCGCGCCATACGAACCGCCGACAATCACGGTAAATTTGGGCACCTGCGCGTTGGCAACTGCATGCACCAGTTTGGCGCCGTTGCGGGCGATGCCGCCGTGTTCGTATTCTTTCCCAACGATAAATCCGGTGATGTTCTGCAAAAACAGCAGCGGAATTTTGCGCTGGGTGCACAAATTGATGAAGTGCGCGCCCTTCACGGAACTTTCGCTGAACAGCACGCCGTTGTTGGCGATGATGCCGACGGGATAGCCCAACATCCGGGCAAATCCGCACACCAGCGTCGGACCGTAAAGCGCTTTAAATTCCTGAAAACGGCTGCCATCCACCATCCTCGCGATGATTTCGCGGGCGTCGTAGGGTTTGCGCACATCTTTGGGAATGATCCCCGCAATTCTTCGGGATCGTAATACGGGTCTTCCGGTTCGCGCATATCCAGCTTTGCGGGCTGATCCGGCAAGTTGAGATTTTCCATCAGGTTACGGGTGATTTCAAACGCGTGTTCTTCATTCATCGCGTAATGATCGGCAACACCGGAAACGCGGGCGTGAACATCCGCGCCGCCCAAATCTTCGTCAGTGACGACTTCGCCGGTTGCCGCTTTCACCAACGGTGGCCCGCCGATGTAAATGTAGCCTTGTTTGCGAACGATCACCACTTCATCACTCATCGCCGGTTGATAGGCACCGCCGGCAGTGCTGCTGCCCAACACCACAGAAATCTGCGGAATGCCTTCGGCAGACATGCGCGCCTGATTGAAAAATATCCGCCCGAAGTGCTCGCGATCCGGGAATGTCTCCGATTGATACGGCAGAAAAATGCCGCCGGAATCGACCAGATAGACACAGGGCAGGCGGTTTTGCATGGCGATTTCCTGCGCCCGCAGATGTTTTTTGATGGTCATCGGGAAATATGTGCCGCCTTTTACGGTGGCATCGTGCGCGACAACCAGCACCTCGCGACCGTGCACAACGCCAACGCCGGTCACCATTCCGGCGCCGGGCGCATCGTTGTCGTACATATCCAGCGCTGCCAGCGAGGAAAATTCCAGAAACGGGGACTGCGGATCGAACAATCGCGCCAGCCGATCGCGGACAAACAGTTTGCCGCGTTTTTCGTGCGCTTTGTGCGCGTGCGGCGGACCGCCCTGCTGCACAGTTGTAATCCGCTTTTTCAACTCCGAAACAAGCTGTAAATTGTGCTCCCGGTTGGATTTAAAATCCGTGCTATTTGTGTCTATTTTGGATTCGATTCGATACATGTGTACCATCTGGTCCTAGTTCTATACCATACGCTTCACCACCTTCATAAGTTCGCACAATCTGGGTAAACGTATGCGGCAGTTGCGCATTCGCAATTGCCGTTAAACAAAGCAGAAACATCATATAGAATCGCGTCATAAACCCCTCCTAAAAAGTTTTCTGAATCAACTCAAATAGTGTATTTTTAATTACAACGGAATGGCAAACTGCAGCGAGAGCGACAAAATCAGTCCGTCGATGTTGCTGTGCAGCCCCGAGTAGTTCGGTTGGGTGGCATATTCCTCAAAATTGCTCGGGAAAATTTCTGTGCCGATGGCCTGTTTTTCCGGGCTGTCGGATCGAACAAAAGAATCATCCCCGCCGGTAAACACCGGATACAGCACTTTTATGCCAATAACAAACGGCTCTTTCAACGCACCCAATGAAATGCCAGCATGTGCGGAACGGGTTGTCGGGCTGACGTAATCACCATCCAATGATCCAGCCAACGGCGTTTCGCGGGCGCTGTGGGTTGCCTCAATTTCAACTTTCCGACGGAACGCGTAGCGCAATACGCCATTCACAAAATACTGATCGATCTGTTTTCCAAATTCCAGCTCGGAAAAAATGCCGGTAAATGTAAATTTCAGATCGCGCGTTGTTTGATCGCCAAATTCTGCTCCGTCGCGAATCATATTGCGCTGATACCCAAAATTGATGGCCAAATGAAATTGGTTGTAATGCCGGAAACCCGCTTCCATCTGGTACCCGATTGCACCATTGCCCACGCCATTTAATTCCTGGGCAGTACCGACAACATTGTAGGCATTGTAGGTATCGGTAAAATTATCGAGCTCATCCGAAAGGACAAACAGGCTGCTGACACCGCCGCCAAAAGTGATGAACGGCTGTGCTAACAGCGGAATGCTGGACATCCAGCACATCAACAAAGTGAGTTTGAAATAGTTCATGTGATCGATTTTTTTGGTTGATTGTTGATTCATTTTCGTGTGGAATATAGCCCGTGGAACCACCAATTGCTATCAAATTTTAACGCTGAAAGTGACGCATTTTTGACAATTTCACAGCCAAAAGCAAGACAACTTGTGGAAATGTGCAGGATTGTATATATTTTTCGAATGGAACCCGACGGTACAGCACGAATGCTGATGTTTAAAAAATAACAGGTTCAGCAACAAAGGAAAACTTATGAAAACCTCTTTTAACATCTTGTTTTTATTGCTGATATGCACCATTTCGCTGCAGGCGCAGCGCTATCTGGGCGTTAGCCCGACTGAATCCGGCGGGCCGCTGATGCCGGAGCAAGCCGGATACGATGTCACATTTTACGATCTTGCGCTGTCTGTGAATCCCGCGGACAGCTCGATTGCCGGCGAATTGACGGCAACCGCGCACATCGTGCAGCCACTGGAATGGTTTGTTCAACAATTGGATACGGTATTTTCTGTGATAAAAGTGGAAATGCTTACGGCTGACGGATCAGCCAAAGCCATGCATTTTAAGCATCACGATGGCGAATTGTGGACACATTTCGGCGGCACCAAACAACCCGGCGAAATTGTGCAAATTCGCGTGAGTTACAGCGGAAAACCGCGCGTTGCCCAACGTCCGCCGTGGGTCGGCGGTTTCACATGGTCAAAAACAGAGGACGGTCAGCCGTGGATTGCCACATCCGTTCAGTCCGACGGCGCGGATTTGTGGTGGCCCTGCAAAGATCACCCGTCCGACGAGCCGGACAGCATGGCGCTGCACATCACCGTTCCGAAACCGCTGGTGGTTGCCGCAAGCGGTCGTTCACTCGGTCACGAAGCCAATGCCGATGGCACAATGACGTATCACTGGTTTGTGTCCACGCCCATCAATAATTATAGCATGGCAATTAACATCGCGCCATATCGCACCATCGAGGAAACTTACGTTAGTGTTAGCGGCGATACTATTCCGGTAACGTTTTGGGTGCTCCCGCAGGATTACGCCAAGGGCAAAATTCTGATGCCGCAAATTATCGAGCATCTCGCGTGGTATGAAAAATTGCTCGGGCCGTATCCGTTCCGGGCGGATAAATACGGCGTTGCCCACACACCGTTTTACGGAATGGAACACCAGACGATTATCGCATACGGTGCCAATTTTTCCAACGCGCCGCACGGTTACGATATTTTGCATCATCACGAATTGGGACATGAATGGTGGGGCAATTTGGTGACTGCGCTCGACTGGCGGGATTTCTGGCTGCACGAAGGCTTGTGCAGCTACATGCACCCGCTGTATGTTGAGCATCTGCGCGGAATAGAGGCATATCACAACACGATGGGCGGACCATTGCCGCGCATCCGCAATCGTGCGGCCATCGCGCCGAGGGATGCCAAAACAACCAAAGAAATGTATTTTCTGCCGCCGGATTATGTGGAATCTGAAGGCGATATTTACAACAAAGGCGTGTGGGTGCTGCACTCGCTGCGCTATTTGATGGGCGACGAAGCGTTTTTTAAAGCACTGCGGCGAATGGCATATCCCGATCCCGCGATGGAAAAAATCACCGACGGCAGCCAGTGCCGTTTTGCCACAACGGACGATTTTGTGCAAATTTGCGAAGACATTTACGGCTCGGAACTGGACTGGTTTTTCGAGGTTTACGTCCGGCAACCGCATTTGCCGAAACTGAACGTCACCCGCGCTGGTAAAATGGTGACGCTGCGCTGGGAAACACCGGACAATCTGCTTTTCCCGATGCCGGTTGAGGCGCTGGTTGGCAAATCCCGCCGCCGCATTGCGATGCCAAACGGCAGCGCAACCATCGAAGTGCTTGCTCGTGACGAAGTTGTGCCGGATCCGGATAACTGGATTTTGAAAAAAGATTAATGTAGGAGGCGAACGGCCGTTCGCCCGAAAAATGCAGGTTATATGACAAAAGAACAACAACGCCTCAGCGAATCTGTCGCCGGAAAAAAGAACTGGAAATTTTGGGGACCGTATCTTAGCGAACGCCAGTGGGGAACGGTCCGCGAAGATTACAGCCGCGATGGCGATGCCTGGGAATTTATCAATTACGAAGAATCCCGCAGTAAAGCCTATCGCTGGGGCGAGGATGGCATCGCCGGGATCTCCGACGACCAGCAGCGGCTCTGTTTTGCACTGGCAATGTGGAACAAGCGCGATCCGTTTATCAAAGAACGGTTGTTCGGGCTGAGCGGACCGCAAGGCAATCACGGCGAGGATGTGAAAGAATATTATTATTATCTGGATAGCACGCCGACGCATTCCTATATGAAAATGCTTTACAAATATCCACAAAGCGAATTTCCCTATCGCGATTTGCTGGATCGCAATACCCATCGCGGGCTCAATGATCCGGAATACGAGTTGATCGACACCGGCATTTTTGATGAGAATCGCTATTTTGATGTGTTCGTTGAATACGCCAAAACAGCGCCGGAAGATACGCTCATCCAGATTACCGTGCACAATCGCGGCGATGCGGATGCACCGCTGCACCTGCTGCCAACGCTGTGGTTTCGCAACACCTGGGCATGGGGTCGCGATTCGCGGAAACCGCTGTTGGCAAAAAAAGGTAAATCCGCCATCGCCGCCGATCACCACGATTTGGGCAACTATTTTCTCTTCGCGGAAAACGCCCCGGAGCTGCTGTTTTGTGATAACGCAACCAATATCCAACGGCTCTACAACGCATCAAATCCAGCCGGATTTTTTAAAGATGGCATCAACGATTTTCTCGTTTGGGGCGATCAATCCGGCGTGAACCCTAATCAAAAAGGCACAAAAGCTGCGGTTTTTTACAAATTGATCGTACCGGCAAACGGCTCGCAAGCCGTTCGGCTGCGATTGGTAAATCGCGACATCGCCAAACCATTCGATGGGTTCGAAAAGCTGTTTCGCCAATGCCAAAAAGATGCGGATGAATTTTACGCCGATCTGCAAAAAAACATCGCCAATGACGACGCAAAGCGGGTGCAACGGCAGGCTTTCGCCGGAATGTTGTGGACCAAACAATATTATTATTACGATATCAGCCAATGGCTGCAGGGCGATCCCGGGCAGCCGGAACCACCGAAATCCCGATTAAAAGGGCGCAATCGAGAGTGGATTCACCTCAACAATGCGGAAATTATTTCGATGCCGGACAAATGGGAATACCCGTGGTATGCCGCGTGGGATCTGGCGTTTCACTGCATTCCGCTGGCAATGGTCGATCCGCAATTCGCCAAAAACCAGCTCGTGCTGCTCACCCGCGAGTGGTACATGCACCCCAACGGGCAACTGCCGGCGTACGAATGGGCGTTCGGCGATGTGAATCCGCCGGTACATGCATGGGCAACCTGGCGCGTTTACAAAATGGATCAAAAACGCAGCGGCCGCAGCGATACCGATTTTCTGGAACGCGTCTTTCACAAATTGCTGCTCAATTTTACCTGGTGGGTGAACCGCAAGGATGAGGGCGATAACAATATTTTTCAGGGTGGCTTTTTGGGGTTGGACAACATCGGCGTTTTCAATCGCAGCGAGGAATTGCCCACCGGCGGGCATTTGGAGCAGGCAGACGGCACCGCGTGGATGGCCATGTATTCGCTGAACATGATGCGCATTGCGCTGGAACTGGCTGCGGAAAAACCGATTTACCAGGATTTAGCAACCAAATTTTTCGAGCACTTTTTATACATCGCGGAGGCGATGACCAATTTGGGCGGCAAAGGCATCAACTTGTGGGATGCGGATGACGCGTTTTTTTACGATGTGCTGCACACACCCAACAACCAGTTTTTTCCGCTGAAAGTGCGCTCGATGGTCGGGCTGATTCCGCTGTTCGCAGTGGAAGTACTCGAACCGGATTACATCGACAAATTACCGGAATTCAAAAAACGTCTGGAATGGTTTTTCGAAGACCGGAAAGATTTGGCAGAACTCGTTTCCCGCTGGCAATCGCCCGGTAAAGGCGAACGGCGGCTGCTCTCGCTGCTGCGCGGTCACCGGATGAAACGGCTGCTCAAACGCATGCTCGACGAAACGGAATTTCTCTCGGATTACGGGATTCGCAGCATGTCGAAAATCTACGAAAACAACCCCTATCATTTCCGGATGAACGGCAGCGAAATTTCCGTGAAATATTTGCCGGCGGAATCGGATTCATACATGTTCGGCGGAAATTCCAACTGGCGCGGACCGATCTGGTTTCCGGTCAATTTTTTGATCATCGAGGCGCTGCAACGCTTTCACCATTATTACGGTGATGATTTTAAAGTGGAATATCCCACCGATTCCGGCAATTATTTGACGATTCTGCAAATCGCGGACGCGATTTCCGAACGACTCACCCGCATTTTTTTGCGCGACGAATCGGGTAAACGAGCGGTTTTTGGCGATCATCCCACATTCCAGAACGACCCGCATTTCCGCGATTACCTGCTGTTTTACGAATATTTTCACGGGGATAACGGGCGCGGTGTCGGCGCATCCCACCAGACCGGTTGGACGGGTTTGATTGCCAAATTGCTGCAACCGCGGGATGAATAATTGGGTTGATCTGCTGTAACATTGGTTACGAAAGGCGGTTGGCATTCGGAGGAAATTCCGGAACAATCTCGGAATGACGATAATCATTTTTTGTCATTCCTGCGAAGGCAGGAATCTCCAGAAATTAATAATTATCCAAATATCAACCGCTTCCCTCTTCCCTTTCCCGCATTTCCCGGAGCTTCCATTGTTGAATTTGCACCTGCTCCTTCACCAGTTCCAGCGCCTGCACCAGCGCTTCGTTGACAATTTTATCGATGCGTTGATCCGCTTCTTCCATCATCAGCGCGTCGATGGTGATGTCGGCAACTTCTTCCACAATCGCCTGATTTTTGGATGAACCCAAATCTTCAATCAACCCGCTGATGGTGTTGAATGTGATATCGCTGATGGCCTTTTCCAGATTGCCGGATATGACTTTGCCCACCACCGGAATCATTCCGATTGCGGCAATTTCCGGGTTGTTCTCCACTGCATTTTTAACCCGCAAATGCAAATATTCCCTAAAATCCTCTTTATACGCCGCATGTGCATTGCTGGCGATATGCTGCAACCGGTGCGATAACCACAGCACAATGCTTTCCTTCTGCGGCAGCACTACTTCCTGAATAATCCGGTCGGTTACCGGGCTGCCGTCGCGGATTTCCGCCTGAACATCTTTGATCACGTTTATCACCACGCGATCGGAAATTTCCTCGACCACCACATTCACATATTTATTGAATTGCCCATACAGGTAAGTTCTTGTAATATCAATAATTTGCAACCGTTGCAAACGGATGATAATCCCGATAATCCGCAGCAATCGCAAAAAGCGCAGCGAGCCCACGGGAATGCAGCCGATCAGGTCGTACCAGTGAATAAACGGGTAGAAAAACCATTTGTAATAGGTGCGCCGGTGAATGGCAATCCCCCATCGCAAAAAGAATTCGATGAGAAAAATTGCCACAAATCCGAGATCGATCATCGCAAAATCGGCGTGAATCCGGTCACGGTAAACCGCAAAAAAATTGGGTAAATAAGCACTCAACACTTTTTGAACGGTAATGCTCAGAAAAATCCAGTCGAAGATAATCAGACCCAGATTTAACAACAGCAATACCAGCATCACCATATCGAGGATCAGCAAATGCGTTTCGCGTTTGTCCCGTTTTTTCATTAAAAATGGCTTCCGTCAAAAAAATATTATGGATACGCAGCAACCCAAATTAAATTGATGCATCAAATTTAACAAAATCAAAATCGAATTCGTGACCGAAAACGTCCATCTGTTATCAAAAATAGACAATTATTTAATAATCCATAGTCATTTGGTTCAAAATTTACAACGATAAATCGAAACAAAATACGATCTTTGCGTTTAATTTAAGACATCCCGATGGAACGGCCGCAAGAAAGCGCCGCTCCCGACAATGTAGATTGAGTTAATAAAGGGGCATTATTCTATGAAAAAATGGTTGATTTTATTGATTTTAGGCATTGCAACAGAACTGATGTTCGCACAAAGCGATTCAACAGATATAGCATTTGCAGAACTGAAACCCGAGCCGGAACACCGCCGGGTGAGCCAACTGGTAACTACCATTCTTCAGCGCAACCACTACCAAAAAAAGCCCATCAACGACGAAATGAGCTCGGAAATGTTCGACCGGTTTTTTGAAAAACTGGATTACAACCGCCTCTATTTTCTGGCGTCGGACCTTGCCGAATTTGAACCCTATCGCAATGAATTTGATGAAGTTGTGCGATCCGGTCAGGTGAGCATCGCTTATGATATTTTCAACCGGTATGAGCAACGCGCATCGGAACGGCTGGAATTTGTGTTCGCCACGCTGGAATCGCCGTTCGATTTTTCCACAGATGAAATGCTCGCGCTGGACAGGGAAGACGCGCCATGGGCAAAAACTACTGAAGAACTGGATGATTTGTGGCGGAAGCGCCTCAAAAATCAGGCGTTGAGCCTGAAATTGGCCGGAAAAGAGCCGGATGGCATCGCCAAAACGCTGACCAATCGCTACAAACGGTTGGAGAAAAATATCTCGCAATCGCAAAGCGAAGATGTATTTCAAATTTTGATGAACTCCTTCGCGGAATCTTTTGACCCGCACACCAATTATTTTTCGCCGAAAGATTACGACGATTTCAAGATTCGCATGAGCCAGTCGCTGGAAGGCATCGGCGCACGACTGGTCAGCGAAGATGATTACACCCGCGTGGTGGAAATTGTGGCCGGCGGTCCGGCGGATAAAAGCGGCTTGCTGCACCAAAACGATAAAATTATCGGTGTCGGACAGGATTACGACGGCGAAATTGTGGACGTTGTCGGCTGGCGCATCGACGATGTGGTTCAGCTCATTCGCGGCAAAAAATCTACCGTTGTGCGGCTGCAAGTGCTCGCGCACGATGCCAAACCCGGCGTTCCGCCAGATACCATTGCGCTGGTTCGCGATAAAATTAAACTCGAAGATCAGTCCGCAAAATCGGATACGCTGCACATCAAACACAACGGCAAAAATTTGCTGTTTGGCGTGATCACTATCCCCACATTTTATTCGGACTTTGACGCCATGCGTCGCGGCGATAAAGATTTCAAAAGCACCTCCGGCGATGTCGCAAAATTGCTGGAAGAGCTGAAAACCCAAAATGTGGATGGCGTGATCATCGATTTGCGCCGCAACGGTGGCGGATTTTTGAACGAAGCGGTCGATTTGACAGGTTTGTTTATCGATCGCGGTCCGGTGGTGCAGGTCAGCTATTCGGACGGACGTAAAGAAATAGAACAGGATAACTCATCCGGCGTGGTTTACGACGGCCCACTGGCGGTAATGGTTGACCGGCTGAGTGCATCCGCATCGGAAATTTTTGCGGCAGCCATTCAGGATTACGGTCGCGGATTGATTATTGGCAGCCAGACATTTGGCAAAGGCACGGTTCAACGCCCGATCGATCTCAATCGTTTTATTCGCGATCCCGAACTGAAACTCGGGCAGATCAAATTGACCATCGCCAAATTTTACCGGGTGGACGGCCGCAGCACCCAACATGCCGGCGTAACGCCGGATATCAACTTTCCGTCGCGTTTCGGCGCAATGGAAATTGGCGAAAGTTCGCAGCCAAACGCGTTAATTTGGGATCAGATTGACGGCGTACCGTTCAACAAATATGGCGATTTTACGACGTTTGTGCCGGAACTGCAAAAGCAGGTTAACGCCCGTTTGCAAACCAATCCGGAATACGCCAAATTGCTGGCGGAACTCGAAGAATTTGAGCGTCAGCAGAACGAAAAATTTATCTCGTTGAACGAAGCCATCCGCCGCGCCGAAGCCAAAGCAGATAAAAATGAAGACGAGGAAGATGCCGTTCATGACAGCACAGCCGACAAACACAAAGATTTGGTATTGACCGAAAGTGCGCATGTGCTGGGCGATCTCGTCATTCTCAAAAAAGCAAAATTGAGTGACAGACAATAATTTCAGGCATGTAAATGGACGCATTTCGGAAAATCGCAGAAGATCGCATCCGCGAAGCGCAGGAAAACGGTGCGTTTGATAATTTGCCGGGAAAAGGCAAACCCGTTGATTTGCGGGACTATTTCAACACTGCACCGGACATGCGGATGGCGCACAATCTGCTCAAAAATGCTGCCGTTTTGCCGCAAGAGATCGAGCTGAAAAAAGAAATTGAATTATTGAAAATGCTGCGTGCCGCTGTTGGTTCCGACGAACAGCGGCGCCGGCAAATCACCCGCGAGATCAACGAGAAAAACACATATCTGGAATTGTTGATCGAGCGTTCGAATACCCGCCGTTAAATCCACACCCGCATTTTGCTGCAATCGTAACGCCGTTTTTGGCGATAACAAATCCGGCAAACATCCTCGTCCCGGCCCGGGCGCTTTTCTTTTCCGTCATATTTTTTGTTGAAATGCTGTTTCTTTTCCGCGCTGTCGCGTTTGATAACGATGAGAATCGGGAAGCTGCTGCGCTGTTCCGCATCAAATTGCGGTTCGACAAATTCATCCAGCTTATCTTCATTAAAAACATGAGATTGGCGATTTTCATCGAACCAGTAAAAAATGAATTTTTCCCGTTGGTACGGTTCGGGAATTTCGTCTTCCAGCGCGTTCAAAAACTGGTGCAGCGCGCGGGCGTAAAAATACCATTGTTTGGCAGAACTCACTTCGCCGATAGGCAAAATGCGAATCACGTTCAGCGGCAATCGTTCCGTCAGGCGAATGCCGTTTTCCGGCTCGACAACCGTCTGATTTTCGAAAATACCGAACAGCCGGTTTAGCGAAAAATAGCTGTTCTGGCAACTGATGTGGCTGAAATAATCGATGTTGATTCGCCAGTTATCTTCTTTTCGCTGCGCGAGATTGAGCAGGCGTTCGTGAAATCTGGTGAAATTTTCCGCACCCAAAATTTCTTTCAGTTTGGCTTTGAACAGCACAACATCTTCGTTTACGAGATCCATTTGCTGATCGTCGAGAAATTGCTGCAGATCATCCGCGCAGCGCTGCAGCACCACCGATTTGCTGTGCGACCGAAATTTGTTGATCACGGCTGCGTTCAACCGGTAGGTTACCCGCAATTTGGGAAATTTGCGGAATTGCAACGCATTGAGGATTTGCGCCATCATCCCGGTTTTTGCGCCATCCTGGCAGCAAACAAAAATTCTGGCGTTGGCCGGATTCACGGTTGGCTGCGCCGGCAGCTTTTTGTCGTCGAGCATTTCGGTGCAGCAGGCATAGTTGCGGGCATGCCACAGCTCGTTTCGCACTGTTTGAGCAGGCGATGGTTTGCCATCTCCATCGGCGATATCAGGATCAGCCCCGAGCCGCCGGTTGTTGCCAGCTGCAACATAATTTTGGTATGCGGCAATCCGGCAAATGTTCATCGACGGGCAGGCAAATTTGCCATCGTGACGGGTATCGAGCAGCGTCTCGGTAAATTCGCTGATGGTATTTTTGTCTTCGTTGCGATCCTGTTTGGCAACCCGCCGAAGCACGTCGGTTACGGTTGGTGGTTTGGGATCGCGGATATTGTCCAGCACATCAATCGTAAATTGTGTCTGCAACGATTCCGGGTAGCCTTCCAGCGGATCAATCACGTTTTCCACATATTTGCGCCCGTCCGTTACAAACATGCGCGCGGTGAGGCTTTTGCCTTTGGTTGAGGCAAACACATCCGGCAGTCCGTTGGTGGGGATGAGCGTTGCGTATCCGTTGATCATAAAACCGGATTGATCGGGATCGTCCAGCTTTATGTGCTGCAAATACTGGAACGCCGGCAGCGCGGGTTCGGTAATTTGCCACAATTTGCTCAACTCGCTTTCCACCGGCGGATCGAACGTGAGGCGCGCCAGCCGTGCGGTGTAATCCGCCAGCGATCGCGGTGTGTTCGGCAAACATGCGCTGGATTCCACAAATCCGCTTTGCTCGCCATTGTTTTTTTCGCCGTTCGCCTGATGCGGCATAAAGCTGCGGCGGGCGCCGGCAATCATTTCCGCAGCGTCTGAATGCGAATCGGTGATGGTTTCGCCATGCAATTCCCGGCTGAAATGATCGAACCGGGCATGGGCCGGATAGCTCATATCCGACGCCAGTTTTTCGTTGTGCATCCGGCAAATGGCGTCGTAAAACCGGGAGGAATCGCCCAGCGTCAGCTGTTCGCGTTCGTCGCCGCGCGTGGTTGCGGAAAGGATGATCGGCAGCTCAAATGTTTTGCGTCCGGCTTTTTCTTCACCCAGATAGCGCACTTTCAGCCGCTCCAGCGCACGGATAAAGCGCATCAGCACCAGCGATGATTTTTCCACATCTTCGTGATTTACCATCAGAATATCCGGGCGAAAATCGTCCAAACATTCTTCCAGCGCAGCCACATCCACATCGTTGATGATCTGCACCTTAATTTCGGGATTCAGCGGGTTATCATTTTCCGCCAGCGGAAACGGCAGCCGGCTGCCCGAAAAATACGATCCGAGCATGTGCGAGCCAAACGGACGGAACTGCTGCCCGTCGTTGATGGACGGATATTGCCCGGTGCCTTCATCCGTCAGCACCACAAATTTCAGGTTTTCGCGGGTGATAGTTTCTTTCATGTATGCCGAAACGGGCAGCAGCGACCACAACGTTTCGATCATAAAATGATTGGATTTGTTGTTACCGACAATCAGAATTTTTGGCCACACATTGCCGCGCATGTTGCGGATCGCCCGCACTTTTTGCACGGTCGCCCACAGCCGGAAACCGAGCGTATCTCCCTGATTATGTTTGGGATAGACCAACACAATTTGCCGGTGACGCGCGCGATACGTGTAATAGGTAATCTGGTTGCTGCTGCCCACACAAATGATGGCAGGCACCTTGCTGAGATTCGCGTGCTCAAAAATATGCTGCACACTTTCCCAATCCGGGATGGTGCTGATCAGCAGCCGGGCACGTTCCAGATTCCCGCGCGAAAACACAAACGGCTCGTTTGCTTCGCCGATGAGCACCGGCACCAGCGATCGCTTTTCGAGATAAATCACGTTGCCCTGCAAATCTTTGGTGCGATAATTAGCCTGCCGCGCGCCAACCACGCCGTATTTGCCGAGCAGCTGATTTTCGCTGGAATAGAGCACATCTTCCGGCGAACGCTCCACCACAACCACGCTGCTGCAAACCAGTTCCAGCCGCAAATCCGGCGTCACAATTTCCACAAATTGACGTTTTTTGGGATGAGGAAGCTGCTCATCTTCCAATAATTTTATCTCTCGATCGAGCACCCGTTTTCCCAAATTCCCGATGCCCATCAATCCGATGTGCCCCTGCACCTGCATCAGGTGGTCGGCAATCCGGTGATTGAAATATTCCCCAAACGTGATATCCGGCTGAATGAGCGCGTTGATCAACGGACTGATCCACGCCAAAAAAATCCCGAAAATGAGCACCACAACATCAATCTGGATAATCATCCCGAGTTCTTTGGGATGATCTGTCGCCAGAAACAACACCGGTGTCAGCAAAAACAGGACCGAAATTCCTAAACTGCCGAACAGCAGAAATGTGTATTTTGCGATCATCGCCCGCCAAAAATGGTAAAAATAATTTTTGGTTTTCATGAGAATGCCGAGCACGTCGCGCTCCTGAAACGTGACCGGAATGAGGATATTTTTCATCATCCGGTTGGAGATGCCGGCAGTAAGAAAATACAGGATCGTGCAAAACAGCGCGATGCAAATCCAGGTGATCACAAACAGCCGGCGATTATCCCGTTTTTCTTCCTGAATTTCCGGTGTATGAGTTTTCGAAATTTCATATTTGAGTCCCGCCAAATGGTTGTGTTGGTGATCGATCGAGAACAGGAATTCGGAAATAACATTGAATGATTGAAAGGCAAATTTCACCATCGATGATGACTGCGCTGTACCGGACGGCTGCGCAATCGCGGCTGAATCCGGCAGTGTTTCCGGGGCAATCACATCTGCGGAAACAATATCAAAACCGGCAAGCTGTTTCGACGTGCAGGAGAGGTAAGTTCCGGCAGAACAACGGTTTATCTTCTGGTTTGTCGTGTTGGATAGTGCCCACAATTCAATAAAAAATATGCCCAGGAACATGACGATCAAAATCAGCGATTCGTACAGGCTGGAGCGTTCCGGATTGCGCCGCTGCCTCGGCGCTTTGCCCATCTGGATTTCGTAAAATGCGGATTTTTTGTGATTTCTGCGGATAAACCAGAATAACCCGCCGATCACCGAAAACAACACGGACCAGTAAATGATCTGGAATGTCAGGCTTTCTGTGTAATCTGCACCGGCAAAAAACAGCCCCACAATTTCATGCGGAAACAGCAGCACAAACAGCGCAATGGTCAGCACATTTTTGATCATCACCCAACGGTTTTCGCGGGATTCCGGCCAATCTTTTACAGCCAAAAATTCTGGCACCCACAGCAGCACGGAAAAAAGTGTCAGAATTGCGGCGTGGCAAAAAAATATTTTCACTTGCAGCCATCCGTCGAAATCTGCCCATTGCCATTTGGCGATCACAATGCCGAGCAGCATATTTAACGCAGCTGCGCCGATTGCCGGGAGGATCACAAAATACAGCAGCAACTTCAATTTGCCGTATTTATCATCGCGCAGCGGATATTCGTAAATATTATTATTGCGGGTACTTATCAGAAAAAAACGGGTAAACCAATTCCGTAAACCTGCCATAAATCTCCCCCGAGATGCATGCGTTAACAGCGATTCGAAATTTGTGTGGTTGTTTGTAGTTTAACGGGTTCGGTAGAGAGAAGCAATAGTAAGAAAATAAAACGACGGCTAAATCAGGTGTGAAAAAAACGCAGTATATCGCGATAATGCAGCGCACGCACGAAAATAACCGCGTTGGCATCCAGCTTTAATCCGAGGCGATAATTGCCAATGGCGATGCTGTAATAATTACCGTTTTTGGCGATGGATTTCAACTCGCCGATATCTTTTGGTGAAGCTGCCGATTCAACCTGGCGAATGGTTAGTCGGATACCGCGCAACGCGTATTGACTGTTGATTTCCTGTAAATCGTTTAAAAACTGCTCTTTAAAGCCGACGTTCATAAATTGCCCTTAAAAAATTCAGCGATCGCAGCACGTTTGATTAACGGTGTTTCCTCGCCGGATTGAATGGCGCTGACCAGCGCCACGTTGTCCAGCGCATCCTCGACGAGTTTCACCAGCAAATCCTGGCGCTCTTCCAGCACTTCGACCAACGCTTCTTTTAACACTGTTTTTAGTTGATGATTATCGATTTTCATTGCGCACCTTTTTTTCTGACGATTTCATCATCGGCAGCGGTGCAAATTTGTGCAGGGGAAATTGACGAGGTTGAAAATGGCGTGGCGAAACGGGCGCTTCGCCACGGATTTTTGCCAATCAAACAAAAAATTTTACAAACGATCTTTCCAGGGAATTTCCATGTTGAGCAAGGTTAGTTTTTGTTCAAACTCCAGCCGCTCGCGATTGCGTTTCGGCTGTTCATCGGCGGATTTGGGCAGCCAACCGAAATCGATGGCGAGTTGTTGCACTTTTTCCGCATCACCGGAATTGATGGCCTGGATGAGCGCAACTTCCGGTCCGGTAAGCGCCTGCGCATTCACCCGGTAATCCAGAAATGCCTGCCAAACAGTGGGGCACCACTGGCTTAAAATTTCTTTTCCGATGGTCTCCGCATAACAGCGGATTTCAAACTGGGCGTGTTCGTCCATACGTAACCATAAAAAATGCAACAGGTTATGCAAATCCACTTTCCAGTATGCTTCGGTGTAAGTGGATAACGGCAGATCTTTCCGGGCTTGCTCGCGGGCGATACCGGCGTTCAGCCGTTCTTCGTAAATATCGCGGGAAAGCTGCTGCAATTCGCTTTCACGTTTGGTGAATTGGGCGCCGGTTGTTTCATCCATAAATCCGGCGCTGCCCTGGCGGTTGCCGGTTGCCTGAACCCGCCATTCGTTTGGCGGCGTGGTTTGGGCGGCATCGATGGCGATGGAGTAACGGGTGCTGTATTCGTTTACATTGGCGGTGCGGTGGCGAATCCACTGGCGCCAGCAATCCATCGGCACACGGATGTGCAGTTTCAGTTCGCACATTTCGAACGGCGTGGTGTGCCAGTGGCGCATCAGGTAGCGAATCAATCCGCGATCTTCGTGGATTTTTTTGGTGCCTTCGCCATAGGAAACCCGCGCAGCCTGAACAATGGCGGCATCGTTTCCCATGTAATCAATCAATCGGACAAAACCGTCATCGAGTACTTTGAGCGGTTTCCCGAGAAGGGCTTCCATCGCTTCTACCCGTGGGCGGGTTAAATCTGTTGCTTCCGTGGACATTCGCATTCGCTCCGTTGGCGTTTGTTTTTTTGATGCAAAATATAGTCAGCCGAAAAACGGAAACCAAATTATGAGACAAAAATTTCGCAGTACTTGCATTTACGGCAGATATCACCGGCTGCAAAAAACCCGCCAGCAGATACAAGTATAATAAACAAAACAAGATACCACATTTCCCGTAACGCACGTTTTACAGATATTTAGCAATTTACAAATAATTTCTGCGATTATTCGCAAGTTCTCCAATTTTATACCGAAAATCTAAATTGCGACGTTTTAACAGGCTCAAGCGATCATCAAAAGCGTCGAAGATTCAACAACAGGTGATGATATTTTGATCACAAAATTGTGCGGTAACAGTGTAAAATGAAAAAATATGGCGATTTAAAACAATTTTCTAATCTGGTACAGTTTTTGATCGAAAATGGTGGAGGCAGTCAAAATTTAAACCGGCTGTTTCGTAACAGAAAACTCATGGTGAAAGGATTCACCACTTTTTTAACTTACATGCTATAACCCAAAGTTCAATCAAACCCTACAAGGAGGTATCTTTAAATGGGTCAACAGCAGCTCTTACTCATCGTTCTTAGTGTAATCATCGTTGGTGTCGCTATTGCCGTCGGTGTAACCCAGTTCCAAAGCAACGCCGTAGAATCGAATCGCCAGGCAGTGATCAGCGATTTGGTAAACTATTCGGCGAAAGCGCAGCGTTTTTACCGTACACCCACCCAATTGGGCGGTGGTTCGCAAAACTTCAACGGCTTTACCATGAGCCCGTTGGATACTGCAAACGCAAACGGTAACTACATTGTAACCGCCACAGCGCCTACTGGCACTGCAGCAATTGCGGCTGGCGGCACATTGCCGACCATTGGCTCTGCTGCAACCACCATTTACATTGCGGGCAGCGGTCAGGAAATGGGTAATAACGGTACAACGCCGGTAAAGGCATATGCAACCGTTACAGCGAACTCGATTACCACGACTATCTTGAACTAAGAAACTTGAAGTTAAGCGGGCGTGCGTAACGATTATTAAACGTTGGCACGCCCTTTTTTTGTCACAGGCGCAAATTGAGGAAACGGTAGGATGCCAGATTTTCGGTTTGAAGGAACAACGCTCAATGGTCGCGCCATCCAGGGAACAGTGGTGGCGGAGAGTCTTTCGGAAGCCAAAACCAAAGTCCGGAAGCTGGCGGATAAACACAAAGTTAAAGTGTCCGCAATCCAGAAGCGTAAAACCTTCCTTTTCAAAGCACAAAAAGCAGGCGAAGAGCCTTTTAAAGGTGAACAAAAAGCCTTTACCAAAGACGAAGTTCAACGGGCATTGGAACGTTTGGGCTACAAGGTTTTGTCTGTCCAACCCAAATTAATCGATTTTAAACTTCCCCCGCCAGAAGCCGATGTGGTGACGTTTGTTCGCGTAAGTGCGGATATGCTGCGGGAAAACCTGCAATTCAACGAAGTGTTGCAAATGCTGGTAAACGATACAGAAAACGTCACGCTTCGCGAAGCGATCAAAGAAATTAACAACGACTTGCGGCAGGGGAAGGACAGCGAAGAAGCATTTATCAAACAGGAAAAAGCGTTGGGCGCATTTGCGGCACGGATGCTCGGTTTGGCATCCAAAAGCGGTAACATGGTGTCCATTTACGAAAGTACCGCCAAATTTCTGGAACGAAATGCCGAATTTAAACGCAACCTGAAAAGCGCGCTAATTATGCCGCTGTTCACCGTGCTGATTTTGATGGGTGCGGTGTTTTACTACGTCGGTTTTATTTTCCC
Source organism: Calditrichia bacterium (assembly GCA_020634975.1). NCBI lineage: Bacteria > Pseudomonadati > Calditrichota > Calditrichia > Calditrichia bacterium. The sequence goes on along the minus strand of JACKAQ010000001.1, from coordinate 2,802,477 downwards.
CGAAACCGCCAAACTGTTCATGAAACTGGGCACGGAGCTGCCGCCGATGACTTCCGCAACGCTCGCGTTGAGCGATTTTATGGTGGAAAACATCTGGATTATTATGCTTTTGCTGCTCTCGGGTACCGGCTTGCTGGTGTATTATTTTGTATTCAATCCCAAAGGGCGGTTTGTGCGGGACAGGTATATTTTAAAAATGCCGTTTTTGGGATCACTGATTCACAAAACGGTCATCGAAATTTTTTGCCGGGTATTTTACGCGCTGTATAGCGGCTCCGGCGAAAACATCGATGCCATCAAATTAGCCGCTGAAGCTAGCGGCAATCGCTATTTTGAAAAGCAGATCAAAACCATCGCAATCCCGATGATGTTGAACAAAGGGCTTGGGTTGGTGCAGGCGTTTGAGGCAACCGGCGTTTTCACAAAAACAGCGCTGGCGCGGTTCAACTCCGGTTCCGAAACCGGCACAGTGAAAAATTCCGCACTGCAAATTGCCAATTATTACGAAAAAGAAACGGTGTACAAACTGAAAAACGCAATCGAATTTATTCAGTTGACCATCGCGATGTTTATTATGATTGTGATCACGGCGCTGACCCTGATTTCTGCAGAAACAGCGTTGATGAAACCCAAAACACCTTACGGTTGATATCATTCAAACAACCGGACAACAGATTGTTGGATAATTTAAACTCAATAAAAACAGTTACTAAAAGACAGGATAAGAGAGTTAGCTTTGTTGCAAGGAACCGATAAACGCATGCAAGACAGCAATTACAAGCTGGGCGTTGCCTTGGTCAAAAAGAACATCCTCGATTTTGAAACGCTCCAACGGGCGTTGAAAATCAAACAGGATGGTGAACCCAATGACCGGCGCAATCTCGCACAAATTTTGGTCAAAGAGTTCAATGTTGACCACAATAGCGTGTATCGGGAAGTTGCGGAAATGTACGGTTTCCAGCAGGTTCATCTCGATAAACAGCCGTTGAGCGAAAAGCAGATCGAATACATCCGCAAATTGCTCGATGCCCTGCCGGAATCGCTGCGCACCCTCATGGAAACCGAAAACATTATGATTTTCGGGCAGGAGGAAAAACCGGGCAACAAGCTGATCATCGTTTCTGTCGATCCGACCAACAACAATATTCCCACACTTGCGCGGGCAGTTGGCGCCAAACGATATGATGTGTGTTACATCAGCCCGGCAGATTTTAAAGCGCTGATTAGCGAGGTCGCACCAAAAGAGAATGAATTTCTGAAAATTCTCGAAGACAGCGACATCGAAATCAACGAGATGGAAGACAAGGATGCCAACATCGAGGAAGAAGATCTCGATGCGGAAATCAACAAAAGCCTGCTGGTACATTTGGTGGAAGGCATGTTGGTGGAATCGGTTCGTACCGGTGCCAGCGACATTCACGTTATCCCCAAAGATCCCAAAACAACGGAAGTCCATTTTCGGGTCGATGGCAAACTGAAGCTGTGGCATGTGCAAAAAGGCGTCCGTCCGGAAGCTGTTGCCGCAGTCATCAAAGATCGTTCACGAAATGTGGACCGTTTCGAGCGGGAAGTTGCCCAGGACGGTTTTATCCAGCGCAAAATTGACGGTCACCACATCCGTTTTCGTGTATCCATTTTGCCGATTGTGGGACGGGAATTTCAGTACAAATTCGAAAGTATCGTCATCCGGATTCTGGACGACCGGAATGTTATTACCGATTTGAGCAAACTCGGTTTGCAGGGCAGCGCAAACGAATTTTTTATAAAAGCGATCAGCAAGCCACAGGGTATGGTTATCGTTACCGGTCCCACGGGAAGCGGTAAATCGACCACTTTGATTGCCGCGCTGAGCTACATTGTTACGCCAGAAGTAAACGTGCTGACGGTTGAAGATCCGGTGGAATATATCATTCCCGGTGTTCGTCAATTGAAAATCAGCATGAAAAACAATTTCGAAAAAGCCCTGCGGGCCATTCTCCGGCACGACCCGGATGTGGTTATGGTTGGTGAAATTCGGGATAAAGAGACAGCAGAAACCGGCATCAAGCTGGCAAACACCGGTCACTTAACGTTTTCCACGTTGCACACCAACGATGCACCGAGTGCGGTTTCGCGATTGTATAAAATGGGCATCGAGCCGTTTTTGATTGCGTATGCTATCAACTTGATCATCGCCCAGCGATTAATCCGGCGGGTTTGCCAACACTGCAAACGACCGGCAAAAGATTTGCGTCCTGCGGTGCCGCTGGGTTTGGGTTTCACGCTGCAGGAAATCCGCGATACCGTTTTTTACGAAGCCGTTGGCTGTGAGCATTGCAACGGGGGCTACAAAGGGCGGGCAGCCATTCACGAAGCTTTATATTTTAGCAAAGGCATCCGCGATCTTATTTTCAAAAGCGGAAAAAATATTGACGAAGAAGCGATCCGCAACCTCGCTGTAAAAGAAGGTATGCTAACCCTTCGCGCAGCAGCGCGGGAACGTGTAAAAGAGGGCTCGACAACCCTCGAAGAAATTGCCAAAGCAACCAGCTCGGACTAGCGTTGCTAACTGCAATATTTATTGCATGTTACTGTTGGCAAACAGAAAACCAGGGAAGGTGAAATGGGAACCGGACAAACCATATTATCCATCGGAGCATTGATGATGCTCTCCTTTGCGGTGCTCAATTTGAACCGGAGCATCAGCAATGTGGATATCTCAATTTCGCAAAATAAATATCGCGCAGAAGCATTGGCCCTGTTGAACGCCCACGCCGAAGCCGCCAAACGCTACTATTTTGACGAAACCACCCTCGATACCACCAGTAATAAAGAACTAACTGATTTCGCGGAGCCGAATGCACTGGGATTGGATATGAACGATTTGGGCGTGATTGACGATTTTGATGATTACAACAACTTAACCATCGCGGATACGGGGCTTAGCGGTGTGATTTACAACGTCCAATTTGAAGTTGATTATGTCACTTTTGCGGGCAATCAGATGGTTCCGGATAACAACAAACAATTCCACAAACGCATGCGAATTTCCATATGCGACGTTTTTACAGACCCGCTGCTATTTCGCGTAACTGCCAGCGGCATTGTTCGCGATACCATAAGAATAGAATTTGTAAATAGTTATTGGTTTTATAATTAGGTGAAAAAATATGTCATCCTATTTAGACATCCTTAGTGGAACGATTATCGGCGGAATGGTGATGTTAATTGCGCTGACAGCATCGGATCTGGGGCTGCGCAGAATGTATAACCACAACGCCGACGAGATTCTGCAAAGCAATCTCAAGCGCATCACCCAGGTGATTGAATTCGACCTGCGGAAAATGGGTTTCGGCGTGCCGGATGACGAACTCCCGAATATTATTCAGATAAAAGACCCGGATCGTCTTAAATTTCTCGTTCAATTAAACATGGACACCGACACGTTTTACCCGGCAGCCGGCATAACCACTACAGATGCGCAGGTGGACACATTAGAATACCGGATTCAAAACGGCACAACCATAACCGTCGCCGATTCCAACGTGGTTTTATACGAAGTTGTCCGACTGGTAAAATTTAATGGCGCAGCCACGCAAACGCACTCGCTCGGGTTTATCAGCAACAACGATGTGTTTACCTATCTGGATCAGGCCGGAAATGAGACGTCGCTTACACCGGCTGTCCGAATGATTGAAATTTCTTTAGCCGCGCTAAACCCGCAAGTGATGATTACACCTGAACTGGTGAGCGCCAGCCTTGGCGGCATTGCAGACGAAGATTTCCGCCGGCAGGAATTATTACGACTGTTACAACCGGCATATTGGCAAAATCGCCGGCTGATTTCGCGGAACTTGTTCCGTTAATTCTAAACCCGTAATTGCAGTTTTCAGGATAGAGCTATGTTTGGAAAAGGTGCTATACTAATCGTAATGAGCTTCACAATTTCATTCTCAATTTACCAATTGAAAATGAGCCGTGCAGTGTTCAATTCGATGGACAGCTTCAATCAACAATATGTCGATAACGAACTGTATCACGCCAAACTGAGCGCAATGAACGTGGGTGTAAACCGGGTTTGGGATGAAAACATCACGTCCGGCAGTTTTAATGTAAATGCGGATGATTGCAGTTCGATGGTTTCCATTACTCCTGTGGGATTAGACACCGTAAAATTGAAAGTTATCACCCGGACGAATATTTTTGACGAAGACAACTTCGCCGTAAACGGCGCATTGCTGGAAAAACGGGATTCTGTCATCGCATTTTTCAAATACCGGTCACCGGTGTCCAGCTTTTTCTGGTTCACGGAAAACGAGGGCAATATTCACTGGGTTTCCGGCGACACCGTTTGGGGACCGCTCCACACCAACGGATTGCTGAAAGTATCCGGCTCCCCCGTTTTTAACGGAAAAGTTACCGCAACACTCGGAATAACGCCACTTCCGACCGACCCATCCAACACTGCCAGCTATTTAGGGGGTTACGAAATTGGCAATTCCAACGTTGTAACAACCGATATGTCTACCATTATCACAGCCGCAACCAACGGGAATGGCGCCGCCGCCATCAATACCCGTTCGCTGTATGACCGGGAAATTACCCTCGAATTTCTGGATGACGGGCGGGTTATCCGCACTGTCGAAACCGATCCGCCGGACACTTTGGCGTTATCGGTACTGGCGCCCACCGGCGCGCTGTACAGCACGGAAACCGTTCACGTAAAGGGCGATTTTAACGGGGAATTGAGCGTTTATACGTCACAGAATATTTACATCGAAGGCAACCTGGCTTACGCTGACGATCCGATGGTCAATCCGCATTCCGACGACATGCTGGGGCTTATCGCCGGGCAAAATGTGATTGTCGCCGACAATGCAGATACCCAGGGCGACGTCACGGTTCAGGCATCCATCATGGCGATGTCCGGCAGTTTTATGGCTGAGAATTATAACACCCGCGCCGTAAACGGCTCGTTGCGGCTGTTGGGCAGCATTTACCAGCAGGATCGCGGAGCAATCGGCACATTTGACTGGGGAACCAATAACAGGCTCAGCGGATTCCAGAAAAATTACCGGTTTGACGACCGGTTAAGCTCAGCCGCGCCACCGTATTATCCGTTTGTCCGTAATTTGCAATTGATCGCCTGGTGGGAATAATTCCCTCACCCGTTTAAATCTCTTTTTACAAAATCCACCCCTATTTTCTGCTAATTAAGCGGCTTTGGATACCGATATTAATAGATATCGAAATATTTAACGTATGTGAGAGTTACTTTGGAACTGAATCAAAACATCGTTACACAGGCACAAAACGTACTGCGGGCTTGCAGCGCACAGTTGCCGCCATCCCTTTACGGGCTGGAACGCATTGTTTTTCTCTGCCGGGAAGTGTTGAGCAAATTACCGGAACAGCAACGCCAAACCCTCCGGAACCTGTTTGATACATATCTGGAAAAAATGCGTCAGCTCGAAGCATCGGATATCGATTTGGGTGGTCCCGGTGCCAACGGTCAAATATGGCTGCGGATTCACGGCAACAAACGCCCCGCGCTCGATTTTGGTTTGCTGACGCTCGAAGAATCGGATATTCTCATTCTGGCGCTGATTTCTGCGCAAGAACGCGAAGTTCTGTTAAAAAGTATGAACTATGATTTCTCATACGTTGCCAAACACGCGGACCAGAAAGATCATCGTTTCCGGGCAACCATATATGTGGAGCTGAATCATCTGGCGCTGAATATGCGGGCAATCAACACCCAAATCCGCCCGTTCCAGCAATATCGCTTTCACCAGAATGTAACCAAATTGCTGAGCTTATCGCACACGAAAGAAGGGCTGACGCTCATCACCGGAATAACCGGCTCCGGCAAAAGCACCACGCTGGATTCCATTGTGGATATGAACAACCAGCTCGTAAATGCGCATATTGTCATCATCGCATCACCGATTGAATATGTTCACAAATCCAAAAAATGCACCATCAAACACCGCGAAGTCGGGGCGGACACCACGTCATTCAAAAACGGCGCGAAAGAATCGCTGCGGCAGGATCCGGACATCATCGTTATTGGCGAAATGCGCGATGCAGAAACGATCATCACCGCGCTCGAGGTTGCAGATAGCGGTCACAAAGTATTCTCTACACTGCACACTTCATCGGCTGTGGAAAGCATTGATCGCATCATCGGCGAAATGCCGCCATTGGAGCAAAACAGGGTGCAAAATCGCCTCAGCGATATTCTGCGATGCGTCATTTCGCAAAAACTGGCGCCCAGCACAGACGGCCGCCGGGTGCTCGCAAAAGAAGTGCTGGTAATGACGCCATCCGTCCGTGCGGCAATCAGAAATGAAAATATCCAGGAAATCTATCAAATGATAAACGAGGGAAAAGATTACGGCATGATTACGCTGGAGCAGGATTTATTGCAGCTTTACCGTGCCCGGCAAATCACCCTGGAAACCGCGCTAAACTACGCAAATAACAAAAGACGCATGAAACAATTGCTCCACGACAAGCTGTTATTAAGAAGCATGTAAAGTTTCGCCGGTTTCTTTCGATATATTAGTGTACTCAAAAGGGATTTTTGAAAAGGATTCAGAATAAGGTTAGGATGACCAATGGGAAAAAAAGCAAAATATGCTGTTGGTGTATTTGTAGAAGGTACTTACCTCCACTTCGTTTGTTTAATGCAAAAAGATGGCGATGTTCGCCTGGTTGATGCGGAAATTTCCCGTATTGCCGTCAAGATGGATGCTGTTGGCGCAACACAGGAGCTGATACCGGATTATTCCGATGGGCTGGATGGCGATATGGGCGGCGATATGGAAGGGATTTCCCTATCCAACGAACTGTCCGGACCGGATATTTTGCTTTCCGATGTGGAAAATGAAATAGTGGAAGCCAATGCAGAAGCGCTGGGCGCGCTGCTGGCAAAATACGCCGACAAAAAATATAAAATGGCTATCAGCCTTGCCGAGCCACAAATCTATTACGCCTACTTTAATTCCGACTGGAATTTAAAAGGCGAAAAGCTAAAAAAACGCGTCATTGAAGAACTGGCGAAAGTTCGTCCGGATGCGGATTTATTAAAGCCACAGGATATCAACCTCATCAAATTGCAGGATGGCCGCCTGATGGCCATCGTCCGTGATGGCGAAATCAGCGTTATTGGCGAGCTGGAAGCGGCAGAATCGGGTATTTCCAAACGCATTTCTTTTGTGGAAAGCGCCGAAGTTTCGCTCGTTAACCTCATCAAACAAAGCTACCAGTTTCCCGAAGAAACCATCAACCTGATTATTTACATCGGGCATGAGTTCAGCCGCCTCACCTTTATGCGCGGTTCCGAAATTGTCAACATTTCCTATATTATTGGTGTCGGGCTTGATTCCGAGAACATCGTGAATACCATTTACAGTCGTATTTTGCTGGAACAGGATAACCTGAACCTGCCAATGCTCGATCACGTCATCCTTACCGGTCAGGCGTTTGACGCAGGCATTGACGATTTTCTGCGCCAAAAATTCCCCACGGAAACCGTTATCGAATATATCAACCTGCAACAGCTGGGGCTTGCCGGCAGCGATCCGCTATCTTCGCGATTTGCCATTCCCATCGGCTCCGCGTTGCGCGCGCTGGATGATAAATCCAAAAATTATTATGTTATGGACCTCACTCCGCATGAGGTAAAAGAGAGTAAAAAGAAGTTCAAACTAGGCATTTCCGGCTGGGTGATTTTGGCGCTGATCCCGATAATCACCTTTTTCTCTACCATCAAAATTGCCGAACAGCAAAGCACGCTGAACCAGCAGGAAATGCAAATTCGCTCCAAAAAAGTGGAATTAGCAGAGCTGCAGGAAATGGAAATGCGGCTTAACCTGCTCCGCCAGAAGCTCAGCACGTTCGATAAAACGCTGGGCGTGCTCGATTCCATCCCGCTGCACAACAGCACATGGAGCCAGTTTTTGGCGCAAATTTCCAACGTCGCCCAAAAAACCCAACATGTGTGGATTACCGATGCATCCCGCGAAGGTTTGGAAAAAGTGGTCATGAGAGGCTATTCCGTCTATCGTGATAAAATTCCGCTGTTCGTCAATTCGCTGGAAAATGCCCGGCTAAAGCGGGTGGAAGTTCAGGAAATCCGCGACAAAACCGTCTATAATTTTGAACTTGAAATATTTATTGATCAAAAATCATTTGCCCTGAATCGCGTAAAATAAAGAGTTAGCCATGAAACGGTCATGTTTACATAATAATTTTGAAAGCCGGGGGGAATAGACCGTGCAATATAAAACCAGAAATCTGATAGTGTTGTTGAGTGTTATGTTTATCGTAATGCTTTTTGGCGGATATTTCGTGGTTTGGTCTTACCCCAGCCGTATCGAAAAATCGCAAAATGAGTTAAATGATATCCAACGCAAAATTAAACAGTTGGATGGTATCGACACCGAGTTTTTCACTCTGGAAAAATTACTGTTGGAAAAAGAAGAAAAGCTGGCCAGCATCGATAAACAAATTGAAGCAGATATCACTACTGCAAATGTGTACGATTATCTCAACAAAATTTTGAATTACAGCGGCATCATCGAATTCAACCTGAGCTTCAAAGAGCAAAAAAACTTTGGCTCGTACGGATTCAACACATACAACTTGCAAGGCGACGCAGAATTCCGGCGGATATATAATTTTATCAACTATCTGGAACAGGGGCCTCACGTTTACGAAATCGTCCGGCTGAAGCTGCAAGGCATGGAAAGTAAAAATGAAGAAACCGATAAAATGGAATTGATTCTGCCGTTCGACATGGAAATTAAAGCGTATTTCGCAACGGTGGAAGATTTACAGAACGACGCTAAAAAACTTAGCGATGTAAAAGTGGCTACGGCGCAAGACCCATTTTATCCGTCAATATTGCGCAACTTGCCATTAAACACAGACGCGCTGCTGGAAGTGGAACAGGCATCATTGAAAGCCATCATTCCCGGCAAAGCGCTGATTGCGGATAACGGCGGCGAAATTCATGTCTTGCGAGAGGGTGACCGGGTGTATTTGGGATACCTCACCCGAATCGACACAGAAAATAACCTCGTTGAGTTCACCTTGAACAAGGGTGGGATTATCGAAAAAATTGTACTAAATCTCGAATTCGATGCAAACAAGGATAAAAAGTGAGTTGGCAATGAAAAGGATTTTCATCATCGGACTAATTTTAGCGGGATTTTTCGGAAGCGCATATGCGCAAACCGGAATGCCCAGAGAATTGCGGAAAGTTTCATCCGCCCCGGAAGAGATTGTATCTTTTCTGCAAACAACGTCGTTTGATCTCGCGATTGAATCACTCAATGATTTAAGCAAGAAATACCTCGGCAAAATAATTGTGGATCCGGAAACGCGGACACAGGGCATCGGGATTGATATTAACCAGATGCACTGGCTAACCGCGCTGGAACTGATTTTGAAAAACAATAATTTGTGGTATGAGCAGCACGAAGATTATATCAAAATTGTCAGTACCGATAGTGATCTGCAATCGATGTCCAAAGAAGAACGCGAAGCGGTTGAGCGATTCAAAACCCGAGAGGTGTCGATCTCGGCGGTTTTCTTCGAAGCAGATATGTCCAAATTGCGCGAGATGGGGATGAGCTGGTTGTTAAATCGCACCAATGATGTTAATTTATCGGCAACCAATATTGCCAGCGGCGGTCTTACTTTGGGTGACGCTTCCTCATCATCCAGCAGTGGCACAGAAGCCGGGAAGCTGTTTCAGGTTAAATTTGAGCCTGCCAACCTGGCGTTTGGCGATGTCCGTGCAACTTTCGACGCGTTGGAAACAAACAGCGCCGGCGAAGTGATTGCCAGCCCGCAGGTTACGGTTGGCTCCGGCGAATCCGGACGGATTCAGGTGGGTAGCGATATCGCCGTTACCGTCCAAGATTTTGCGGGTAACTCGGTCACTCAATTCTTTTCGACCGGTTCGATCATCAAAGTAACGCCACAGGTTATCGAACACGATTCGGTCGAATTTATTTATCTCGAATTAGAAATTGAACGCAGCAGCAGCGCCCGCGATGCCGAAGGCGGATTGGAAATCCGCAAATCCGTTGCGGAAACCAAAATAATGCTGCTGGACGGCGAAGAAACGATTATTGGCGGCTTGTTTATTAATGAAGAAGGCAACTCGAGAGCCGGTGTGCCATTTTTAAAAGATCTGCCGTGGTGGTTTTTTGGCCTGCGCTATGTTTTCGGATATGAATCGACAAGTCTCGTTAAAAAAGAATTGCTGATTTTGATCCGTGCGGAGCTATTACCGACACTGAAAGATCGTTACAAAGCCAAATTGGAAGGCCTGGATGTAAAAGATAAATTCAGAATCGAGCGTGAAAAAAATCAGGATCGCATGAAAGATTACATGAATCAAGTGAAAGAAAAATAATGCTTTAGCAACACAACATTCCAGATAAAAAAGCCGGGAACTCCCGGCTTTTTTTATTGCCGTCATATTATCGTTGTTGTTTGATATGTGCTACCTTAGGCAATGTTTTTTAAACCATAGTATGCTTACGCAATTGCAATAACGCAAATACTCAACTGATTTCGATTTAAATCAATTGCATTCTTTGGCATGTTTATGGAGTATTTTCGGTGGGATAACAACACAAACGGCTATGAATTCACGTGAAAACATAGCCGGTAAGCATTTTTCAGTTCAAAAAATCAGATGATCCCGGTTAACGCAAAGGACAATGTGCGGGTTTCTGCATCCTCAACAGTATTGGTAATTTCTAATGCTTTAAAGAAGCCAAATGAATTGAGATTGTCGACATAATTGGCAAGTGATTGTTTGCCATCCGAGTAGGGTGAAAAAATTTCGCCATTTACCTGTACCCGATACTGATAGCCGCTCATTCGCAACATTTGGGCTTCCACACCAGAAATACTATCTTGCAATCGTTGAAACCCCATATTCACAATTCGGATATGTGAGGGAGTTTCATAACTGAATAATTGCAAAACTTCCAGCATCACCGGCTGTTTTTTATCATTCGTATGAAGCGTTTGAATGCTTAAATCGAGTAATTCCATTTGCTTAAACATATCGAATCCTTTCATTGATAAAACTGCAAAAATATTTACAACGAGTGCAATTATTTTAAATCGTCAATAGCCTTCGAAACAATTTCTCCGGACAGTAAATACTAAAAATTTGTTTGTGAACGTATGTTTTTCAGAAAGAGAAGTATTAAAAACGAACCAGGTAACGAACAACAAAAATTTCGAGCATCCTTGCTCGCCTTCCCAGGTCCCTCTCTGGACGGATTTATGCAAAATTAGTGCCACTACATAAACAGTAACATTTCATCCGTAATCAGTGCATTTTTCCTAAAAAATATCATTTTCTGCCGAAATTTGCACATTGCCTGACGAAAATTGCGACAGGTTTAAAATTTCAGAAGCGAATCAGTTTTGTAAATAAGTATAGAAAAAAAACTAATATTGTATTTGAAAATGTTTTGAGTTATCTTTCACAAGATCTATTTAAAATAATATCCATAACATCGATTGGTCAGGGAGTTTGCAATGCTTAAGAGACTATTTCCCAAACAGAAGGCTATAATTATTTTAAGTATCTTTTGGCTCGGGCAATTATCGGCACAATCAACATTTACAGACATTGCTGCACAGAACAATACACAAGATATTGGTGCAGGCTTTGCTTCTGCATGGGGGGATTATAACAACGATGGTTTTTTGGATTTATATATATCAAACACAGATGGCGCAAACCTGTTTTATATAAACAACGGAAATTTTGGATTTACCGAACTTGCAGATTCATTAGGAATTGCTGCTAAATCAAAATTCGCCTATATGGCTCTTTGGGGAGACTTTGATAATGACGATGATCTTGATTTGTATCTGGCAAATAATGGATTAAACACTCTGTATGAAAATGACAATGGTATATTTAAGGATGTTACAAATGTTACAGGACTTACTGATGCAATTAATTCTTATTGCGCTGTTTGGGGTGATTACGATCTCGATGGCGATTTAGATCTTTTTGTTGGTAATTTTGGTGGTGAAGATCGCTTATTTCGGAATGACAACTATTACTTTGTGAATGTTGCATCTGAAGCAGGTGTAGATAATTATGGTTTTACACGAGCAGCATTATGGACAGATTTTGACAATGACGGAGATTTAGATTTATTTGTTGCCAGGGGTTCAACTAGTAATGCTCAAACGGATTTACTTTACATCAATGAAAATGGTGTTTTTACAAATATTGCCGCTGATGTTGGCATTACTGAGGTAGAACCTATCATTAGGAGTAGATGCAGGCGATTTTGATAATGACGGCGATTTGGATATATACGTTTCAACTCATTCAGGTTTTCCGAATAAATTGTATTTAAACAACAACGGCACATTCCAAAATATTGCTGCAAACGGTGCCGTTGATGATAATTCAGCTTGTTATGCTTCAACATGGTTAGACTTTGACAACGATTCCGATTTGGATATTTTTATCGTCAGAACTCCTGATCTTGGTCCTATATTATTTCAAAATGATAGCGGATTCTTTACTCAAGTCCAAAATCAAGTTGGCTTTAATAGTATTACAAATAGTACCGGAATGTCTTGGGGAGATTATGACAATGATGGCGATCTTGATGTATACTTACCCAACAGACAGGGTGCTAACTTTTTTATGAAAATTCAGGGAATTCAAATAATTGGTTAAACGTAAAATGTAAAGGCACCAGTTTTGAAAACCGTTTTGGAATTGGCGCAAAAATTAGATTAGTTGCTGGAAATTCAGTGCAAATCAGAGAGGTCAGAGCTGGAACAGGTGAATCGACTCAACATTCTCTTGATGAAGAATTCGGTTTAGGAAACATCACCCTCATCGATACACTGACCGTTTTTGGCATGTAGCTGATACATCCGTCACTCTCACCAATATTGCAGTCAATCAGTTTTTAGTAATAAATGAACCTGAAGTGCCTTTAATTACAAGGATTTATCCAGATAGCGGTTATCAAGGGTATCCACTTGAAATATCCATTTTGGAAAAACACACATTTTAATGAAGGTTCTGGAATCAACAGGGTTTGGCTTGAAAAAGACTCCAGTGAAATTGAAGCAATGAATTTTACTGTTATAAATAACACTGAGCTTCAAGCACTGTTCAACCCACCGGTAGCAGCGGATACTGGTATTTGGAATCTATTTATTGAGTCAAATATTGACGGGACAATATCCTATCAAGAATCCATCCGAATATTTGAACCACCTGCAATTGTGGATGTAAATATCGATTCTATAATAACAACACTGGATGTTGGTGATTCAATTGATATCAATATTTCCATAACCAATAATGCCGCAATAAATGGCGACACTCTTTCATGGCAGGCAGAAATAAAAACATTGTTTTCAAATATCACACTGCCAAGCACCCCACCAACAGCAACTATTATTAATTACAAAAAAAATGCTCAAACATCCATGTTTGTTGCCTCGAATATAACTTCAAACCGTAAAACAATAAAAGAAACACCAGCCCTTATTAAAACCGAGACCGGAAATATCGCATATGGTATAGAATTGTTAAATCTCAATACATTTGTAAAATTCGGTTTGAATGACCCTGAATCATTGAATGAAATAACACCCATTTCTGCGTCATATTTTGCTGGTGATTTTGATGACAAAGGTACCTTTTATACGATAAACAATTCGAACCAAACGCTAGCTTATTTCGACACTTTGACTGGCGCAGAAACAAGTGTTGGCCCAATGGAAGCACTGCCCGGACATAATTGGACAGGTCTAAGCTATAACTTTACAGATGGTTCTTTTTATGCGTCCAGTTCCAGTGGCATCAGCTCCGCACTTTACAGCGTTGACCATTTTACCGGAAGTGTAGTCTTGATTGGGGAAACCTTTGCAGCTCCGGTTATTATTGATATTGCAGTGGACAATAACGGCGTTTTATTTGCCCATGAAATCGTTAATGATGCAATATATACAGTTGATAAATTAACCGGGCAAGTAAACTTTATCGGCTATACAGGATTCGATGCAAATTATGCTCAGGGTATGGATTGCGACCCAAACAATAATGAGATATACCTCGCAGCGTTTAACAACAGTAGCTCCACAGCAGAATTACGTAAAGTGAACAAAAGTAACGGACAAACTACCTTTATCGGTTTTATAGGGGATGGTTATTCTTATGAAATGTGTGCATTTGGCATTTCAGGAAATGCCCCATCTTTTGCAAAAATCATCTCAGAAAAGGCAGGACAAATTGCTCCTGGAGATATCGGTGGATTCACTCTGAGATTATATGCGTTAGACATTCCCGATACAACATATTATGCAAATATCAACATTAAAACGAATGACCCGTTTACACCAACAATTGAGATACCAATTCTCATTAAAGCCAACAAAAGTGTTAATATTACTTCAAGGAATTCCATACCTGTTAAATTTCAAATCAATCAAAACTACCCTAATCCATTTAATCCCTCAACCAATATCGAATATGCAATCCCATACCAAAACCGTGTAAGGGTAACTATTTATAATATTTTAGGGCAAATGGTTCGTAAATTGGTCGATGAACCACAGCAACCCGGTAAATACAAAGTCCTCTGGAATGGACGCAACGATAATGGCAACCAAGTCGCTAGTGGAACTTACATATTAAAATTTGAAGCAGGAAAATTCCGGCGTAGTTATAAACTAATATTGACCAAATAATGAGAGGGGTGATGTGTTGTATTTATTTTTTGTAAAAGTTGAAAATAGAAAATGTTTTTTTCTTCAACTTCAGGCTTGAACCTCTTATTCGATTGATTTCAACAGGTTCGTAAAAATTGATATAGTATAATAAAACCGGAAAAGATAAAACAATACTTCCTTTCAAAATTATTCGCATTACCAATAATACGTCATTTAGCAACAAGGTAATCGAGTATAAAACTAAAGCAACAAAAGCCAACACTAGCAATCGTCTGATTTCATATTTTATCGGATAAAATTTTTGCGCGACAAAATATGCAAGCAAAGCAGACGCCAAGTTTGACAATACATTTGCAAATGCGGCACCCACCATGTTGAATAGCGGTATTAACATCAAATTCAATAAGATATTAACTATTAAAACACTACTTACAAGTAATGGAATCAATTTCGTTTTTCGAACAATCTCTAACTGAAAAAATATCATTCTCTGGATACTCATTAACACGATACCCAAAACCAATAATGGCACGACTTTATGAGCCCCCCAATATAAGGGGTCAGTAGCCAAAATCTGGATTACACCTTTGGCAAAAGCCGAGACAGCCAAACCTATCCACAAGAGAACAAAGACAAGGTATGTCATTGTTTTCGAAAAGAAACGTTTTGGATTACTATCTTCTTTAACTACTCGCCATCCAATAATTGGTAGACCTAAAAAAAACGAGTCGACAATAAATACCTTCAAAACATTGCTCAATTTAAACCCGAGCGAATATAAGCCGACCATTTCCAGAGTTGAAATTTTAGTTAGAATAAATCTATCACCAAGACTTAAAATAGTAGATGTGATAGCAGCAAACATCAGGGGCAAGCTATATAGAATCATTGATTTTAGCTCTGGAGTGGCAAAATTAAAACTCATCCGGTTAAACAAGTATGGAATCAACAATAAAAGTATCACTCCATTACTAATTGCCGATGCAATCAAGATACCGGCAACACCCATACCTAAGAAGACTACATAATAAATGTTTAACAAAAGGCTAATGAGAAACTGAATTAAAATCAAAACAGCAAAATAAAACGATTTTTCTTCTATTCTTAACAACGTTAATGGTATTTTTCCCAAAATTTGAAATGAAATTGACGCATATAAATACAAAAAATAATTGCCATAAGCAGAAGAATCTAATAGAAAGGATGAGATCATATCACCCCCATATATCACGAATGGCAGCAAGCCCAAAGTAATCAAAATCAGCAATGTAGTAATAGAGAATACATAGCTTTTTTTCTGAGCTAAATCATCTGATAAAGTATACCATCTGAACAGGGCCGTTTGCAATGCCAGTGAAAGCAAATGAACAAATAACAATTCCACTACTTCGAGGAGTCCCAAAACACCGTATTGCTCAGGTAACAACGCCTCAGTATATATTGGCAGCAGTATAAATCCAACCAACTTAGACCCCAATTTGCCCAAAGCAAAAATTGCGGAATGTGTTGCGGTACGTTTCAGTTTATCTAACATTATCTATTTTCTTTTAATTAATCACTAATAACACTCGGGCTTAAACAATTTAAACTTCTGTTCGTTTTGAAAAAACACTTCAAAATTAAAAAACTTAATAAGTTAAGCTTAAAAAATTAATAAAAATTAAATAAATTATTGAAATCTTGAATGCATTAAAGAATTCACTTAAATTGGTCCGCTTTGAAACGATACTTTATTAGCGCAATATCAGTCTGGAGAATTCTAAAGGATGTCAGAAAATACAACATCAATTCTTATTGATTTAGGTTGTGGCAGAGATAAATATCAAGACTCTAACTTTAAAGTTATAGGAATTGATCTTTGGTCAAAATCAAATGCGGATATTCGAGCATCTTGTATGGATTTGCCAATCCGCACAGGAGTGGTTAAGAAAATTTATGCAAGACATTTTTTCGAACATTTCACATACGACCAACTAAGGCTTATATTTGAAGAATGTTACAGAATATTACAACCCGATGGTGAAATAGAAATTATTGTTCCGCATTTTAGTTGTATTTCTGCCTATCAGGATCCAACTCACAGAATGTTTTTTACAAAACGAACCTTTTTCAAATTTGGACCTATGGGATTTAAGCCCATTCAATTTGAATTTCATTGGTTTCGAAAGCCTTATACAGGAAGGTTTCCACAGTTTATCAACGCTATTAACAAAATGATCAATAAATTTCATACATATGAAAGATTTTTTTGGGTTAATCGGCGGCGTGTATGAAATGAGCTGTATAATGAAAAAAGATCCTCTAATGCTGGATACTGAACATACCGATGGAGCAAAAATACTTGGCTAATTTTCCTGAAGAAAAAGTATCGATAATCATTGTAACCTACAATGCATTGGACTATGTTTCAAAATGTGTTGAAACGGTTTTGGCAAATACAGATCCCAAACATGAAATTATCATCGTCGATAATCATTCCGATAAACCGACAATCGATTACCTAAAATCGCTTAAGACGTATCCAAATATTAAACTCATTTTAAATTCTGAAAATCGATTATGGAGCCCGGGCAACAATCAGGGGCTTAGAGCCTCGGCAGAGGATGCAAAATTTTGTTTATTATTAAATTCTGATGTTGAAATTTTCAAACTGAACTGGCTTCAGGAATTGCAAATTCCTATGTATAAATACAGCAATGTTGCAATTACTGGAACACAATTCAACTTTTGCCAATTCGCCCAACTTATGGCGCTATTGATGGGTGCTGTTTTTGATTAGAAAGACCCTGATCGATCAAATCGGGTATCTTGATGAAAACTATCCATGGAACGGTGCAGGTGCAATTTTCACCTATAACGCATGGGTAAAAGGCTGGTATTTCTATCATGTGGATCAACCGGATTTATTGATTCACTATGGAAAACGATCTCGGATTAATAATCAAATTCAACTAAAAACCAAAAAGTTGACGTAAAACATATTATGTATGAATTGGGATTAAAACCGAGGTATGATCTATTTGCATATTTAAACTACAGACTGGATTCATTCGATATTAACAAAAAACTAGCCAACTACTTAAAACCCATAAGCTAAAATATTACATGGCATAACCAAATTTTTGCGCTAATGGAGCAACATGCATCAAACTGCTTTTTTCTAGCTCACTCCAATTTTTATATGTTGGAAATTCACCTTTTAATTGTTGATTAACCGGATGTTTTAACAATCTCTTAACACTCTTTATTTCAAAACCTTCAAGTCCAATAAAATCATATATTTTGCGAGTGATTTCCGGTTGCAAAAATAAATCCTCAGCTTTTACAAATAACTGTTTGTCCATTGGAATTTTTGTCAGAAAATCAAGTATAAATTGATTGGTTTCATTCCATAGCCACCCATTTTTTCGATAAGTGAATAGTTTGTCCACTTCTGAATTGCATTGGGATCTTTGGGAACTATCCGCCCGATATCGTGCGAATGTCCCTCTCAGTACCATCTCCGGCGAATCCCGCTGCGCACAAAGCTGCCCGGATGACGAACCAAATGGATAAAAATTGCATTTGGAAAAACAGCCGGAATTATGGGCGCAAAAAAGTGCTTTGGTTATTGGTTTCGATGTAGATTTTGTCTTGTTTCGCGGCTTTCAGTAAATATTCCTCGCGGGCGCTTTTAAATACTTCGTGAAAAACTTCCGGGAACCGGTCGATTTCTTCATATGCCCGTTTTGATGGGCGATACAGCTCTGGCTTCGGTTCGTGATTGGGATCCGCATTCGGCGAAAGCAGCAATAATTCATTCAACAGCAAAGTGCCGCATCGACCGGTAGAAAGGACAAAACAGGGACGAACGGTTTTCCAGCCACTTTTCTCCAAGTCCAGCAAAAAAATCCGTTTTTCAGGAATCACTTTATCCGCCGCGCCGCGCAATAGCTTGGAAGTATTTTCTAACTTATCGGCAGTGAGGATAATCAGCCGTCTCAATAAATGCTTCATTGTAGCAGCCCGGACCTCTTTGGGATAACGTTTGTCTTTAAAATCACGCAACAAGCTTGCTATTTTACACAAAGATTGCTTTATTGTCAATCGTTTACTGAGATAGCGATTTGGTTGATTTTTCGAAACTTAACGGAAAAAGTATGCCTGTTTGCCTGAACAAAAATCAGTTGGAATACATTGTTAACTATTTCCGTTCGATCTATGCCGTTCCGGCTGAAATCCAACTGGGATATGGCACAGAGCATCTGCCTGTCAATGTTTTTGCATCCGCAAGCAACGTGTTTCGCAATCACAAACTATTGGATGAACAGACAATTGTCTGGACAAAATGGCGGGATAAAAAAATTCCGGTTTTGTTTCCTGCCGCTTCTCATTTGCCATTGCTGGAAACTACCGGCGAACGCATTTTTATCCGCCACGATTTGTTCGCCGGTGCCTTCTATTTTTTGAGCGGATGGCAAGAATATGTGTATATGCAGAGGCACTCTGCCATTCGCTATCCGTTTACAGAGAGTCTGCAACACCGGTTGAATATCATCCGGCTGCCTGTCGTCAACTATTATTTTGATGTGCTGAAAACCGCCATTGAGCAGGCATATTCGCTAAAGTTGGCAGTGCAGCCCACTGCCGGACGACTGTATGATATTTGCTTAACACACGATATCGACGAAGCTACAACCGGATGGAAAGCTGATTTGGCTGCCACACTAAAAAAGAAGCAACTTGGGCAAAGCTGGCACATTTTCCGGGAGAAAATACGCGGCAACGACACCTGCTTTAACCTCTATGAAATCAACGACTTGGAAGCGAATTACAGCGCAAAAAGCTCATATTATTTTATCGCCCGAAGCAATACTGTATTTGCAAAAACCGTCGATGAAAAAGGCTTTGCCAGTGATGAAACTTCCAAAAAAACATACGACCCAGGCTATTTTTTCAAACCCAAACGTTCAGGCGAATATCGGCAATTATTGCAAAATGCCGATTACGACCTTCGTATGACCAAAATTCGCCAGATTTTTCAAATTTTGCGACAAGCCGGGTCAGAAATCGGTATTCACGGCAGTTTTGGCAGCAGCATTTCTGAACCGCAATTTGCAGAAGATTTCTCACGGTTTGATGCGCCCGTATCCGGCGGACGATTCCATTACCTTTGTTTCGACATCACCAAAACTTTCGACATTCTGGAAAATGCCGGAATCCAATATGATTCAACATTGGGTTTCGCGGAACTGCCGGGATTTCGCAACGGCTGCTGTTTCCCTTTTCAGCCATATAATATTCGGGAAGATCGCCCGTACCAGCTGATAGAAATCCCGCTTATTGCGATGGATGCAACTTACCGTTCATACATGAAATTGCCGCTATCCGACGTTCTCGCAGACATTCGGCAATTGCGCGATACTGTTCGGGATTTTGGCGGATGCCTGACCGTGCTTTGGCATAACAACTATTTTACACCCTATAAATTTGCCGGTTGGCGTGAGCTTTATGAGGATATTTTGCAGATGGGAAAATCGGACGGCGCAGAACTGACAACGGGTGCAGCTATCGCAAAAAACTGGGGTCAAATTATTAATTTTAAACAAGATAGTCAAATTATCGAAACATAAAAAAAGCCGGAAAAATATTTTTCCGGCTAATAAAAGCGTTCATCATCATTGCCTGTTTTCGCTGATTTCAACGGTGTTAATGCGAGCTTGCCGGTTCAGAAGGTGTCTCTTCCAAAATTTCCCGCTCACCGGATTTTAGCTCATACGGCGCTTCAGGCAAGATAAACCATGCGGCAATGTAAGTTACCAATACCGGTAATCCGGCAGTAAAAAAGAAGAGTAAAATTGCTGCAAGTCGCAACACGTTCGAATCGATATCAAAATACTCACCTAACCCGCCAATAACGCCACTAATTTTCTGATCTTTTCTGGAACGGCTTAATCGTTTCATAATTTTTCACCTTTATCTTTGTTAACTCTCCAACACTTTTTTTACGTAAGCCGGTACTAATGGTTGCAATATTTTACAGGTTAGCTTTTTTGCGATTGTAACCACAGCCAGTCTGCTTTAAAAAACAAACCCCGCTCAAAGGCGGGGCAAATAATAGTGTCGATTTTTTCGCTAAAGCGATCCGGCGAGAATTTTATCACCGGAAAGATAGTATCGCTTTCGCCGGGCTTTTTCCTGCACCATTAACCGGGCATCGCAAATGCTGAGCGATACTTTTTCATTTACAATTCCCCGGATTTCGATATCTGCATTTTCCAGATCTTTCACCAATTCGTTGATATCCGTAAGTTTCTCTTCAATTTCACGGATCTTTTCGGGAATCATTTTTTTCTCAATTTGCAAAGAATTCAGGTGCTCAAGCTCGATTTCGGTAATTTTGTTATCGATTTGCTTCATTACCAATTCATACATTTTCTGTTTATTTTCTTTGATCGATTCCTGATATTGAACAATCAGATCGTCCATTTCCCGTTTGCGGCGAACCAATTGCTCCCTTCGCCCGACCATCAGTTTGGTTACTACAGCTTCTTCGCTACCGGCAAAATGCACTTGTATGCCAAACAGACCTTTCGTTTCACCGCCAATGATTCCACCGGTACGCCCAACAACTTTTTGCCCGGCAGATACTTTACATCCAATTAGTTCTGTCAGAAAAAACACCGTATCATTCGCTTCGATGGTTTGATACAGCGCAAAGGTTAAAATTGTGTGGCGCTGCGATTTTAATGTCCCTTTGCCGCGTCCCACAAATCCGCGATGGATAATAATATCCCTGCCGGATTTGATACTGACATCTTCAACGGTGCCGTAAATTTCGACATCACCGGAAGATTCTATGGTGCTTCCGGCTTTTACATCGCCCAAAACCAGCACCGGGCGTTTTTCATCCAGCGAGCCAATTTCCGGACCCATATCACCTTTAACCACGGTATATGCTTCAACAGCAACAGTTTGCTCCACAAATGTGGCAAGCCCGTCTACTGTGGCAATAATCAAATCCGGATCGTCCGGCGAAAAAGCAGTATTCGGGCCGGTAATGATTTTCGGTCGCTCCATCGAAACTTGTATTTTTGCAGGAATTCGTGTGCCGGTTACGGTCCAGCCATCTTGAGTGGGAACCGGTGGAATAATGCGGATCAGCGGTTTATCTTTGAAAACGAGATTCTGGTGTTTTAACTCCCCCAAATCAGAAACCTTTAACCGGTTTGGATCAATTTCAGCACGAGAGATAAATTTGGATATTTCCCGAACTTCAGCTGCTTTTCCCGGAACCGGCTGAACGCCTTTGGCGATAACCATCCGTTGATTCGGATTTTGGTCTTTTAACAATTTTCGGGCATTATCGGAAATTAGTCCGCGAGTAATATGATGTTCCGAGAGCAATTGTTTCAATTCTGAGGCTATTTTCTGGAGTGGTTCAGAGAAGTTTTTGATGCGTGCAAATGCAGACATCCCATCTTCAGCGATCTCGATCAGAAATAAATCGGTCTCTATTTTTTGGGTTTGCTTGACAACAGTTGCGGACATTTAGCTCTCCATTGCTATTAATTCCCTCTTCCCCAGGGATGAATAAATATCTGAAAAATCTGTAATTGCACCTTCCGAAACAACAATTTTAGAAACCATTTGGCTTAATTGTGTACAGCTGATTTAGCCCTCTTGCCTTATAAAATTTTCGACAATTAGCCGCAATTATTAAGAACAAATTAATATTGCCTGCCTCCATAACGGGCGTATTCTACTGTCCAAACGGACTCGCTAAGTGATTTATAAACATTGTTTAATCACAAAATGGAGAACAAATAACTAATTGCAGATTTATGAAACGACAACCGAGACATTTGTTTTTTTGGTAGGAAGCAGCAGTTGGAAACGTAATCCTTTGTCGTAATCCCTGTCAACAGTAATATCGCCACCCTGCGATGTTAATGCAACTTTGCAGAAATATAGCCCTAACCCTTTACTGCGATAAATATTCGCATTTTTGAGCTCCAGTTGTGCCATTTTGTTAAACAGTTTTTCCCGGAATTCCTGAGGGATGGTTTTGCCTTCGTATGTGATGTTCAGGGTAATATTTTCGTCCGTTTCATTGTCAACGGCATCGATGTGAATGCGGCTTTTATCCAGTGAGTGGCGGTAGGCAAAATCCAGAATGTTATCGATAATGCGCTCGAACAGCTCGGAATCCATATAAACATTGCGCAAATCTTTATCAACCTGCAGCTCTATCAGCTTTTGTTTGTTTTCCGGGAGATCGCGATAGCGCTTGATGGGCGCACGCAACATGAATGCCAAATTGATTGCCACCGGTTGTAGCATGTATTTTCCGCGCTCCAGCCGACTGATATCCAGCAGGCTTAAAATCATTCGCAGCAACTGGTGTTTGCCCATTTCGATGCGCCGGGTGTATTTGTCACTGTCGATGGCTTGGCCGCTTTTGTTCATCATTTCAATCATTTGCAGGCTGATGGAAATCTGGTTCAACGGTGACCGCATATCATGTGCAATCAGTTCGGTAAGCTGCTCTTTTAACCGATCCTCTTCTTCGAGGGCGTTTTTTTGGCGCTCCAACTCGATGTTTTGCTGTTTGAGCTTATCGTAATAAAATTTGCTTTTCAATAAAGATTTTACCCGCGCAACCAGTTCAACACTATCGAACGGTTTGGTTACAAAATCGTCGGCGCCGGCTTCCAGCGCGCGAATTTTGTCTTTTAAATCTTTCAACGCGGTAATCATGATGATGGGAATGTGAAAAGTGCGTTTATCTTTTTTCAACCGTTCACATACCTGAAAACCATTGAGTCGGGGCAGCATAACATCCAGCAAAATCAGGTCCGGTAAGTCTTTGTTGATATATTCCAGCGCTTCAACGCCATCAATGACGGATATGAGTTGGTAACCGCTGGGCTTCAAAAAATAGGTTAACAGATCCAGGCTTTCGCGAGTATCTTCTACAATTAATATTTTTACCTGCTTTGGGTCGAAATCAATCATAACCGTGCCTTGTTTTACAACATTTCCAAAAGACTTATTGTTTTAGATGAAGTAAACTAAAACAAATTTATCATTAATGCAATTGTTGGTGTTTATGGTTTTCTGTGAAACGGAGCAACGAAAAAAAGCGTAAGGGAAGAATTGTCGGCAATGCAATGCAAATCTTTAACGGTTTTACAAAATTGATCAATCGTTACCGTTGTTTTCGGTTTCCATTTTGATTCGCTTTGGCGAGGCGCAAAAACAGCTCAACTTCGCCTTTGCCGAGATTGGCTTCCCGGGCTATTTCATCGATGGTTAGGTGTTGGCGGTGTAAATCGAGTATGTGTGAACGAATGTCCCGCTGCCGGTTGGAATGCAAATTCATGGACGATAATTTGAGCGCCAGCTCCACCTCGCCCTGACCGAGATTGAGTTCCCGGGCCATTTGGCGGGTTTGGTCAGCAGATGTGCTATCCGGATTTTCCGATTCATTTTCACCATCATTTTGCGTATTTGACGATGGGCGAAAGCCGTTTGCGGTTTTACCGAGCAATTGGTCGATCAGTGCATCAACTTGCGGATTTGCGTCGGAATAGTCACGACTTAAATCATTGAGTTGCAGCTCTTTACCATCGCTTTTCAGCGACGGTTTTGCCGGTTGAATAACAACATGCGGACGGTGCTCCCGGCTCGCTTTCTTTTGGGCTTTTTCTGCAGCAGCTTGCTGTGCAACTGCGGATTTTACAACTTTCTGGGCGTTCTTTTTGGCTATTTTGCGAACGGCTTGCTGGTTATTTTTGGATTTACGCAGCCGTTTGATAGTGAAAGGGATCGCCCAGACCAAAAAGAGCAGCGGCAAAGCCATCAATATAAAAGAGAGCGATTGCGGAAAACCGGAAAGCATTTCCCGGAGTTGCGCCAAATATGTCAGCGATTCGCTGCCGGATTCTGCGATTTCGGTCGCAGCGCT
Source organism: Calditrichia bacterium (assembly GCA_020634975.1). Classification (NCBI taxonomy): domain Bacteria; kingdom Pseudomonadati; phylum Calditrichota; class Calditrichia; species Calditrichia bacterium. Next base: position 2,777,792 of record JACKAQ010000001.1, on the reverse strand, counting down.
ATCTGCTGCGTGAATACCGGCAAAATCGACATCTTCCAGCAATCCGTTTGTTGGCGGTGCAGGCTTGGGTGATTGTTTCCGGTATTGCTGTTCGTATTTTTCTGCAAGTTTGCGATTGCCGTAAATCCGGTAAATTTTACTCAGCCCCCGGTAAATTCCCAAAGAGTCGCAACCGTTGGAGAGGGCAATTTTAAAATTGGTTTCCGCTTTTTGATATTCTTCATGTATCAACCGAATTTGCCCGGCTTTATAAAAAACGTAGCGATGCTTTTTCCGCGCCCGCGCCACCTGCTGATACAGCGATAAAGCCATATCGTATTCACCCATTTGCTGATAGTGCATCCCACGGAAGAAATCGTGTTCAACCGGATCGCGAAATTGAGCGTCGCGAATCGACAGTTCAAAACCGTTTGCCCGGGGATTCAGCTGGAAATCCACCGGATGCAGTAAATCTATAATTAACAGCATGTTCTGGCTGTATGGAATGCAACGATAGCCAATAACGGCGGATAGTTGTGGAATTGTCCAATCATCGCTTTGGATTTCATTTTGCTGTACGGTCAGTCCCGTAATTTTTAACACAATTTTGGTGGTCATTGCCGGAGGATCCAGCGCAACAACCTTTACGGGCGATTCGCTGCGAAAAGTGAGTACTGTCTCTCGATTGTTTTGTTGGTAGGAATAATCTAAACCGTATGCGGCTATTGTCAGCGCAATCAAAATTAACAGCATCCGGCCGGATAAATTCTCAGCCAAATACCGCACATTCTGCTGGAGGCTACATGTGCTCTCCTGTAAGTTGGGAATATTTTTCTGCTCCCAGCGCATATATATTCACGTCCTTATGTAGCCCAATGGGCACGTTAAACTTCAACATATTTCCTTGCGGGGGTGTGGCTGTCAAACTTGCTGCCCCACCCAAATGCCGGACCATTTCAATACTTGCGATCAGCCCGTAGTGGTCGCCCGCTTCGGGATCTTCCAAAGCCTCCATAAAAGGCTTGCCGATATTTCTGATCAGTTGTTCATCCATTATCGGCGCAGAATCGCGGATCTCAAGTTCCAACATATTTTTTTCAGAACTTTTTACGCTGATTTTTAACTGCCCGTTATACTCAATTCGCCGTTTGGCGCTAAGCATACCGCTCAGCACGATTTGCTGAAAAGTGATCGGGTTTCCCATAAAAACCGGCACTTTCCCAATTTCTACTTCAATTTGGATACTGCGTTTGTAAAATTGGGTTTTCACCAAATTCATCACAGCGTTGATGGTTGTGCTGATGTCTATTTGTTCCGTTTTGCTATCGCGACTTGCAAACGACTGCAGCCCGCGAATAAGGTTCGCAATACGCATGGTTTGCGATTCAATAATCTCGAGACTCTCTTCAGTTTTTTTCCCCATCCGGGCTATTTGGGTTCGCCCCATGATCACCTGAAGCGGGTTGTTTATTTCGTGTACAACGCCGCCGATAACTTCGGTTAATGCTGCAAGCGAAATAGTTTTTAGCAGATTATTATCTACGTTTGAATGTTGGGAATTGAGTTGGGTGGGCGGTGTAGATTGTGCAATTGATTGCACGGTTGGCGGCGCTTTTTCCAGCGCATTTTCCTGAATAGCTGATAGCCGCGCTTCCAATTCGGAGATCCGGGCAGCGGTTGCTGCGGGTTTTTCGCTTGCCGCTGCGCCGGTTTCGTTAAAATTGCTGATGAGCTTTTTAAACATCCCTGTTCACACTCCTTGTGATTTTAACCGGCGAATCCATTTGCCGGTTGTGCCGTTTTCAAGCTCCTTCTATCAACGACTATTTTCAAAAAAAAATTAAAAAAAATTTTCTACTAAAGTTTTACAACCCTTGCTGCCGATAATTTGTCGGATATTCAAACATTTAGTGTTGATATTTTATACACTTTTCGGCATCAATCTTCATATTCACGAACAATCAAACGCTTCAACCGATCGATCGTTTCGGAGTGAATTTGGGAAATACGGGATTCAGATACGTTCAGAATCTTGCCGATTTCTTTGAATGTGAGTTGTTCGTAATAATATAATTGAACGGCAAGGCGAGATTTTTCGGGTAATTTTTTGATTACTTTAACCAGTAATGCACGCTGTTCGTCGTCTTCGATATTTTCCAGCGGATTGGTAGAAGTAACATCTTCGATAGCTTCGTACAAATTGTGATCATCAAAATTCGGGTTCGGCTTATCAAGAGAAATCATGGATGTTGAATTCAGTTGCGACTGCCAGTGCTGATATTCGGATTCCGAGATACCAAGGTGGCCGGCAACGGTTTTATCGTTTACATCGCCACGGCAAGCCTGCTCAAGCTCTTCCATTATCTTTTTGATTTTATTGGACTTAGAACGCAGCGAACGGGGAATCCAATCTTGTTTGCGCAGTTCATCAATGATCGCACCGCGGATGCGGGGAATCGCATATGTCTCAAATTTAATCCCAAAATACGGATTGTAACGATCCAATGCTTCGCTTAAACCCAGAACGCCGATATTCACAAGATCTTCCCTGTCCACGTTGCTCGGCATTGATTTGAACAACTTATTGACCACATAGTGTACCAGGCCAAGATATTTAACCATGAGTGCGTCGCGCATCCCTGCTTCTTTCGACTCAAAATATGCTTCCCAGGTTGGCTCTGCATTTGCGACTTGTACTTGAGCTTTCATCGACTCCCTCTCAAATTATTTGGTTGATTCTCCGGTTACTGACTTTTCTGCACCTTTTTTTGATACCTGATGCTGTTTGTTCAACTCCGACTTCAGCATGTTGTAGGCACTTTGGTTGTGCAAAATATATACAAGCAAAATCAGTACCGAAAAAATCACGTAGACGATGAAAGCACGGATAAAATTTTCCATCATGGGGATTTTCAGATAAAACCCCGATAGCAACGCTAACAGAAAAATTAATAACGTCAACTTAATCGGCAGCTTTTTCATAAAATAACCTCACGGGTTTTTGAAGTGGCTGCCAAAGCACCCACTTTTGTAAGATATTGTTTTACAATGAGTTCGATCGATTCACCGGCTTCGCCGGAATGCTTTTTTTCCCAAAAAGGCGCTTGAATATCGATCGCAGATTTTAAATCATATTCGAACGGAACGGCACCCAGCAACGGAATTTGGTAAGAAAGAAAGTGATCCAATGCCAGATTTAACTTATCCTGCGCTTCAATACCGCTCTGCGGATTAAGTGTTTGGCTGATTAAAAGCCAAAAATTTTCTGTAGAAATATGTTGAAGTGCCGATTTCATATAAGAATATGTATCGATAATTGAAGCAGGTTCCGTCAAAGTGACGAGAAATACGTCAGTGCATGCTTCCATTATTGCCAGATTCCAATCGTCCAGCCCGGTATGGGTATCATAAATAATACAATTGTAGCGAGCCGTGTGTGGCGCCAGCGCTTCCAGAAAGTATGCGGCATTGGTGGAGCCAATATACGTTTCCTGGCTGGATGGCGCAGCGCCGGACAGCAAATCCACATTCGGGGCAATTTCCGGAAGCTGCAGTTTTTCAGGCTGGTGGCTGTAACTGAGCAAATCGTGAACGGTAATTTCCGCATGCGTATTGGTCAAAATATGCAGCGATGGCGAGTACGGATTTGCATCCACCACCAGCACTTTTTTGCCAAGAACGCCTAAAGCCTGACCAAGCTGGATAGCCAGTACACTTTTGCCAACGCCACCTTTTCCGCTGCCTAAAACGATTTTAAGGCGATTCTCGCGGGCGTTCGCGCCGGCAGCCTGTTCCTGGGTATTATCCTGCTCATCCCGGTATTTGCGGCTCATATCACGTAGTTGAAAGGCCTGGTCGTTCATCAATCCAAACCTCCTTTATATACAAGTTTTGCGATGCTGGCATGATTTGCCGGAACAATATCGTTCGGCACAACTTGCCCGGTTGTCAGATATGATACCGGAATTTGTTGTTTATACAGCACGTTTAGCATCACGCCGGGACCGGTTGCTTCGTCCGATTTGGTGAAAATTAAGCGGTTGGGGCGGAGCGGTTTAAATTTATCCGCAATTTCCATCATGGTTTTGGAGCTGGATGTAAGGCTCATTACCAGATGCACTTCGTTCGGTTCGGCGGCGTCCACAAACCGCTGCAAATCTGCCAGTTGTTCGGCATTTTTGGGGCTGCGACCGACGGTATCAATCAAAATGAGGCTTTTTTCGCGATATTTAAAAACGGATTTCTGCATCTCTGACGGGCTGTAAACCACGCTCATCGGGATGGTGGCGATATTCGCAAAGGTTTGCAGTTGCTCTATCGCCGCGATGCGATACGTATCCGCGGAGATGAGCGCCACATCTCGTTTGTGCAGCAGCTTCATGTTTGCGGCAATTTTTGCGATGGTTGTGGTTTTCCCGACGCCGGTCGGACCGACGAGAACCACGACATACGGTTTTCGATCGAGTTTTTCCAACGGCGGCGCAACCCGGATCATCTGCCGCAACAGTGAAAAAATGGTTTCCAGCACCATTCGGGTGTTGTTGTAATTTTTGGGCTCAGTGCGGGCGTATGCGGTTTGCACAATCGCTTTGGCAAGCTCTTCGTGCACTTCGTTTTCCAGCAGGCGTTTGAGCGCCATTTTGAAAACCTGCGGCAACGCGGGCATGCGGCTGTATTTCACAAACTCGCTGAGTTGCTCCAACACCTTTTTCATGTCCTGAACTTCGCCGGTGAGGTCCTGAAGATGCGTCATTTGCTGCGCGATGCGCTGCTCGCTGATAGATGAGCGGATGGTGTCCATCACTTCCACTTTCTCAACGCGCTCTTTTTCTACCGGTGTTTCCGGTTCCGCAGGCTTGGGACGCGAATACACATATCCGGGCGTTTTCGGCGTGTTATTAATAACGCCGGTACGCTGGGTAATATTTGATGGCGTGTCTATCGCCGCAGTTATTTCGTAAAATTCTTTCCCTCCGAGGAAATCAAAGGAACCGCCTTTTTTGACCTTTTTGGAATTGAGGATGATTGCATCTTCACCCAATTCACTTTTCATGTCGTTAAACGCTTCCTTGAACGTTTTTCCCGTGTACTTCTTAATCTTCATTTCCTATCCTCACCTTACCAATCGACTCAATTTGGACATCAGGCGGCAACTCTCCGAATGAGATTACCGCGATATTTGGGAAAGTTGCTTCCAGCAACTTGTGGAAATATGCGCGAATTGTGGGCGAACAGATAACAACCGGCGAATAACCAAGTGCGCTCACATTCTCGATATTTTCCGCCGTACTGCGATACAGTTGCTGAATAACCGCAGGCGGGAGTCCAAGGGTGTTGTTGTTAACTTGCTTCTGTTTCTGTAATGTATTTGTGATCAATTGCTCAATTTTCGGATCTAATGTCATTGCATGAATCACGCCTTGCTCATCCATATACAGCTTCGCGATGGTATCGGACATGGCGTAACGGACATATTCCGTCAGCACTTCCACATTCTTGGTCATGCCGGAATAATCGGCGAGGGTTTCCAGAATGGTCACCAAATCGCGGATCGGCAGGTTTTCTTTCAGCAAATTCTGCAATACTTTCTGGATGGCGCCAATACTGAGCTGATCCGGTACCAATTCTTCCACCACCGCGGAATAATCTTTTTTGAGATTATCCAGCAATTTTTTCACTTCTTGGCGACCCAGCAGTTTGTCCGCATTTTTGCGGATCAACTCCATCAGGTGGGTTGCCATAATTGCGGATGGTTCAACCACAGTGTAACCGGAAATTTCCGCTTCGTGGCGGAATTTCTGCTCGATCCACACCGCCGGTAATCCGAACGCCGGTTCGATGGTTTCGATACCTTCGATGGCTTTTTCGACGTGCCCGGGGTTCATCGCCAGCAGGCGATCCATCACGATTTCGTTGGTGGCGATTTCGTTGCCGCGAACCTTTACGGAATACTGATCCGGATTGAGCAACAGGTTATCCCGAACGCGAATCGGCGGGACGATGATGCCCACTTCCAGCGCAATCTGTTTGCGCATGGAGGTAATTCTGTCGAACAGATCGCCGCCCTGTTCGGTATCTACCAAACCGATCAGGTTGTAACCAATTTCCAATTCCAGTGGATCGACCTGTAAAATATTTTCAATTTCTTCGGAAGGCGCGGGCAAAGCATCGCGATTTTCCGGCATTTCGATAACATCGGCTTCTCTCTCGGGCTGAATTTTGCGCATGTTGTATGCCACCAAACCCAAAACACCCGCGATAACCAGAAACGGTATCGTTGGCAATCCTGGCGTAAATCCGAACAGCAACAGCGTTACCGATGTGATATACAACGCTTTGGGATTCCCGAACAGCTGGGTGCGCAAATCGCTGCCCAAATTTTCGTCGCTGGCGGCGCGGGTAACCACAATACCGGCAGAGGTCGAAATGAGTAACGCGGGAATTTGCGAAACCAGGCCGTCGCCGATGGTTAGCAGGCTGTACGTTTGCAACGCCTGCCCGGCACCCATGCCCATTTGGGCCATCCCGATAATCAATCCCGCAACCAGGTTGATGGATGTGATAATCAATCCCGCAACGGCATCCCCTTTTACAAATTTGCTGGCACCGTCCATCGCGCCGTAAAAATCCGCTTCGCGGGAAATCTGGATGCGGCGGTGACGCGCTTCGTCTTCGGTGATGATGCCGGCGTTCAAATCCGCATCGATGCTCATTTGTTTTCCGGGCATCGCGTCCAATGTAAATCGTGCGCCAACTTCGGCAATCCGACCGGAACCTTTTACGATGACCACAAACTGGATAATCACCAAAATTAAAAAGATGATAAACCCGACGACGTAATTGCCTTTCACCACAAAACTGCCAAACGCCCGGATAATTTCCCCGGCGTATGCTTCGCCGAGAATCAGCCGGGTGGATGCCAGGTTAAGCGATAACCGGAACAACGTCAAAATGAGCAACAAACTCGGAAATACGGAAATTTCCAGCGGATTGACCAGATACAACGAAACCATCAGCAGCACCAGCGCCGCCGAAATGTTGATTGCCAGCAGCACATCCAATATGATTGTTGGCAGCGGAATAATCATAACTGCCAAAATCAGGATGATGCCAACGGCTAATAATATATCTGTATTTCGTTTTACCACGTCTGTGTAACATCCTTATTTATAAATATTTACAGACAGCTTGTCTGTTTGGTGCGTTAACTTAAACGCTTGTTTTTCATGCGATAAACATGCGCCAACACCTCCGCAACGGTCTGGAAAAATTCCGCCGGTACTTCCTGGTTCAGCTCTACGCTTTTGTACAGCGCGCGCGCCAGTGGCGGATCTTCGACGATGGGTATGTTATTTTCTTCGGCGATTTCGCGAATTTTGAATGCAATATGATTGCGCCCTTTCGCGATGAGCCTCGGTGCGCCCATCTTTCCGGAGTCGTATTTCAACGCTACGGCATAGTGTGTTGGGTTAGTGATTACCACGTCCGCTGTGGAAACTTCCTGCATCATGCGATTACGGGACATTTGCATTTGCATGGCGCGAATCCGGGATTTGATTTTCGGATCCCCTTCCATCTGCTTCTGCTCATCTTTGATTTCCTGTTTGCTCATTTTCAGGTTACTCATGTAATCGTAACGCTGAAAAGCATAGTCTGCTGCGGCAATCAGCAGCAGTCCCAAAGAAATTTTGAAGGTGATCCGTAATGCCGCGCTGATCATCAACCCGGCAATTTGGCTGATCTCCTGATCCATCAACGGCAGCAGATCATCCCGATAATCCATCAAAGCATAGTACCCGATTAATACGACTATCGTTAATTTTAACAAATTCTTTACTAATTCTTCCAAAGAACGCTTCGAGAAAAAGGTTTTCTTGATGCCTTTGAGAATATTGAACTTTTCCGCTTTCGGCTTAAGCGGCTCGAAGGTGAATAAAAAACCGACCTGCAGCAGATTTGCAGCAATACCCACCACCATCAATCCAGCCATAAACAGCAACGTGGTAACGCCGATAGTGCTCAGCCCTTCCACCAGATAGCTGTATATGTCAGGGATTGTCAGCTCCACCAGATAGCCACCGCTGTAAATGCGGTAGTAAATGCTTTTCAAAATCCCGACAAATGAATTTCCGGAAACATACAACAGCATGGTGCCCAACAACAGCGCCATCGCCGAGTTGACCTCCATACTTTTTGGAACGTTACCTTTCTCCCGCGACTCAGTGAGTCGCTTGGGAGTAGGTTCCTCTGTCTTTTCCTGAAAACTGTCATCAGCCATTTAGAACGCCTTCAATAAAAATATGATATCTTCCTGAAACTGGGTGAGCAACACCCGAAACACATAAACAAACACGGGAAAGCCGAAGGCCATAAACGAGAGCCCGGCGGCGATGCGGATCGGGAAACCCACAAAAAAGATGTTCATTTGCGGCACAGCGCGGGCAATAATGCCCATCGCCACCGATGTTAAAAACAGCGCCACAATTACCGGCGCAGCAACTTTTATCCCAATCACAAATACCTGTGCGGTCAACATCATCAGTTTTTCCATGCCCAAAGTGGATATTTTCCAACCGCCGATCGGCAGCACTTCGTAACTGTAAACCACTGCCTGAATTAAAAAATGGTGTCCGTCTAAAATCAGAAAAAACAATATCGCAGCCACATTTTTTAACCGGGCAATTACCGAAACCGTCTGGTTGAGCGTAGGATCAAACACCTGCGCCATTGTGAATCCCATATCCAAACCGACATATTCGCCGGCGAAAGAAACTCCCGCAAAAAGCAGCGAAATCGTGAAACCGATCGTTACACCGGTGAGGATTTCCTGAAACACCAGCATCACTGCAGAAATGTGGTTAAAATTCAGATCAAAATTTTTGGCGTCCGCGATGGGAAAAATGATGATAGCCAGCAATCCGCCCAGCCCGATTTTATACATATTCGGAATTGCCCGATCGCTGAAAACCGGCGCGCTGGCAAACATGGCTGTTGCGCGAACCAGTAGCAAAAAAAATAGATAAATTTGCTGTTCGGTAACCAGTGTCATGCTATCTCGCCAATGCCGGTATCATGTAAAACACGTTGATGGTAAACGTTTCCATTACTTTGATCATCCACGGCAGAATAAACAGCAGCAAAATGATCACGCTGATGATTTTGGGAATAAACGTCAACGTCATTTCGTTGATGGATGTGACCGCCTGAAAAATACTGATGAGCAAACCGACCACCAGCGTAACCAGCAATATCGGCCCGGAAACCAGCATGGTTGTATAAATGGCATCGTTCAAAAATTGAACCGCTAATTCTTCTGTCATCCGTAACTCCTTTACTTATCCGAAGCTGCTAACTACTGAATTAACAAGTAGATACCAGCCATCTACCAGCACAAACAACAGCAGTTTGAACGGCAGCGAAATCATCATTGGCGGCAACATCATCATCCCCATAGACATGAGGACGCTGGCAACCACCATATCAATAATCAGAAACGGAACATATAAAATGAAGCCGATCTGGAACGCCACGCGCAGTTCGGAAATCACAAATGCGGGTATGAGCGTTAGCGTGGAAACTTCGTTGGCGTCTGCCGGTTTGTTGTTTTCCGCCAGCTTTACGAACAGCGCCAGATCTTTTTCGCGGGTGTTTTTCAGCAAAAATTCGCGAATAGGAATCATCGCTTCATTAAATGCATCGCGTTGGGAAATTTTTTTATCGAGATATGGGGCGAGCGCGTTATCGTGCACTTTTTCCCAGGTTGGTGTCATTACCATAAATGTGAGGAACAGCGCCAGCCCGATGAGCACCTGGTTAGGCGGAATGGATTGGGTGCCCAGGGCCTGCCGGATAAAGTGAAATATGATGATAATCCGCGTAAATGAAGTCAGCATAATCAACAACGCCGGTGCCAAGCTGAGAATCGTCATCAGAAAAACCAGCTGCAACGTCACCGAAAAATCTTCCGGATTGTCACTGGCTTCCAGATTCAGCGATATGTTGGGGATGGGCAACGGCTGATTACCGCCACCGGGTTGCTGAGCGAGCAGATCGCCGCCAAACAGCAGCAATCCGAACAGCAAAACCAGCCCCAATCGCCAAATAGTGGGATTATTTTGCCGAAATAACGCTATTTTGGACATTAGATTACTCATTTTAATACCAATTTATCGAATTGCCGGAAAACAGAGCCGGAACAGTCACCCGGATTTCTGCAGCTACCGACAGATAAAAGGCCCAAACGCCGGTTTTATTTCGCATGCCGGTCATTCGAACAACAGAAAGATGTGTTTGGATTGAACGTTAACGGGTCTCTCACCATCCCGTTGTAATTCTACAGCTATTTTTGAATCCGGAAATCAGCTGTTGCCTATTCCTGATTCAGTTTTTGTTGCATCATTTTCCGGAAAAGGGTATTGCTGAAACCGGTTCCGGGCATATTTGCCGCATCGATCATTTGCTGCAGGTCGGGCGTTTCGTCAAATTCTGCGAGTGTGTTGATGTTCATATCGGTTACGCCCAGCAGCAACACTTTGTCCAGCACTTTCACCAGCAGCAGCGTTTGCTTTTGCTGAAGCGGCACTCTGGCGATCACCTGGCACCAATCCCGGTTCAGGTTTCCCGGCATTTTTTGCCCCATGTATCGCCGCAATACATACACTAATCCGATAATCAAAGCAATAATCAGCAACAGCGAAAACACGGTTTTGAACAACAGCCAACCCATTTCCATCGATGGCGGCGATGTTGTCACCGGCAAATTGCTGCTGTCCGGCGGTGTCGAAATCGTCCAGAACACCGTGGAAAAAGCGGCAAACGTTTTGCCAAAAACCGTTGTTTTTTCTCGCATTAGGGGTTGCCTAAATTTTTGATTCTGTCTGCCGGATCGATCAGGTTAGTGATGCGCACACCAAAGTGTTTATCCACCACAACCACTTCGCCTTCAGCCATTTTTTTATTGTTGATGTATAAATCAACCGGTTCGCCGGCCATTTTATCCAGTTCCACGATGGAGCCGCGTTCCAGATCGAGAATTTTTTTGATATACATTTGGGTGCGTCCCAACTCGATGGTTACCGGCAACATTACATCAAGCAACATCCCCAATTTCCGGGTTGAAGCATCTGGCGAGGCTACACTACCGGCAGCACCCGCAAAATTTTCGAACTGTGCATGATGAACCTCGGGCTCTTCAACAGCACCGGTTTCGTTTTCCTGGCTCTCCGAAAATGCATCCGCCCAGGCATCATCCAGTTCATTGAGTTCTTCTTTTGGATCTTGCGATTTATCATCTGCCATTCGATGATTCTCCCTTCATCAATTTGGTTTCCTGATCAATTTCGTTGGTAATTCTGACAGCCAAACGCCCCTCAACAGTGCCCGGACGTCCGAAATACTTCAGCCGGTCCTGTATAAAAATGGGAATTTCGGCATCTACCCGGTTATCCAGATACAGAATATCGCCTTCTTCCAACTCCATTAATTCCTGAATGGAAATTTCGGTTTTGCCCAGTTGAGCACGCACTTCCATTGGGGTAGACTGAAGTTGTTTGGTAATTTTGTAATAGGACATCTGGCGATTTTTTGCGGACATGTTGGATGGATAAAACTGCACGTTCAACCGCGCGATCACATCTTCCAGCGCAAAAGAGGGATAACACAGGTTCATCAGGAAGGTGTCTTCTCCCACCTTCAATTCAAATGAAATGACGATTACGATTTCACTGGCCGGAGCGATTTGCACAAAATCCGAATTGCTTTCAAAACCGAACAAATCGAAGTTCAGTTCGTGCACCGGTTTCCACGAAGCGGTGAGGGTTTTCAGCGCTTTTTCCACAATCGGCTCAACAATGCGTTGCTCAATTGCGGTGATGCCGCGCGGTGCGGTCGGCTTTCCGCCAACGCCGCCCAACAGCCGTTCCACAACCATAAACACCAAATCCGGTGTCATTTCGATAACGGCGCGCCCGTCGGTTTCTTTGATATCAAATATGTAAACCACACAAGGGTTTGCGATAGACAACACATATTCCGAATATCGCAGCTGATCGACCGCCAGCAGATCGATGGTAACCATCGTTTGCAAACGGGACGCCAGATAAAATCCGAACAGTTCCGAAAAGTTTTCGTGCAGCGTCCGGAATGTTTTTAGCTGATCTTTGGATACACGGGTGGGGCGCCGGAAGTCGTATTCATAAATTTCTTTATGATCCAACGCCTCGGATATATTGTCTTCCTTAATTTCCCCGGAATTAATACCAGATAGTAGTCGATCTATTTCCTGTTGCGATAATACTTCCGACATCCTGGCTCACCTTACCTGGTTTGAAATGGTGTTACTGAATAATAAAGCTGACAAAATACACATTGTCCAGATTGCCTTTTTTGGGCAATAACTCGCTTACTTTTTCCATAATTTCCATCCGCAGTTGCTCTTTGTCATCCGGTCCGTCCAACTGCTCGATGGTTTTACTGCTGATGGTGCGGATCAAAATATCGCGCAATTTGGGATCTTTTTTGTGGAGAACCTCGGAATCTTCTTCGCTGTCCAGCTCGAACGCCATATTGATTACCACATAATGAGTACCACCGCTTTCCGCGGGATTGACGATAATATCCTCAACCTGATAAACGATCCCGAATTCTCCGTCATCGCCTTCCTCTTCTTCCTCAACTTCCTGCCCGGCTTGTACCGGCGAAAAAAATGCGGGAACAATGACAAAGCTTGCCAGCAGATATGAGGTAATGATTTGCGCCAGCAAAATGGGAATCGCAATTTTGATATCCAGCTTAAAACCACTTTTGGGTTTTTCTTCAACACCTTCGAGATTCAATTCTTTTTCATCTGCCATTTTTTTCCTCCTTGAAAATTCAGTTCCGTTCGTTGGATGAATAATTTACCATCGGTCGATTTTGCGGTGGCTGCACATAAATTTCCACCCGCCGGTTTTTGGCGCGATTCTCTTTGGTTGTGTTGGGAAACAACGGGTGATGCTCCCCATAGCCGAGCGCCGAAAGCCGGGTGGGATCAATTTTGCGACTGGCTTCGAAATAGCGCAACACACTTAGCGCCCGCGCCGCGGAAAGCTCCCAGTTTGAGGGAAATTCCGGTGTGTTTATCGGCAAATCGTCCGTGTGCCCCTCGATGCGGATATCATTTGGCCAACTGGCAACCGATTCGATAATTTTATCGAGAATCGGATAGGCAATCCTGCGCAAACTCGCTTCGCCAAGACTGTATAACAGCGGCGAATCGATCCGGATGACAACGCCGTTTTTACCGGCGCTAACATCAATCATATCCATCAAATTTGCAATATTGAGCGCCTGAAGCTGCGCCAGCAAATCGTTTTCTTTTTCGCTGCCATCAACGTTGTCGATGTTTTTATTGCCCAATTCCTTTTGCTTTTGCAATTCTTCTTCCAACGCTTTTAACGCTTCCTTAATTTCTTGCGCTGTATCGTCAAATTTCTTTTTTTGGTCAACAATCGCTTTCGGGAATTTTGTTTTTACCGGAGAATAAATTGCATCATTTCTCGGCAAAACCCCCAATGCGCCTTTCAAGCTGCCCAACGCTTTTTGGAACTCCACTTCCTGAATGGATGAAAACGATAGTAACAGCACAAAAAAGGTTAACAACAAAGACATCAAGTCGCTAAACGTCACAATCCAGAGTGGCGCACCAGCCGGAGCCTCTTCCTGTTTTTTTTGTTTCTTCCCTGCCATTAAGATTTCCTTTATAATCGACTCTATATGTAAGCAATATATATGCCACTATTTGAGCATTTTTTCTTTATCGCTTAAACTGTTGTTTTAGAATAATTTGAAGGCAGGATTATTTTGGAGAGATTGTTGAAATGTTCTATGCAATACGGGAATTGATTAAGAATTCAACACCCGGCATCGCAGATTTAGACAGTTGCCAATTTTTTCAACAGCACAAAAAATGTGAAATCAGCCGGCATTTGGTGCTGCCGGATCAGTTTACCGGTTTGGGGAAATGCCGGATCAATCGTTGCCATCTTCGCTTTTGCGATCTTTCGGCGGTAAAAATGCCATCAGTTTTTGCTCTACCAATCGCGGGTTATCGCCCGACTGGATGGACAAAATCCCGGCAATGATCATTTCCCGAACCTGAACTTCTTCTTTGGTGCGTTCTTTCAGTTTTCCGCCGAGCGGGATAAAAATGAGGTTGGCTATAATTGCGCCGTAAAACGTGGTGATCAACGCGACCGCCATGGAGGGACCAATACTGGCAGGGTCGGACATGTTTTGCAACATCAGCACCAGACCGATCAACGTACCAATCATACCGAAAGCCGGGGCATACGCACCAAAGCCATCGCAAATGCCATGTGCTTTTTTGTGCCGTTCTTCCATGTTGGCAATTTCCGCTTCCAGAATATCGGATAGCAGCTCCGGCTCTGTTCCGTCGATCGCCAACTGTAACCCACCTTTTATAAATTTATCGTCAATTTCCTTGATGTGTGCTTCCAATGCCAACAGCCCGTCTTTCCGGGCTTCTTCGGCAAATTTAACCATCATTTCAATCGTATTTTTTTTGTCTGCTTCGGTAAATTGAACGGCTTGCATAACCATTGCCACAAACCCGGTGATATCGCTGAGCGGATAGTTGATCAAAATTGCCGCTATCGTTCCCAACGATACAACCAGCGCCGACGGAATATCGATAAATGCAGCGAGGCTACCGGCTGCCAAAATGGACCCGATAATCGCTATAATACCAATAACAAATCCGGCAACGGTTGCAATGTCCAGCGCTTTTTTCATGGCGTTATTTCACTTTAACTCTCAGGTTTTCGAAACATCGCTGACGATATGCAACGATTTTTTCTATCACAAGCTCTGCCGGATCCAGAACAAAAATTTTTTTGCCCGTCATTGTGGTAATAATCGTATCCGGCGTCGTCTCTACAAATTCTATTAAATCGGCATTGATTGTGATTTGTTTACCATTGATTCGTGTTACGGTTATCATTATTTATTGAGCATTTCATATTGAAAATTTAGTATCAGTTTTCCATTTATTTTGAGGCGGCCGCTGCATAAACAATAGCCGCCTCAATTTTGTTTTCTGAATACCTGAGTTTGATAATCGGTCAAGAATTTCAGATTTTTAAGGCACTTCGTGAAGTGCCTCTACGTTTTTCTTTATCCTTTACCCTTTATCCGTTATTACCGTTTCAGGTTTGTGACTTCGGACAGCATTTCGTCGCTAACGGT
This sequence comes from Calditrichia bacterium, assembly GCA_020634975.1. Taxonomy (NCBI): domain Bacteria; kingdom Pseudomonadati; phylum Calditrichota; class Calditrichia; species Calditrichia bacterium. The sequence continues at coordinate 2,762,570 of JACKAQ010000001.1, read as the reverse complement.
GATGGTCCGGGCATTTGCCTGGAAACCGCGCTGGGCAACGATCATCTTGGTGAATTCTTCTGCCAGATCCACGTTGGATTGCTCCAGCGCACCGGCGATGATGACGCTGTTAAAGCCTCCGCCTGCCGTGCTGTACTGCGGATCGCCGGAGTTACCGGACATTTCGAACAAGCTGCCTTCGCCGCGAATCAAACCTGCCGGGTTGTTGAAATTAGCGACCAACAACTGCGCCAGTGTCTGGTTAATGCCGTTGCTGAATTCGCCGTTGATGCGTCCCTGCTGGTCGATATTGATACGATCTAACACGCCCATGCCGTAGCCATCCTGGTTGAGGATAACCGTATTTGCGTTCGCGCCGGAGAGTTGGGTCAATCCTTCAAAGCCACCCATTTCACCCGGATTCAGCGCGATACTGATGGGCGAAGAGTTGCTGCCGGGAGAGAATTGCAGCGCTGCGGAGCCGTCGGTATATTCGAAACGGGACAGCGAACCATCCGGTGAAAATTCTACGTAACCGTCGCTGCCGCCATTGGCGATGTAGCCGTCCGGCAGTTGCACATCCCACAACCAGCGATTGGGCGATTGCACGTCTTTGGTGAAGACCAGTGTCAAATCGAAATCGTTACCCAGCGAATCGTAAACGGTAACGGTCGCGGACTGCGTGGCATCTTTGGCTTCTTGCGATTCCAGATAGTTGCCCGGTGTAGCATCGAACAGTGTATCGAATTGAGTGCGCGATACGCCCAAACCGTCAACCGCAACGATGTTCAAATCACTCAGTTCATAAATCACGCCGCCATCGCCATTGATGACCAATCCACCGTCTTCGGGATTGATTTCAACACCGGAGTCGTTGGTTAATCCCAGCGTAGCTTCGATTTGTGAGAGATAGTCACCGTAGGTGGTGGTGCCGCCAACGACAGCCAATGTGCCCGTGGTTACAGCCGTTCCGCCAACGTTACCGTCGATGGAAATGGTATCGCCGCCGGCCAAGCCTAAGGAAACACCGTTGTCATTTATCAGGTTTTCCAACAAGTCCGTTGCTGTTGCGATGTGCGCAAACTGGGCTGTGTTGGTTGCGGCAGCATTAATATCGCCTTCCAGCGATTTAAACGCGGCTTTCAAAATCGGATCGGTGCCATCGATGGTGATGTTATTTGCAGCACCGCTGATATCCGTAAAGACAATCTGTCCGCTGGCATTCAATGAGGCTGTTAACGAGTTTGCGCCTGCTGCGCCAAAATCATTGTTGATTTCGGTGATCAGGTCATCCAGCGAGTTGAATGCATTGTTGGTTGTGGATGCATCCGATTCTACATATTTGTACGTGAAAGTATTCGCAGCGCCATCGGTGATGGTGATGCTGGTGTTGTTAGGATTCATGCTATTCAAAATGGATGTTTTGCCTGTTCCGTCAACCGTCAGCATTCCGCTCATATCGGAATCGTCTGCGAGTTGCTCGATGGCGTAAACGCCGCCGGATTTCAGGATCGATCCGGTCGGTTCCAGTTTGGCATTCAGGTTACCGTTGAAGGTAATTTGATTGGTTGCCGAAGCGGGCAGTTTCAGGCTGCCGGGAATCTGGATATCGGTGATTCCTGCTGCCGGATCAATTTCGCCATCCGGTGTTGCTAAAAATCCCTGGACTTTCAACCCGTTGGAAGGCATGGTCAGCACGCCATCTGCGTTAAACTGGAATACACCGGCACGGGTGTAAACGCGTTTTCCGGCATCATCCAACACAAAAAAGCCATCACCCTGAATGGCCAGGTCTGTGCCCTGTCCGGTGGTTTCCAGGCTTCCCATGGTGTGAATGGTGTCGATTGTGCCGACAGCCATACCCAAACCCACCTGAATCGGGTTGGTGCCACCGGCGCTTGCCACCGGCTGCGTGGTGCCGCGGATGGTTTGCGCGAACATTTCGCTGAAGGTCACACGACCCACTTTAAAACCAACCGTGTTAACGTTGGCGATGTTGTTTCCAACAACGTCCATGAACAATTGATGATTGCGTAATCCGGTAATTCCGGCTTGAAGTGAACGCATCAGACCCATTGTTAAATCCTCCTTGTGAGATGAATAATCATCCGTGATGTAAATATCTGCCAGCGTCAATCGGTCGGCCGGCAGCAGGGTTTCCGTGCCAAAAATCAGGAGGTTTTTAGCGTGGTCCAACCCTGTGAGTTAATTAGTTAGTTGCTGTTTTTTAAACCTTTAGCTTTGTATATTCCGCCCTTCGATTTCGCTCAGGGCTCGATTTCTGTCGAAGCGCATCACAAAACTACCGCACTGTCGATATTCGTAAACACGCTGTCGTCCATTCCCTGACGATCCATTGCCGTTACCACTGTCCGGTTATCCGCATTCACGATGAAGGCGTAATCGCTCATCAGCACCAGCGAGTTGTGCCCGCCTTTTTCCTTCGCCTGATCCACCGCGTTGTTCAGCAAATTCAGCTGATCGGCGCTCAAAGAGATGTCCCGGCTGCGCATCCGCGATTGGGCGTGTGCGGAAAACTTCAGTTCGGCAGTTTCATCCAGCTTCGCTTTCAGCAATTCGCGAAATGGCGATTGCTCCGGCGAGGACATCGGCTTCGGCGATTGTGACAATCCATTTACGCCGCCTATCGGCACAAATGGGAGTGGTAAACCGTCGATTTTTCCTGCCACTGTATTTCTCCTTTTTTATGTCGCAAACGCTGCCAAAGAATCCCGCGATCCCGCTCGTACAAGATCGCGGAGATCATGGAGGGTTTACGGTAGATTTATTTTCTAAAAAATGCTTCTTCCCAACGCCGTGTTGAAAACATTCATGCTTTCACCCGGATCGGGATCTGTTTCACCGGTTCCGGTGCCAGTGCCGCCGGTATTACCGGTGATGGCGTCCGGCAGTAACAATTCCAACACGTTGGCCATCGGCACTTCGGTGTTTCCAATCATCAACATTGGTCCGCTGGCGCTGTAACGCAACCCGGTTACCAATCCGGACATGTACGTATTCACATTCATATCGATGCCGTCAAAACTGGTTGCGGAAACCTGAAAATCGTAATTTCCGGCATCCAGCTTGTTGCCGTCGTCGTCTTTGCCGTCCCATTCGTAGATATTTTCGCCGCTGCCGACATTATCCAGCTCGACGGTGCGAACAACTTTGCCATCGCCATCCATTATTTCAATTTTCACATTCTGTGCATCGCGGGGAATTTCGTAAACCAGCGGTGCATCGGCGCTGCCGTCGAAATAGGTTTCGCTGCCGATCGCTTTCACCTGTTTGCCAATCACGTTGGATGCCAGCGTGTTGTTCACCGATGTTGCCAGCAACAGGTTGGTTTCCAGCGATGCTTCCAGTAAATCATTCATCTGGCTGAGCTGTTCCAGCGAGCTGAACTGGGCAAGCTGGGCGCTGTAATCTTCCGGAGATTGTGGCTCCAGCGGATCCTGGTATTTCATTTGCGTCACCAACAATTTCAGGAAATCATCTTTCCCCATAATTTTTTCGTTGGTGCTGGTCGCCTGCGAAATGGGAGAGCTGTTGTTTACACCTAACACATCGCCGATATCCATAAAATCACTCCTTTAAAAAATCTGCAGAACTTATTATAAATCAGTTATTTACACAGTTACATCTACGCCATTTTGCCCGAACATCCGGGGTTGCGGATTGGGTGTTTCGGGAGCCGGATCGTTATCCGGCAGCGTGCCGCTGTGGCGGGCGTTTGTCTGTTGCTGTTGGGTTTGCTCGCGGGCAAACTGTTGTTGCGATCCCAATTGATCGTTGTAATTGATGTTAAATTCCTGCACCTGAACGCCCATTTCACCCAATTTATTGAGCAAATGCGATTGGCCGTTTTGCAGCAGCGCAGATGTTTCCGGCAATCCGGTTTCGATGCTGCCAACCAGTTTTTGGTGCTTCATGCGCAGGCGCAAGCGGATGACGCCCATCTCGTGCGGCTCAATTTGAATGAACAATTGTTGCGCCGCTGTTTGCGGACGTTCCGCCAATTGATAAAATTGTTCCTGTAAAATGGCAGCCATTTTGCCGGTAAACTGCTCCATCGACTGGAATTTTACCACATGCGTTTGACCGGTACCAGTGGTTGGTGCGGTGGTCGGCACATTTGCTTCCCCCGCGGTAACCGCCGAATTGGACCAACCGTTTTTCGCCAAATTTCCGGCAAAACTTCCGGTATCGCCGTCTTCAATCGGCAGATCGGCAGTTGTCGCCGGTGCCGGTTGCGGTGCATCTGTTTTGGTGCGGGATTGCAGCGGCGCAGCTTCTTCAATCAAGGTATTATCGAAATATACGGTTGGCGCTTCGCCCAAAACCGGTTTGTTTTCAGCAACAGTTTCTGTTTGCGGCGCAATGCGCTGTGTGCCATTTTCTCGGGATTTTACCGGACGCTGAACTTGCGATACCGGCAGATTCATCGCCGGAGCGACCGTCAAATTCACCGCATCGCGGAACGGGTTTTGTTGAATTTGTTCAACAGAATTTTGCCGCCAAACCGGAACGGATTTCACTGTTTCATCAGCGCCGGATTGCTGCAACATTTCCCGAACCAGCGTTTGGCTTTGTTCAACGGTCGGCAATTCGCGAACTGTCGTTCCGGTTCCAAATTCCGCCTGGAATTGTTGAACAGGGGCAGCGGTTTGTTGCGTATTGGCTGCAAATCGTTCACCCCAAAACGGTTTTAACAACAGATTGTTGACAACCTGGGTCCAGTTTTTTGTGCCCGTTTGGGTGCGATTGGCTGCCGGATTTTCTGTAATTTCCGGCTGATCTTCAATTATTGTGTTGCTTACATTTTTTTCTGGTTGTTCAACCGGTTTTGAAATCGGATCTGCTGCTCCGGTGCGGCTGGTTTCCACAATCGTAATTTTTGGCGAAACTGGCGACTGCTGTATTTTTGGCGATTGCTCCAAACGCTCCGTCGATGCCGGTTGGTTTTGCGCAGAAACGGGTGTTTTTACCGGAGTCGTTTCGCTTTGCCGGTCAGGTGTTGCAACCGATTTTTGCACGGGAGATTCAACCGGTTTTGCCGTCGGTTGCGGCTGAAGTTCCACAACCGGTTCAGCAACAAGCGGAGTAGCAGACACAGCAGATTTCGGTTGCGCAACCGGTGAAGCCGGTATTTTTTCAGCGCTGTTTGCAGCCTGCGGAATCGGTTTGGCAACCACTTCCGGTGCTGTTATCCCGGCAGGTTTTGCCGATGGTTGCGGTTGTTTTTCAGCAGCAAACACAGGTGTTGGCTGTGTAGCAAATTCACCGGATTTCGGTTGTGCAACCTGCGAAACCGACATTTTTATCGTGCTGTTTTTCGTTTGTGGAGCAGGTTTGGCAACCGTTTCACCAGCCGCAAACACAGCCGGTTTTGCCATTGGTTGAGGCTGATTTTCGATGATTGCCCCTTTTGCAGCTTGAAAATTTGTCACTGCCGGCGCGGTAGTTTTCGCAACCGTTTCACCCGCCGGGGTTCGGGGATTCACCGGATTTTCAAATGGCCGGGTCGAAATTTCGATCCGCTCATTTGGTAAATGTTGTGCGGACGAACCGCTTTTTTCAATCAGCACAGTTGCCGGTTGCGTCGCGTTCCCGATCGGTGCCGGGCGCGTGACAATCGGCTGCGGATTATTTTGCAACTGTGGTCGGTTTGGCTGAGCCGAAAAATCCGGTTGATATCGCACAGATGTTCCGGTAACAACCGTTTCACCCGAACGAAAACCACCGGTTTGTTGCGAAACGGTTGCTGTTTGCGCATTCAAATTTCGATAGCTGCCCTGAACCGCTGTCCCGTTCCGAAGCGGCGTTGCGACACTGGTTATCGGCGCTGCAGTGCGCGGCGATACGTTGGCTGCCGGGCTGACCGGCACATCGTTTTTTGCATCTGCAAGCGGCTGAGAAACTGTCGTTTGCGGATGTTCTGCTACGGCCACTGCAGGTTGTTTTGTCGCTGCAAATTGTTGATTTTCATAAATTTGCGGTGCATCTTTCTGTGCAACAGAAAACACATTCACCGGCGCAGCCACGCTTTTGGATGGCATTGCAGGAGCGGTTTCTTCACCGATCAATTGTTCCGGCGCAACCGAAACACCGCCACGATTAGCAGTCGGCTGAGTAAGTTGTTCCGGCGAAACTGAAACATCCCCATGATTGGCGGTCGGCTGAACAAGTTGCTCCGGCACATTTGAAACTTTGCCACGATTAATTACCGGTCGAATTTGCTGTGCAACGGTATTTGAAACGGCACTTTGCACCACGGTCGATTGACGGTTCGCTACGGGCTGCGGCGTTGCGGCGCTCGTCGGTGTCCGGTAATTTCCGGACAGTTTCCCCTCAAATAATTGCGCTGCACTGCCGGTTTTCGGCGCTGCAGTGTGGACCCCTGCCGTATTTTTTTCAAAAACACGATTTATCGCCGATGCCAAAATGGTTGGCTTTTCGGATACCGCGGCTGCCCTCGCAGGTTCAACCAACGGCACAGTAACGCCGTTCACAACCGTCGATTTCGATTGCAAATTTGTATTGTGTGCTATCTTTGCACCGATGGCAGTGGGCATTTCCGGTTGCACATTTGCTGGATTTGCGGTTGAGGCTGCAGTAAATACAGTATTGTCCGCCACATCGCCAATAACCGCAGTACCCGCCGCAACTAATTCCGGCGAGAAATTGCCAACCGCAATAGGCGCACTTTTTTGAACAACTGTTTTTCCCGATACAACCGTAATATTTGGCGTTTGCTGCGGCACATTTTCGCCGAATGCAGCTTCAACGGGAGCACCGGAAACGGGATCGCCGGTTTCGGTAATTAAGGTTGACGGCTGTGTTTGGGTAAATCCGTTTTCTGGATTGCCAAACAGGTGGCGCGCAGATGGTTGCGCAATCGTTTCCGTTTGTAAATTATTGGAAATTGGGAGGTTGGCAGCCGGAACACCGGTTAGGGTTTGCGGCTGAAAACTATTGTCGCCGGTAACAAACGGCACGCTTTCGGAGCCGGAGCTTGCGATTGAAATCCCGGAGAGATTTCCGGCAAACGCACCTGATCCATCACCGAAACTATTGGTAATATTGAGATTATCTACATTTTTTGTTGATATTTCGGAAAGTAAATTGACCGGAAGCGGGGCAACTTGCTCAACCGGAACGGCAACAGCAAATACCATTGAATTTCCGGATGGCGTTTCTGCTGTACCATCTTCCAAAGCGGCAAACAAACGCCGGAAAGCGTCCGTTTGTGGCAGGTGCTCTGTTTTCTCGCCACTGCTTGCGCCACGGGCAAAAAAAGCACCAATAAATGTCGGGTTTGTCAAGCTTGTGAACATCCGGTTCACCTTTATTTGTTCATCCAGAACACATCATTAACTATTTCGTTATTGCTCATTTTCGTAATCGCGCAGAAGAACTTTAACCGGATTTCGAAATTTTTTTAATTATTTTCAATTTCCCAATCCGTTCTGTAATCCCGGTTTTCGCTGTGAGCATTTTGTAATCTTCGGATGCATTGACAAACGTTATGAATTTCTGATAATTTTAAAGTTGCCCATAACGCTGTCGATCAATCCATATTAAGCCAATGGCTGGAGTAAATTATGGTTTCAAAAACCTGCAAAAAAATAACTATGGATGAAAATATTTAAACTTAGTGCGGAGGCTTTAACAATGCGTAAAACATGGATGTTCTATGGATTGTTTTTCTATTTTTCATTATTTGGTGGTTTGGCAAATGCACAAGATGCGTTAACCCAGCTTCAACAAATGTATATGATGAAAGAACTGCTGCCGGAAATGCAAACTGCTGGCATCATCGTTAACGGAAGCAGTGTTGATATGGCAGAGCTTCAGCAAAAGCTGGAGCGGGTTTCCGCAACGCTAAAAATTAAAATTGTGATTTCCGATGCGCGTTCACTGAAAGATGTTTCTGCGGAATTCAAAAAAATTACCGGAAACCATAGTATTGATATGTTGTGGGTATATCAGGCGGATGATGTGCTGGGTAACAACATCGCCAAAGATTTCCTCATTAAAAATAGCGTTATCCAAAAAATTCCGATGCTGGTGCCAGATGAAACCTGGGTAAAAGCCGGTGCGTTCATCGCCCTTTGTAAAAAGGAAGGCAAAACCAGCTTGTCGGTTAATCCGCAAACCGCAAAAGCGTTGGGTATATCTGTTCCGGAAAAACATTTACCGCAAACGGAATTTTTTGCAGCGCAATAAACGTAAACTACTATAAAATATACGGATAGGTAACTTCCATGCAGCTGATCCAAATATTCCTAAATCTGAGTATTCGACAAAAATTTTTGAGTTTGTTGCTAGTTCTCGTGGTTGTCAGTGTTGGTTCATTTGCTTCTTATGAACAATATTCAGTCAATGAGTTCAAACGCGAATTCGAGAAAAGAGGCGCATTGCTCACCAAAACACTCAGCAACCAGGCACATTACAATTTGGTGATGGAAGATTATGACGGGTTAGAAGACATGCTGAAAACGCTTCAACAGAATAAATATATTGAAGTTGGCGCATTTTACAATGCAGGTGCAACCCAAGTTGTTGGCGTTAATGTTGATGTGTTGCCGGAAAGTGATTTACAAATTTCCGGTGATTTTGAGGAATTATCGTGGACATATAACAAAAATGGCGAAAAACTACTCCTCGCCCGCCACAAAATTGCAACCGACGCCAATCCCGATGACGTGCTGGGATTTGTACAGATTGCCCTTCCTGCAGATGCACTGACAGAACAGGAAAACACCGGTTTATTAATTTTGCTGGGCGGCACATTTGTTTTTCTGATGATCGGGCTTTTGGTGCTGTGGGTGTTCCAGAAAGTAACCATCACACCGGTAAAAGAGCTGAGTTTTGCTGCGGAAAAAGTGGCCGACGGCAATTTTGATGTTCGGGTGTACAGCCAGAGCAACGACGAGATCGGTGTATTGATCGAATCCTTCAATCAGATGGTCCAGAACAACCGCGATCTACTGGCGGAAGCCAACGCCCGCTCCAGTGAAGCCGAGATCGCCCGGAAAAAATCGGAAGAAATGCAGCAAAAAGTATTGGAAGAGCAGAGTTATCTGCAATTTCAATTTGAAAAAATTGAAACCGCAATTACCGCCGTAACGGCAGGCGATTTAACCCAGGAATTGACCATCGACAGAGATGATGCCGTTGGCATGTTGATGCAAAAAATCAACGCGATGATTCGCGATCTCAATTCGCTAATCGGGCAAATGCATTACGCTTCTGAATCAGTGGCAGATGCATCCGGACAAATTGCATCGTCGGTTGACGAGCTTTCCAAAGGCGCGGGTCAGCAAGCCATTCAAACGCAGGAAGTTGCAAAAGCCATCGAGGAAATGTCGCAAACCGTCAATCATTCTTCTCAAAGTGCATCGGATGCCGCGCAAATTGCCCGACAAACCTCGATGCTGGCAGATAGCGGCGAGCGGATATTCCGGACAACGTTGGACGGCATGAAAAATGTTGCCCAGATCGTCCGCGATTCCGCCGGGACGGTGGAAAAATTGGGGCAATCCAGCCGGGAAATTGGTGAAATTGTTCAGGTAATTGATGATATCGCCGACCAAACCAACCTGCTGGCACTGAACGCCGCCATCGAAGCGGCACGCGCCGGTGATCAGGGGCGCGGGTTCGCAGTTGTTGCGGATGAAGTACGCAAATTAGCGGAGAGAACAACATCTGCCACATCAAAAATTGCGGAGATGATCAAACGTATTCAGAATGAAACACACGTTGTTGTGGAAGCGATGGAGCAGGGTTCCACCGAAGCCGAAAAAGGCATGAAAATGGCCGATAAAGCCACCGAAAGCCTCACAGAAGTGATCAGCTCAATCACCCGGATTACGGAAAATATCAACCAGATTGCATCGGGTATTCAGCGGCAATCCAGCACCGGCGAAGATATTACCATTCGTGTGGATCAGATTTCTACCGAAGCCCGGAACGTCTCCGAAGCAACGGATGAATTATCCAATATCTCATTAAAACTCAACCAGCTAACACGGCAACTTTACGGCAGCGTAAAGCATTTTGTTATTCGAAAAGAAACGGCCCAAAGCTGGGATACCGTTTATGAAACCAGCGGCAACCCAACTGAAAGCTGACAAAATTTTTACATTTGAGATGAGCATTTGTTCACCCCGGGTTCCCAAAATCCGGGGTTCTTTTTTTGGTTTTCCACACCGGGATTTTGGAAATCGCTTGCATTCACAGATACGTAACAACAAGTTTCGGATCAAAAAAAACAGGTTGTTTAACATATGAGCAAACACACAGAAAATAGAAAAATCTCCGTTTTGGACATCATCGCCAAAAAAGAAAACGGCGAAAAAATAGTAATGCTTACAGCGTACGATTTTCCCGCCGCCAGGCTTGCGGACGAAGCAGGCGTGGACATCACGCTGGTTGGCGATTCGCTGGCGATGACAGTTTTGGGGCATCCCAACACGGTTTCACTGACGATGGATGAAATGATTCACCACTGCAAAGCGGTTGCGCGCGGCACCCAAAATGCATTTTTGGTGGGCGATATGCCGTTTATGAGCTATCAGGCAGAAATTCCCGAAGCGGTTCGCAACGCCGGACGAATGCTGAAAGAAGGCGGTATGGACGCGGTGAAAATTGAGGGTGGCGCAATCATCGCAGATACCATCTGCGCGATAGTGAACGCCGGTATTTTGGTGATGGGTCATATCGGGCTGACGCCGCAATCCGCTACAAAACTGGGTGGATACAAAGTGCAGGGCAAAACCGCCGAAGTTGCAAATGAACTGCTGAACGATGCGCTGGCGCTGCAAAATGCCGGTTGTTTCAGCATCGTTTTGGAAGCGATTCCCGCCGAAGTTGCAGCGATTATCACCGAACGGTTGTCGATTCCCACCATCGGCATTGGCGCGGGCGTCGGGTGCGACGGGCAGGTGTTGGTCTATCACGACGTGCTCGGTCTGTTCGACCAGTTCGTGCCGAAATTTGTGAAGCAATACGCCAATCTGCGCACCCCGATTCTGGAAGTGCTCCAGAAGTATTGCGATGAGGTTCGCAACGCCAAATTCCCCACCATCGAACATTCATTCACGATGAACGATGCGGAATTGAAACGATTGAACGAGCTGCTCGAAAGTTAAGTTTTTTTGATATAAAACAGCTCCGGCGCCGGACGCAGCGGTCGCCCCAGCCACAGTGGCCGGCGCAATCCGCCCGGTCCCGGTGCGGGTCGGGTCAGCTTCAGCCACTCGCGGTAAATCGCCATCGATTTTTCGGTATCCACCACAATATCGCCGTATGCGTCACCCGCATGCGCTGTTTCGATGCGCACTTTCTGGTGCCAGCAGTGCATCCCGCTGATCGGGTCCGGGTGCACCGGAAAGGTGATATTCTGATGCACACCGCCATCGCTCCAGAAAATCCGTTTGGAATCGGCATCGCTGCTATCGAACGGGCGAATGCCCGAAACGGTGCGCATTTTCCATTTCCCGTTTTCTGTTGAAATTTCCACCGTATTTGTCGCCCAGCGATTCCCCACCGTATCCTGCGGTCGCCGCCAGCGCCCGATGTGATGCGAGCACGCCACAACGCCCGGTTTCATGCTTTCGGTCACCCAAACCTTGTCCACAAAATAGCCGATTTCTGTGTTTACCCGAACCAGATCGCCGGTTCGGATGCCGAAAGTTTTTGCATCGGAGGTGTGCATCCAAATGGGATTCCGGTTGGAAATTTCCGTCAGCCATTTGGCGTTGCCAGAGCGCGAATGGATCAGCGTGGGCAGCCGGAAGGTCGGCACCAGCGGGAATTCGCCGTTGGCGCGATCGAGATGTTGCTCGTGAATATGGCTTTTGATGTAAGTTGGAATTTTGAATTCCGGCCAACCCCAATCGACCAGCGTTTGCGAATAAAACTCCTGTTTCCGCGATGGCGTCGGGAAGCCAACGCAGGCGCGATCGCCAATTTGCACGCCGATATTTTTGCCGTTTTTGCTGATCGCGCCGATCGATTTATCAATCACTGCGCCGCCCAAATCCGATTCGCCAAGCTGCTGTAAATGTTTGGCATACGATGTTTTTTCAACTTCAAAAACGCCGTATTTTCGCATGTAATCCAGCGGCGTCAGTCCCTCGCTTTCGGCTTTTTCCGGCAGCCCGGGCGTGTGCTCAAAAATGTAGCGGTAGTATTCATCGATGTTGATTTTTTCGCCATCGCGCCACGGCGAAAGGAAATGTTTGCGGATGCCCAAATCGCCGTCCGGATCGATGCGCCAGGATAGCTCGATCCAAAATTCGTCCTCCTCCCACACTTCGCCGGGATTCGCCTCGTAGGTAAATTGCACCGGTTTGCCCATTCGCCGCAGCGCCTCCCGCTGCACCGGCTGGCGAAACGCCATCCACATGCCGGAGTGGGTTTCGTAGCTGATCAAATCGTGGCGTTCGCCGGCGTGTCCCATCGGCAGCACGTAATCCGCGAAATAGGCGGTTTCGTTCCATGTCGGCGTCATCGCGATGTGCAGCCCGACCATATTTTCATCAGACAGCGCTTCCATCCACGTAAATCCGTCCGGATACGTCCACACCGGATTGAACACGCGGGTGAAATAGACATCCATTTTGCCGCGCCCTTCTTTCAAAAAATGGGGCAGCAAAAAGCTCATTTCAAAATGCGAAAGCGGGTATTCATTGGGAAAGTGCAGCTCGTTCCAGAATTTTTGCGCCGGCGGATTGTCGAAAAATTTCGGGTGAAATTTGTTCCACGCGCTCGGCGATGTGCCGCCAACCGTGCCAACGCTGCCGGTGAGCACGTTCAAAAATGCAGGCAACGCGCCACCGCCCAACCGCCGAGATTCCCGCTGCCCGCGCTGCGCCAGTTGTGAGTGGCAAAGCGTTCGCCGGCTTCGCCGATTTTTTGGGCGATTTCCACGATCATTTTGGGATCAATACCCGCCTCCGCAGCGGCAAATTCCGGGGTGTATTCGTGGTATTCTTCCCGGATTGCGACGATGAAATTTTCGAAAGTTGTAGCCATTTCCGGGCGTTCGTTGGTCATGTATTCCTGCCAATTCACCCAGTTTCGCAGAAAATTTTCGTTGTATAAATTGTTGTCCAGTATAATTTTAGCGATGGCGAGCAACACCGCCGCTTCGCTGCCGGGATTGGTGGGCATCCAGTAATCGGCCATGCTTGCGGTGTTGGACAATCGCGGGTCCATCACCGCGAGTTTGGCGCCCTTCATCTTACCCTCGATGATACGCTGCGCATGCGGGTTGAAGTAATGCCCCGATTCCAAATGTGCGCTGATGAGCAAGATAAATTTGGCATTCGCGTGATCCGGCGATGGACGGTCGTAGCCGTGCCAGATGGCGTAACCGAATCGCGCGCCCGCCGAGCAAATATTGGTGTGGCTGTTGTGCCCGTCCACGCCCCAGGCTTGCAGCACGCGGTTCGCGTAACCCTCGTGTCCCGGTCGCCCGACGTGATAGGCAACCTCGTTGTTGCGCCCTTCGCGCAGCGCGTTGCGGATGCGTCCGGCGATGTCATCCAGCACGGTGTCCCAGCTAACGCGCTCCCATTTGCCCTCGCCGCGTTTGCCGGTGCGTTTCAGCGGATACAAAATCCGGTCGGGATCGGTGATCTGGTTGATGGTTGCCGGACCTTTGGCGCAGTTGCGCCCGCGACTGCCGGGATGGTAGGGATTGCCCTCAAATTTGCGGACTTCCAGCGTTTTTTTATCCACGTAGCTCAGCAAACCGCAACCGGATTCGCAGTTGAAACACTGCGTCGGCACAATCATGTAATTGCGTTTTTCCCGACGAAACCCGCTTTTGGCTTCGTATTCCGTCCAGTCGTCCCACTGTTCCGGCGGCGGATAATCGGTGAGTTTGCCCGGCTCGGTCAGTCGCGGCAAATCCACGACATCTGCGCTGTTTTCGTGCAAATCTGGAATCAGCCGCAGCTTTTCGGCTATTTTTTCGATGAATGAAGGTTTGTGTTTTGTCGCCATTTTCTCTCCGAATTTATTTGCCGCAAAGGCGCAAAGATCGCAAAGAAAATTAAAAATCCCTTGGGGCCTTTGCGCCTTTGCGGCTAAGGCTATAAACTTTATCGTTTTCAACCATTAAAATTGATGAGCAACCCGACTCTGTAATTACCTGATTTCAAATAACTTAAAAGCTGGGCTTCAAAAAGTGGGTCGTGTCTTTCAACACTTTTCAATTCCAAAACCACAATGTTTTTTACCAAAATATCGACCCTGAATTCACCAATACCCTATTTTGTAATATGCAACGATTTTTGCCTTTCAAATCGGATATTAATTTCTTCAAACTCTATACACAAAGCTGCTTCATAAACCGATTCCAGTAATCCGGGGCCTAATTGTTTGTGAACTTCAATCGCACAACCAATTATTTTCTGGGTCAATCGATTAATTTCATCCATTATTAACCTCTGTGATCTCCGTGTCTCTGTGGCAAATCTAAATCAATTTCAACTCAACGGTATCAATTGCGGGGCACGGACCCAGATGTGCTCGGTGATGTAAATCCCGGTGAGCGCCAGCAATCCGGCAATAGCCAGCAGATTTTCGCCGAAAATGATCATCAGCGCCAGCGGGAAAATGTTACCGATCAGCAGCACACCGATCACGAATAATTTGCGGAATCGCCCGGCGATGATCATCTGAACGGTGCGTTTTGCATCGGCTGTGGGATGGGGCGTAAACAGCTCAACTGCCAAAATGACGAGATTTGCAGTAATTGCCAGCATCAGCGCATCGATGATGAACAGATCCCAATTGGCATCACCAATTCCAGCGACGGTGAACAATGCGAAGAATGCTGCGCCGGCCATCAGCGAGTGAATGAGCATGTGCAGTGGCAGCGTTGGCGATTGCCAGAAATCGCGACCTTTGGCTTGCGCGAACAAAAACGCGGTGTAAACCGCGACGATCACCGCAAATGCGGCGGTCAGCCAGCCGGAAATTGCCGCCAGATCGGGCATGTTCCAAAATTTGGCGTGACCCCAAATCGCCAGCAACGCGCCGTAAAATGTGATGGCGTAGCCACCCTTCACCAGCCAGGATTTCCACTGCGGACGCAACAAAACATATGCGAATCGTGCCGGTTTGTCGAGGTCTTTCACCAGCAGCAACCCGGTGATCGCCAAAAACAGCAGGCTGCCGCCCCAGCCGATCCACTGAACATTTTCCGCAACCGGCGAATCTGCCAACAAAGTCGCGAGAAATGGCAGCAAAAATGCCCCGGTGGCGATGGCTTTTGTCCAGACATACGCGGACACTTCCCATCCCCAAACCGCACCTTTGCCGGGAGCGTCGTATGCGCGACGAGTGTTTTCCCGCCGAACGTCATCAATTTTCTGATCGATATTTTGGGATTGATTTTCCGGAACAACCCGCCCGTCGCCGCCGTTTTGGGCGAGCTGTTTGACCATTTCCAGCGGGTCGGATTTGGCGATCAGCGCCTCTGCATATTTCGCGAAATGTCCCACGCCGGTCGATTGCGAACTCCACAAATAATCGCTCGATGGCGCAGTTGCCGTCGGCACCAGAGATGCCAAATCGCCGTCGATGTAAAACAGCTTTGGCTGCGTTCCCTTCTCGATTTTCCGGGCGCTAACCTGTTGCCGGGAAAGGAGTTGGCTGATCTCCGAAACGGGATCATCCATATCGCCGGAAATGATGGCGTGCTCCGGGCAAACGTTCACGCACGCCGGTTCCAGCCCGATATCCACCCGATGCGTACAGTAGTTGCATTTGGCTGCAGTTTGCGTTTCGGGATCGATATACAGCGCATCGTACGGGCAGGCTTGCATGCAGGCTTTGCAGCCGATGCAGCGGCGATTGTCGAAATCCACGATGCCGTCATCGCGGGTGTGTAGCGCTTCCACGGGGCAAATATCCACACAGGGCGCGTCGGCGCAGTGATTGCAGCGCATCACAGAAAACAGCCGGCGCGTGTGGGGAAATTCCCCTTTTTCGATGTATTTCACCCAGGTCCGGTTGACGCCAATGGGCACATCGTGTTCAGCTTTGCAGGCAACGGTGCAGGCGTGGCAGCCGATGCATTTTCGGTTGTCGATGACAAATCCGTAGTTCAATGGACCTCCGGTTTTGGACAGCAGATTGTCACCCCTGCGCAGGCAGGGGTCTCCCGCTGAATCCCCCTAAACTTTAATTTTTGTTACACTTCTGCATCTTTTATTGCATGACTTCCGCAGATTCGGCGGTTGCCACTTTTGGCATTTTGCGACTGTTCCACAATCCATAAAAATAGGTGCCCAGCGCGATGCCGATCACGGTGAAAATCGCGGCGAGTTTGCCTTCACCGGCCATCGCGAGCACGGTTCCGGGGCAGGCACCGGCCATTCCCCAACCTGCGCCGAGCAGCAGCGATCCGGGGATCAGCGATTTCCGGTACGGTTTCGCTTCAAATGTGAGGTGTTCGCCCATCAGCGATTGTTGGCGGAATTTTTTGAGAATCGCCATGCCGACGGCGCCGGTTCCGGCTGCGGCAGCGATCACCCACAACAACTGTAAATCTTTGAAAAGAAACAAGTTGGCGTAAAAATCATAAGTTGTCGCACCGGCACGGCTCAGCAAAAAACCGAAAACGATGCCAAATATTGTGAATATAATTTTGTTCATTTTTTCCCCTATAATTTACAAAAACAGCAGTTGGACAACCGCCACGCCGCCGACAAAAAATCCTGCGCCGGCAACCATGCTCGGCCAGTTCAGCAATGCAACTCCGGTGATGGCGTGTCCGCTTTGGCAACCGCCCGCAGCGCGCGCGCCGAAGCCGATCATCGCACCGCCGGACATCAGCCACAACCCTTTTGCCCACCAGCTTTCCGGCAAAACGGCGTCGTACATCGCGCCGGTGGACAGGCTGAATACGACATCTCCCGGCGAAGTGAGCGCCGCAAGCAACCCGCCAACCGGGATGCCGATGATGAACCACATCCGCCAATTGCTGCGGTATTCGCCGGCGGCGAAAAAATTGATCTTCGAAAAATAGGCGCACATATTTCCGTACGCGGTGGAAACGCCGAGCAATTTCCCGGTGACGAGATACAGCGCTATCACAAAAATGCCGATGGCAACGCCGCCAATCCAGCCCTGCCAGACAATTACTTCCGTCATTTTGCATCCTCCAGGTTTAAATAAAACAATAGCTTGCGAACATCATTTTGAGCCCATCGGGGTTTCCGGATCGTTCCCGAAAAAATGCCGCACTGCATCCTTTTTGCTGAAAAAAAAGTGCTCATTGCCCAGTTTTTCGTAAAAACCGGATTTTTTCATCATGTCTGTTATGTAGCCTTTCAGGTTGGTAAAATTGAGTGAAATGCCCTCCGCTTTCAGCTCGTCCACCATGTCGCGCAGCACAGATTCCGCCGATGAATCCACTTCGTTGATGCTGCTGCCATCGATAATCACCATTTTCACCGGTTCCTCGCGGTGCTGGATGGCTTTGTATAATTGGTCCTTAAAATACGAAATATTTGCGAAATAAAAAGATGCATCCATCCGGATGATGATCAAACCGGGAATTTCCCCGGCATTTGCGACCCGGTGGACGTTGCGGTAAACCTCCGTGCCGGGCACTTCGCCCATAAACACGATTTTCGGGCGGGTGATGCGCCGCAAAATCATCACCACCGATGCAACAACACTGAGCAGCACACCGCGCTGGATGCCCAGCAATAGCGTAATGACGAACGCGAACACCATCACCAGAAAATCTGATTTCTTGATTTCGAAGAGCCGCCGCGCTTCCCGCACGTCGATCAGTCCGTAAACCGCAACGATTATCACCGCGGCGAAAACTGCTTTGGGCATGTAATAAAACAGCGGCGTGAGAAACAACGTTGTGATGCCCACAATTCCGGCGGAAACCATCGACGAAACGCCGGTTTGCGCCCCGCTTTCCGCATTCACCGCGGTTCGCGAAAAACTGCCAGCGATGGAAAATCCGCCAAAAAGACCCGATGAAATGTTCGCCGCGCCGAGTCCGAGCAGTTCTTTGTCCGCCTCCACTTCGTAACTGCGTTTGGCGGAAATGCGTTTGGCAACCGCAAATGCTTCCATAAAACTGACGAACGACAGCGTGAGCGCGATGGGCATCAGTGATTCAATTTTAGCAAGCGTAATTTCGGGAATGCGCGGTATCGGCAGACCTTCCGGCACGTCGCCGACAATGCTGATGCCGTATTTTTCCAAACCGAATGCCCACACCGCCAGCGTACTGAGCACCACGGCAACCAGCGCGCCGGGCACCCGTGACCGCCATTTTTTCAACCCGATCAACAACACCAGACATAAAATTCCGGTCAAAAATGTCGGGAGGTGAAATTCGTCAAGATGAAAAATAAGATAGGTTACGAGCGTGTCAATTTCCTGGCTGTTGGGAATGCCGATGCCGCTCATGTGCCGTAGTTGTCCGAAAATGATAATCACCGCTGCCGCAGATGTGAATCCGCTGATCACCGGATTCGACAGAAAATCGACCACAAATCCCAATCTGGCAACGCCAACCAACAGTTGAATTGTGCCAACCATAACTGCCAGTAACGCCGCCAGCGCGAGATAATCATCCGTTCCCGGATTCGCCAGCAGCCCGATGCCCGCCGCAACCAGCATGGAATCCAGCGCCACCGGACCAACCGCCAGTTGACGGCATGTGCCAAAAACCGGATAAACAATCAGCGGGACAAACGCGGCGTACAACCCGTGAACCGGGGGCAAACCGGCGAGCAGCGCATACGCCATCGCCTGCGGAATGAGCATCACCGCAACTGTAAATCCGGCAAACAGATCGTTTTTGAGATATTCGCGATGGTAGTTGGGCAGCCAGTTTAGTATGGGGAAAATTTGGTTCATGAAATGCGGTTTACCGGTTCAAAATGCCGGAAAATTGTAAGTTACAACATTCCGGCATCGTAAAAGTGAGATGATTATTAGACTGGAAAACGATTATTTCTCGATTTCGCCACCCGCTGCGCTCCACGCCATATAACCGCCTTTGAGATGCACAACATCGAATCCGTGGGCTTCCAGCATGCCGGCGGCAAATGCGGAACGGTTGTCCGTGCGACAGTGAATCCAGAGCTGTTTGTTTTTGGGAATCTCGTTCATCCGCGCCAGCAACCGCGTGTGTGCGATATTTTGCGCACCTTTGAGATGCCCTTCCTCAAATTCATCTGCGCGGCGCACATCGAGAATAAGCGTGTTGCCGTTCGGCGACATTTTTTTCAAATCGAGCATATCCCTCGAAATCATCTGGATCATTTTTCCGCCGGCTGTCGCGTAATGTTGCAGGTCCGCCGGTGTAGCAAAACCGACCACTTTATCCAGCCCGATGCGAATCAGATCGATCACCGCTTCGCGAACGCGAGTATCCTCGACAATCAGGTAAATTGCAGTATTCTCCGGCACATACGATCCCGCGATTGTGTTGAAGGAATTGTTCAGCGGCGTGAACAATGCGCCGGGCAAATGTGCTTCGGCGTATGCGCTCCATTCGCGGGTATCGAGCAGCGCAGCGCCGTTTTTGGCAGCATCGAGCATCGCGGAAACAGTTGTTTTTTCAGGATTTGGCAATCTGCCAAGCAACGGCGGACCGTCCCGGTTGTCGCGTTTCATTCGTGCGAAATACAGCGGCGGTTCCGGCTGTCCGTGCAAAATAGATTTCACAAAGCCGGATTCGCTGTTCGCCGCGGCAATCGATGCGTTAAAGCGTTTTTCGTAACCGACCGTCGATTGCGGCACTGCGCCGAGCGCTTTTCCGCAGGCGCTGCCGGAGCCGTGCCCCGGCCACAGTTGCAGGTAGTCCGGCAAATCTTTAAAGCCCTGCAGCGACTGGTACATCACTTTGGCGGATTTCTCTTTTGCGCCCGCAACACCGGCTGCCGATTCCAGCAAATCCGGTCGCCCGACATCGCCGACAAACACAAAATCGCCGGTGGCAATGCCCATCGGCGCGTTCGCGCCACCGCCCTGGTCGGTCACCAAAAAAGAAATATGCTCCGGCGTGTGTCCGGGCGTGTGCAGCACTTTCAACTCAATATTCCCGATGTTGAACGTATCGCCATCGTAAACCAACTGATGATTGTATGTGCCGCCGCCGCTTTTTTTGTCGAGCCAGCGATATTTCCAGTCGTCATCGCCTTCGTCGGAGAGATACAGTTTTGCGCCGGTTCGCTCCGCCAATTCCCGCGCGCCGGACAAAAAATCAGCATGAATATGCGTTTCGGTAATCGCAACGATTTTCATGCCCTCATTTTTGACAAAATTGATGTATCGATCCACGTCGCGTTCCGGATCGATCACCACTGCCTCGCCGGTTGCCTGGCAACCGATAACATACGATGCTTGCGCGAGTTTGTCGTCATAAAGCATTCGAAATAACATGGGAACCTCCTGAAATGTATATGAATCAGGTTATGTGCAACACACAATTCTCTGTAGCGGCAATTCATGAATTGCCGCTATTTTTCACCGAATGTAACGCTCAAATTTACCCACAAGTTCGGGCAGCGCAGGCATTTCCAGCTTGCGCGTGGCGATACCGGCCGCACCAAAAATCCGTTCGCTGGCTTCATGAAATTTTTCGCCGCGATATTTGTCGGAGAGAAAAACCACTTCGGCAATTTTTTTCTGCGCGATGTGTTTGGCACATTCGTTACAGGGAAACAGCGTCGCGTAAATCCGGCAACCGTGCAAATCGTTGATCGTCGAGTTCAAAATAGCATTCGCTTCCGCGTGAACCACGTACGGATATTTTGTTTCCAGCCAATCGCCGTCGCGTTCCCAACGAAACCGCTGCTCGTCGATGCCCGCCACAAAACCGTTGTAACCCGTGCCGACAATGTGATTTTCGCGATTCACGATTACCGCGCCAACCTTGCTGTTCGGGTCTTTCGAGCGCAGCGAAGTGAACACGGCAATGCCCATAAAATATTCATCCCAGCTCAAATGCGTCAATGATTTGCCTCCGATTCGCAGATTTTTGATTCTCCGAATTTACTGAAATTCCCAGAGAAACGAAACGACGAAATCGGTGGTTTTTCAATTTCCGTTCAATTTTCGATAGTTTTAGATGTATTATTACGCCCCGGAACCGTTTTGAGAGGTTGAAACGCATTGGATAAATTTCACATTGCCATTGTTGGCGTTGGCGCGATGGGCACCAGATTCGGCGCGATGCTGCAGCAAATTGCCGATGCGCATTCGCTGAAAATTACGCTGATCGGCAGTTGGGCGGAGCAGATTACCGCGCTGAACAACGGGCTTTCCGTAACCGATGAGCAGGGCAATGAATCCAATGTGCGGCTGGCTGCCACAGCAAATTGGCGACATGCGCCGCAGGCAGATATCGCAATTGTGTTGGTAAAAAGCTGGCAAACCGCGAACGCCGCGCAGAAAATCGCTCACTTTTTGAAACCGGACGGCATAGCCGTTACGCTGCAAAACGGTTTGGGAAATGACGCGATTTTAGCAGAAACATTCGGTGAAACCCGCGTTTTTCGCGGCATCACAGCGATGGGTGCAAATCTGGTTGCGCCGGGAAAATTGCGTTTTGGCGGCAACGGTCGAACGCTGATCGAACGGAAACATCCGTCGCCGGAGCGATTGCAATTGTTGGTGGGTGCGCTTAACGCAGCGGGAATCCCAACCGAATATTGCGATGAAATTGAGCTGCCGATTTGGGAAAAATTGGCGGTGAACGCCGCCATCAATCCGCTGACTGCGCTGCACAACATCCCGAATGGCGAACTGCTGGCGCGACCGGATTTGCTGGCGCAAATGGAACTGATCGTCCGCGAAGTGGTAGAAGTGGCGAATGCCAGGGGCATCAAATTATCGTTTCCGGAAACCTGGCAAAATGTGCAGTCGGTTTGCCGGCAAACCGGGCAAAATATTTCGTCGATGCTGCAGGATGTGCGCAACCGCCGCCGCACGGAAATCGATGCCATCAACGGAATGATCGTAAAATATGGCAGGGAATCCGGCATCGCCGTACCAGAAAATACCGTAGTTTGGCAACACGTGAAAAATCATGTAGAGACGATTCACGAATCGTCTCCAACCAAAACCGGACAACGCATTGGCGATTCAAACAAAGGCGATTCATGAATCGTCTCTACCAAACAAAATACAAAACATATGAACGTCGTCGAACACATTGAATTATTGCGGAAAATCCGCTGGCAAAACCCGCTGGAAAGCTGGGGACTGGTGCCCACAATGGGCTTTTTGCACGAAGGTCACCTGAGTTTGGTGCGTCGCGCAAAAATGGAAAATGACCGGGTTGGCGTGAGTATTTTCGTGAATCCGGCGCAGTTCAACAACAGCGCGGATCTGGAAAAATATCCGCGAAATTTGCAGCGCGATCTGGATATGTTGGCTGCCGAAGGCGTCGATCTGGTGTGGACACCGACGCCGGAAATCGCTTATCCGAACAACTTCCAAACCTATGTAAATGTTGAGGATATCACCCAACCGCTTGAGGGCGAAAAACGTCCGGGGCATTTCCGGGGCGTTACCACGATTGTCGCGAAACTGTTCAATGTGTTCCAGCCGCAACGGGTGTATTTCGGGCAAAAAGATGCCCAGCAGGTTGCGGTCATTCGCCGGATGGCGACGGATCTCAATTTCAATCTGGAAATGGTGGTTTGCCCGACTGTTCGCGAATCCGACGGTTTGGCGATGAGTTCCCGCAATGCCCGGCTTTCGCCGGAAGCGCGACAGGATGCGCTGTGTTTGTATCGCGCGTTGCAAACAGCGGAAGCGTTGGTGCAATCGGGTAAAAAAAATGCAGGCAAAATCATCGCGGCGATGCGGAAAATTATCGAACCGGTGGAGCGGGCGAGCATCGATTACATCAGCATTGCCGATCCCGAAACGCTCGCGGAAGTGGTGGAAATCCGCCAGCACGCGCTCATTTCAATGGCGGTTTTTGTCGATGATGTTCGATTGATTGATAATGTGTTGGTTGAATCGAAGTTTTGAGATGAGCCCCCTGCCTTTGGCGCGAAATCAGGAATCTCGTTTTTACTGATTATTTTTCTAAAAAACAGGAGAAATTTGATAACATGCGATGGGTTATGCGATCAAAAATACATAAAGCGACGGTTACGCAGGCGGATTTGAACTACGTCGGCAGCATCACGATTGACGAAGATTTGATGGACATGGTCGGGCTGTGGCCGGGCGAAAAGGTGCTGGTTGTTAGCAATACATCCGGTGCGCGGCTGGAAACCTACACGATCAAAGGTGAGCGCGGCTCCGGCGATATTTGCATGAACGGCGCTGCGGCGCACCTCATCAAAGCCGGTGAAGAGCTGATAATTATGGGATTTGAGTTGACCCATCGCCCCATCGATCCGAAAGTGATTTTGGTGGACGAAAACAACCGTTTCGAGCGCTACCTCACCGAGCAGCCGCAAACCCGGCTTACGTTTTGAATTTTCAGAAATGGCTCTTTTTTACAGATTTTTTCCGCAAAGGCGCGAAGTTCGCAAAGGATTAACAAATATTAACGTTGCACTCAATATTGTTGAAATATTTAAGTTTCGTTGAAATGCCGGGAGATTCCTGCCTTCGCAGGAATGACAGGCATTTCAACGAAACTTAAATATTTCAACAATATTGAGTGCAACGTTAATATTTGTTAATCCTTTGCGAACTTCGCTCCTTTGCGGCAAGATTGGCAAGAGCAACCAAACATTAACATCCAACAGCCGCTGTAATTTTTATCCGATCACCCCATCCCCAAAAAGTTTGCTACTGCTTGACACGCCTGTGACGCCGCTCTAAATTGATAGCCTGCAAAATCGCGACATTTCTCAACATCGCATCAACGCGACCGATTTTTATTAGATGCGAATGTTGAGAATCTTGAAAATGAGGTCCATTGAATGAATAGAGCTGACTTGCTGGCGCAGTTCGACTGGCGCCATATTGCCCGTTTGGTGTTCACATCGCGGGCGATGGATGATATCGAAGAAACCGAATTAGTCCCCAAAAAACAGGTGTTGTATCAATTTTCCGCGCGCGGGCACGATGTTACGCAGATCATCTTGGGATCGCTGTTGCAACATCCCAAAGATGTCGTTGGTGCATACTACCGCTCCCGCCCTTTGATGTTGACACTTGGTCTGGATTTTGAAGATGCGCTGGCAGGACCGATGGGAAAATCCGGCGGATACAGCAACGGGAAAGATATCGGCGTGGTGTGCAACTTGCCATCGCAGGGTGCGGCGTCCGTACTGCCGATGGCCGGTGATGTCGGTTCGCAATACACCCCGACCGTCGGTGCGGCGCAGGCGATTGAATATCGCCGGAAATCGTTGCAGGACAACGCATACGGCGATGCCATCGCCGTGGTTCTCGGTGGCGAAGGCTCGGTGGCGACCAACGGATTTTGGGCATCGCTGACCATCGCGACAACCCTCAATTTGCCGATGCTTTTTTACATCGAAGACAACGGCTACGCTATTTCCGTGACCAGCGAAAAACAAACGCCAGGCAAAAATATCGCGGAAAATCTGGCATCGTTCAAAAATTTGCAAATTTGGGATGGCGACGGTTGCGATCCGGCGGTTGCCGCGCCGATGCTCATCGACGCCGTGGCGTACGTTCGCGATCGAAAAGGACCGGCGCTCATCCGGCTGACCGTTCCGCGACTTTCCGGGCACTCCGGGCAGGACACGCAAGCCTACAAACCCGCCGGACTCGTCGAAAACGAGCGAACCAACGATCCGCTGAAACAGCTCGAAAAATTTCTGGTACCGAAACATATTTCCAAAAAAGAGTGGCAACAGCTCCAATCCGACGCCAAAAATGATGTGCAAAAAGCGGTCGAAGCCGCGCTCAATCGCCCCGAACCGGATGTGCAAACCGTTAAAAAATATGTATTTGCAGAAACAAAACCGGACGGCTCGCCGGATTTGCCGCAGATGGGCGGACTGATTGCCGAAGGGCACCGGTTTCCGGCAGCGAGCGAAACGCCATCGCCGGAACCGGCGCGCATCAACATGCTGACGGCGATTCGCCGGACGATGGAGCACGAACTGTCAACCAATCCCAAACTGCTGATTTTCGGCGAAGATGTTGGGCCAAAAGGCGGTGTGCATGCCGCGACTATGGGATTGCAGGAAAAATTTGGTGATGATCGCGTGTTCGACACCAGCCTTTCGGAAGAAGGCATCATCGGGCGCGCGGTGGGCATGGCGATCTGCGGGCTGATGCCGGTTTCGGAAATCCAATTTCGCAAATACGCCGATCCGGCCGCCGAACAGCTCGACAATTGCGGTACGATCCGCTGGCGCACCCACAACCGCATCGCTGCGCCGATGGTGGTACGTATGCCCGGCGGTTTCGGCAGCAAATGCGGCGATCCGTGGCACAGCGAATGCAACGAAGTGATGTGGGCACACGGCATCGGCTGGCGCGTGGCGTTTCCCTCGAATGCGGAAGATGCGGTCGGGTTGCTCCGCGCGGCGATGCGCGGCAACGATCCGGTGATATTTTTCGAGCATCGCCATTGCCTCGATATGCCCTGGGCGCGGCGTCCCTATCCCGGCGATGCGTATCTGCTGCCGTTCGGCAAAGCGCGCATCACCCAAACCGGCGACGAGCTGACCGTGGTGACCTGGGGCGCGATGGTCGAGCGGTGCGAAACAGCCGCTGCGGAATCCGGCGTTCCGGCAGATATCATCGATTTGCGAACGCTTTCGCCGTGGGATAAATCCGCGGTGATCGATTCCGTACGGAAAACCCGCCGCTGCCTCATCGTTCACGAAGACGGGATGACTGCCGGATTTGGCGCGGAAATCGCCGCCATCGTCGCAAAAGAATGCTTTTTCGATCTCGATGCGCCGGTGGAACGCCTCGCCACGCCAGATATTCCGGTGCCCTACAACGTCGGATTGATGAACGCCGTGGTGCCGGACGTATCCGCCATCGCGGAAAAAATGGTAGATCTGGTTGAATTTTGAAAAACAAATTGCCACAGAGACACGGAGGGCACAGAGATTTTAGAAAATGATTAAAAAAACTCAGTGATCTCTGTGACTCTGTGGCAAATAAAATAATGAGAAAATTATGGCAGAAATGATCAACATCCTGATGCCTCAATCGGACGAAGGCACCGAATCTGTGGTGGAACGCTGGCTGAAAAAAGTCGGTGAAGCCGTCACCGCGAACGAACCGCTGATCGAAATAAACACAGATAAAGTGAGCCTGGAAATTCCCGCGCCGGCAGACGGTTTTTTGGCGGAAATAGTCAAAAAAGAGAATGAGCCGGTGAATCCCGGCGATTTGCTGGGCAGGCTTTCCATTAAGGCAAAAGGTGAAAGTCAAAAGGAAAAAGTTGTCGTCCCGGCCGATATGCCAAAAATCGAACGGCAGCGACGGACATTTGTCGCAGGCGAACGGGAAGTGCGGCTAAGTCCTATTGTTCGCAAGATGTTAGCGGAACACAATATTCGTCCGGAGGAAATCATCGGGAGCGGCCGCGGCGGACGAATCACCGCGCGGGATGTGGAAAATTTTATCGAAAATCGCGCGGAAGTGCCAAAAGCTGCGCCTCCGGTTTCTGCGCCGTCGGGCAAAATTCCCAGCCACATGGTTCCGCACAACGCGCTGCGCCGCAGCACCGCACGACACATGGTTGAAAGCATGCTCAACATCGCGCCGCACGTTACTGCCGTATTCGACGCGGATTTGTCCGGAGTGGTCGCGCATCGCGCCAAAAATAAAGCCATTTACGAAAGCAAAGGCGTGAAACTGACTTTCACGGCGTATTTTGTGCACGCCGCTGCACAGGCGCTGCTGGCCGTGCCGGAAGTAAACAGTCGCTGGCACGACGACGCGCTGGAAATTTTTGATGAGTGCAACATCGGCGTTGCCGCCGCAACTGATGCCGGGCTGATCGTGCCGGTGCTGCATCGCGCGGAAAAACTCAGTTTGCTGGCAATCGCGGAACAGTTGCAGTCGCTGACGGAAAAAGCGCGCGCCGGAAAACTCGCCAAAGCAGATGTGCAAAACGGCACATTCACCATCACCAATCACGGGATGACCGGCAGCATCATCGCAACGCCGATCATCAACCAGCCGCAATCGGCAATTTTGGGCATCGGGAAAATGGAAAAACGCTTTGTGGTGGTGGAGAAAAACGGGCAGGATGTTCCGGAAATCAAACCGATGGCGTATGTCACGCTGACCATCGATCACCGGGCACTGGACGGGTTTCAGGCGAATCAGTTTTTGTCGGCGTTTGTGGAAACGCTGCAGTCCTGGCGGTGACGTTCTGAACTGAATTATAGATAGCAAGCCTACCCAAAAATTAATTTTATTCCGCTGCTCTGCGCTCAAAAATTTATATATTGGTTTTAGTAACGACTGAAAAATTTCATGTTTAAAAACATGGGATTGTAATTTGCCATCAAAATAAATAACCAAAAAATGCAACAGGTTCCTCAATGGTTTTCATATTTGATAACCGGAATCCTCTGACCAAAATTATTGCGGTTTGCTTCTGCGCGGTTTTTTTGGTGACATGTTCAAAAAGCAGCAGTAATCCAGAGATTGCTCCCGAGCCTGAAGTGCGCATCATTTATCCCAAAAACAATGCGCAAGTTACTGACACCACATCAATCATTGTCGAAGCATCGGACGACAAAGGGGTTGTGAAAGTAGAAATGTATATCAACAATGCGACTTCATGGGATCGAACGTTTTATGTGGAGCCGTATCGATATTTGTGGACAACGCCGCAAACCCAGGATAGTACAAAATACCGGATTTATGCAAAAGCGTATGATGGTGATGGGAACGTTACCAGTTCAAATGTGGTCGATGTTGTGGTGTATCGCTTCGGAGCCCCATCCAATTTATCGGTGATTCCAATAAACGATGGTATGCTGCAACTCAACTGGGTAGATAATTCTGTCCATGAAACGGGTTTTATTATTGAAAAAGCCGCAAGCGACGGAATTTATTTACCGCTGAACACGGTCATGCCAAATCAAACGACATATTTCGATTCATCGGTGGATACATCGCAGGCGTATAGCTATCGGATTAAAGCCGTTTTTGACCAACATGTATCGGCCTGGTCACCCACGGCAAAAATTAATTTTGTTAAGAGCTTATATTTTAACAAACTTATGAAAATTGTGAGTTCGGCAGCACCGGGCTATCCGTTGCCATTCGTCCGGGAGCAAAATCGGGTAACGTGGTGCATCAACAGGAACTGGGATGGCAAGTTTATCAAAACAAATTCATTTCAGAATAATTATGAACTGCTGTCGACATATGGCCGGTACTCAGCCCTCAAATGGAACCCCGAAAGCAATGTTTACGCACTTGGCACAACCTCCGGGAAAATGCACATTTATGATTATGAACTTATTGGATTGGTCGGGTATTACAGCTACCAATTTCCGAATGCCATTGTCGATATCTCATTTTCAAATGACATGGAGTTGCTGGCGATGGACAATGCTAACAATATTTATTTACTGGATATTACGAATGAAACCGTAACGAAAACTTTTACAATGAACCAGGATAGTTCAATCGCATTTTCATTCGACAAAAATAGCGGGTTTATCGCATCTGCAGGCATGGACAGCTCAATTAACGTCTGGCATATTTCGGATGAAGAAACGCTGCAATCATTTCGGATTCATGACTTTAAATTCATCCAGATCCTGTTTTCCCGGAACGGTAATTTCATTTATGGAATCAACGGGGCTGATCCAAATATTTACGTGATAAATTCCCGCACAGGTGATTTGGAAACAACACTTTACGGCAACAGTGACGCAATTTCATTTATCGCAATGGAATCAACTGGCAACCATCTGTTCAGCGGTGATAATGCCGGAAAATTTACAGTTTGGTCGTTAAAAGATCATTCTGAGGTTTACAGCAATATAGATTTGCTAAACCAAAAAATCATTGCGATTAGCAGCTACAATTATTCAGCAGATAAGATTGGCGTAAGCACTGTTTCACAAGATGGCAATATCCGGGACTGGCTGATTGAAAAGCGGTGGCTGAGTCTGTAATAAACCATACATTTATTTTCTGACATTGCGAATTTCGGATATTACAGCACCATCGAAATATGATCATGTTGTTTCAGCGAATGGAAAATATCGTTCCGCTGCGATTCGTTGTCCACCATCATTTCCACATTCAGGCAAATGTATTTCCCGCCGGAACTGAAGTTCGAAAATTTGACCGTATACTCATTTCCCGGAATAATATCTGCGACAGCATCGTGCAATCGCCGGGCATCTTTTCCGATAATTTTGTAAACCCACTCACACGGATATCGCAAATGCAGGTTGTCATCAAACCATTTTATATCGACTTGCATAATTGTCCCTTCCGATTAATTACCATTCAGTATAATCCTTATCATCGTCAAAAATTATACGCGATTAGCCGTTAACGCCAAAAAATTGCTCAAAATTTGCTTTCCACCCTCTGTCAAAAATGATTCCGGGTGAAACTGAACACCGTAAACGGGAAACTCTTTGTGCGTGAATCCCATGATGACGCCTTCCGGCGTTTCGGCTGTGATGTGTAAACAATCCGGCAGCGATTCGCGTTCCACAGCCAGCGAATGATAGCGCATTGCCCGGAAGGGATTGGGCAATTTCGCGAAAACATTTTCCGATTGGTGTTGCACCTGCGATGTTTTACCGTGCATCAGCGTTGGCGCAGAAATTACTTTGCCGCCGAACGCCTGCCCGATAGATTGATGACCGAGGCAAACGCCGAAAATCGGGATTTCCTGATGCAATTCGCGGATCAGATCGAGGCTGACACCGGCGTCATCCGGCGTGCCCGGTCCCGGCGAAATGACGATGCCGTCCGGTGCTGCATCGCGGATGCCCTGCACCGTTATCGCATCGTTGCGAAAAACGGACAATTCCGCACCAAGTTCACCCAAAAATTGCACCAGATTGTAGGTAAAGCTGTCAAAATTATCGATGACCAGTAATTTCATTGTTTTCTCCTATTCCCCTTCGCGGAGGGAAATTTTTATCCTTTATCACTTATCCTTTACCCTTCGCCTCAAACCTCCAGCCCGCCTTCGGCGAGGGCGATGGCCGCACGAATGGCGTTGGATTTGTGCACGGTTTCCTGATATTCCTTTTCCGGCACGGAATCGGCGACAATGCCCGCACCCGCCTGAAAATACGCCACACCGTTGATAACTTCCAGCGTACGGATGGTGATGCAGGTGTCCATATTTCCCGAAAAACCGATGTAACCGAGCGCACCGGCGTACACACCGCGTCGCTCCGGCTCAAAATTTTCGATAATTTCCATCGCCCGGATTTTCGGGGCACCGCTAACGGTTCCGGCGGGAAATCCGGCTTTCAACGCGTCGATCGCATCCAAACCGGGATGCAGCCGCCCGCGAACTTCGGAAACGATGTGCATCACGTGGCTGTATTTTTCGATGATCATCCGGTCGGTGAGCTGCACGCTGCCGTATTCGGACACGCGCCCGACATCGTTGCGCCCCAAATCCACCAGCATGGCGTGTTCGGCAATTTCCTTTTCATCGGCGAGCAAATCTTCGGCGAGACGCGCGTCTTCGGCAGCGGATTTTCCGCGCGGTCGGGTGCCGGCAATCGGGCGAACCACCACTTCGCCATCTTCAACGCGCACCAGTAATTCCGGGCTGGCACCGATAGTCGAATGATCGCCATGCCGCAAAAAATAGAGATACGGCGAGGGATTAATCACCCGCAGCGCCCGGTAAATATCGAATGGTGGCACGGATATTTTCCGGGAAAATTTTTGCGAGAGCACCACCTGAAAAATATCCCCGGCTTTGATGTGCGCTTTTGATTTGCGCACAGCTTCACAAAAATCATCTTCGTTGAAATTGGAAGTCACGTTTTCGTGCCCCCCTTCGCCGGTTACTTCGCGGGGTTCCAGCGGTTGGCGCAAAATGTTTTTGATAGCCGCGATGCGCGAGATGGCTTCGTCGTATGCGGCTTTCAGATTCATCCCACCTTCGAGAATCACATTTGCGACGATAATCACCTGTTGTTTTACGTGATCGAACGCCAGAATCGTGTCGTACAAACCGAGCGCGGCATCTGTCGCGTTGTGATCGTGTTCGTGCAAATCCGGCAGCTTTTCAATCAGCCGAACCGTATCGTAGCCAAAAAACCCGACGAAACCACCACAAAAGCGCGGGAGATTCGGGTCATTCACAAAACGGTATCGTTTCAGCTCCGTTTGCAGAAATGAGAAAATATCTTTCGACACGGTTTCGCGGTGTCCGTTTTCGATCAGCTCCACAGCGTTGTTGCGAAAGACAATTTTCTGACGGGGATTGCGTCCCAAAAATGAGTAGCGGGCGAGTTTTTCACCACCTTCAACAGATTCCAGCAGGAAACCGTCTTCCGTATCGCCGCAAAGTTTGAGGAATGCCGAAACCGGCGTGAGCATATCTGCGAGCATCGCTTCTGCCACCGGAATCACATTGCCGTGCATCGCCATTTGTTGAAATTGCGCAAATGAAATTGTGTTCATAAAATGTCCTTTTTTCGCCGAGTGACGTCGATTTTATTCCAAAAGTAAAGTACCGAATTAACCGCAGAGGGCTCAGAGAACGCAGAGTATGCAGAGGTAAATAAAGCTTTCCTCTGAAACGAATTAATCCGCTGCTCTCTCCGCGATCTTTGCGTTCTCCGCGGTTATAAAAAAGCGCTGAATCGTTACGCCCAAAATATAAAAAAAATCCCGCCTGTGTTGGAGGCGGGACGGATTGTTCTCAAAAATTGTTGCAACTGATGTTAGCGCACAGAAATCCCACCTCGTTTGTCGAGCAGATGCCACCACCAGCCGTGCCAGTTGTTGGAAATTGCGGGATTTGTTTTCTGCGTCATCATCTATCCTAAGTTTCGACCGGAGAATATACATCTGATTGCGGGTATCGTCAAGCGTAAATATCGCGAAATGCCCGCACAATGTTATACATATTTATACAGGTTTGAAATCAATCATACTTTTTTGCAAATGGCCTTCATAAATACATCTCACCCAACTTCATAATTTTCAGATACTTGGCATCGCATTGTTTCTGTGGCATTAATATTGAAGTATCGAATACTGAAATCAAGATGGAGGTATTAAAAATGAACAGGCATACCAAAGTTTTCATGTGCATTGCTATCGCCTTAGCTGCCATTTCGAGTGGCTGTACCCACACGAAAATGCTCTATCGTGCAGATTTGGCAAATGAAATTCGCTCCTCGAAAAATACAACTGGAGCAATCGTGCTAAATTCCGGTGAGCACTTTAACATCCGAAGTATCGATGTGCACGGCGATTCTGTTTCGTGGAATGTTGAAGAATCGGAATCAGCCGCAACTGCGCATAACCGCGATATTTACGAAATCAGGTTAAACAGCCGGGGTAAAGGCTTTGCAGACGGCATGGGCATTGGTGGATTGATCGGATTTGTTGCCGGACTATCAATCGGTTTCTCCAGCGGCGGGGATGAGTGGCTTGGCGCAAGTTCTGCAGATTTTGCGGCTGCCGGGGCAATGTTTTTTGGTTTCACAGGTTCAATTTTGGGTGGTATTGTCGGCGCAGCAAAGGGGAGCGTGAACAACCATATCCTCACCGATGATCCACCGAAGAAGAAAGAATCTCCTCCGCAACAGGAAATCGATTTTGGCTACAATGACACAGAATAGTAAAGCAAACGATGTAAAAAGGTAAAGAGAAATGAACACCTTAACAACGATCCGTTTGAACATATTCAAATTGTTCATATTGACTATAGCGATGATGATTTGCGGCTGCACCCACAGCCGCATGGTATCGCGGATTGATCTGGCAAAAGAATTGGAGCGCACCAACAATCCTAACACTGGTGAAATAACAAAACTGAATGGCAACAAATTCCGGGCTAAACATATTTTTGTCGAGAGAGATTCCGTATTCTGGCTCAATCCCGGCATGGAAGTTTTGGGATCCCGTCACATTTCCGGTCACATTTCGAATATTCGGGAAATTTCATTGATCAGTTATGGCAAAGGTGTGGCGGAAGGATTCGTTACGGGTGCTGCAATTGGATTTGCCGGTGGATTTTTCATTGGCTATGCAGATGGCGATGATCCACCGAGTAATGAGCCATTCGGCGATTTTCTCCGGTTTAGCGCCGGTGAAAAAGGATTGATTCTCGGCGTTGCTTTAGGGGGGATTGGTGCTATTGTCGGCATTGTTACAGGTGCGATATCAGGTAGTCGTGAAAAGATGATTATTAAAGATAATCAACCGGTGAATGCCGCCAATTTGTTACCCAAACATAATGGAAGATAGTTTTCAACTGATTCGCAAAATATCCCAGCTTGTACAAGCGATATAAAATCATGCATCAACATTTATTTCAAAGGAGGATTTTATCATGAACCTCAAACCTTTGTTTTATATGATCTTGGGTGCGTTTTTGGTACTGTTTAGCTGTGACGATACGGATTCGTCAGTTTCAACGAAATTCCCGGATGAACAAAATATGGCATCTGATGAATGGGATGACGACGCAGATTGGGCACTCGAAAAGCGGCGGCATCGCTATGAAAAAGTAACCGTAATGACCTGGAATGTGTATGTCGGCACAGACGTGGACAAAGTGCTTGCGGCGCAAAATCCGGATGAGATTCCCGTACTGGTTGCGGAAGCGTTCGCGTTGTTGCAGCAAACCAATTTCGCCGAACGGGCAGATTTTATGGCAAAAGAAATCGCCCGGAAAAAACCGCATCTCATCGGATTACAGGAGATTTCCAAAATTTTGCTGCAATCGCCGGGCGATGCCCATCTGGGCAATCCGGTGCAGGCAACGGATGTGTATCAGGATTTTCTGGAGATTTTTATGGCAGCGCTGCATCATCATCGGCAACATTATTCGATGGCAGGCATCATTCAAAACACCGATGTGGAGGTGCCAATGTTAGTAAGCGTTGATCCGTTGGCATTTGACGATGTCCGGCTGATCGATTACGACGTAGTGCTGGTCCGCAACGGTGTGGAATACTCAAATGTTGTTACGGCAAATTACAATGCGCGGCTGCCGATTTCGACATTCGGCATCGACATTTTGCGCGGCTATGTTGCTGTGGACGCCAAAATTTGCGGTAATGATTATCGCTTTGTCAGTACACATCTGGAATCCGATTACGATCCCATTCAACTTGCCCAGGCGAGTGAATTGATCGGTTATCTCCAAACCGAAACCAAACCGGTCATTCTGGTTGGCGATTTCAACAGTAATGCGGCTCTCGATGAAGCGACATATCAGTTTATTTCGGAAAATGATTTTGTAGAAACGTGGCCGCTCAATCACGGCTGGAATCACCAAAATCCGGATGGGTTTACCGCGCCGCATGACCCGGATTTGCGAAACACGGATATTCATCTTGCCGAAAGGATTGATCTGGTATTTTTCCGTCCCGAAATGCAATCCAACGGTGAGCTGCTCATCAAATCCCGGGTGATCGGCGATGAATACCGGGAACGAACCCGTTCAAAAATGTGGCCATCGGATCATGCCGGAGTGGCTGTCAAACTGGCGATTCCGTATAAACGCCATTGATGGAATCATATTCATAAATGGCAGTTTTCCCCCGCTCAATCGATGCTGCAATTGGTTGAGCGGGAAAGAATAAAAAAATTACCCGGAGGTGAGTCATGAAACCATCAACAGTCAATTTACACAAAAACGTTTTTCGCAATCATTTGCGAAGCAATGTTTTCCCGGCACTGATGATTGGCGCACTTCTGCTGACGCTATTGAATTGCGCACCGGTTTTTTCCGATCTGCAAAGCGCCCGCATGGTCGAAAAAGATAAAGTTGAAATTACGCCAAGTTATTCATCAATATCATTTTCGGAAGACGGAGAGTCAGGGCATGTGCAAAACCATTATGGGTTACAAATTGCCCACGGCTCTTCCGATAAAGCTAACTTGCGTTTTCGCTACGAAAGAATTCAAGAAGAAGATTTTGGGTTAAACGTGATTGGTTTGGGGCCAAAATACGCGATTTTACCCAACCGCATTGCGTTTTATTGCCCGATAGGAATGGCGTTTGGAGAAGATGTCGATATCTCTGAAACATATGAAATTCACCCGACGTTACTGATGAATGTGTTGGAAAACCGCCAGTTTGATTTGTATGTCAATTCAAAAGTGTTAATTCCTATTGCGCGAGAAAACGGAGAAATATTGATTGCATTTAATATCGGCGCGGCAGTTGGTCCCGATTTGGGGAAATTTGCGATTCGACCGGAAATAGGCTATCTGTTTAATCCGGAAGAAAAGGGTCATTTCCGGCATTTAAGCATCGGGTTTTCTGTAACGCCGTAAAAAAAACAATGTAATAAACATTCTTTATGCGATGCGGGCTGTTACTCCGGTTTATAAAACAATGTAGCTTGAAGAAGGTCAGGATTTCAGGAAAAGGTTTCCTTTTGGTTGAACATATCGTAATTTAACGGAGGTTATCGATGCCAATAATGTAAGTTAAGATAGATCGGAATATACGTTCTCACTCAAACGGGGAGAAGTATATGAAGAGCCGGCGTTTCGAACAAACGATTTCCCATTACCGGATCATTGAAAAAATTGGTCAGGGCGGTATGGGAATCGTTTATAAAGGCATCGATGAAAAACTCTCCCGACCTGTTGCCATCAAATTCCTGCCCCGATATTTGAGCGATGAACAAGAGCACATCGACCGGTTTGTTCAGGAAGCCAAAGCTGCTTCCGCACTGGATCATCCCAACATTTGCACCATTCACGAAATTGATGAAACCGAAGACGGGCAACTGTTCATCGTGATGAATTATTACGAAGGCGACAGCCTGCGAACAAAAATTGACAGCCAACAATTAACTGCAAATTATGATGATATTGTAAAATTGGCAATCCAGATTGCCGAAGGATTAGAGGTAGCACATGAACGCGGCATTATTCACCGCGATATAAAACCGGAAAATATTTGGGTGACACCTGAAAATGTTATAAAAATACTGGACTTCGGGCTGGCGAAGATCCGGGGTTCGGCCGTCACGCACGATTTCCTGGCGTTGGGCACACTTCGGTATGTCTCGCCGGAACAGTTGCGCGGCGATCCCGCCGACGAACGCAGCGACATCTGGTCGTTCGGTATTGTTTTGTATGAAATGCTTTGCGGCGATATACCGTTTTCCGGCGATGTGGATTCTGCACTTTTTTACAGTATTTTGAACGATGAACCGGCAAGTTTGCAGGAAAAGATACCCGACATTCCTGCAGCACTTTTACAGATTGTCCAAAAAGCAACCCGTCGTTCACCGGCGGAACGCTACCAAAAAACATCTGAAATTTTGGCTGATTTACGAGCGTTTTCGCAACAAACAGTGGTTGCCCCAATAACGAAAAAGACAGTAGCGGACACAGCTCATCAAAAACGTAAACGTTTGTTTTTATTTGGATTTATCATCGCTATTGCATGGTTGTTTGTCTTTCAGTTGAATCGCGATTCCCAACCGCCGCCGGAACAACCCATTCGCCTGGCGGTGTTACCGTTCGAAACCCCGGACGCAGGCGGCAGCGACGCATATTTTGCCGATGGTATCACCGAAGCCATCATCTCGCGGATTTCCCCGCTGGATAATCTGGAAGTTATTGCCAAACCATCCAGCGACCGGTTTCGCCAAAAAACACATGATTTGCCGGAAATTGCCCGACGCCTGAATGTATCCCACATTGTTACAGGAAGTGTGCGAACAACGGATTCGCAAATTCACATTAATATTCAAATTATCAATCTGCAAAATGAAACGAATGTCTGGTCGAACGCCTACCTTGCACCGTTCGATGACATTTTTGCCGTCCAAAATGACATCGCCCGTAACGTTGCCGACGCATTGCAGATTCGACTGAAATCTGCAGAGCAGGCACAACTGGTGCGCAAGCCTCCTGAAAATATGGAGGCTTACACACTGTATCTGAAGGGGCGATATAACTGGAATCAGCGGACCCCGGAATCGCTGGTCCGGGCGCTGGAATTTTTCCAGCAAGCAACTGTTTTGGATTCCAATTTTGCGCTGGCTTATACCGGCATTGCCGATGCGCTGGCGCTATTCAGCAGCACCGAATACGGCGTAATGTCTGCAGCGCAGGCAATGCCGCAAGCGAAAGCGGCAGTGTTGCGGGCCATCCGGCTGGCACCGGATTTGGCAGAGGCACACACCGCGCTGGCAAATATCAAAATGAATTATGATTGGGATATTCCCGGTGCGGAAGCGGCATTTCGAAAAGCATTATCGTTGAATACCGATTACGCCACAGCGCATCACTGGTATGCCATTTTGCTAATGCTGAAAGGCGAAAAGGCCGCTTCACTGGCAGAAATTGAGATCGCCCGTCGGCTCGACCCGGTTTCCGCGGTAATCAATACAGAGGTTGGTTGGCTGTTGCGGTTCGCCAGAAAATACCCGGAAGCCGTTCAACAGTTCAAATCGACAATTAAGCTGGATCCCCAATTTGCCGTAACCCATGTAAATTTGGGGTTAACATATTCAGCGATGAATCAACCGGATAGCGCCATTCTCGAATTCCGGATTGCGGAAAAGCTCTCCAATCGCCATCCGATGACCATTGCATTACTGGGTTATGCCTATGCTTTGAACGGTCAGGATTCTCTGGCAAACAGCAAGCTGGCACAATTGGAAGAAATGGAGAAAAAACATCTGTATCTGAACCCGTTTTATCCGGCTGTGATTCAGTTGGGATTACAAAATACCGACGCAATGTTTGCGATGTTGGAAAAAGCAGTCGCGGAGAAATCCGGCTATCTCATTTATTTGGCGATTGACCCGCTGGCTGATCCGTTGCGCGAAAACAACCGCTTCCGGGAAATTGTTCGGAAAATCGGCATTTCCCAGCAACGCAGGGAGAAAACCTGATGCAACAGTTGGATGAAGATTATCTGACACCCATTTCTGCAAGTGAGCAAACGCGATGCGTTGCCAATTACAACAAGGTGATTCGGTTGCTCACAGAAATCTGGACTTTTTCCAAAATTTCCGATGTTATCGAGCATATTTGCCGGAACTGCCTGGAATTAACCGGCGCGGATCAGGTGACCATTTTCCTGTTTGATCCCGCACAACAACTGGATGCTAAAACCCTCATTCGCAAAGGCGACGACAAACACCTGCTTCTCGATAATTATTTGAACCGGTTGCTCGGCGGCTGGGTGACCCGAAACCGCCGCGCATTATGCTGCGGAAATCTGGAAAGTCATTTTGGGATGGAAAATATTTCGTCCAGATACAGAGAAATTTCATCGGTAATTGCGGTACCGCTGGCTGTTGACGAAACGATAATCGGTGTGATCAATCTGGTCGTCGGAAAATCCGGCAAGCTGTTGGATAAATTGGATTTACATCTCATCGAAATGCTGGCACCGCACTGTGCACAATTCATCCGCAATGCGCATCTTCAGGAAGAAATGTTCTCCGAAACCAACCGGCTGAAACAGGCGCTTCGGGAAAAATATGATTTCGAAGAATTGGTGGGACGCAGCCGTAAAATGCAGGCGGTTTTTACACTGTTGGAAAACGTGATGCCAACCGATGTGCGAGTACTTATCCACGGCGAAAGCGGCACCGGGAAAGAACGCATCGCACGGATTCTGCATTTTAACGGCCCCCGAAAAAATGCGCCATTTGTGGCGGTGGACTGTGCCGCTTTGCCCGCAGCTTTACTGGAAAGCGAGCTGTTCGGCTATGTGAAAGGCGCGTTTACCGGCGCGGATCGCCATCACAAAGGGCTATTTGCAGAAGCAAATGGCGGAACGATTTTTCTCGATGAAATTGGGAATATGTCAACACCGCTTCAGGCAAAACTGTTGCGGGTGTTGCAGGAAGAAGAAATTCGACCGGTTGGTGATAGCAAAACACATAAAATTGACGTTCGGGTGATCGCCGCAACCAGCGCAGATTTGCGCACCGCGATGGATAACGGCACATTCCGACAGGATCTGTTTTACCGGCTGAACATTATCAACATCCATTTGCCCCCACTGCGGGAGCGAATCGCGGATATCGCAGTTCTCGCTCATCATTTTTTGAAACATTTCACGAAAAAATACGGCAAAACGGTTCGCGGATTGACAGCCAATTGCATCGCACTTCTGGAACGCCACCACTGGCCGGGAAATGTTCGCGAACTGGAACACGCGTTGGAGCGTGCGGTAATTCTCTGTCAGTCCGATTATTTGACGGAATGCGATTTTCCGGAGCAACAGCAAACCGCGCTGCATCCGGACGCCTTGTTTCAGCCACGCCCGCTGCAAAACGCAACTGTCGATTTCAAAAAACTGTTCATCGAAGCAGTGTTGCAGCAAACCGGTGGCAGCCAAATCAAGGCTGCCAAAATTTTACAAATTCAACGAACCTATCTCAACCGGTTAATAAAAGAGTTAAATATCCGCTGAATATCATGAGATTACGTGTTCACTGGCAATTTCGTGCGCAAATTCCCGCAGCGTAACGGCCGGTTTGCCAAGTTCCGCCCAGGTTTTCTCCGATTCAAATTGTTCGGGATATTTGTTGAGCGCTTCGCAAATGTTTGCAACGTAGCTCATTTTCGATGAAAAAATGCCCAGGAATTTCAGCAATCCCAGCGGCGTTCGGAAAATTTTCACCTGCGGCGCAGCAATTTCGAGATAAATTTTAGCCGATTCTTCCAACGTAAATGCTTCCGGTCCCTGCACCGCGTATTCGCGGTTTTCATCGGGTTTGAGAATGTCGAACGCTTTTGCCACCTGTTTGCCGTAATCGCTGCCGGCAATCCACCAGTAATGCACATCCGATTTTCCGGCAACCAAAAATTTATTGCCATCGGTATACACTTCCGGCAAATCTTCCAGAAAATTCGACGGATAAAAAATGGCATACGGAATGCCCGATTGTTTGATATTGCGCAACGCCTCGCGTTTGATATCGAACGCCCACCAGCGAAAACCGTTCATCCCGTTGTATCGCTGCACCAGCGATGACAAATAGCCGATCCGCTGAATATTTTTGTCTTTCGCGGCTGCCAGAATATTGCTGATGCCTTCGCGTTCCGGCTGAAAATCGGTTGTTTTTGAATCCTGCGCAACGGAGAGATTGATGTAAATACCATCCGCATTTTCCAACGCATTTTGGATATCCGGCAAACTGTCCAGGTCACCGCGAATCAGATTGACCGATCCCGGCAGCACCTCGCGCGCCTTTTCGGGACTGCGAACCATTGCAGTAATTTTGTATCCGGCAGCAACCAGTTCCCGAACAACCGGTTTCCCGAGCATTCCTGTTGCACCAAAAACAGTTATATTTTTCATCATTCACCTCCATTTTACAAATTTAACATACCACATTGTATGTTATACGAACGCAATATCCAAAATTTACAGATTTTTTATTTTTTAATCGCCGATCACAAACAACGCCGGACAAATACATTTTTTCTTTGAATCATTTCGCAAGATTGTATAGTTTATTGTAAAAGCTATTGAAATAGCGACGTTTTCGGTGAATATCGTTTTTTCCCACAGAACTCATCTGCAATTGGAAAGGATTTCGAATGGCGATCAAAAAATTAGCACCCGAACAGCTCCGGCGAAGCTTCTCCGCGAAAGCGCTTCCCTTTAAAACAACCGACGACATTAGCCCGCTGGAAGGCATTATCGGGCAGGAGCGCGCGCTGAAAGCGTTGGAATTAGGTTTGGAAATCGATTCGAACGGCTACAATATTTTCGCAACCGGCACTGCCGGAACGGGACGAACCACCATCATCAAAAAAATTTTAAAAGATTACGCGCGAAAGCAAAAAGCACCGGACGACTGGTGTTACGTTTACAATTTTTCCGATCCCGATTCGCCAAAAGCACTGTCGCTGCCCGCGGGAAAAGGGCGCGAATTTCAGAACGATATGGCAGCATTTGTGGAAACGCTCTGGCGGGAAATCAAACGTGCCTTCAGCGGCGAACATTATGAGCAGCAAAAAACCGCCATCATCAACCGGGTGAATCAGGAAAAACGCCAGTTGCTCAAAAAGCTGGATGAAAAAGCGGCAGAGTTGAATTTGAAAATTCAGCCGACATCGATGGGATTTCAAACCATCCCGTTAAAAGACGGCGAGCCGATCACCCAGGAAATGTTTCAGGAATTGCCCGGAGATGAGCAGGAAAAATTGCAGGGCAACGTCGCAAATATCGAGGGCGAAATTACCGAAACCATTCGCCAGTTGGCGCGGCTGGATTTTCAGGTACGCAAACTCCTCAACCAACTGGATGAAGATGTGACCCGTTTTGTGGTCGAGCAATATGTGAACGAGCTGAAAGCGGATTACAAAAAATTTCCCCAAATTCTGGAATATCTCGATGCGGTGAGCAAAGATATTGTGTCGAACACCGCCGGTTTTTTTGAACCGGGCGGGCAGGAAGAAAATAACGGACGGGAATTCTCGCCGGAAGCGTTGTTCCGTCGCTATCGCGTTAACGTGGTGGTCGATAACGGGCATTTGAAGGGTGCGCCGGTCATCCACGAAACGCATCCCACTTACAATAATTTGATCGGGCGGATCGAAAAATATCCCGTTCAGGGCGGCGGCTATGCGACTGATTTTACGATGATTAAAGCCGGCAGTTTGCTGAAAGCCAACGGCGGATATTTGCTCACGGATGCGGAGGAAGTGCTCCGGAATCCCTATGTTTACGAATCGCTGAAACGCAGTTTGCGCAACCGCTGTTTGCGGGTGGAAGATGTGACGGAACTGTACGGAACGATCTCGATTGTTTCGCAGAAACCGCAGCCGATTCCGCTAAAATTGAAAGTGATCATGATTGGCTGGAACCGCATTTACCAAATGCTCAACGCGTACGACGACGATTTTATGCGGATT
Source organism: Calditrichia bacterium (assembly GCA_020634975.1). NCBI lineage: Bacteria > Pseudomonadati > Calditrichota > Calditrichia > Calditrichia bacterium. The sequence continues at coordinate 2,720,567 of JACKAQ010000001.1, read as the reverse complement.
TTCAAGGTCCGTGCGGATTTCGATGAACGCACCGAATCCAAAGGCAAAGTTGCCCTGCAATATGCCCGGTTTGTCAAACGCATCATCGATGATGAGCAATTGCGAGCCTTTGACCGCGAGGCGATTGAAGAAATTATCCAGTACGGTCACCGGCTGGCGGGCGATCAGGGGAAAATTTCGCTGGAATTCGGGCAGATTATTAAAATTGTGCAACAAGCCGCTTTTTGGTCTGCGAAAGAAAATTCAAAAGCGGTGGGCAAGGATCACGTTCGCAAAGCAATTGTCGAATACGAAAACCGCCATGGTCGCCTGCGGGAAAATGTGCAGGAAAGCATTTTGCAGGACATTCGCAAAATTGTAGTTAAGGGTGAACATGTCGGGGAAATCAACGCGTTGTCGGTGTATCAGGCGGGCGGATTTTCGTTCGGCACGCCCAGCCGCATCACCGCGAAAACGTTTATCGGCAACGATGCCATCAACACCATCGAACGAAAAGTGGGGTTGAGCGGCAAAATTCACGACAAAGGCAGCTACATTCTCAGCGGTTTCTTCAACGCCATTTTTGGCGATTACAATCCGGTAAACTTTTCCGCAAGTATCGCTTTCGAGCAAAGTTACGGGCGAATTGATGGCGATAGCGCGTCATCAACAGAGCTGTATGCGCTGCTTTCCAGCCTTGCAGATGCGCCCATTAAACAGGGCATCGCTGTTACCGGATCGGTGAATCAGAACGGTGAAGTGCAGGCGATCGGCGGCGTCAACGAAAAAATCGAGGGCTTTTTTGATATCTGCAACGAAAAAGGCTTAACCGGTGAGCAAGGCGTAATGATTCCGCGCAGCAATGCCAAAGACCTGATGCTGAAACCGGAAGTGATTGCTGCGGTAAGCGCCAAAAAATTTAACATCTGGACAGTTGAAACGATTGACGACGGCGTGAAATTATTGATGGGCATGCGAACCGGCACCCGTAATATCAAAGGGCATTTTGCCAAAAATACCTTGTATTATAAAGTGGAGCAAAAGCTTCGCGAACTGAATGTCCGCTCGGAAGTCTATCGCACCGAAATCAACGAGGAGCAGAAAAAACGCACCGGCAAAGACAAAGTGAAATCTGCAAAGAACAACGACAGGAAAAAACCGGACAAAAATTCAACACCGTCAAATGGCGAAAACAGTTCGGATGAGGATAAATCCAAAGGGTAAGCTCCGGAAAATTTTCTGCCAAATCTGACACGATATAATGATCTTCAGGGCAGGTGAACACCTGCCCTGTTTTGTGCAAAATTGAGATCTCACCAGTATTTATTTTAAAAAAAGTAATATCACTTTCGTCAAATTCCTCACATGTGAATGTCCAAAAAATTTGTTTTTTTACACGCTGTGGTTTGTTTGGTGGCAGATTTTATATGAGCTTGCCAAACCTTCTCACTTTCAATAAATTTGGGCTTCTATAGGTCAATCTGCCATTAAATGAGAAGGATTTGAAACATATGAAACAATTTGAAGCTCCAGATTATTTTGATCTCGACAGCTTATTGAGCGATGAAGAAAAGATGATTCGCTCTGCTGTTCGCGAATGGGTGAGTGAACGGGTTATGCCGGTCATTGAAAATGCCTACCAATCTGCCAAATTTCCCACAGAACTGACACGCGAAATGGCTGAACTCGGATTGTTCGGCGCGAATTTACCCGAAAAATACGGTTGCGCCGGCGTGAACAACGTCGCGTACGGCATTATGATGCAGGAATTGGAACGCGGCGACAGCGGTATCCGAAGTGCTGCATCGGTTCAGGGTGCGTTAGTGATGTATCCCATTTACACTTTTGGCACCGATAAACAACGCGATCGCTGGCTGCCGAAACTGGCTTCCGGTGAAGCCATCGGCTGCTTTGGGCTGACGGAACCGGATTACGGTTCCAATCCCGGCGGGATGGTTACAACTGCTGTAAAAGACGGTAATTCGTATGTTCTGAACGGCGCAAAAATGTGGATCACCAACGGAACACCCGCAGATGTTGCGATTGTCTGGGCAAAACTGGACGGCATTATTCGCGGATTTTTGGTTGAAAAAGGAACACCCGGTTTTTCCGCACCGGAAATGTTGCACAAACATTCGCTGCGGGCATCGATCACATCGGAATTGATTTTGCAGGATTGCCGCATTCCGGCTGAAAACCTGTTACCGGAAACGGGACATTTGAAATCGCCGCTGATGTGCTTAACGCAAGCGCGTTACGGTATCGCGTGGGGCGTGATGGGCGCAGCAATGGCATGTTACGACGAAGCGCTGAACTACGCCAAATCGCGCATCCAGTTCGATAAACCGATTGCTGCGTATCAGCTCGTTCAGCAAAAACTGGTGCACATGGTAAACGAAATTACCAAAATGCAGCTGATGTCTTTACAGCTTGGACGATTGAAAGATCAGAATAAAATGAAATTTAACCAGGTTTCCATGGCAAAACGGAACAATGTGTATCACGCTCTGGAAATTGCCCGTTTAGCGCGGGATGTGCTCGGCGCGAACGGCATCACAGCGGAATACCAGACCATGCGCCACATGTGTAATCTGGAAACGGTGAAGACTTACGAAGGAACGCACGATATCCACACCCTCATCATCGGGCAGGATATTACAGGAATTCCGGCATTTTCCTGAAAATGATTAAAACGGTTTATGGCGAATGCTTCTTTTCGGAGAAGGATTCGCCGGTTTTAAGCGTCGCAAGGTGAGTGCCAAAATCATAAGGAGATGATATGTCAGGGAAGAAAACGATCCTGATTATCGAGGATGATCTCGCCTACGGCGAAATGTTGTATGAAACCATCCGCTCAAACGGATACGACGCCCATCTCGCCTATTCCGCAACTGGCGGAATTGATATCATAAAACGGGAAAAGCTGGATCTCATCATCAGCGATGTGAACATGCCGGAAATGGACGGTGTTCAGATTGCCGAGCAGATCGCCAAAATGTATCTGGATATTCCCATTGTGCTGCTCACCAGCATCAACGATCTGGAACTGGTGCGGCGGGCGCTGGAAATTGGCGTTGTCGATTATCTTGTGAAACCCACCAGCCTCAACGAACTGCCGATTGTCATCGAAAAGAACATCACCAGAAACCAACTTAAATACAACAAAAGCCACAACTTAAAAACACCTATTCTCATCAAGGCGCTTAAAGTACTGATGCGCGCGCTGGACGCAAAGGATGCATACACCTGCGGACATTCCCAACGTGTTGCACATCTGGCAATGTTAATGGGCAAAGAGCTGGAGTTGAGTCCCGAAGAAGAATACGTGCTGCAGATCAGCGCATTTTTACATGATATCGGCAAGCTGGGCATTCCGGACAGCATCCTCAAAAAAGCGGACGGATTGGAAGATTACGAATACCGCATCGCCCGCGATCACCCGGAAATCGGCAGCAAAATTATCGGCGAAATCAGCGAGCTGACCGAAGTTGCCTCCGTTGTCCGCCACCATCACGAGCGGTTCGATGGCAGCGGCTATCCCGACGGACTGAAAGGCAAAGCGATTCCTGAATTTTCCCGGATTATCGCCATCATCGATGCGTACGAAGCGCTGGTTTCCAACCGCTGTTATCGCCAGGGCGTTACCAAAAACAGCGCACTTCAGGAAATCCGCAGAAACGCCGGAATCCAGTTTGATCCGGATTTGGTTGAAATTTTCGCGACCGTTATTTCCCGCGAAATTGCCGCTGAACATGAAGTGCACGAAGATATCGTTTTAGCCGTGAATTGATTTTTTTACGGAATCAGCTCACGGTTTCTGGATGAAATCGACCGGAACAATCACTCGTTTTCCCCATAACCGGCATTTTTTCTCACTCGTTTTTTTTCCCGCCAATGCCGTTTTTCCCATTTTCCCCAGCCAAAGGTTTATTTTTTCAAGTATTTGCGAGAAAAGTATAATTTTGAAAAAACAACTTGCCTTTTTGTCATTCAACGGTTAGGTTTTGCGCAGAGCATAGAGGCGCCACGATTATCAGTAAGCGCATCGAGAGACCTGCTACTCGATTGCAGATGCGGCTGAAAGGAGTCGTGGCCGAAACATCGGACACACAGGAACGCCGGTGTTGGGCTGCAGGAAAAAATCTTGTAGACTGTCATCTGAAAACCGGATGGAGCGCTATGACTCAACCAATTTCTGTTGACAGTTGTTTACCATCGAAATGGGTTGATGATTTGGGCTGCTTCGTCCCAAACCATTAACCCATTTTTGATTATGTGGCAAATTGAAACACTTCTGACAGATTTAATCAACACGGCTTCCCCGACCGGGAACGAAACTGCCGTGTTGCAGCTGCTCACCCGAACTTTCGGGCGGCTCGGGCTGCAGGTTCAATCTTTTCCGGTTGCGCCGGAACGGTTCAATCTGCTGGCCGGATGGGAAAGCTCACCGGATATCCTGCTCACCACACATTGCGATACGGTTCCACCGCATATTCTCGCCAATATTTCTGATGGCAGAATTTATGGCCGCGGTGCCTGCGATGCCAAAGGCGCACTGGTTGCCATGCTGCACGCGCTGGCCAATCTGCCGGAGTATTTGCGCTGGCGCGCCGGTTTGCTGGTCGTAATTGGCGAAGAAACAGATAGTTGCGGTGCCCAAACATTTTTGGAAGAGCACTATCCCGCGCGGTTTATTATCAACGGCGAGCCGACGGGCAACCAACTGGTCAGCGCCCAAAAAGGTGTGCTGATTTTCGAATTGAGCGCAAACGGCGTAGCGGTACACTCCGGTTATCCGGCGCACGGAAAATCCGCCATCAGCCTGCTGCTGTCTCAATTGGCAAAACTGGAAGCGCTGGATTGGGGCGATTCGCCAACTGCCGGAAAAGCAACCGTCAACATCGGGAAAATTAGCGGCGGCGAAGCTGCAAACACGCTGGCCGAACGCGCCACCGCAACTGTCTGTGTGCGATTGGTGGATGATGCGGCAACAGCTATTTCGCTGCTGAACGCACATTTATTACCGGATGTAACTGTCGAAATTATTGCCCACAGCGATCCGGTCGAGCTGTTCGTGCCAACCGGATTCAACCATTCGCCGGTTTCTTTCGGGTCCGATGCAGCGTATTTTTCGCAAATTTGTCCAACAATGATGGTTGGTCCCGGCAATATTCTGGATGCGCACACGCCCAACGAATCCGTTGCGATATCGGAATTATACGCAGCTTCGGAAATTTATCAGCGGTTGATTGCCACGCTGGCAGCCGAAACACCGGCAATTGCGCGTCCCAAAAATCAATCGCAAATTTTGTAGCTATCGAGGGAAACAATGAAAATCGGGCAGGTCACTAAATCGGCATATTGTATTTTTGTGATGAAAAACCGCGCAGCATCCGAGAACTTTCCGACCGCGCAATTGTAGTTTCCAATCTCTCAAAATAGGCTGGATTGACCGGCTGGCGGCTCGGCGGGCTGATTGCACCTGCGCCAGAAAGTTCGGCGTTAATCCTTGTTCATCAATACTTTATGACTTGTGCACCGTTGATATTACAACACGTTGCAACGCTCATTTTTGAACGCCACTGGCAACCGCTGATTGAAAATAACCGGCTGGACGAGTTGCATCGCCGCAACCTGTTGCTCACCGAATTGCGCCCATTTTCCGGCTGGCAAACGGCAGCACCGGATGGTGGCTTGTTCGTATTTTCTAACATTCCGCAACTTTCCGAAATCGAGTGCGCATCCCGCTATTTTCCGCATCCGGCAAAGGTAATTACCGTTCACGGAAACGCGTTCGGCAACCGCGGCGACAGGTTTATTCGCCTGTCTTACGGTATTTCTACAGAAAACATTCGCACCGCTATTCGCCAATTGCGTGCTGCGCTGACAAATCCCGTCGGTTGATTTCCGCTTTTCTTCCCTCAAAAAATTGGTTTCGTTTTTCTGTGACATCTGATAAACGATGCGTTAGTAAATCAAATATCTTATAACTGAACGATGACTTTGGGACAAGTTAAGTAAGTGATGACAGAGATAAGTAAGTATGTTAGCTGCTGATTCGTTGACCTTCCCATTCTGTCTTTCGGGACATCGAAGGGCAGAAGGGAAGGTGCTTCGAATATTGGTTTTATTCAACTTAAGTTTATAAAATTTTTATCGCAGAAAATAGAAAAACCAGGGACGGAATATTCAACAAGGAGGCTTGGGCCATGTTTACAGTAAATGCAGACCAAATGATGCGCCGGTTAAATATCACCATCAACAACTATTACGATGAAGAAGATTTAAAATCGATTTGCTACATGATTGATCGCGAAATTACCCGGCTGGATGAAGGTTTTATTGCTGCCATCGACGTTCGCGGCATGCGCGTATTGGAGCAAAAATGGACCCGTTACATGAAACGCATTCAAAGCGTAATGATGGAGCACCGCGTTTCCAAAATTGCAACGCTCGTCGATAATGTCATTTTGAAAATGCAGTTGCAACGCCTCGGCAACGAAACCGGCAGCACCGATATCACCCGCCAATTTAACGATGAAGATGAATGGCGAATGTTCATTTCCACACCGCCAAAAATGGACAAACCACATTCTTCGATGTTTTAAAGCCAACTTTTCCTTCCCTGACGGCTTTGTAGCTTTTGCTGCAAAGCCGTTTCCTTTGAAAAAATCTCCAAAAATTATTCATAAAATTCAATATTTTTACGATTACGGCATTGACGGGCATTCAAAAAGGTTTCAAAATCCGTCATTGAGAATTTGCGATAGAACACAATGAAATGTGTAATCTTTCGCATTTTTTACCGATCTTTACCGATTTTTTGCAAGAAAATACTTTCTCTGAATCGCAAATTTTGAACGGGAGAAAGATGCATATTCAGGATGAAGTTTTTATATCAGGAGTGAATTAATGAACCAAAGATCCGAAAAACTGACCTTCTTTTGCCAACTGTGCAACTCACGGATTGAAGGTAATATTTGTCCGGAACATGGGATTGATTTTGTAACCATCAAAAAAGTGTCGGTTGCGGAATCGGCGGAAGCTGCAAAAAAACAAGACCAAAAGCGCCGCATCAACGGCATGTTACAAATTGATGGGGATGAAAAAAAACCAACCCCGGACGATCGCCAGATAGCAGTGGACGGACAAAACGAGTCTGACGAAGCACCTTTTTTGCCGGTCATTCAAACAGAAACAGGGGAAGATAATTCGCTGACAGCCGTTTCGCAAAAAAGCAACAGCAACGCGCAACCATCCCAAAATGCCGGTGTAGATGCTTCCAACGAAGCAGATTATGTGTTTGCCCGCGATGCGGAATTTCAGGAATTGGACGACGATGTGCCAGATTATTACAGCGAACAAGCCCAAACACCACAACCGCCGCCCGTTAACAATAGCGAAAAAAGCAGCATGGTTTTCGCCGTTTTAACGATTGTTTTTATTATGGTTGCAACGGGTATTTATTTTGTCGCTTATTACAATCCGGAAACCGCCGGCACTATTTATTCCCGCGCGGAAAGCTATTTTAGCACTGCGCAATACGAAGAAGCGTTGGTGCTGTATCAGCAGATTGTTTCGGAATATCCGGATGACCCGTTAGCAGAAATGGCCAGCCAGCGCATCGGACGTATAAATCCGCAAAACGAGGGCACAACTGCACTGTCGGAAGAGCAGCAACAGCAGGTCCAGGCGTTTATCGTAAAGGCCAATATGGCATTTCAGAACCAGCAATTTTTATCGCCGGAAAGCAGCAGCGCACTTTATTTTGTGAATCGAACGCTGGCGATGGACCCCCAAAATTCCGCCGCACTCGATTTGCAAAACAAGCTGATCGGCCATTTTGATAATCTGGCAACCATTGCGATCAACGAACAGGATTACGATCGTGCGTTGGCGCATTACCAAAATATTTTGAAAGTGAATCCCGGCAGCGATGACATCCTGAAAAAAATGCGCAGCGTGCTCGAAATAAAGAGCACAACCGCCAGAAACTAATTGTTTATAGCATATTTCAATCACCGCCTCCTTCGGTTGAGACGTCGTTATCATTAAATAAATGGTAGCGACGTTTTTTTTGGCAGGATTTTTTTATTGGGAAACGGTTTCGGAAATTCGTGCGGCAGGGCGAGCCGGAAGATAAAACTTGACCCGAAATAGCTGCTCCTCGGGGATGGATTGGGCGGAAAACTGAACATCTTTTCCGTAGATAAGTGCCAGTCTTTGCTGAAGGTTACGTAATCCCGACAAATCTTGCTGAATCATTTGCCGTTCAACTCGCCGCGAAGGTGCGATTGTAACGCTGTTTTCCACTACGGCAATCACATTTTGATCCTGTTGATTGATATTCAGGCGAATCCAGCCGCCATCTTCCGCAGTTTCGATGCCGTGTTCAATTGCGTTTTCGAGCAGTGGCTGCAGCATCATTGCCGGAATCGGATAGCCCAACAAATTGGGATCAATATTTTCCTCAAAATGAAAACGGTCTTTGAGCCGCAATTTTTCGAGTTCAAGATAATGGCGCACAAACGTCATTTCGTCGGCAAGTGCCAATGTATCAGTGGATTTATTGCGGATGGCATGTTGCAGCATTTCGATGGTTGTGCGCAGCACTTTCCGTGCTGTTCCCGGAGAACCGGTGATGCTGTCGTGGGCAAAATTCAACATTTCATAAATAAACCGCGGATTCAGCTGGATGTGCGGCACCGGTTGCGTTTTCGGTGCTGTGTGCAACGTGCTTTTTTGGGTTGAGCCGGCAACAATTACTTTTGGCGAAAGCAGCCAATAATATCCGCCGGTAATGATGGCATACAGCAAAATACCGATGGGAAACAGCCAGGCTAAAATTCCCTGCCAATCGATGGGCAGCGATACGATTTCCGGGAATAGCACAATTGCGCTGCCGGAAGCCATCGCCAGCCAAAGCACAACAAAAATGGCGCCCAAAGCAATGTGGGTGCCGGCAAACACAACATCAGATAACCGGTTCCGGCGAATCTGGTTGCAAATGGGCCACCACAGCAAACTCAACACAACTGCCGGAACAAACAGCAGTGCCGAAATTGCCAAAATTACGGGCAGCGAAACCGCACCCGGATTTTGTAAAATCAGCGCCACAGTGGAAACAGGTAGCCAACTGCCCCACAAAATGGCATTGAACTTTAGCACTTTTTTAATGGGATTCAATCCCGGACTCCGTTAGATTTCAAGGTGTTTATCGATAGCATACGAAATAAAATAAATATTTTTTGATGACGCAAGTAAAATAAAAACAACGGTTCAGATAAAATAATTTTTGGTTTTCACCGTGAAACATGCGATTAATATTGTTACAATTGTGTTTTGTTGCGTTATAAACATTTCCGCAGAAGGATACGGTTGCAGCTTTATTTTTCGAATCGCAGTACCGGGATGGAAGATCTCGCAAAAAATTGATCCGGGATTTTTTTTCAAATATCAATTTTCCCGGCGAAGATATGAAAAACACAATTTGATTTATGTCACAGTTTTGTTACATTTGCACGCTTGTACTAATGAAAAAAGAAGTAAGGAACACTAACAATGAGCAAACAGATGCAACCATCGTCAAACAACATCGACCAAATCCGCAGCCTTATTTTCGGGCAGCAGATGGAAGAATATCAGGATCGTTTTAACACCTTAAGCCAGGAAGTCAGCAATCTGCGCGACGAAATGCGGTCATCGTTTACCCGTATCGAAAAAATGATTGAGCAACTGAACGCCAATACCGACCAGCAGAATACGGACGTCCATTCCCGATTGGATGATACGAAAAAGCAGCTTGAAGATTCGCTGGCAGCAACTGAGCTTCGGCTGACAGAATCGATCCGGCAGTTGGATCACGATAGCGCCAAACGATTGCAACTGGCTGCATTTCTGGAAAACGTAAGCCAGCAGTTACGCAACGGCGATACCGCAGAAACCAATCACAAACCGGCGCAAAAAGAGCAACATGAGTAACGCAGAATCACATCGCCCGATGGATGATGCATTTCTGCAGCTCAAATCGCTTTTACTCACCGAAGATCAGGACCGAATTCAGGAACTCGAAGCAAAAATCGTCGAACTGAAAACCCAATTAGCTCAAAAAGACCAACTGATCAAAACATTAGAACCTGTTGTTGTTGAAGTGCTCAAACGAAAAATCGTCGAGTCCAAAACCGAAGTGGTTGAGGCAATTTCGCCGATTATGAGCGAATCCATCAAAGCGCAGATCGCCAATGCCAAAGATGATATGGTGGATGCGCTTTATCCATTGCTCGGCGCGATGGTTAAAAAATCCGTTACCGAATCCATCAAACATTTGGTGGAGCAGGTGAACCGGATGATGGAAAACGCGTTCAGCTGGGAAATGCTGAAAGCCAGATTAAAAGCCAAATTTACCGGCGTTTCGCCCGGTGAAATACTGCTCGCCGATGCCTCGCCGTTTCAATTGGAAGGCATTTACCTCATCGCCAAAGGCTCCGGAATACTGATCGCATACGCCCTCCGGGAAGATCGACCGGAGTTGCAGGAAAATTCCCAACTGATCGGCGGAATGCTTACGGCCATTAAATCGTTTGTGGAAACCGCGTTTTCCGGCTCAGGGCAGGACGACCTGCGCGATGTGAATCTCGACGATCACAAAATCCGCATTCAGAACGGGCGATACAGCTACATCGCGGTCGTTTACACCGGATATCCGAACCGGGAATTTGACGACATGCTACGGGAATGTCACGATATTATCCACAAAAATTTTCACCAACAATTACGCAATTACGACGGCAACAACGAAGCGCTCTCGGGCATCGAAACGCCGTTATTGGACATCATTCGGAAAATGCAAGCCATCGAAAATGAATAAAGTTGTGATCCAAAAAAAAATTTGTGTGCTCGGCAAGTTCGGTGTGGGCAAAACCAGCCTCATCCGCCAGTTTGTTCACGGCATATTTGACGACACCTACCTTTCCACCATCGGCGTAAAAGTTTCCCAAAAGCTGCTCTCGCCCATCGAAATTTCGCCGGGAACATTCCGGCAAATCAATATGTTGGTTTGGGATATCGAAGGATTTGAAACAGATTCCCGGCAGTTGGGTAACTATCTCGTTGGTGCCAGCGGTGCAATCATCGTTTCCGACCTGACCCGCAGCGACAGCGTGGCGCTCGTTTCCCAAATTCAGCAAACTTTTTTGGAAAAAAATCCTGCGGGGAAAATGATTGTGCTGGGCAACAAAACAGATGTGCCGGTCGACAAAAGTGAAAACACCGCCCAGCTCAACCAAATTTGCAATTCGCTAAAACTGCCGCATTTGCTCACCAGCGCAAAAACCGGCGACAACGTAGAATCCGCATTTACGAAACTTGGCAAACTAATTGCTACATAACGCACTTATGGAAACCACATTTTTTGAAAAAGTGCTGAGCGAAAACGCCAGTCAATTTGCATATTTGGATAATCAGTTGCGCATTGTTTCGCACAGTTCGCAGTTCGAACGATTTGCGGAAAAACGCGGCTCGCTAAAATCGCAGCCGATCACCGCCGTTTTTCGCGAAACGATCGGCTTGGAAACCGTTTTAGAACAGCTGATCAGCAGCAATCACGGCACATTTTTGCTGGAAAACCTCAATCGCGAATTTGAAAACGGCGATCTGGGATTTTTCAATTTATCATTTTTCGCCACCGGCGATGCTCACAAACCGCTGTTTTGCATGATTCAGGAAGTCACTGAAAAAGCTGAACTTATGCAAAGTATTCGCCAAAAAGAAAACCAATTGTTATTGCTGGAAAGCATGCTCTCCGCCCAAAACAGCGACGCCGCGGTATCGTTTTTGGGCAACTCACCGGCTGTTCAGCGGATTCGCCGGACCATCGAAAAAATCGCCCGAATTCCCACCTCAACCATCCTGCTTCACGGCGAAAGCGGCACCGGAAAAAGCATGGTCGCCCGCACCATTCACCACGCCGCGTTTGGCAAAAGCCGCCCGTTTGTAGAAATCAACTGCGCTGCAATTCCCGAAGCGCTGCTGGAATCGGAGCTGTTTGGCTACGAAAAAGGTGCGTTTACCAACGCGATCGCCAGCAAACCGGGATTATTGGAAGAAGCCGGCGGCGGCACATTGTTTTTGGATGAAATCAGCGAGATGTCGCCCAAACTGCAGGCAAAATTGTTGTCTTTTCTGGAAACACGACGGTTCCGGCGGTTGGGCAGCGTTAAAGATGTGGAAGTGAATTTGCGCGTCATCACTGCAACCAACCGCGATTTAACGGAAATGGTTCGCGAAAACGATTTCCGGGAAGACCTGCTCTATCGCTTAAATGTTGTAAATATTGAACTTCCGCCATTGCGGGAAATGGGCGACGACATTTTGATGATCGCCCGGCATTTTGTTAATATTTTTAACAAAGAATTTCGCAAACAGATCAGCGGATTTACGCCCGACGCTGAGAGAAATTTGCGAAATTACAACTGGCCGGGCAACGTTCGCGAACTTCGCAACGCCATTGAACGGGCGATGATTTTTGTGGAAGAAAATATCATCGATGCGCCGGATATCCAGCTCGGGAATCTGCGCCGGAACACCGTTTCCGCCGATCCGCTGGCGTCCATCCAACTCCCGCCGGACGGCATTTCTTTTGAGGCTGTCGAGCGAAAACTGCTGCAGGACGCGCTGGAAAAATCCAACGGCAACCAGTCGCAGGCAGCGCGTTTGCTCCACCTCACCCGCGATGCTTTTCGTTACCGGCTGGAAAAGCACGATTTGCTGTAAGACCCAAATTTCTGGGTGATATTCCCCAACACACGCGTATTTTCTGAGGAATATCACCCAGCCATCGCCACGAAGCTCACCAATTATCTCTCGTGTTTTGTATATTTTCTCCAAAAAACCAACTTTCTGCGAATACAACTAACGTATCTACATCAGATTGTACAAAACAGCCCAAAACACCGGTTTTGCCAGGGTATTTCTCTAAAAATTACTGTTTTATTATACTTTGGCACATGAATTGTGTAACTCAATGCGCCGGACGTTGCGGTAATTAAAAAATGCAAATTCTGTTTGCAATTATCTTTTAAAATGCTGTAACTTGAAAACTTAAGGACAAATATGTCTTCGGTGCGGAGTTAAATTAAGTTTATCAAAGGCTTTAGCGCAAATTTTTCACTAAGCCGGTATAGATCTGATAATTTTGCAAAACGCGCACAATGTTTTTCGAAATTACTGATTATCTCAAAACCCTAACTTGCACCGGGGAGAATATCCAATGCCAAATTACAAAATCACTGAAATTGAAGGGATCGGCGCAGCAAATGCGGATAAGCTGGTAGCTGCCGGCGTCCGGACTGTGATGATGTTGTTAAAAAAGGGATGCACACCCGAAGGGCGCGAACTTTTGGCGGAAAAATCCGGCATTAGCGAAAGCAAATTGCTCTCCTGGGTAAATATGGCTGATTTAATTCGCATCCGCGGCATTGGCGGCGAATATGCAGAACTGCTGCACGAAGCCGGCGTAGATACCATAAAAGAACTGCGCAATCGTAACCCGGAGAATCTTCATTCTAAAATTATTGGCATTAACAATTCCTATCGACGGGTTCGCCAATTGCCAACGCTTAAACAGGTGCAATCCTGGGTGTTATTGGCAAAAACAACCGAACCAATGGTAACTTATTAAAAAACAACCCCCAAAACCTGGCGACAGGTTTATCTTTAAATCCATATATTCAAAATAGGAGGCAATATTATGGGATTTTTTGATTTTTTAAAAGATGTTGGCACCAATTTGTTCGGCGGTGGCGACGAAGCAGTTGAGATTAAAGAAATGCTCACCAAAGAACTGGGTGACAAAATTACCAATCTCGATGTGAAATTTGAAGATGGCGCAGTTACGCTGTCTGGCGAGTGCGACAGCGTTGCAACCCGCGAAAAAGCGATGCTGCTTTCCGGCAACATCAAAGGTGTTGAAAAAGTGGATGCAGACGGCTTATCCGCTCCGGCACCCAAAGTTGAAGAACCGACCACGTATTACACCGTAAAACGCGGCGATTCACTCTCGTTGATTGCCAAACGTCACTATGGCGATCCGATGAAATACAAACAATTGTTTGAAGAAAACAAGGAAATCATCAAAGATCCGAACCTGATTTATCCGGGTCAGGTATTGCGTATCCCCAAACTGTCATAAGTTTCGCATACGCAAATTCATCAATTGATAGTGCTGCGGAAGAAGGCTGCAAAACCCTTCTTCCGCTTTTAACCATGCTTAACCCGAAGGAGTACGAATGTCTAATTTTCTGGAAGATTTTATGGGGAATCTTGGCGGTGATGTTGCTAAAAAGATGGCCGCCAATCTCGATATCGACCCAAACACCATTTCTGCGATGATTCCCCAGGTTGCTCCGTTAATTCTGGGCGGACTGAAACGCCAGAAAGACAACTTTGGCGGCGAACAACGTATCGATCACATTTTAAACAAATATGGCAGTGCCAGCGTGCTGGATAACCTTGGCGATCTGTTTTCCGCGAAAGCCGGCGATAGCAGTGCCGACCCGCGTTTGGGTGGATTGTTGGGCGATTCCGGTGTGCAGGCTGCAAATATGCTTTCCAACCAATTCAATCTCAAAACCGATACTGCCAACCAGTTTATCACCATGTTGGCGCCGGTCATTTTGGGCTTTTTGACCAAAAAACGCGATAGCGACGGCATGGGCTCATCCGGCATCGGCGCATTACTCGACCAAAACGGCGATGGCAGCATTCTGGACGATGTTGCGGGATTCCTGATGAAAGGACTCAGCGGTGGCGGTTCGCAAGGTGCCGGCGGTTTGCTCGGTGGTTTGCTCGGCGGACTTTTCGGCGGCAAAAAATAACCGTTTGAACAACCGATTTTTATCGAAATAAATTTCTTGCTAATCAACCGTGCGCTACTGTTTTGAGGCGTGCGGTTTTTTTATGAAAAATGATTCTGCCGGACAGAAAATATCGGTGCATCGCTGTCGAAAGCCAAAAACCGCAAAGTGCGTTGCAATTGCGGCTTTTTTTATGTAATTATTAGCGATTCAGAAATCCAAGTTCACAATTGTGCGGGAGCGAAAAACGATGAAGCAATTCGAAAAACTGGGTGTGTTTTACCTCGGGAAAACGGTCGATCAGCAAACCGGCAAACCGGGCAGCGACTATTTATTGTATGATTCCAAAGATTTGGTGACGCACGCTGTATGCGTCGGGATGACCGGCAGCGGCAAAACCGGCTTGTGCATCGGGCTGCTGGAAGAAGCGGCAATCGACAACATTCCGGCGATTATCATCGATCCGAAAGGCGATTTGGGAAACCTGCTGCTCACCTTTCCTGAATTGCGCGGCAAAGATTTTCAACCGTGGATCAACCCGGACGAAGCCAACCAAAAAGGCGTTTCGCCGGAAACATACGCCGATCAGCAAGCCGAATTGTGGAAAAACGGGCTGGCATCATGGGATCAGGATGGCGAGCGCATTCAAATGTTGCGCGATGCCGCAGATTTCGCAATTTACACACCCGGCAGCAGTGCCGGATTGCCGGTTTCCATCCTCAAATCGTTTTCCGCGCCCGCACCCGCCGTGCTCAATGATTACGATTTGCTCCGCGAACGCATCCAATCCACCGTTTCGGGGATTTTGCAATTGCTGGGCATCAACGCCGATCCGCTGCAAAGCCGCGAACATATTTTGCTTTCGAACATCATCGAAGAAACCTGGCGCGGCGGTAAAGATCTCGATCTCGGCGGGCTGATCCAGATGATCCAAACCCCGCCAATGCAGAAGATCGGTGTTTTCGACATCGAAGCATTTTATCCGTCGTCCGATCGGTTCAAACTGGCGATGACCATGAACAACCTGCTCGCCGCGCCCGGATTCAAATCGTGGCTGGAAGGCGATCCGCTGGACATCGACGCGATGATGTACACCGCCGAAGGCAAACCGCGCGTGACCATTTTTTCCATCGCCCATTTATCAGACGCCGAACGCATGTTTTTTGTGACACTGCTGCTCGGGCAAATGCTCAGCTGGATGCGGGCGCAGTCCGGCACCACCAGCCTCCGCGCTCTGCTGTATATGGATGAAGTTTTCGGATTTTTGCCACCGATTGGCGAACCGCCATCCAAAAAACCGCTGCTCACGCTGTTGAAACAGGCGCGGGCGTTTGGCTTGGGCGTGGTGCTGGCTACCCAAAATCCGGTCGATCTGGATTACAAAGGGTTGTCCAATACCGGCACCTGGTTTATCGGGCGGCTGCAAACCGAACGCGACCAGGATCGATTGATCGACGGACTGACCAGCGCCAGCGGCGACGGACTGAACAAAAGCGACATCAAATCGCTGATCAGCGGATTGCAAAAACGCAGCTTTTTGCTGCACAACGTTCACGAAAAACATCCCGTGGTGTTTTCCACCCGCTGGGTGATGTCCTATTTGCGCGGCCCGCTGACCCGCAACCAAATAAAAGTGCTGATGGACGAACGGCGTAGCAACACAGTTGCCAAATCCGAACCGGCGACGGCGACGTCAACGGCTGCTTCGCAACCCATTACTGCCGCATCGACCACAACCGCCCAAATCCGGCCACAGTTGCCACCGGAAATCCGGCAATATTTTGCACCGCAAAAACTGGTGTTGCCGAAAGGCGCGCGAGTGATATATCACCCGCATATCGTTGCCGGCGGTGCAGTGCAAATCGTCAACAGCCGTTACAATATTGCGGAAAGCCAAACCATCGGGCACCTGCTGCCATTGCCGGAAGATGCCATCGGGCTGCGCTGGGATGACTCCAAACCCGCATCGCCGGACAGCGATTTGCTCGGCGGGGCTCCCATTGACAGCGCAAGCTATCTACCTGTTCCTGCTGAAATTAACCGCGTTACCGGATACAGCCGTCTGGACAAAGATTACGAATCATTTGTCTACCGGGATTTCAGTTTTTCGCTGTTGCAAAGCAAGGAATACAAACAGATTTCACGTCCCGGTGAGAGCGAACGCGATTTTCGCATCCGGCTGACGCAGATCATGCACGAGCGTCGCGATCTGGAAATTGACCGGCTGCGCCGCCGTTACGCCAGCAAAATTGATTCGCTCGAAAAGCAGATTCGCACCGCCGAACGCCAACTGGATAAAGAAGCGACCGATCTGCAACAGCAAAAAATGAACACCGCGTTGTCCATCGGTTCAACCGTTTTGGGCATGCTGTTTGGCAGCCGGTCCAGCACCCGGATTGCCACTGCGGCAAAAACAGCATCGCGCATTTCCAAAGAGCGCCGCGATTTTGATCGCACCGAGGACAAACTGGCCGATTTGCAGGACAAACTGCGCGATCTGGAATCTGAGCTGCAGAACGAGATCGATCAGTTAACCCTCCGGTTCGATCCGGCATCCGAACCGCTGGAAACCGTGGACATCCGCCCGAAAAAAAGTGATGTGCTGCAACGCTATTTCGGCTTGCTCTGGCTGCCGTTTGCCCATCTGCCAACCGGCGAAATTCAGGCGCTTTACGAATAAAACGGGGAACCCATGAGCATTGCAGAATTGATCAGCCGGCTGGATATTTTCGCCCCGTATCTTGCGGGAATACTAATTGTAATTCCAATATTTTCATTTATTTACACTCGTTGGCTTGGACCGGCAAAAACAATGACGCGTCCGCACAATTTTGTACTGGCAACCATCGTTTATCTGTCCTGCGTGCCGGGGATATTTGCGGCGGTGCTCACGGCGTATTCGCTGTTTTTTCTGCGCAGCAATCTGTTGGAAGTAAACGCGCTTATCTACTTTTTGCCAATCATTTCGATGATCGTTACACTGGCACTGATGCGCCGGAACGTCAATTTCGATTATCTGCCCGGCTTCGACCGGCTGCGCGGATTAATGCTGCTGCTCGCCGTTACATTCATCGTTTCATTTTTATTGATGCAACTACGGATCTGGCTATTTTTCGGCGGCTCCATCGGGTCATTGCTTATTGGCATGATCCTCATTTTTCTGCTGCTGCGCTATGGTTCCCGTCTGTTATTGCGCGGCAAAAAATAAATTAGAACACCCCAAATGGCACTATTGCCCAACATTGCTACTATTTTTTTTCATCTATTTAGTGTTTTATAAAAAATGTGTATATTGTGAAGCTGTATGGGTTAGCTGGCTTTGCAGCCGGTTTTAACTAAACTGGAAACCAAAATACGATCAAAATTAAATGCCGATTTTTTTGATTTTAGCCGTTATCATCGCTATTATTGCGGTAACGTTTGCATTGCAGAATGCCATAATGGTAACCGTTTCGCTGCTGTTTCTCGAATTCGAAAGCTCGCTGGCGCTGGTGCTATTGATGACACTCGGCATTGGTATTCTGGTCGGGTTTCTGGGCATTTTGCCAACGCTTATCAAACAGCGGCTCGAATTATCGCGACAGCGCAAAAAGATTTTGGCATTGGAAAACCAGCCGAAACCAACTACCGCTTTGCCCGATACCGGCACGCTTCCGAATGAATCAATTTCCGATGATCCAAACCTGCCGGTACAGCAATGAATGCTAATATATCAGCCAAATATCATTTCGAACCATTATCTCAACTCAACCATGATACTGGGTTATTTGACACAAACCTGCCCGTAATATGGGCAATATAACCCGGCTAACGTTTTCGGGCATCCATTTCAAAACAAAATCAACAAACATTTACGTGACACCTAAATCGAAAATTATCAAACACTTAAAGTGTTTAGCAATATAAAAAAGGAGACGTGATGAGTTGATAGACATTTCCGGCATATACTTTGAATATGGAAAGGTTCTGTAAGGGAGGGATTTCATGAACAGCAATAAATATTGTGAACAATCTAATTTGACCTAACATTAAAGGAGACGATATGTTGAAGCGTTACATGGCTATTTTAGCTGTTTTTTCCCTCGTAGTTTCGACGGGAGTTTTTGGGCAGTTCCGCGCCAATCAATTGGGTGGCGGTATGGGTTTCGGACAATCCTACGGCTATTCCGACGACGGCGGCGGATGGGATGAAGAAGGCGGACTGAGCTTCCGGGCTTTCTTGCGCCACAGTTTTTCGAACGTGATTGAAGGTGAATTTAGCGCCGGTCTCAGCTCAAAATTGGTTGGCATCGAAGGCAACACCACCACCGTACGTCCGTTTGATGTTCGCCTGTTGGTTCGCCCGTTCGTAAAAGAATATTGGAGCCCCTATGTTTACGGCGGTCTGGGTACTGCAAAATACATCATCGAAAAATTCCCGGCGAACGCCACTGCCGGTGTTGAAGCAGAAGGCTGGGAACCGTATGCACCGTTTGGTGTTGGTGTCCAGTTCAAAATAGATGATAACACATCGTTAGAAGTTAGCGGCGGTTATAACTATGTATTTTCCGACGTACTGAACGGCATCGAAAAAGACGCATCCAACGATGGCTTTTTGAATCTGCATGTTGGTTTAACAATGACCGGATTTGATTGGGATGCCGATCCAGATGGTGACGGACTCACCAATCGCGACGAGAAAAAACTTGGCACCAAATACAACGTCGCCGACACCGATGGCGATGGTCTGAACGATGGCGAAGAATTTCTCGAAACCAAATCCAACCCGTTGGAAATGGATACAGATGGTGACGGACTGAACGACGGCGCAGAAGCCAAAACCCACAAAACCGACCCGACCAAAGCCGACACCGATGGTGACGGACTTGATGACAAAGCAGAAGTGATGACTCACAACACCGATGCAACCAAAGCCGACACCGATGGCGACGGGCTGAACGACAAAGACGAATTGATGTCGCACAAAACCAACCCGACCAAAGCCGACACCGATGGTGACGGACTGAGCGACGGCGCAGAAGTGAACACGCACAAAACCGACCCGATGGCTACTGACAGCGACAAAGACGGTTTGAGCGACGGCGACGAAGTGAACAAATACAAAAGCAACCCGTTGGCAATGGATACCGACAACGGCAGCGTAAACGACGGTGACGAAGTGCGTCGCGGTACCAACCCGACCAACAAAGATGACGACGTAATTCTGGAAGTTACCGAAGTTGGTGGCAAAATTACGCTGGAAGGTATTGTTTTCGCCAGCGGTAAAGCAGCAATTACCGCAGAATCCGAAGAAATTTTGGAAAAAGCCTATCAAACTCTGAAAGCATATCCGGATATGGAAGTGCAAATTCAGGGCTACACCGATAACACCGGCAGCAATTCCGCAAACATGCTCCTTTCCGAGCGCCGCGCTGTTGCTGTGAGAGATTATCTGGTCCAGAAAGGTATTGCAGCAAATCGCATTACTGCCAAAGGCTTTGGCCCGCAAAGTCCGGTTGCTGATAACAGCACACCGGAAGGCCGCCGGCAGAATCGCCGTATCGAATTTGTTCGCACGAAGTAAACCGTAACAACAGAATCTCAAAATATTGAAAATACACACAGTGCCTTCATCAATTCTGGTGAGGGCACTGTTATGTAAAATAGTATTATCCTGTTTGGGAACTTAAAATTTTCTATATCTTTAAATCTTATATTTACAATTATTTAGGAGGCATTAACCATGAAGAAGTATGTGAGTTGGATGTTGTTAACCGCAGTAATTTTAACAGCTTCGGCAATTGCGCAGGAAGCGGAAAAAGAAGCACCGAAATTCGGCTGGACAGAAAGCCTGGTCGGAAACCTGAATTTTACCCAAACCTCATTGAGCAATTGGAGTGCCGGCGGCGACGACAATTGGAACTGGCAACTGGATATTAACGGCAAAGCCGTCAACGATCAGGAAAAGATCAACTGGAGCAACGCAGCCAAAATTTCCTATGGACAAACCAAAATCGCTGACCAGTCTTCCCGCAAATCCGCAGACGAAATTCGTCTGGAGAGCGTGATGGCTTACAAACTGGGCACGTTAATCAATCCCTATGTTGCCGTTACCGGCATCAGCCAAGTAACCAGCAGCTACACCTTCAGCGAAGACGCCAACGGCAACGAAGAAAAAAAGGAAATCTCCAAATTCCTCAATCCCGGCTTTTTTACCGAAAGCTTTGGTATCGCGATCAAGCCGATCCCGGAATTCCAGACCCGCCTCGGTTTGGCCTTCAAACAAACTGTTGCGACAGACGAAACGTTCGCTCCGGCATACAGCGACGACCCCGATACACCTGAACTTGAGAAAGTGCGTTCGGAAGTTGGTATGGAATCCGTTTCTGATTATTCCCGCAAAGTAAGCGAAAACATTCTCTACACCTTCAAACTGGAAATGTTTTCAGCATTTTCCGCAGCCGATGAAATTGACGTGCGTTGGGACAATATGCTCTCAGCAAAAGTGTCCAAACTGATTGCTGTCAGCTTCAACCTGCAGTTGTTTTACGATAAGGACATCTCCCCGAAACGCCAGTTGAAACAGGTGCTGGCCGCCGGGTTGACCTATTCGTTCCTGTAAGTAAAACAGAAAACACATGTTTTTACAAAAAAAAAGCCGCGTCAATTGATGCGGCTTTTTTTATTCTACTTTATATTTTATTCCTCAAAAACTGATCGGAATCACCTGCCCGTAGTTCAATTTTAGCACAGATAACTTGCTGTTTACCCTCGGCTTACTGCCAAACTGGATACTCTGCATCAATCCCTGATACAACCGCGATTTTTCCAGACGGTCGCGGTAATCCTTGCTTGAAATGCCCGGCGAATAATTGTCGAGCATCCATTTCATGGTATCGTAACCGAGCAGGTGAAACCGTTCCGGCGTGGCTTTCATGGCGTTGCGGAAGCGGTTCATAAACAACCGGTAATTGGAAGATTCCGGGTCGAAATAGCCGGGTGAAATAAACACCATCCCTTCCAGATAATCCCGGAATTTGCGAAGCTGCTGCACATCGTTCCAGCCCTCGTTACCGAGCAGCGTGGCTTTGATATTGTTGAACGCCAATTGCGGCGCCAGAAACGGGATAAATTCCGGGGATCGAATCACAATCAGCAATCCGTCCAGACCGGTGGACGCCACATCGGTAGAATCAACCGGGAAACCGGGACGGCGCGGCTGGAATGTGCGTTCCAGATACGCCCGATATTCGCGATCAATTTTGCCCTGGCTGGCATCCGGTTCCGCACCGAGCAGCGAATCGCGGAACGCGAGAAAAATCCCTTTCCGCCAAACGGCCCGGAACTGTGCGTTAAAATCCTCGGTATCTTCGTAATACCACTGGATGGATTCCACCGATGCACCTTCGCCCTGCGCAGCTTCTACAAAATTTTGGACAAAGGTTTCGCCATACTGGTTGGCAGGTGCCAACACCGCCAAACGCTTTAACTGCAACGATTGCGCGGCATAACTTCCAAAAAATTGCCCTTTGCTGCGGGCATCCGGGTTAATCTGAAATACAAATTTATTGAGTTCCGCCAGTCCGGTTTGCGAGCTGAGCGGCGCGATAAACGGGCGTTCTTCGTAGGCTGCCAGCGCAGCCAATGCAGCGGTTTGATCCACATCCACCGGGCTGACAACCGCAACCGGCGCACTGGTGATTATCGATTCTTTGTATGCCGAAACCGCATTGTACACTGATGGCGAAATGTCCTGAATTTTCAGACCGACATCGCTGCCGGGATTCCGCTGGCGATATTCATCCAGCGCATATTGCATGCCCAAAGCCAGCGCTTCGGAAACATCTTTTGTGTTGGCATCCGTATCCTGCAGATACAAAAACGTGCGGCTACCACTGCTGCTGCCCGAAACGGGAGCGCCGAGCAGTTCGCGGGCTTTGCCGGCGTATGCATGATCCGGTTGTGATTGCAAAAATCCACTCAACACGGATTTCGCGCGGCTGTTTTCCCCTGCGACCAGCAATTTACGCCCGATGGCCACCTGGGCAACGCCATCCAAAAACGGGTTCTGATGTTTGACACGAATTTGCTCAATTTGCGAAATCGTAAAAAAGCTGTTCATTGTGTCAAAAATATAATCACCGGTGACTTGCTTTAACCGGGGATCTTTGCTGTTGCCCATCACCCAAACCCACTCGTCAATCGCGGCTTCGTAATTGCGCTGTTTGTAAAACGAGTTGCCGAGCAATTGGTGCATATCGTCCAGATATGAGCTTTCCGGATGTTTGCTAAAAAAGAATTTCGCGACAATTTCCGTGCGGGAAAAATCGTTCATTTGATAATACGAACGCGCCAGCATATAGCGCATGCTGGTTACCAGTTGCCCGTTCGGGTATTCCTGTAACGCCCGCAAAAAGGTGCTTTGCGCATTGGTAAAATTGCCGGATTTATACGCATCCATCCCGCTTCGGAAAAGGTTTGCCTCACCCGTTGTCTGGGAAAATCCAGTCACCCACAACCCGCAGATCAGTACGATCAGCAACCGAGATTTCAATATGATCTCCTTCTAAATATCGGTAACACCGTTTGATAGTTGTTTCACAGCTTGTGAATATAAAAGATATTATTCGAAATGTCAACGGATGAAGTCTTACGACAACGGGCAAATGAATCAGCTGCCGGTTGATTCGCACCCAAAAAGTAGATATATTTGCCCTCAAAAAATGGAACATGTACATGCGAAAATTTCTGTTTGCGATGCTATTCGTTGGCTTGGCGGCGAATCCGCTTTTTGCGCAAAATGAACTCATCGGATACGGCGAACGCCACAACCAAATCAATCGAAGGGCGATGCAGATTTTGAGTGGCTGGTCGTTGGCAAATATGGCCGCAGCGGGAATCCAGTATCGCGCCAGCGACGGCCGCGACAGATATTTTCACGAAATGACGCTGATGTGGAACGCCGTGAATCTGGGCATTGCCGGACTCGGCTATTGGCGCGCCCGCCATTCGCTGCACAATCTTTCGCTGGCGGATGCCATCGACAAACAGCGCGGCATCGAGAAATTGCTGCTGCTCAACACCGGGCTGGATGCAGCATACATCATGACCGGCGTTTACCTCGTCAATCGCGGCAACGATATCACCCGCGAGGGCGAACGGCTGCAGGGCTACGGCGCTGCGATAATTTTGCAGGGGAGTTTTTTACTGGCGTTTGATGTGGTGTATTATTTTTTCCACACGCGCAACAACCGGAAATTGAATGCGATATTGCAACGGGTGGAAATTTCCAGCAATAGCGTTGGCGTGCGGTTTTCATTTTGATTGTTTTTTGGCGCAATGGCGATTGGGCGGGTCAGCGCTGCGCCACGACAATTAATATTCATTCCTTATCCTTTATCCTTCATCCTTCATCCTTTATCCTTCATCCTTCATCCTTCATCCTTTATCCTTCATCCTTATCCTTTTCCGGCTCCACCGGCGGATCGATCGGTAATTCCAGAAAAACAGACGTCCCCACACCCGGTTTGCTGCGGATATAAATTTTCCCGCTGTGTCCCTGAATAATTTGCCGGGCAATCGCCAAACCGAGCCCGGTGCCGGAGCGTTTGGTGGTGTGATAAAATTCGAACACTTCCTGCAAAATTTCCTCAGGGATACCTTCCCCACTATCCTTAAATTCAATAATTACAACAAATTGCTGATTTTCATCATCGGATAAATCTTTCACAGTCGTGTTGATGCGCATGATGCCCGTATCGGGAATCGCTTCGATGGCGTTGATAAAAATGTTGTGAAACACCTGTTTCAACTGATTGTAATCGAACATTCCGGTCACTTTTTTTCGCGTAAATCGCGTTTTGACGGCAATTCCCTCAGCTTCAGCGCGGGTTTTTTGGAGCAAAATCACTTCCGAAAGCACGGCGTGAATATCGGTTCGCACCGGATTGAGTTCCGGCGGGCGGGCGATGGTCAAAAAATTGGTCACCAAATCGTTGATGCGGTTGATCTCCGACGAAATCACATCCAGATATTTGATTTTGCGCTCTTCCGGCATATCCGGGCGGGAAATGGTGCGTTTGAGCATTTGCATATTGATGTTCATCGAATTTAGCGGATTGCGCACCTCGTGGCTGACCAGCGCGGCAAAACGGCTGAGTGCCGCCAGGCGCTCCATCCGCTGCAATTCCCGCTGATTTTCTTTTAGCGAATTGGCCATCGCGTTAAATTCGCTGGCGAGTTCCGCCAGTTCGTCGCGGGTCGGTAAATCGATTTTGTGTTCCAGATTTCCGGCGCCGTATTCGCGGGCACCGCGAACCAGTTCCAGCAACGGTTTGGCAAAACGGCGCACCCCAAAAATCCCCAAAATGATGGCAATCAGCACGGTTAACGTGGTAAAATACATCACGTTACGTTGCATTTGGCTGGCCAGTTGGAACGCCTCTTCCTGCGATTGTTCCACCAAAACGCTCCAGCCGAGTCGCGGCACTTCGGAATGCACCAAAATGACGGATTCGCCGTTGACATCGTGGGTAATTTGCTGTGCTGCGCCAGATTTCAGATTTTGGTAAAAATCGTACGCAGAATAATCTTCGCGATTGAACACTTTGTCCCGGTCCGGATGGGCGATCACCTGACCATCCGCGCTCAGCAAAAACGCGTAACCGGTGTTGCCGATGGTAACGCTGTCCACCAGCGTCCATATACTTTTGAGATCGATTTCAGCAACAAGTTTGCCCACCTGCTGGTTAAACCGGGAAATCGGTTCGGCAATGGTCATCAGCGGAAAACGTGATGGCGAGAAATAAACTTCCGAGAAAAACTCGTGCTCTTCCAGAAAAAACGGCTGGTCGCGCATATCGCGCGCTTCTTCGCCAAATTGAGTAGTAACAACCACATAGCCACTGTCGTTCAGCACATAAATTTTGCGAAAAATGGGATTGGCTTCTTTAATCCGGTTGATGAGGCTGCTTTGCTGGAACACGTCCATTTCGTAAATATCGCGGGTGAGCGAGGTGGTTTGCAGCACGGTCAGCGGATCTTTGAGGAACAAATAAATTTCGTTGCTGGCGCGACGGGCGGTTTCCTGATTGAGTTGGAAAACGTAATTTTGCACGGTTTCCTGCGTTAGCGAAATGAGCAAAATGCTCACGAGCACCAACGGCACCACGCCCAAACCGACATAAGTGAGCATCAGCCGGGTGGAAATTTTCCGGGCCAGCACCTGCTGAAATCGCCGTTTGAGCAGGCGCAACCGTGTTTTGACACGCCATTTCATGGATATTTCTGCAGGTTTTTGGGTACAAACCAGTTTTCGATGGGATTCAGCCGGAAGAACATCCGTTTGTCGCGGGTGCGCACCACATCGCGGAACGATGCGAAGCGTTTGTCCAGCCCGATCAAAATATCGTTATCGAAAAACAAAAATGTGGCCGGCGTTTCGCGATTGAGATAATATTGCAGTCGTTCCAGCGCGTTTTCGTGTTTGGCCGGCACGTTGCGAACGAGGTCGAACAGTTGGCTCAAATATGCGTTGCGATAGTTGGGAACGTTTTGCTCCGCACCGAGCACATTTTCGAAAAAATCCTCTGCCGCGCTGAAGGGATAATCCGGATCGTAGGTATAGGAATAAATCATCGCTTCGTACTCGCTGTTGCTGAGCAGGCGATCTTTGGCATCCGGCGAAACCGGGAACGGCTGAACGTTCACATTTATTTCCGCCAGATTAAGTTTGATCGCCCGGGCCAAATTTTGCTCCAGCTCGGAGTTTTCCGCAAAAAACAGCTTGAACGTGAGCGGTTGTCCATTTTTTTCGATCATCATCGATTGGCGATTGTATTGCCAGCCGGTGGCTTTCAGCAATTGGATGGATTCGCGCGGGCGGTAGCGATCTGTAAAAAACTCCCGTTTGAAATGCGGCGAATCGTCCGGAAATAGCGAATGGCTCACCTCCCCGATGGATTTTGCGAATCGCTCGACGATATTTTCTTTGTGAATCGCCAGATTTATCGCGCGGCGCACGCTGGCATCTTTCAACGCGCCGTGTTGTACATTGAACAGCAGCACGTATAATTTGGCTTCCGGTCGCGGCGTTAAAAACACGTTGATGCGGGTGCGCATCAGTTCCAGCAGCCGGTCTGTGGTGTTGCGATCGGGAAATTCGATGTAGTCGATTTCGCCATTCACCAGCGCGTCAATCAGCGATTGTTCATCGTTGTAAAAACGCAGCCGAATTTCTTCCAGAAACGGGCGTCCGTAAATGTATTGCAGGTGATACCGCAACATGATCAGGTCGCGGGTTTGGTAAACAATTTGGAAAGGACCCATTCCCATCGGCTGAATTTCGTCGAACAGGCGATAGCCCATTGTCGTTATTTCCGCGTAATAATCCGCAGAAACGATGGGCACATCCGCCAGCGTTTCCAAAAAATTTTCGTCGGGTTCTTTTAAAGTGAAGATTACTTCGAGGTCGCCGCTGGTTTCAATTTTGCTGATGTTTTTGAAATCCAGCCTGCGGTTGAGCACATGCCCCCCGAATCGCCGCAGCAAATTGAAAGTGAACTGAACATCGGCATTGCGCAAAATCTGGTTATTTTGAAAAACCACGCTGCGTTTGATGAGGATTCGCCAAATCCGGAAATCGGCGCTGGCAAAATGCTTCTCGATGAGCGTTGGCGGCGCGGCAATTTTCCCGGGTGTTTTGAGCAAACCGTAGCCAAAAACGAGCTGCACAGCGGTTTTTTGAATGTCGGAGTCTATTTCAAAAGGATTGATCGAAAATTGGTTCTGCCGGATCGCCCCGTAAACCAGGCGATCGCCATAGGTTGCCGTTGTTGATTGGCCGGGTGTTGACAAGCTTTGCCCATACACCGCCGTCAGCATGCAAATCAGCAACCAGAATATGCTTCCCCTGTTTCTCAAAAAGGCTTCTCCATCAGCGATAACCCGTCAACATAACAAAATAGCGACGTAAAATCAATTTTTTATCGGGAGATTTTTTTTATGCGATGCTTTGGCACATCTAAAACTTGATTTTTTAGCAAAATGACGCTATCTTACCTAGCTAAACTATGTTCTGGCAGATTGCCATAAACATAATTAAACAGCGGTATCAACCGGCACCGGAACGGCTCAGCAAACGTATTTACTGAAAATTCCAAAGCTGTTTCCGGCAATAATAAACGAATTATTTTACTAACTTTATTAAAACCAAAGAGTTACGATATGTCAAACAGCGCTCAAGCGATCCATCTCAAATCCACGAACAACCAGCCTGTCTTTCGGATCGGTTTATTCAAAGATCAGGAACATATCGATTTTCGCGTTATGGGTGCATTTTCGCTGGTTGATGGCGAAAACAAACCTTTGATAGATAATATCAAAACAGACCTGAAATGGCGAATAAAAATCAAGGATAGCAAGCCCGGCAAAGAGCATTATTTTTTAGTGCTCTACGAATCTTTTAAAAAAGATATGGCGGAGCAGAAATTGAAATCAGCACAACTGATTGACAAATCTGCGGAGCTGAGAGTATTGGGCGGCAGCATTAATCTGGACAAACGCCAGGTGAATAATAACACCAAATATGTGGTGGTTGCCGGCAATTACCCGACAGATATCGCGGCACGCAAAGCGTTCAAACGGTTTCAGCCGGAATTTATTCCGTATGTGGAAAAACACCGCGACAAAGCGCCGGGCGGGCAGTTGGAAGCGTTTGACGCAGAATACGACAAATCAACCGAAGTCAAAGATGTTTTGCGCATCATTCCCAAAGACCTCAACAGCAAAATCAAAATTTTTGCGGTACGCACATTTGATGATGTGTTGCAACGCGATTATTACGCCGACCAGGTTTTCAACGGAATTCTGGAATTCCGGCTGGATATCAACGGTAACCTGATGGCCATCAGCGAAGTGCCGCTGGAGCTGTATCTGGAACGGGTGATCCATTCAGAAATCGGTTCGGATTTGCCGCCGGAATTTTCCAAAGCGCTGGCAATCGTTTGCCGCAGCGAAGCGATGGCACGCATCAACCACCAGTGCCTCGGCGATCCGTTCGATTACACCAATATTGGCGAAACCCTGCGCTATTTCGGGACGGATTTTGACGATGAAAATATCATCAAAGCAGTACAGGAAACTGCCGGACAGGTTATTTTTCTCAACGATCACATCCGCGATACGCCGTTTCACCTGATTTGCGGCGGTCACACGGAAGATTCCCACGCAGCAACCGAAAGCAGCGACGAAGCGCATTTTCTCGGAAAATACGACTGGCACACCGTGCCGGAAACCTTTACTTCGTTGCAGAACGAAAAAATGGTCAGTAGTTGGATCGAATCGCGCCCGGAAACATGGTGCAACCTGAAAGGGCGCAAACTGCCGCCATCGCTGGAACGCGTCAAAAAATTTTTCCGCTGGGAAGTTGATTATTCCCGCCGGGAACTGGAAGATATTATCCGCAAAAAAACCGGTGAAGATATCGGTATTTTGTTCGAAATCATTCCCATCAGCCGCGGACGTTCCGGACGGCTTTTTGAGATTGAGTTAATCGGCAGCCTGAAAAATTACCGGATTCGCGGGCAGTTGAACATCCGCGAAGCGCTGTCATACGATTATCTGCCAAGCTCCTGTTTTGTTGTTGAACGGGATTTGGATGACACCGGAACGCCGATCAATTTTACATTTGTGGGCGCCGGACAGGGTCACGGCGTGGGCATGTGCAAAACCGGCGGCGCGGTAATGGCAATGGAAGGCTTTACCAGCGAACAAATTCTGGAACACTATTTTGAATCGTGCCAGATTCGCTCGATTTACGACATCAATCTGGACAAGAAATAAAGGGGAAGAAGGTATGGTTGAAGAAATTAAAGCACGGCTCAACGAATCCCGCGAGATGTTGGTGAATCTCCGGGGGTATCTTTGATGTTGATTCGCTGCAACAAAAAGCGGAAGAATTAGAGCGTATCACCACAGATCCCGAATTTTGGAACTCCCCCGAAGCCGCCCAAAAAACCCTCAAACAACTGAGCGATATCAAAGAACGGGTGAACGACTGGAAGGGTCATTTTCAGCAGTTGGAAGATATGGATTTGATGCTGGAAATGGCTGCAGACGCCAACGATACTGCCGAGCTGGAAGCATTGGCAAAGCAAAGCGACGCGCTGCTTAAATCTGTAAAAAACCTGGAATTACGCGGATTATTGGGACAGCCGGAAGATCAGAAAAACGCCATTTTGACGATTCATCCGGGCGCAGGCGGAACCGAAAGCCAGGATTGGGCACAAATGCTCATGCGCATGTTTTTGCGCTGGTCGGAACGCCAGGGCTTTAAAACCGAAACGCTGGATATTTTACCCGGCGATGAAGCGGGCATCAAAAGCGTCACCATCGAAATAAAAGGGCGTTTTGCTTTCGGATATTTGAAATCCGAATTGGGCGTGCACCGATTGGTGCGGATCTCGCCGTTCGATTCCAACGGACGACGCCATACTTCGTTCGCATCCGTTTTTGTGCTGCCGGAAATTGATGAAGAAATTGAAGTTGAAGTAAACCCGAATGATTTGCGGATCGATACGTATCGCGCCAGCGGTGCGGGCGGCCAGCACGTTAACCGGACAGATTCCGCGGTGCGGATTACCCACATTCCAACGGGAATTGTGGTCACCTGCCAAAGTGAGCGTTCCCAGCATAAGAATAAAGCCAACGCCATGAAAATTCTCAATGCGCGGCTGTATCAAAAAAAGCTGGACGAAGAACGCGCCAAACAGCAAAAACTGGAAGACAGCAAAACGGATATCGGCTGGGGAAACCAGATTCGCTCATACGTTTTCCACCCCTATCAAATGGTGAAAGACCACCGTACCAGCCACGAAACCGGCGATACCCAACGGGTAATGGATGGCGAAATTGATGATTTTATTTATTCGTATTTGCTGAAAGCGCCGGAACTGGCAAAAGAATAGCAGACATTTTTATCAACTTTTGACCGTGCAGATTGTCAAAATCTGCACGGTTTTTTATGCCTAAAACAGCACACTAATACCGTTACTCAACTCCAGATCATACGATTTTACACCTGCGGGCGGTTCGTTATCGCGCCGGTAATTGACCGTTGTGCGGAAAACCACCTGTTTGGTCAGGTTGAACGCCAGCGTGCTTTCGGACAGTAAGCGGTAATCGCTGCTGCTTTCCAGCGACGGCTGAAAATAGCCGATCACCAGAAATCGCAGCCGTTCGTCAATTCGCCAGCGAATGGAAAGATAATTGGTTGAGCGAAACTGGTTTTTATCCTGAACCGATGTTTCCAGATCCAGCGATTCGTGTTCCCACATGATGCCAACGCCCAAATACGCAACAATGG
The DNA here is from genome assembly GCA_020634975.1 of Calditrichia bacterium. Lineage (NCBI taxonomy): Bacteria > Pseudomonadati > Calditrichota > Calditrichia > Calditrichia bacterium. Next base: position 2,689,394 of record JACKAQ010000001.1, on the reverse strand, counting down.
ATTGTTTGGCAGAATCCTGATTGACCAGCTGAAAACGCAATCCGCCGCCGACCAATTCCCGGTCTTTCAATTTGATAAAATCGTTGAATTCTTTTTGGAGAAAAACTTCTACCTGTTGATTGCTGAAAACACTGCGCATCAATCGCCCGTGCACAAACGCTTTGTTGATAAACAGCTCATTTGCCTCCAACCCGCGCTGATAATTACCCACCAAAAATGCAGAAAACGGCGTAAATTTAACGTCGATCCGCGAACCGGCTTTCAATTTTAAATATTCCGAGTTGCCGGCGTTGTATGCCATATCGAACGAAAAATTGGCGCTCCAGCCTTCGGCGGCATCCTGTTTCCGCAATGCCTCGGTATTCACCTGCGCAACAACTATCTGAGCTGGTAAAACCAGAAATAACAACAGCTTCAACACTTTATTCTGCATGAAAAAAAGCTCCGTTTTCATCATCAATTAATCCGTCAATTGCGGGAAAATGTAAACATCGGGTGGTAGGTTTGTCAATCATTTCCGTGAATGATCGTACTCAGAACAAGTTTCGGGCGATTGGAAATTTTTAACTGGTGGGACGCAGCTTTCCCAACATCTCGCGAGCTAATATAGCATCTCTAAAATCCGGTTCGGCATCTGCCCAAATTTCCAGGGCACGCTCAAAATGGGTTATCGCCAATGAATTATCGCCTCGGGCAGCAGCGAGATGCCCCATTTCCATTTGCAAACCGGGTGAATGTGGGGCAATTTTGAGCAATTTTTTCACCAACTGATTGGCATCGACAAACTTCCCCAATTTCCGGTAGCAACGAACAATATCGAGATTCGTTGAAACATGAATTTCCCGCCACGGCTCCATCTCAATACGACTCTGGAACGCCGCCAAGGCGCTATCTGGCTTCCCTTTGGCTTCTGCTATTATGCCACGGGCATATTGAACAAAGTGCCGTAATTCTTCCCGTTTATACAAGTCGATGCCGGCGATAACATCTACCAACGCTGCTTCGGCACGCGGAATATCTTTTTGCCTCAAAAACACCCGTAATTCGCCAAACGCAACCAGCTTTTTTAGCGATTCCGGCAGTTCGTTTTTGGTGTTTGCCAGTATTTTTGTAGCGCCGTCAAAATCTTGGGCTTCCACAAACGGTTCGATGCCCAATATCTGATATTCGATGTTAAATGATAGTGGATTGGTGCTGCGCTTCAACAATGCCAGGCGCTTTTTGTGGATGTCTAACGCTTTGCGCACCTGCCCTTTATATTGATAAAATCGCATTATTCCGTCGAGCACATTTGTGCTATCAATCAAACTCGTGCAGCTTGCCAACGCATCGGCATACATTTCGCCTGCAATTACCGGATTCCCGGTATTGAGCGATACGCGTGCCAAAGCTATTTTGGCAGCAACACCGCCCGGCTCCAGCAGCAGCGCTTTTTCAAAATTGGATTTGGCGGCTGCAAAATCACCCAAATCCTCATACATATCGCCAAGCTTGTAAAACGAACGGTATTCGTTGGGATAGGCCTCTGCATAACGCCGGTAGCTTGCCAGTGCGCTTTCAAAATCCCCTTTTTTGAATTGGATAAAACCGATATTGTGCAAAATATATTGCTTTTCCGGATCGAGATCCGCGGCGATTTGCCACTGTTTTATCGCTCCGTCGAAATTGTTTCGTTGATTCAACGCCGAGCCATAATTCAAATGCGCGTTGACATCCTGTGGATAGAGTTCTGTCCACATTTTCAGCAGGGCAAATTGTTTATCGATTTCCTGATTGACGAAATAATAAAAACTTTTGAGATAAAACTGGTTACGTTCCGGCAATTTGTAGTGATGTTTCATTGCTTTTTCGAGCACTGTTTTGCCCTGCACTTCCTGCCCGTTATTTAAATAAACGCCTGATAAATCCCAAAGCGCGGAAGCGAATGTCGGATCATCTGCAACTGCTTTTTCGAACAGTTGCTGTGCGGTAGCGTAATCTTTCCTGAAATTGTTGGCAAAACGCCCTTTGGCGTAATTCTCGAAAGCGTCCGCATTTGATGTCAGTATTTCGCTGAGCGGTAAATCCACAGCGTTGATGCGGCTTTGCTCGGGTAAATCGACATTATTTTTGATAAAAATGGCAACCGAATCGATTAGATCAACATAATTGTCGCCGCGGAAGGACGCCCCGGCAATTTTTTTCCCGAGCTTGGTTTGATAAATTTCACTGTCAAGCTGCAGGTTTTCACCGTCGGATTGATAATTTCCGGTAATGACAAAATCGAGGTGCATATCGCGGGCAATTTTTTGCTTCAGCGCAAATGGAATATTCACGCCATTGGAAAAACCGGCGGCTTCTACCCGGTCTTGCAGCCACTCGCTGCTCCACAAATCCAAAAACATATTTTGAGAAAGATCGTAAAACAATGCAAAAGAGATACCGTGTTGCAACCAATCCAAATCATTGTTTTTGCTTTGATTATCAAACGCAAATAACGCCAACCGCCGCCGCGCGTTTTCGGTCGGGATACTCCGCTTCATTTGTTTTCCGTACTCGTCTTCGATAGTTACGGTTTGCGACGCAGCATCCAGCGATTTTCCGCTGAACAGAAAAAATAGCAATCCGGCAGTAATTAACGCGTTTACCGGAATACCGATTTTCTCCAAACGTCCCCATTTCTGGCGATTTGGCGCACCGTGGAAATAGGCCAATAACAAAACAGTCGGGATAAGTGACACGAGTGTAACTTGTGCAATATCAGTTAGATACGACGACAAACCATAGCGATTGACCAGCCAATCCACATATTGAATCGCAGCCCAGCTACCACCGAGATACAAGCCAAAAATTTGCGGGACCCGCCGGTGAACCATTTCTTTGATAACACTCATTTACCGCCTCTTCTGTTGAATTCACAGAAAATAGCGGTAATCACCAAAAAAAACAAGATTTGGCATCGCAGAATTTGATGTAATTTTACAACCCGGAAATGATGACCGGCAGGTTTTCATCTGTTTGCTGTTGGTTGAACAAATGCGGATAATGACGCTTTAATTCGGTGATGAACAGATCGCGTGGCACATCCGCAAATGTGCCGTAATCATGCAAATATTCCATAAATTTTCCGCCATCCGCTGCGTATTGCTGAAACAGCGAATCTGTTTTTCCATCGAATTCCAGCGGTGCAACGTTCAGCCTGTCGCACAGTTGCCGATTAAACGCAGGCGTGGCTTTCACCCAACAGTTATCGAGATATAATTCTGTGTAACCGTGGAACACCAGCACATCCGTCTGGAGAATTTTTTCCAGTTTTTCCGTGCCGATGTGGTTGCGGACGTTGGCAAATCCCAATCGCGACGGGATGCCCAACACCCGCGCGCTCGCCGCCAGCAAACAAGCTTTTTCGATGCAATATCCATAATTGCGGGTGAGCAAATGGCTGGCTTTCATGGCGGATTCGGAGAGGTCAATTTGGTAGGGATCGTATCGCCACCCATCGCGGATGGCGTAAAAAAGAGACATTGCAACTTGCTGCGGATCGCGGTTGCTACCGGTTGTTTTTTTCGCAAAAGCGATCACTTTCGGGTGATCGCTATCGACAAAAAATTTAGGCTCAAGGTATTGTTTTTTCATAGTTTTTGCCAACATTTTCAGTATGAAAACCTGTTATGGAAATATACCGAAAATGTTCAGCAATGTCGAGCGGGGAAAATTCTATCGAGCAGATTCGCCATCATTTTTGCGGCACGTTATGGCTGAAGCTGAGGTAAATCGGCTCCATATCCACATCGCAGGATAGCAGCATGCTTTTGTTCACTTCTTCCATGGCAATGCGTTGCGCCTGGCTGCCAGATTTGGGATAACCCAAATTGAACGGTTCGCCATTATTGAGCAGATTGCGCACAAAACAACCAAAAATGGTGTTGGCAAATTCGCCGAGCATATCGTCCACAATTTGCGGGTCTTCGGCGGTTAATCCAACGGTTGTTTCGAACAATTCATTCGCCTGTTCTTTCTCAAAAAAGAGGGATAATTTAGCCGAAAACGGTTGTTGCAGTTCGATAACGGCAACCCGGTAATCCTGAACCGGTTTTGGCAGCACATTCACCTGTTGGCAGGGTTCGGCTTCGGCGAATGCCAAACCTTCGAACGTTTCGGCAAGTGCATCATTTAAAGCGGAGAGCATTTTTTCTGTTGCCAATTCCATAAGTTCTTCCTCACAATCTACTGTTTTATATAACTTTATATTTTTTTTAATCCATTTTAGAAAACAGACTTTCGGCTAAAACGATGTCAGTCCGTCGCGGTATTCGGTCAGAAACTGGCAAACTTCGGGCATTGCCAACGGTTTTTTGAAAACTTCCAGCGCCCCGTTTATTTTCAATTCCTGAACTTTTTGTTCGGTTACGATGCTGGAAATGACGATAACTTCGGTTTGGGTTAATTTTGGCGATGCTTTAATTCGCCGTAATAATTGAAAACCGTCCATTTTCGGCATGTTTAAATCCGTCAACACCAGCTCCGCCGGTGATTGTTTGAGCATTTCCAGCGCTTTTTCGCCGCAGTCAGCTTCCCGGATTTCCAGATTTTCAAATCCTGCAGCTTCCAACACCCGCCGCACGATTGAACGTGCAATAGCTGAGTCATCTGCGATTAACACTTTCTGAATCATATTTCCCATTCCCCTTTTCCCGGTGATGAAATAAGAACTCTGCCGGTTTCAATTTCAATCGAAACTTTTCGGCCGTAATTTTCCCCAACTTCTTCTGCAATGGGCGCGAGGTGATTTTTCCAGAGCATTTTACGGATAGCGAGCACATTTCGTTTTCCGATATTGAATGTTCCCCCCTGATCCATCACAGTTGCGCCGCCGGTCAATTTGATGATCAGATCACCCGGTTTTTGAACGCCGTATTTGCGCTGAAATTCCTGAATCATGTGCGGTACGGCGGTATCGGCATATTGTCCCGGTAGAATGTTCTGGTTATTCGGATCAGCAATTTTGGAATCCGGTAATGCAATGTGCGCCAATCCGACCGTTCTGGTTTTTGGTGCCAAAAAAACGAGGGCGACACAAGAGCCCAAAACAGTCCGGATCACATCGCCGGGCGTGTTTGAAATACCAATTTCGCCGGTTTTAACAAAAATAATTCCCATAATTATTTCAAATATTCAGTGATGATGTATGGTATTTTATCCAATGCCGCCAATTTTTCTGCGCCACCACGTTGGTAGGCTTCTTTCGGCATGCCAAATACGACAGATGTAGCTTCGTCCTGTGCGACGGTACGTGCGCCGGCTTTGCGCATTTCTACCATTCCGTCCGCGCCATCCGCACCCATTCCGGTGAGCATAACCCCAACCGCATTGGTGCCAACCGTTTTGGCAACGGATCGGAACAGCACTTCCACAGAGGGTTTGTGTCCGCAAACCAAATCGCCATCTTTAATAGATACGCGATATACGCCGCCGGAGCGTTTGAGCTCCATATGCTTCCCTCCCGGTGCAATCAGCGCAGTTCCGGTTAACACGCGGTCGCCATCTTCGGCTTCTTTTACATCAATCGCACAAAGCGAATTGAGCCGTTCGGCAAATTTTTGGGTGAAAACAGGCGGCATATGTTGCACAATTACAATTCCCGGAGTGTTCGGCGGAAGCATGCTCAGCACATCTTTGATAGCTTCCGTACCGCCGGTGGATGCGCCAATGGCAATCACTTTATCCGTAGATTCTGACAGTGACTGAACAGTTGCACGCTGTGCAGTATTCCGGGAATGGCGGGTGCGCCCCTTCCAGTGATTGACGTTTACCCGTGAGGCCATTTTTACTTTAAATCGCAAATCACTCATCATTTCCTGTAGCCCGTTTGCCACATCGATAGACGGCTTGGTGACAAAATCTACCGCGCCGGCAGCTAGCGCATCCAGCGTAATTTGGCTACCCTTGCGGGAAAGCGCGCTAACCACAATTACCGGCAACGGAAATTGGGGCATCAATTTTCGTAAAAATTCCACTCCGTCCATTCTGGGCATTTCGATATCCAGTGTCAACACATCCGGTTTCAGTTGCACAATTTTATCCCGCGCGATATACGGATCAGACGCACGACCGACCACTTCGATATCCGGGTCCTGGGCAAGCCCAGTACTAATCACTTCCCGAACCAGGGCAGAGTCGTCCACAACCAATACTTTTACAGGGTTTGAATTCATTGATTAATTCCTCCGATAGACTGCCGGTTGGACATAATGATATGGAATATCGTAATTTCGCAGGGTTTCGGAATGCCCGATAAATAAATAGCCATTGGGCTCCGTATAATTATGGAAGCGTTTAACCAGCGCATCGCGGGTCATTTCATCAAAATAAATCATGACATTCCGGCAAAAAATCACCGGAAATTTGCCTTTGAACGGAAAGCTGGGGCGCATCAAATTGAGGCGCCGGAACAGGATCATTTGTTTCAGCGAGTCATTCACCTGCCACCGGCCGTCTGGCAATTTGCGGAAATATTTGCGTTTCAAATCCGTGGGAATCCGCTCAATATTTTCTGTTGCATAAATGCCGGTTTGTGCTTTTTCCAATGCGTTGCTGGAGATATCCGTTGCCAAAAGCCCCAGTTCCCAATTACCCCCTTCGTTTTGGAAATACTCTTTGGTGAGCATGGCCAGCGTGTATGCTTCCTCACCGGATGAACATCCGGCGCACCAAATACGAATATCGAGCCGGCCGATTTCCCGTGCTCGTTGGGCTAATTGAGGTAAAACAATCTCTCGAAAATATTTGAAATGATCATCTTCGCGGAAAAAATAAGTGTGGTTGGTCGAAATGTGATCGATCAACAAGCTAAGCGCTTTACCCGATCGATCGTTAATCACATATTGATAAAATTGCTCGAAGGATTGATACTGATGGCTCCGGAGGATTTTGCTCAACCGCCCGACAACCAGCGTTTTTTTGTCATTTCCCAGAGAAATCCCGAACCGGCTATACACCAGATCGCGGATCAACCGGTATTCTTCATCCCTGATTTCAACATAATTGGTAATAACTTCCACGACGAGTCCCTGTCGTTTTGAGTGAAAATTTTACAGCAAACTGCGAAACGTTTCGCAATATTAACGGCTTTTTTTTACAGAATATAACCGCCAAAAAAATGGCAGTGATACCAGCACGCAGAATAATTCGAACGATCCGCTGATAATAAAAGTTTGGCGATATGCCTCTAAATCGCTGTATTGTTGGCTAAACCAGTAGAACAGGCTGCCGCCAACCAACGGTCCAACCACAAAGCCGAGCGACCCGGCAATATTGTATCCCGCGAAAACCGCGCCGTGGCTTTCAGTTGCGGATAAATCTTTGCAGAGCGCCAGCGTTGGTGCAAACATCAACGAACTCATAATACCGCTAAACACCATTGCAACGGCAAACCAGTGGTTCTCCAAATGGCCGTAAAACATAAAAACAACACCGAACAGCAAGCTGCCGGTTACCATCATGCCGACACGTCCGGTGCGATCGGACAACCGTCCGGCGGGATAGGAAAGCAGCGAAAACGGAATAAGAAAATACGATAACGTAATCCCGCGTTGCGCCGGCGACATCATCAAAACATCTGTCATATACAGCCCAAGCGTAGAAACAACCACACCGATGCACAATCTGTCGATAAATGAATATGCATACGGTATCAGAATAAACGGGTTGTTGCGTAACATGCCCATCAAATTACCCGAACGGTGGAGTTTTGGGGATTTTGCCGCTGTATTTTGAACCGCAACAAATGCAAACAATGCGGTTGCAAATGATACGCCCGCCGCAGCCCACAGCACCCGAATAGCGTTATCACCGGCGATGACACCACCAAGTGGAACACCAATCGTAATGCCCAGCATAATCATTCCACCAAGCGCGCCCATTGTTCGCCCTGTGCGACCGGGTTTTGCGGATTCTGCGCCGCAAGTCAGCCAGGCAGACAATGCCGTAATGTGCATTGTGCCTTCCAGAAAACGGGCAACCATCAATGCCGGAAACGATGATGCCACCGCCATACCGGCAAAGCAGAGTGCATTTAGTGACAACGAAACGGCGAACAGCATCCGGCGGTTCACACCCCTATCGAGTATGCGACCAGCAATCGGCGCGAATAAAATCGCACCAATCAAACTGGTAGACATAAAGGCATGTGCCCAAAAAGTATCCACTAAAAAACGGACACTAACCAACTCTTTTAGCACCGGCACAATCATTGTTACCGGCAACATGGTTAGCAAAATTCCGGCCGCCAGCACAACTGTTGGGCTGTGCTGGCGAGCGCGGGAGCTGGTGTTTCCCGTTGTATAAATTTCTGTCACCGTTCTGGTTAATTGCAACATTTGGACAATTTACTTTCTAAAGAACGTTAAATATACATTACAGTCATTATTGGCTCAACAACAATCGTTATTCATCAACGCGATTAAAATTTGCCAAAATCATCATCATCCAGCGAAATGACAGATGACGGATCGACAGATTTACCGGAACTGAGCTTTGACGGCGCATTCCGCTTTACCGGTGCGCTACCCCATGCTGTTTCCGGGGCAGATTTTTTGACAGGCTGAGATTGGAACGGATTAAGCCCCTGAGATTGAAGCTGTCGCAACATCTGCATCAACAACTCCGGCGTAATGCCATTGGGCAACTGTCCATTCCACGCTTCCTGCTCTTCGGTTTTCAATTTAAATTTGCCCAACATCTCTTTCAACCGGGATGATTGACCGGAGAGTTCCTCAGCCGAAGCGGCCGTTTCTTCTGCGCTGGCGGTGTTGGATTGGGTTACTTTGTCAATTTGGCTCAATCCCTCGTTGATTTGCCCTATACCCTGAGCCTGCTCTTTGGATGCAACATCAATTTCGCCCACCAGATCGGTCACTTTGGTTACCTGATTAACAATTTCGCCCAATGCCCCGGCGGTTTCGTTGGCGATATTGGTTCCGTTTTGCACCCGTTTTATGGAATCTTCGATCAATTCCGTTGTTTCTTTGGCGGCTTTGGCGCTGCGCTGGGCGAGGTTGCGAACCTCTTCCGCAACAACGGCAAATCCTTTGCCATGCACGCCGGCGCGGGCAGCTTCCACCGCTGCGTTTAACGCCAGCAGATTGGTTTGGAAAGCAATTTCGTCGATCGCTTTGATAATTTTGGAAATCTGGGTGGATGATTTGTTGATTTCATCCATCGCGTTCAGCATGTCGCCCATTTGACGATTGCCGGTATTGGCAAAATCGCGGGCACCTGCGGCCAATTTGTTGGCCTGTGCGGCGTTCTCTGCATTTTGGCGGGTTTGTGCTGTCAATTGGTTCATCGATGCAGAAATTTCTTCCAGTGAACTGGCCTGTTCCGTAGCGCCCTGCGAGAGTGATTGGCTGGAATCCGAAACTTGCAGCGATCCCGAAGAAATTTGATCAACAGCAACAGCAACCTGCGTTAAAATACTGTTTAGCGAATCCAGCGTGGCATTCAGCGAATTTTTGAGCAGTGCATGATCGCCCATATATTCACCGGTTACATACGCTGTCAAATCGCCATCGGCAATTTTCGGCAGGCGTTGCTGCAGCTCGGAAATCGGTTCCAGAATGGAATCAATAACTTCGTTGATACCCTGCATCATTTTTCCGTAAACATCATCCAGAATTGCCAAATCCCCACGAACGGAGAGATCGCCGTTTTTCAATGCGCTGATCACCCGGTTTACTTCGTTGCGATAAACGGCACGGGCGTTCAGATCCTGCCATTCAACTGCATTGCCAATCTGGTTTCCGGATGCATCGAACAATGCGGTTGCATTTAATCCGAACTCCAGTTCACCTACTTTAATTTCGGTGCGGTGCGGCAATTGGTTCACGTTGCCCAAAATTCTGCGTTGGTTGGACGGCTTTTTGTGGAATGTATCAATATTTTTACCAATTAAATCATCCACAGAAAATCCAGGCCATTTCATGCGAAACTTATCTTCATATTTCCGCAACATTTCGATAACTGAAGGGTTCGCATAGGTGATGTTCAGGTCTTTATCACACATCATAAAAAAGCTGGCCGCGCCGTTGATCATTGCAAACAGTGATTCTGCGCGATTGGCTTCGGCTTTTTCGCGGGTGATGTTTGCCCATTCCAGATTATTGCCCACATAGTGTCCGGCAGCATCGAAAATAGCTGTCACATTCAATTTGAAATATGCTTCACCAATTTTGATATCCGCTTCCCACGGCAAATTGTCCGGATCGCTGAGAAGCTTGCGCTGGTGTTTCGGGTTTTTGTGGAAAACATCGATATTGGTGCCCAACAATTTATCCAGTTTGAATCCCGGATATTGGTGTTCGAAATGGTGAATGTTTTCCTCGATCATTTTGAAAGTGGAGCGATTGGCGTAAGTAATTACAAAATCACGATTTACAACCATCATCGCCGTTGCGGAATTGTCGATGGCACCTTGCAGGCGTGCGGCAACTTCCGCCTCTTTGCGCTGCTCTGTCACATCCACCCATTGAACCACGTAACCGGCCAAATCGCCGTTATCGTCAAATAGCGGACGTGTTTCATGTTCAAAAACATACGGTCCGGGTGTAATTTCGCCTTTTCTGCTGCTGCCCGGTCCAAGTTGTTTCAGAATATCTTTTATTGCCGAAGGATTTTTGTGATAGCGATGAATACTGCCACCGATCACTTCGCTAACTTTAAAACCCGGCAAATATTTTGCCAATTCGCTTTCAAGCCTCGTCAAAACCTCGATTGCCTTTTTGTTGACAAATACAACATTTTCATTGGCATCAGCCATCATAATATTCATTGGAGCATTATCCAAAATATTCATCATGACTGTCAAAGTATTCCAGCCGTTTTGCCCTGTTTTCGCCATTTCGTCCTCCTTGGGATGTTGGTATGCCTCTAACATTATTTTAGCTATTTTATTCAATGCTGCTGCCCAGGCGCTGTGTAATTCCTCTGTCCACATTTCGCCGGCAAGCTCTGCCATTACATCCAGCAGCGTTTCCGCCACTGCCGGATAATGCGCTTCCATCGCGCCATATTGTTGATGTTTCTCGCCCAGATTTTTTAAAACGGGTAATAATTTTTCCGGTTTACGGAGATTGTTAACCACCAAAACAATGGCGTTAAGTAAATGTTTTTGTTGCACTTTGATGTCTGCATTTTCAAATAGCGGTTTTACGTGCGGATATCGTTTGAACAATTCCTCGTAAAAACGCTTCACCAGTTTTTCGCCGGATGGTGCCAATGCTTCAAACGATTGTTCGAGCAGTTAGATTTGCAATTCCGGCTCAACCGAAGCGATATTCTTTTTAGAATTCCCCATTTATAAAACTCCTTTTCCGGTCTGCCGATTAGTTTGCGGACATTTCTGCCAGTGCTTCATCGAACAGCAACTGTTCGATATCCAGCAATATTTTGACATCATCTTCCACTTTGCCCAATCCTTTAATAAAGCGCCCACCGCTGCTTTTGAGGCTGGCTTTAGGTGAAGGTTCAATGTTATGTGCCGGAATGTTCATCACCTCCGAAACCGTATCCACAACCAATCCAACCGCGGCATCGTTAAAATTGACAACGATAATGCAGGTTCGCTCATCGTATTTACGGTTTTCCATGCCAAACCGCAGCCGTACATCCACAACCGGAATTACTTTTCCGCGCAGGTTGATGACACCTTTTATATAAGCGGGCATATCCGGCAGATCTGTAATCCGTTGAATACCGATAATTTCGGTAACGTGACGGATTTCTATACCGTATTCCTGCCGTGCGAGAGTGAAGGTCAGAAATTGCCCTTCCTGAGTGTCTTCAATTTCTTCAACTTCGGAGATATTTCTCGCGTCTTCCATTCATAACTCCTTTTAAATTAATTACTTCCATGAATATATTTTATCAAACTGGCTACATCTAAAATCAAACAGATATCACCATCCCCCAAAATGGTGCAGCCGGAAACACCCCGCACATTACCGGAATAGTCGGGCAAGGGCTTGATCACCAACTGCTTTTGACCAATCAGTTCATCCACAAACAGACAGACAGATTTACCGCTGCTTTCCGCAAGAACCACCAAACCTTCGTTCAGTTTCCGGCAGCTATTTTTAATGTTGTGCAGCTCGTGAATGCGTAAAACGGGGTATAAATTGTTGCGAATTTTCACCATTTCTTCACCATTGATGAGCGTAACAATATTATCGGGCGTTATTTGCAGCGATTCGCGAATGTCCATCATTGGCAGCGCGTAAATTGCATCGCCAACCCGCATTTGCATACCATCGACAATTGCAGTGGTTAGCGGAATGCGTAAAATTATGCTCGTGCCTTTGCCTGCTTCGCTTTCAACATCCACACGTCCACGAATACTTTCGATATTTTTGAGCACAACGTCCATTCCCACACCGCGTCCGGAGAGGTCGGTCAATTTTTCCGCGGTAGAAAATCCCGGTTTGAAAATGAGCGGCCAAACGCTGCTGTCCGGCATATCCGCATCATTTCCGGTGATAAGTCCGCGTTCGCGAGCTTTTGTCAAAATTTTGTCGCGATTGAGTCCGTGACCGTCATCGCGGATAAAAATCAGAATTTCGCTGCCCACCTGTTTGGCTTCCAAAACCACCGTTCCGGTCGGTTTTTTGCCACTTTTGCGGCGCACATCCGGCATTTCGATACCGTGGTCAATCGAATTGCGAATGATGTGCACCAACGGATCGGATATCGTTTCGATCACAGTACGATCAACTTCTGTTTCGCCGCCGAGAATTTCCAGATTTACGGATTTGCCAACTTTGTTGGACACATCGCGAACCAACCGGATCATCCGTTTGAACAATCCCGCGAGAGGAATCATTCGCATCGCCGTGGCCATTTCCTGCAACGAACGGATATTTTTTTGCAAATGCATCACTGCTTTTTCGAAACCGGGCAAATCTCTACCGACAATTTCCGGGTGTTGCGCCACCATCGATTCGGCGATGACGATTTCCCCAACCAGATCCATCAGTTCATTTAGCTTTGCGACATCCACCCGAATCACTTCGCTGCCGGTTTTGGCAATTCCGGATGTCACCGGTTTTGTTTTTGACGCAACAGTCACTGCAATCCCCGTTTTTACTTTATTTACCATCGCTGTTGCTACGGTCGCCGTTGGCGTTGCGGGTTGCTGTTCGGCAAAAATCGGACGGCTTGGCGGCGATTTCTCTGCGGGTGCAGCAGCAACCGGCGGCACCTGCTGCGACGTTTTTATTGCATTTATTTGCGGTGTTGTGTCGGATGCCGGCACAATTTTTTCGTCTTCATTTTGGGATAACACTTCGGCGTTCAAAATCGGTTGCGGCTGCGGTATTTTATCGGTAGACGGTTTGCCGAGCCCCTCTTCAATCAAGCCGATAATGCCGCTGATACCGTCGATCACATTTTTGTCATCGTATTCAAAATTATCCAACCCAATGCGCACGAAATCCAGCACCTGCAACAAAAATGAGAAATGTTGCTCCGTCGCCACAATTTCGCGGCTGCGAACCATGTCTAAAAAATTTTCGATATGATGGCAAATTATCGCAATATCGTGACATCCGAACAGACCGGCGTTTCCTTTGATACTGTGCACCGCACGAAATGCTCCGGATGCCAGCTCCCGATCACCGGGAACGGTTTCCAGTTCCAGTAAAGCGGATTCGATTTCTTCCAACAATTCGCGGCTTTCGATAACAAATTGTTTACGCATTTCCGGCGTGATAAACGATTCGTTTGTCACCATGCGCTGTTGTTCAAAGTTGCTATTTTGCGACGCTGTTTCTGCGGTATCTTCCGGCAAGTCGTCATCATCCGGATCGGGTAATAAATCCGGCATATTTCTTAAACTCTGGAACAGTTGAACGTAATAATCCTCTTCCGCTTCAAACCGGGAAACGCTTTCGTGATTTTTCAACGCGTTCAGATACAATTTGAAAAAATCGATCAGTTTGATAAATCCCAAAACATTGTCATTTGAAAGTTTAATTTCCGATTTCCGGATGCTGTCCAGCAAATTTTCGACTTCGTGTGTGATGGTAACAATAGAAAACAGTTCCAGAAATGCGGCACTGCCTTTAAGCGAATGGAAGCAGCGAAAGAGTGAATCAATTTCAGTTACATTTAACGGTTCGCTATGACCAGATGATTCCCACTCCTTAAACGTGTGCTCTGCGCGTTCCAGTCCTTCCAGGCTTTCATAAATAAAATCTTGTAAAATTTCCAGATCTTCATCAGATGAGAGAAATTTTGAGGCTGGTAAATCCCAGTTAATAATATCGTTTACGGAGATAGATGGCTGTGCCGGTTTCGAATCGGCTTCTTCGGTTTCGATTTTCAGTTCACAATCTTCTTCCACAAAAACAAAAACGCTGCGCACTGTTTCGATTGGCTCGGTTGTCCGCAGCAAAATATCCCAATAGGTATAGCAACTCACCGGGTCGATAGCTTCCAGATCCGGTATTTTATGCGTATTCGCCTGAATAATGCATTCGCCAAGCTCCCGCAATTCTTCAAACAAAATGGTAACATTGGTTCCATTCATCAGCAAATTTGGGTGCGGAGAAAACAATATTCGCAGGTATTGCATATTGGGCTCACTTTGCTGGTTGGTTGGTACTAGCTCCGGTTGGGGCATCGTTTGAGCAGTCGTAACATCGTTTCCTCCAGCACGAATCTGTTGCAAAACGGAGGTAATAGCCTTGTTTTCCAACGATGCTTCTGTTTGGCCGCCCAACATTGCGCGAATCACATCAAGCGATTGTAACGTTATATCAATTAGCGATTTAGAGATGTTCAAATTTCCCGAACGGACCATTTCGTACGCGGATTCAATTTCGTGGGTAAAGGTAGAAATTTCGGCAAATCCGAACATCCCCGCTGCACCTTTTATCGTGTGCATAGCGCGGAACACCCGTTGCACCAAATCGGCATCATTGGGCGTTTCTTCCAATAGCAACAAAGCTTCTTCAAGGTCTTCCAGAAGCTCTGTCGCTTCTTCGACAAATGTATTTTCAAATTGTTCTTCGTTCATTTCACCAAACCAGCAATGTTGTTTCCATTTGTCACAACAAAATCGAGTAAAAATCTTTTTCGCAAACCAGGGATTAAAGACAGCGGTGGGAGTTTCGACAGATATGTTTGTTGGCAACAATTCATCTTTTTACTATCCCTGTAAGCTAAAATTGCAATAGTTATCATCGCCAGTTTGTTATATGGCTTTAAAAAAAATTGACCAAATGTTTTCTGAAAAAAATGTATCGGAAATGTTAGGTTTCGGCGGGGATAATGCACACAAAGTTACGCAATATTGAAACCTTGGGGATACAATTGCACAATTGCAGCCGCATTTTCCGCAGCATCGGGGGTCCGGGTGTCGATTTTTACCATCGGTTTTGAGTCACGTTTTTGCAAGCCATAACGATAAGCTTTATCGTAATAATTTTCCAGAAGAAACGCTGTGAACGCTTCCAAATTTTCCTCCGAAAGCAGTTGCAGTGCTGTTTGGGTATTTTTGCCGCCCAACCGTTTTTCGAGCCGGGTAGTTGCCAATTTCATCAAATGTTGGTCGCAATGGGCGTAATCTGCCATCAATCGCTGCACACGAAGCGCGGCCGGCATTTCCAGCAACAGCATCGGCGCGATAATTTTCTGCTGCCAAAAATCATCAGGAATAATACAACTACCGATGTAACGGCTTTCATCCTCCACCCAAATCGGGCGGGCGGGGTCCAGCTTGTGCAACGCCAGCGCCAATTTATTTTCGAACTGCTGCTGGGTGGGTTGTTCGTCCTCTCCCAAAAAACCGAACGCAGAACCTTTGTGGTTGGCCAATCCCTCGAGATCGATAATCTGTTCGCCCATAGTTTGCAGCGCTTTCAAAATCGCGGTTTTCCCGCTTCCGGTAGCGCCGCTAAGCACAATAATATTATATGGTTGCACAAATGAACTCAACACAAATTGACGAAAAGATTTGTATCCGCCGTTCAGCACGGCAACCGGCAAACCGGAAGTTTTGAGCAACCAGGCCAAGCTGTTGCTGCGCATACCACCCCGCCAGCAGTGCACCAAAATATCTTTTCCCGCTGCCATTTCTTTGATGTTTTCGACGATAGCTTTCATTCGCGGGCCAACGTATTCCAACCCTTTCAGCACAGCAACTTCGCGCCCCTGATGTTTGTATAACGTGCCGATAACACTGCGTTCCTCGTTCGAAAACAGCGGCAAATTCGCCGCACCGGGAATGTGGCCGCGCTGGTATTCCGCCGGTGTGCGAACATCCAACACCAGCGAATTTTCGGATTGTTTTAAAAATTGCTCGACAGACAGCATTTCAAAGGACTTTCGATTAATTCAAGAAACGAAGTTAATCAATTTCGCGGCGGAAACCAAAATTCTATAATGACCGGGATTTCCACGATATTAACCGATCTGACGCACCAGACATTTTTTTGCCACAGCGACACAGAGGAGAATTCGGGCAATCCATTTCAAATGTGACGAAAATCACCGGTTTGGCGAATACATTTTTATCCATGCTATTGCTATTTCCCTCAAAATTATGTATAGTAACCGATCTAAAAAAAGAACTGATATGAAAATTCGCGAAATACAGCTGCAAACACACGATCTGGACGGACTAAAAACGTTCTACCGGGATAAACTCGGGCTGCCTATTTTACGGCAGGGCAAACGGGCGTTTACCGTTGGCATCGGCAATTCGCGCATAAAATTTTCCATCGCAGAAGATGACGATAAACCGTATTACCATTTCGCGATCAACATTCCCGAAAACCAGTTGGCGGAAGCCAAAAAGTGGCTGAGCGAGCGCGTTGCACTGATCGAAAAAGATGGCCAAAATGAGTTCCGTTTTGAAAGCTGGAATGCTGACGCTATTTATTTTTACGATCCGGTCGGCAATATTGTGGAGCTGATCGCCCGGCACAATTTGCGAAATGCCTCTCCCAAACCTTTTAGCGCCGAAAGCCTGTTGAGCATCAGCGAAATCGGGCATCCGGTGGATAATGTGCGGCTGTTTTGCGAACATATCCGCGCTGAACTGCGCCTCCGGTTGTGGGACGGCGATGAGCGCACCTTTGCCGCCGTTGGCGATGAAGAAGGCTTGTTCATCGTTGTGCCGATCAATCGCCCGTGGTTTCCGGCAGACAAACCCGCCGAAAATTATCCGATAGCGGTGGATGTCGTTTGATTTAACGATGGTCATTTCATGGCTTAGTTTGTAACCACTCGATCCCCCCAAAAAAAATTTCCCAAAATACGAATCGATTGTCATCGCGGTAAACAATCGCTATTTTTGCGCTGGAAATCCATTTCCCGAAGGAGCAATTATGGCATCGGATAGTTTACATTTGACAATTGCGCAACTGTCTGATTTTGATGACGTTATCGCGCTGTTAAAATCAGCGGATTTACCGGTTGACGATCTCAATGTGGAGCATCTGCGATATTTTTTAACCACCCGCGAAAACGGAAAATTGACCGGCGTCGGCGGGCTGGAAATTTATAACGATGCCGCATTGCTCCGCTCCGTTGCCGTTGCGGCATCGCAGCGAAACCGGGGAATTGCGCACCAATTATTGGCAGCGCTGGAAAAACTTGCCCGGGAAAACGGGGTTTCCGCGCTGTATTTGCTCACTACCACCGCCGATAAATTTTTTGCGAAACACGGATTTGTGATGGTCGATCGCGAAAACGTGCCGGAGCACATCCGCGAAACCCGCGAATTTGCCTCGATTTGTCCGTCCAGCGCCATTTGCATGAAAAAATCAATTGAATAAAATGAACCTGCTCAACACATCCAGCCTGCGCTATTTATTGAAACATCCGTGGCAAATGCTGCTCTCGATTATCGGGATTGCCATTGGCGTGAGCGTGGTAGTTGCGATCGATTTGGCCAACCAGAGCGCCACCCGTGCATTCGAGATGGCAATGGAATCTGTTGGCGGAAAAGCCACCCACCGGATTTCCGGCAGCACGGATTTGCCCGACACGCTCTATCGCGATATCCGCATCAAAGCGGGATTCCGCAACGCCGCGCCGGTGATCGAACAATACGTCATTTTCGAAAAAAATGGCGATCGCCGAACGCTGATGGTGCTGGGCGTCGATCCGCTCGCTGAAGCGCCGTTTCGCTCGTATGTGCAGGATTTGGGCATCACCGGCGGGAATAATCTCGGGCGATTTATGACGCAGCGCGGCGCGACCATCCTTTTCCGCGACACCGCCGAACAACTGCAACTCGCACCCGGCGATACGTTTACGGTCGCGTACGGCGGTGTTCCGGCGCAATTGCACCTCATCGGACTGCTCGATGCGGCAGACGAATACAGCCGCCAAAAGCTGGAAGGGCTCGCGATTGTCGATATCGCCACGGCGCAGGAAATTTTCGGGATGAACGGGCAACTCAGTCATATCGATTTGCTGCTGCCCGAATCACCGGAAGCAACGCAAATTCTCGCCGACATTGAACAATTGCTGCCATCCGGCGTGCGCATCCAGCCTGCCGGCGCCCGTTCGGACATCATGGCGCAAATGACCCGCGCATTCAACATCAACCTTACCGCGCTCAGCCTGCTGGCGGTCATCGTCGGAATGTTCCTCATTTACAACACGATGACGTTTTCCGTCGTGCAGCGGCTGGAATTGATCGGACTGCTGCGCACCGTCGGCGTCACCCGCCGGGAAATTTTCACCCAAATACTCGGTGAAGCCTTCTTTTTGGGGCTGATCGGCACAATTCTGGGGCTGCTGCTCGGCGTGATGTTGGGCAGCGGCTTGCTGAAGCTGGTCACCCAAACCATCAACGATTTGTATTTTGTGGTCACCGTGCGAACGCTGGCGCTCACGCCATTTATCTTTTTGAAAGGGTTGCTGCTGGGCATCGGCGCAACGCTGTTGGCGGCGTTCAAACCCGCCCGCGAAGCCACCGCCGTCGCCCCGCGAACCGCAATGCAACGCTCCGGACAGGAAACCCAACTGCGATCCCAACTGCCGCAACTGACCGTCGCCGGACTGATTTCTGCGGTTTTGGGCGTGATTATTTTACTGCTGCCCAGCCGCAACATTCCGCTCAGTTACAGCGGGATTTTGTTGCTGATCATCGGTTTCACGCTGTGGACGCCGCTGGTGCTGGTGCTGTTGATGCGCGTTTTCCAGTCACCTGCCGGAAAGCTGTTCGGGCTGATCGGGCGAATGTCCGCCCGCGATGTGGTGGCACATCTCAGCCGCACCGCCGTCGCGATTGCCGCGCTGAGCATGGCGGTCGCCGCTACCGTTGGCGTCGGCACGATGGTCGGCAGTTTTCGCGCAACGGTTGTTCACTGGCTGGAAAACCAGCTCCGTGCCGATGTGTATATCTCCCGCCCGAGCCTCACCACCCGGAACATCGACGCAACGTTGCCGGCGGAATTTCTGCAAAAAGTGCAGGCATTGCCGGGCGTTCGGGAAGTGAACGCATTCCGTTCGCTGACCATCACCGAAGGCGACACGGAAACCAAAGTGATCGGCACGCTGCTTTCGCGTGAGATGTTTTTCCGGCAGCAGTTCAAAGCCGGGAATCCGCAGGAAATCTGGGCGCGATTTGCCGATTCCGCAATCGTGATGGTTTCCGAGCCGTTCGCCTATCGCAATCGCGTGCATGTCGGCGATGCGCTGACACTGCCCACCGCCACCGGCGATGTGACGTTTCGGGTGGCGGGCATTTATTTCAATTATGCATCCGAACAGGGATTTGTGCTGATGAGCCTGCCAAATTTCCGCAAATACTGGCGGGATGACCGGATTTCCGGCGTTTCCGCGTTCGCCGCGGAAGGCATCGATTCCGGTGAGTTGATCAGCGACATTCGCGCACTCGCGCCGCCCGACGAGGAATTGCTGGTGCGCTCCAATCGCGATTTGCGGGAAACCAGCATCGAGATTTTTGACCGCACATTTCTGGTAACCAACGTGCTGCGATTGCTGGCGATTGTGGTCGCGTTCATCGGCGTGCTCAGCGCACTGATGGCGTTGCAGCTCGAACGCCGCCGCGAACTGGGCATCCTCCGCGCCAACGGCTTCACGCCCCGCGAGGTCTGGCGGATGATCACCCTGCAAACCGGATTGATGGGGCTTGCCGCGGGCATTCTTTCCCTCCCAATGGGGTTGATGCTATCGTATGTGCTCATTTACATCATCAACCAGCGCTCGTTCGGGTGGACGCTGCAGTTCCAGTTCATACCGGAAATTTTTCTGCAAGCTGTTGTTTTAGCGATTGTTGCGGCACTGCTCGCCGGACTGTATCCGGCCTTCAAAATGGCCAAAACCTCCCCGGCGCTGGCGCTCCGCGAGGAATAATCCTCCCGCGAAACAGTTGTAATTCCCCGGCTTACATCGTATCTTTCGAAATGAAACGAGCCATCGCAATCACATTATTTACCCTCGCAGCGCTGCTGGTCGGCGCGAAATGGCTGAACCAGTTTAGCGAAAATGCGGACGCCGCGCCGGAACTATCCGTTGCCTCTGTGATGGGCAGCGCGGACACCGCCGGATTTGCCCGGGCATTTGCACCGCGCGCGTTCGTTTTTCCGGCGGATCACGGACCGCACCCGGATTTTCGCACCGAATGGTGGTATTATACGGGCAATCTGCAAACGGCAAACGGGCGGCATTTCGGTTACCAGTTCACGCTGTTTCGCACCGCGCTTTCGGCGGATACGACGGCGCGGGAGTCCGAAATGGCGGCGAATCAACTGTATATGGGGCATTTCGCGCTCAGCGATATTCAAAACGATAACTACTATTATTTTGAGCGATTTAGCCGCGCTGCCAACGGGCTCGCCGGTGCTCAGGCTGCGCCATTCCGGGTGTGGCTGGAAGATTGGCAAACCACCGATCCGGATGCGGATTCGACCGCCGCGTTTCCCAAAATGCGCATCGATGCGGCGGCAGAGGGTGTTTCGCTGAACATCGAGTTGACCCCGGAAAAACCGCATGTGCTGCAGGGCGATCGCGGATTGAGCCAGAAAAGCGCCAAACCCGGCAACGCCTCGTATTATTATTCGCTCACGCGAATGACTGCCGAAGGCAGTGTCTCCGTCAACGGCGAAACGCTGGCAGTCAACGGGCTGTCGTGGATGGATCGCGAGTGGAGCACCAGCGCCCTCGGCGACAATCAGGTGGGCTGGGACTGGTTTTCGCTGCAACTGTCAGACAGCAGCGAGCTGATGTATTACCAGTTGCGCCTCACATCCGGTGAAGCTGATCCGTACAGTAAAGGCTTGCTGGTTGCGCCGGACGGTGCTTCTCAGCTCATCAAACGTGACGATGTTTCGCTGACAGTGCGCGAATATTGGGACAGCCCACGCGGCGGCAGATATCCCGCCGGATGGCGGCTGCAGGTGCCGGAACAGCGCATCGATTTGCAAATTTCCCCTCTCATCGCCAATCAGGAATTGGACGTGGCGATCCGCTATTGGGAAGGCGCGGTAAAAATCGACGGAACGGCGTATGGCAAACCGGTTTCCGGTTATGGCTACGTTGAATTAACCGGATATGCGGAAGGAAAGGAAAAAGGATAAAGGGTGAAGGATAAAGTAGGGGCGCTGCGGTAACGCGCCCAAAACAAATATCGCGGCAATAAAACACATAAACCCATCTACCCATAACCCCATCAACCCAATATGGCGACACCAACTTTTAAATTGACCATCGGACCGGCAGGCGAATATTATTTCTATAAAAAGGAAATTTTATCGCGGATCGGTTCGGGAAAAAACGCGCTGGCGTATGATTTTGTCTATTTGCTGCCGGTGAAACGGGCGGTGCGCTATTTTCATGAGCAGTTGGTTGCCGCTGCGCCAAACGGCGTGCTGGCGGAGCCGCCGATTTTCACGTTTTACGATTTCCTGCTGAAATTTTACCAGAAATTGCCGCGTGCTAAAAAAATCGTTTCGCAGTCGATGCGGCTGTTTCTCATCGAAGAATCGCTGAAAAGCTGCGGCGAAAACCTGCAATTTTTCTCGGCGAACAGCGCCAAACGGCGCGGATTGGTCAGCAAAGTGGATGCGCTGATCAGCGAGCTGCGCGAATACGGCTACAATTCCGAACTGCTCATCGAAGCGGCAGATGTGCAGGGCGATCGCCGCTACCAGGATTTTTCGCTGCTGCTGGCAGCGTTCGAGTTGTCGCTCGGTGACCGGCTGATCGACGAAGCCGGGGCGATCCAGCACGTCATCGAACGACTGGCGGCGCAGCCGAATATCTGGAAACAACATTTCCCACACGTTAAAGCCATTTATCTCAACGGTTACGGATTGTTCAGCCAGCCGATGCTGCGCTTTTTTGAACTGCTCCGCGATAAAGTGGATATTCACATCAAACTGGATTATTTGCCGGAATATCCGCAGCTATTTTCGCATGTGGATGCGGCGTTCGAATCGCTGAAATCGCTGGCGCCGCTGGTGCTGCAAAACGACGCGCCGAAGCCGTGGGAACAAAAACTGTTCAGCCGGAAATCGCTACCAGAACCGCTGGATCTCGGCAAAAAAGTGCTCATCCAGCCCTGCCAAAGCCGCCAGCAAGAGGTTGCGTTTATCGCCAGCTATGTGAAACGGCTGCACCTCGAACAGGGCATTCCGCTGCACGACATCGGCATCACTTTTCCGTCGCTGGAACGATACGCGCCGCTGATTCACGAAATTTTTCCGCGATACGGTCTGCCGGACACCGGGCTGCCGTACAACCTTTCCACCGGATTTCAGCTCAGCCAGTCGCCGCTGATCCGCAGTTTTTTGCTGCTGCTGGAAGTGCCGATGCTCCGTTTCGAGGTGAAAAAACTGCTACAACTGCTCGGATCGCCGTTTTTACGTCCCGATCCGGAACGAAAATTGAGCGCGGATGTCGTCAAACGCATCGCGATGGAGTTACGCATCACCCATTTTGTCGGCGATTGGCAGAACGATCTGGAACAGCTCATCGCGTTTCTGCGCCAGCAAATTGCCGTTGCCATCGAAGATGACGATTTCGATTTGCCAAAGCTGCAGGCGCAACTCACCGAATTTGAAACCGCGATTTCTCCGCTGCAGGAGCTGCTCACCAAACTCGACGAGCTCGATAAAAAACAATCGGTTAACGATTTCCGGAATCACTTTTTGGGACTGCTGGAAAAGCTCGGATTTCTCGGCTGGTATAAATCCGCGAACCCACATTTGAGCACCACCGAACAGGAGAAGGAATTCCGGGCGTTCAACCGATTCATCAAATTGCTCGACCAGTTTAGCTGGATCGTCACCAATTTGCACGGGCAGCAGCCGCTCTCGCTGCGGGAATTTCACGGCTACCTCAGCCTGCTCGTTTCGCAGGCAACCTACAATTTGCGTGAGTGGTCGAATTTCGGGCTGCAAATTATGCCGCGACTGGAAATTCTGGCGGTGGAGCCGCGCGTGCTCATTTTCGGCGGGATGGTCGAGGGCGATTTTCCGCGACCGTTCACCAAAGACGTGTTTTTCAGCGATGACGAGCGCAATGCGATGGGGCTCGCCGCAACCGAGGATTTGCTGGCGCAGGATCGCTACCTGTTTTATCAGGTGCTCAGCTCCGGCGTTTCGCAACTGGTGTTCACCTATCCGCGATTCCAAAAAGAGGCGGCGCTGGTGCCCTCCAATTTTCTGGATGTGCTCCGCGACCAGACCACCGCGCATTGGCGGAAGCATTTGCCGTCGCCGCAACTGCTGCAAAATCAGCAGGATTTGCCGGAACAGGTGGCAATGGCGATGCCCGAAGGTGTGCGAAAATCCGACCAACTGAAGCTGAAACGCTGGCTGCAACTCAACGTCGGCGATCCCGAAAAAATGGAAATGGCGCAGCTCTGGGCGCAAAAAGTGCGCACGGAACACCGCAAACGTGGCGGCGATTTTACGGCGCACGAAGGTATTCTCACGGATTTCCCGGCAATTGTGGCGCAATTGCAACACACATTTGGCGAAAAACCATTTTCCATCACCCGGTTGGAAACCTTCGCGTTTTGCCCGATCAAATTTTATCTGCGATATGTGCTGCGATTGGAAGAGGAACAGGAAGTGGAAACCGGGATGACACCGCTGGAGCGCGGCGAATTTGTTCACCGCACGCTGTTCCGGTTTTACGTTGAATTGCGCAACCAAAAACGCGACCGGACACCGTGGCTCGGTTTGAATTTGCTGCGGAAAATCGCGGAACAGGAATTCGACAAAATGCCCTTTTCCGGGCTGCTGTTCGAGTTGGAACGGGAAAAATATTTCGGTTCCGAACGGCACGCCGGTTTGTGGGAAATTTTTCTCCGCGAAGAAGAAAAGCAGATCGAAGCGAGCGGATTTTTCCCGAAATATTTTGAAGTCGCGTTCGGCAAAGCCGGGCGAAAAGCGGAGCAGGACCCGCTGCTGCCACCGATTCCGGCAATCGAATTGCAGAAAAACGGCGAATCGATCAAGCTCACCGGAAAAGTGGATCGCATCGATTTAAACGATGACGACGAAGCGCTGCTGCTCGATTACAAAACCGGCAACATATCGGCGAGCGCGATGGCAGCGGCGCAGGGCATCGATTTGCAGTTGCCGGTGTACGCGCTGCTGATGGAGCAATTACTGGCTGCCAAACATCCCTCCGTTGCGCCGGTGATGACCGCGCTGTATCAGGTGAAAGACCAGCAAAATTGCCAGCGCAAACCGGTGCTGGCGGATATGGACGCCAATGTTGCCATCGCCAAAAACAGCCGCGCGGCGCTGCCCAACAAATATATTTTGGATGCGCACGGCAACCAGCTCACCTTTGGCGATATTTTGATTCGCACCCGCGATTATTTGTTCGATTATGTCGGGCAAATCCGCGTCGGCAGTTATCGCCACACCCGTTTTCCAACGGACGATGGCTGCCGGACATATTGCGAATTCCGGCGAATGTGCCGGAAAGATGTGCGAAAATTGCTGGATGTTGCGTCCGGGCAGGAGCGGTTTTCCGAATCGGATGAATTGGATAAATAGCTTAGGTTGACCTACGAAATACACGAAACATGCGAAAGTGGTTGAGTTCTTTTTCGCGAAGATTTTTGTGGCATTCCGGGTTTATCCCGGAATCTTTTTGTTGATAAGGGGATTCCTGCCTTCGCAGGTATGACAGCACTAATAGCTGAAAAAAAGAGCGATTACCACAAACAGTAATCGCTCTTTTTTTCAAATTTCAAATATTAAACTTCAGATCACGCATCCGTTCCCTTTTTGGGATCGAGATTTTTGTATTGGAACTGCTCCGGCGGTTTTTTGAACAATCGCCGTTTGGGCGAATACACCTTTCCCGGCGGTCTTTTGAGATCCCACACCAACCGAAACCAGGACATCACCCGCAGCAAATAATGGGAAATATCGATTTCGTACCAGTAAAATCCCTGCCGTTCGGATGAGGGAAAACGGTGGTGATTGTTGTGCCAGCCTTCGCCGAGCGTGATCAGCGAGATGAGCAGGCTGTTGCGGCTGTCATCGGTGGTGCGGAAACGGCGCCGGCCATACACGTGCGTCAGCGAATTTACCGTAAACGTGCCATGATACAGCAGTGTTGTGCTGATAAAAAATCCCCACACCAGCATCTGAAATCCGGAGGTGTTCCAGTGCGGAAAAAAGTGGTTGAACGTGTAGCCCAATCCCCCCAAAATCACCGCCAGCGAAACCGGCGCAATCATGTGATAACGCTCCACAAACATCAGTTCGGGAAAGCGCTTTAAATCCTTTACCAGTTCGAGGTGAGTGCATTTGTATTTGTCACACATAATCCACCCGACATGCGACCACCAAAAACCTTTTCGCGGCGAATGGACATCTTCTTCGGTATCGGAATGGCGATGGTGGTGGCGGTGATGCGCCGCCCACCAGAGTGGCCCTTTTTGCACGGCTGCGGTACCCACAAAAGCCATCACAAACTGGAACCAGCGCGATGTTTTGTACGACCGGTGTGAAAAATACCGGTGATAAAATCCGGTTATCGCAAACATTCTTATTGCGTAAGTTAACAACAGCGCAATAATTGCAGGCCAACTGATACCCGCCCAAAAAACCAGGATGCACGCGATGTGGATCAAAATAAATCCGGTGCTGTCCCGCCAGTTGATTTTCTCGTTTTCCACAACTTTTTTCTCAACCCCTTTTTCCGGTTGGAATTCCTTCATCAACGACTCCTGTGTTTGGTTGATTGTAGTTTGACAATCGGACAATTTTCAGATTAACAAATATAAGTGATCCTGACGCAAAAAATCAATTTTTGATCCGCAAATTTTTGCAAAAAAAAAGCCGGACAGTGCCCGGCTTTTAAATGCTCCAAATGTGGATAATTTCCATATCAGGCGCTGATAGCCTCTTTCAGTTCGAATATTTTTTGATCATCGAACAATCGCAGCTGGTCCAGCGCATTTTCCGGTCCGGCGTAGCGAACCCGTTTGCTCCAGAATTCCAGCAACCACTTGTCGGTGGTTTCCAGCACTTTTTTGATTTTTGCACGCAACTCTTCCACGTTCAAATTGGACGGATCGGCAACATCGCCAAAGTGATTGTATTGCGTATCATACGCCACGCTGAACTGATCGCCGGCAAACGGCAGCACCAGCATCGGTTTGGCAAAATACAGCGTTTCGGTGAAGGTGCCCACGCCGCCGTGATGGATGACCATATCCATATGGGGAATGAGTGCCCGCTGCGGAATGCAGCTTTCGATGTGGATATTTTCACCTTCCAGATGCTTCAGTTTATCTTTTTGCGAACCGGCAACAGCAACAATCATCGCATTGGGATATTCCGCCCGCGCAGCTTTGATGCAGGCTTCGGTAACGTCCACCCGCTCTGAAAAAACGGTGCCGAATGTAATCAATATTTTTGGGGCAGATTTCGGGGATTGCTGCAGCCGTTCCCGCCACATCGGTGAAAGTGTTTCTTCCACCACGCTGGCACCGAGGTAAATCCGGTGGGTATCGATATGCCGGTTGTCGATATTCCCGAAATTCGGGTAGTTGAACAACACGGCAATCGGCGATGTGTGGCGCAGGGCGTCTTCCATTTTGGGCAGCCCTTTGTTAAACCGGCGCTGCAACTGGTTAAAACGGCGGGTGAATCGTTTGTGAGCACCTTTAGCGGTTTTGCGCACCACCCGAACATCCTCTTTTGGCGGACGCATGCCTTTTGGCCAAAACGACGGCACGCCGTGAACACCTTTGGGCATCGGCAGCGTTAACGGGTGACTGCTGCAAAACGCGATAAACGGCTCCTCTAACGCCGTCAGCGCCAATCGGGAAATAACCGAGTTTTGCTCGACAACCCAAATATCCGGTTTTTCGATATCGCGCATTTTGGCGATATCCTGAATAATCTGTTTGCCATCCGGCATTGCACCGGCTTCGGTTCGCACTGTGGCCTGGTGCATCAGCGTTTTGATGGCACCTTCTTTGGTAATATCGATAAGCTGCTGAATACGATCGTTGCAGGTAAGGGCGTGATCGGATTTTGGCGAACAGTCCATTTTCGCGGCGCCGTGCAAACTCAGCGCATAAAATGACAATCCGTGAGCCTCAACAGAGCCCTGCAAAGAGCGGTTACATGCAACAACAACCTCACACCCTCTCCCTTCGAAAGCTTTCCCCATTGCCAGTAAAGCCAAATGTTGGGAATATACTGAAGAACTGATGATTGCTACTTTATATTGCTTCATAACCACCCCGTTGTCTTTGGGTTAATAATAAGCGTTTTGAGCGTTTTCGAATTATATAATAGCGAAAAACCGGCCGTTTGTCAAGCGAAAAATCGCTCAAAACGCGCATTGCAAATCGTTTTGCAATGCATTTCTTGCTTTATTTTCTATTTTTTTTAGCGCAGATATTTGTCGCAGTGCTTATATGAAATCTCAAAAAATCGGAAAAGTGTTTCCGGTGCAGCTATTTTCCGGTTTTTTTCATCCCATCTCCTAACCGTTTTATCCCGGCATTTTCCGGTCTGCCACATCCCGATTGCATTTTTAGCGCAACACATTAATTTGGAATTCAGATGATAAAAAGAACACAAAGATACGCGATTTAGAACCCTTTTTGGCGCTCCCGCCTCCGTCTCTGTCTCCATACGGAGGTGGGAGCAGCTATTTCATCCTGTCGGGTTTCCATTTTGATGTAATATTGTAACGATGGTTACCGGCACCGGTTCCGTACTTGCAACCGGCAGATGATATTGCCACAAAACATTCACCATCCGGCGACCGGACACATTTGCCGGCACCGGCGCTGTTAGAGACACAACTATTTTCCGAATAAGGAAGGTTTCAATCCAACCCACCTCGCATGTGCGTTGCAATTGATCGGGCGTTTGGCGGCTTACGCTTCGAGAAATTGTAACGGCGGGGTGGGTTATTGAACTGTGTTGTTTTGATGAATCGATAAAATGAGGAGGTGCGAGTATGACATAGCCATCGCAACTAACCCACCATTATTAATTTCCAGATTAAATCGATCCTTTAAGGAGGTTTTTCTATGAAGGCAATACAACGATTTTTATGGGTTGTGCTGCTGGCAATGCCAGTGATGCTGTTTGCTCAGTCATCCGGTAAAATTGTCGGCGTTGTAAAAGATAAATCATCCGGCGAACCCTTGCCGGGTGTCAACGTGTTTATCACGGGAACCACATTGGGTGCCGCAACCGATGTGGACGGTTTTTACGTCATCCTGAATGTGCCGGTTGGCGTTTACGATATCCAGGCCAGCTTTGTGGGCTATCAGGAAGTTGTGCTTTCCGGCATCCGCATCACTGCGGATAAAACCAGCGAGGCCAATTTCGATCTCGGCGAAGCCGCTATCGAAGGGCAGGCAGTGGTTATCACAGCGGAAAAACCGCTGGTAGAAAAATATACCACACAAAGCGTTTCGTTAGTGACATCCGAAGATCTGGAAAATATCCCGATTCGCGGATTTAACAACGTTATCGCAACACAAAACAGTGTGGTGCTGCAAGATGGCAACATCCACATTCGCGGCGGTCGCCCGGATGAAGTCGGTTATTATATTGATGGTGCATCCTCCGTTAACCCGTTGAACAACACGCAATCCATTTATGTAATTCAGGATGCGGTTGAGGAATTTCAGGTTCAGGCCGGCGGTTATACGGCAGAATTTGGCGGTGCCAATGCCGGTATCGTTCGTACCGAACTTCGCACCGGCAGCAAACAGATGAAATTTTCCGTTGATTTCCAAACGGATAAGTTTGCAAGTGCCGGCGAAAAATTTCTGGGTACCTATTCTTACCGTCACCACACCGGTGTGGCAACTATCAGCGGGCCGTTATTTAACGATAAAATCCGCTTTTTTATCGCCGGTGAAAATTCCTTCAAAGGCGACCGCGCAACACGTTTTAGCGAAGGATTTACACTGACGGATCTGGTTGATGCCAACCTGCGCAACAGCGACGTCAACAACGGCAATCCCGATACGGTTGCGAGCTACATATATCCCAACGGTTTTACGCCCAAACAAGAAGAAGACCAGTGGGCGCTGCAAAGCACATTATTATTCGATTTCAGCCCGGTTCAATTGCGGTTGAGCGCGTCTTACAGCGACCGTTCACAGCAGTTTACCTCTTTTTACAACTCTGCTCTCGGCAGTATGAATTTAACGCCGATGTTAAATGTGCTGAACGATCGTTATTATCAGGATGTGTTTACCAACACGCTGCTTAGCGCGAAACTCACCTATATCCTTTCTCCCAAAACCATTTTGGATGGATCGGTAAGTTATTTCAAATCCAAACTGGATATGGAAGACAGCTACTTTGGCAGCGACTGGCAAAGCTGGTACGACAGTAGCGCCGTATCGCAACACACCGGTGGCGCTGTAACCTTTAAAAGCCAATGGGAACCGGAAGAAGATTATCTGTTTAACGGATGGTTTTTTGCCCGCAATGGCGAGCCGTGGCGCCGGTATCGCAAACAGGAACAAGATTATCTTGGATTGGCGCTAAACCTGGTAACCCAGGCCGGGCGGCACCATGAACTGAAATTTGGCGGCGATTTCCGACAGTATAATTTGCGCCGGTTTTTGATTAACGCCAGCGTAATGAATGAGCTGAATGTTAACAACGTCAGCAATGTGGAAGACGTTCCGATCAGCTCGTGGGCATCCAGTGGTAACCCGGTTAACTATGGTTACGATATTTATGGAAACAAAGCCGATAGCGACCAATTCCGCAATGGCTACCAAACTGCCGATGCACCCAAAAAGCCGATATTTGGTTCGTTTTATGTTCAGGATAAAATCGAATATAATGATTTGGTAATTAATGCCGGTTTGCGGTATGATTATTTCGATTCCAAAGGACAAACTTTCCGTGACATACTGAATCCGGTTTACGATCAGAACACCAGCACATTTACGGATGATAACTGGGAAGACGTCAAGGCTTTTCAACAGGTCAGCCCGCGTTTAGGCTTCTCCTTCCCAATCAGCGAGAAAACCGTATTTTACATGCAATACGGCAAATTTATCCAAATGCCGCAATTGCAGGATAACTACAGCAGCTCTCAACGCTATGCGTATGAATACATTTCCGCCGGATTTTCATTCCAGGCGCCTTCCGGGTTTGGTTTGAAACCGCAACGCACCACATCCTACGAAATGGGATTCCGTCAGCAGATGGGTTCTTTTGCAGCCATCGATCTGTCCGGTTTTTACCGGAACATCAAAGGCCAGGTGCAGGTGGAGAAAATTTTCCCGAACGCTTCCTCTGGTTTACAGCCGTTTAACATTTTGGCAAATGGCGATTTTGCAACAACCAAAGGGCTGGAATTTGGGCTGACGCTGCGCCGGATTCAGCGGCTGCAGGCACAGATGAATTATACCCTTACCCAGGCAGTCGGCACCGGTTCGCTGAACAATACTGCCGTTGCTGCATTGGAACAAAACACGCCGCGCCCAACGGTTGTTAATCCGCTCAATTTTGAGCAAAAACACCGTGGTTCCATCAATCTGGATTATCGCTTTGGTCATAATGACGGTGGCGCTTTGTTGAGCAATTTGGGTGCAAACATGTTGTTTTCTTTCAACAGCGGTCACCCGTTCACTTATGCGCTGTCCGAAGTTGGGCAATCCAACGCATACAATGCCGGTGTGGATTATATGCTGGATCCGCGTGCCCGCCGTGCGTTGGAAGGCGTTAACTCCTCTGTTACCCCCTGGAATTACAACTTCGATTTGCGATTGGATAAAACCGTTAACCTGATGAAAGATTTACAGGCAACGGTATATATGCGCGTGAACAACCTGTTCAACACCAAAAACGTGATCAACGTTTACAATGCGTCCGGCAATGCCGAAGATGACGGCTTTTTGTATAACATCAACGAAGATACCCGTCAATCTTATTTTTCTGCCTATGGCGAAGCATGGGTGCAACAGTATGAAGCCATTAACATCAAAAATGGTCAAGCTTATTGGGATCAACTCGGTTTGGAACTGTTTAGCAATCCCCGCCAGATTTTCTTTGGGGTAAAGCTTAGCTACTAAACACAGGCGGTTGATTTTGTTAAGAATCTTAGCGTCCTCGCAACAAATTGCAACGCTTATTAAAGGAGTAAATAGCATGATAAAAAGACGAGTTATACTTATTGGCATAGTAATGATTGGATTGCTATTGAGCGGACACCTGCTGGCGAAAGAGCCGGCGGGTTCCTCCAATACCCAATTATTAAGCAAATCGTCGCAGAACGATGGTTGGTCAATTGTGCCGCTAAACCTCTCTCGCTGGGAATACTGGATAAAACGAGATGGGCAATCGGCGCACGATCCTTCCGGGCAGGATGGCGGATATTATCCGAACAATCAGGCCAATGTCATTTATCAGGATGGTCTATTGTGGGGCGGTATTGTCCGCGATACCCGCAATCCATCTTTTGAACGGATGCGTGTCGGTGGACAAACCTTCCGTATCGGCACCAACTCCGGGCATATTGTTACATCCGGAACCGCCAGTACTGCGCCGGTAGCGTCCGATGCGAATCTGGCGTTTGTGTATCGCATTCGCAAAGATTGGGAATCGTTACAAATTGGGCAGGCAAGCCTGATAAACGACGCGGCGTCGGTCAATCAGATTTCCGCCAGCTCCGTATCCGACCAAATGCAGCAGGATATCCTCGACGCATATCGTCGCGATTGGGAAAACTGGCCGGTTGAACTTGGCGCACCGTTTGAAGATTCAAACGGCAACGGCATTTATGAACCCGATTTGGGCGAAACCCCCGGAATTGCCAATGCCGATCAGGTTATCTGGTTAGTGGTAAACGATCTGGATGAAGGGCGCGTTTCCAATTTATCCGGCACCAAACCCATTGGGCTGGAATTGCAGATGACCCTGTGGTGCTACAATCAGCCCTCATCGACACTCGGGCAATTGATTTTCAAACGATTCCGGTTGATCAACAAATCCGGTTTACAGGTAGATTCGATGTATGTCGGGCAATGGTCCGATCCGGATTGCGGTACCGCAGTGGATGACCTGGTCGGTTGCGATGTGGAACGCAGCCTGGGTTTTGTTTACACCGGAAGCGTTACCGACAACAACTTCTCGGCAATCGGGCTTAACCCTGCAGCCGGCGGCTACGACTTTTTCCAGGGTCCATTAGTTGATGGGGTTGCCGGTCAGGATTTAAACAACAACGGCGTAGACGATGCATCTGATTTTGGGTTGTTTAACCTGAAACAGGTCGGACCGGGTAAAATAAACCTGCCCTTAACATCCTTTGGCTATTTTGCATCAGGTAGCACCATTCCCGATCCCGATTTTGGGGAATACAACGCCACATTGCAGGTTTACAATTTGCTGAATGGAAATATTCCCACCTCCGATACGCTGAACCCCAGCCCATACACATCCGGCTTTGGCGAAAATGTCGGGCAACCTACAAAATTCCCGTTAAGCGGAAACCCGGTTGGACAAACCGGAGACCTGGATGCTTTTGGCTCCAACCTTGCTCCCGGCGACCGCCGGATGATTCTCAACTCCGGTCCTTTTACCATGATGCCCGGCGATACGCAGGAAGTTGTAGTAGCTGTCATTGGTGGTATTGTGGAACAGGAAGGCGGAAACAACCGGAACGCCGTTGCGCAATTAAAATTAAACGACGATTTTGCGCAATTTATCTTCAACAAACGTTTTGAAGGAATCCCAAGCCCGCCCGTCGCGCCGGACGTAAAAGCGACACCGCTGGAAGATAAAATCATTCTGGAATGGGGCTCGAATCTGAATCGCATCGCACTCAGCGAAGCAAAAGATCCACTGTTGGGATTCAATTTCGAAGGGTACAATGTTTACCAATTACCCAACGCAAATGCGCCGAAATCATCTGCAATACGCATCACAACTTTCGATTTGAATAACCTGATTACCCAAATCAATTCAGATCGCTTTGTGCCGGATTTTGGTGATATCATCAGCGTGCCGATTCAAAAAGGTACCAACACCGGTATCCAACGCTATTTTGTCATCGAGAAAGATTACATCAACGATGCACCGTTGTTTGCCGGCAACGAGTATTATTTTGCCATTACGGCATACAACGCCAAAGATGAAGATGGCGATGGCGCAATTGATAAAGATGTGCCGGAATCCTCTCTGGAAAGCGCATTCGAGATTATCACGGTTGTACCGCAGGGCACCCGTCCGGGTATTAAATATACCAGTGAACAGGGAGAAGCGCTGGACGTCAACAAATCCGGTTTCAGCACCGGAAATGTTGATGTGGTAGTGGTAGATCCAAATGCCATCACCGGCGATAGCTACATGGTTTCGTTTAACGATACACCAAACTATTCTACCGACGCAAATGGCGATACATTGGGAACATGGTTCACCTGGAATTTGTTGAACACCACCCAAAACAAAACATTGCTGACCAACCAGAGCAACCTTGCCGGGGACAACGACTATGCTGTAACCGACGGTTTATTGGTAAAAGTTGCGGGTCCCAAAACTGCCGGACTGGCAAACTGGGGTTCCGCCGGTGATCGCTGGGTAACCGGTGTAAACTGGAATGCACCGCAATTCTTTGGCGGTTTGGATGTCGGTGCAAACTTCTTTGGCTCCAATCTCTCCGTTGCGGATCTGGTTCCGATCCAGCTTGTCTGGCAAGATTCTGCAGATGTGGCAACAAACGGATACGTCAGCAAAGGCGCTGTTTATCGCCGCGATACGGGATACTCGTTCTCCGGCATCGGTCAGCTACCACTTGCGGCTTATGATGTTACAGATCCTGCAAATCCACGGCAGGTTAACGTAAGTTTTGTGGAAGATGACAATGAATCGCAAGCCAACGGCAGCGCGGCCAACCTGATTTGGGATATGGGCTGGAACCCGACAACCCAAACATACGGGGCAAACGGCGCGCGCGAATATATTTTCATCAACCTCAGCGATTATAGCGAAGGCGCAGGCTACGACGATTCCAACACGGGCTTCGATTCAGATGTGCTCTACGCCATTTGGCCGGACCAACGTGGCACTCGTCCGTATTTATTGGCAGAATTCACGATGGATATTATCATCAACATTCCCAACAATATGAACGATTCGTATGCGTTTTCCACAAAAAGCGTTATCCGGGGTGACAAAGAATTTGCCAAGGACGAAGTTGACCGTATCAACGTTTTCCCGAATCCGTATTATGCGTATAACCCGGAAGAACCCAACCGCTTCAGCCGGTTTATCACTTTCAACCATTTACCTGAGAATGTGACGATCCGTATTTTCACCCTTTCCGGTGTGCAGGTTCGCAAACTGACCTCAGCCGACAAACAGACACCCGAAAGCCAGTTCTTGCGGTGGAATTTGCAAAACGAAGCAAATATCCCGGTCGCAAGCGGCGTGTATATTGCTCATATCGATATGCCGGATCTGAACAAAACCAAAGTTCTGAAGCTGTTTATCGTACAGGCTCAGGAAATACTGGATTATTTCTAATGCCGATTATTGCCAGTCGATTGAATCACCGGGGCACCGTGTCACTTTGCCGGCTGCCCCGTAGTGAAAGGCAATTTTCGCAATCTAACTATCGAAATATATCATTGATAAGGAGTTCAATATGAGACAACTAATATCCATACCAGTGATTGCGCTATTGGTTTTGTCTATGTTCTCGGCTGCATTTGCCGGAGACCCGGCGCGCATTGGAACGGCAGCCGGCGAGCAGTTACTCATTCCGGTTGGCGCACGCGATCTGGCAGTGGGTGGCTCAAATATCGCCTACTCCAACGGGTTGGATGCCATGTATTGGAACCCGGCAGGTCTTTCCAAAATGGAGAATACTGCAATGGGAACATTCTCGACCATGAGCATTTTCAATACAATAGACGTCAACTATCTTGGATTGGCATTTAACGTCGGACGTCTTGGAACACTTGGCTTTAGCCTGAAAGTGCTGGATTTTGGAGATGTCCCCTTAACCACCAATCAGGACATGGACGGTGAAACCGGCGCAACATTTTCGCCCTCTTTTTTAACTGCTGCGGTAACATATTCGCGGCGGTTGAGCGATAACGTTCAAGTTGGGGTTAACGGTAAATTGGTGAGCGAAAGCGTGCCACGTGCCAGTGCATCCGCCTTTGCTTTTGATATGGGTATCCAATATCACGATCTTGGCGGCATTCCGGGCATATCGATGGGCTTGGCAGTCAAAAACATCGGCACCAATATTTCTTATGATGGCTCTGCCTTCCTAAATCAGGCGATTGACGTTGGCGGTGACCGCCAGGAATTTCGCGAACGCCCGACAGCAACCCACGAACTTCCCGCAACTGTTGAGCTTGGCGTTGGTTATCGCCGAAATATCAACGAAGAAAACAGCGTTACAGTAATGGGCAATTTCGAAAACTTTAACTTTGGCAACGACAATTTTAAATTTGGTGCAGAGTATAACTACAACAATCTGGTTTTTCTGCGTGGCGGTTATTTGATCACCCAAAACATTGATGCCGAAGAACAATTGTATCGGTTTACACTGGGTGTCGGTTTGCATTATTCATTAGGCAACACGGCTTTCAATCTGGATTACGCTTTCCGCGATTCCCAGTATTTTGACGGTAACAATTTGTTTTCCATTACTTTAGGGTTTTAGAACTATCGAATAAAACAGTTAAACAAAAAAGGCACCGGTAATTTCTACCGGCGCCTTTTTTTATTGTACCTCTCGAAATTGGTATAAAACAAAACAGCCGATCTAGTGACCGGCCGTTTGTCATCCACCGAACAGACGATAAGATGAAGAGAGGTTGGAGGGGTTTAGGGGGCTTTTTTCTCTGTTTTAATAACCTATTTTATTCGATTGATTTTGATACGATGCCTGCTCTTTTAAGTTTCAAAAAAAGTTCATTGAGCGTTTCTGAGTTGAAAATACAACATACAAAACCTGATGTCAAGTGAAAAACCCGCAAAACGCCCATAAAGCTTTTTTATTTTCATGTATTTTCATCATGGAAACTGCCGTTCAATTCGCCATAACTTACCTGATTCATTCAAATACACAAAGCGATCATGCAACCGGCTGGCGCGTCCCTGCCAGAATTCCACCCGTTGCGGAATTACGCGAAACCCACCCCAATATTGTGGACGCTCAATCGATTTTCCCGCAAATTCCTGCGCATATTTGCTGAATCGGTTTTCAAGAATAATACGGTCATCTAACGAGCGGCTTTGTTGCGAAGCCCATGCGCCAAGCTGGCTATCTCGCGGGCGCTCCTGAAAATATGCATCCGATTCGTCCGGGCTGATTTTTTCAACCCTGCCTTCGATACGAATTTGCCGTTCCAGAAAACCCCACCAAAATAACAGCGCTGCGTTAGGATTTTCCGCCAATGCCCGCCCTTTTCGGCTATCGTAATTGGTAAAAAAAACAAATCCGTTTTCGTCAAACGATTTTAGTAACACCATTCGCAGCGAGGGAATACCACTGGCAGATGCGGTTGCTAACGCCATTGCGTTTGGCTCCGCGAGGTCTGACTGCAGCACTTCCTCAAACCAGCGGCGAAACTGCTCGATC
Organism: Calditrichia bacterium; assembly: GCA_020634975.1. Taxonomy (NCBI): domain Bacteria; kingdom Pseudomonadati; phylum Calditrichota; class Calditrichia; species Calditrichia bacterium. Next base: position 2,652,311 of record JACKAQ010000001.1, on the reverse strand, counting down.
GGGTTTTCTGCCAAATCTTTCCGGTTTAGCTGATCCACAACGTAATCTTTCCGAATGTTCCCAATTCGCTTTTTTTTCATTGGGCATTGCTAGCCATCAACTGTTTCTGTTTTTTCTGCACCGGAAAATATCGCCTGTATTTGCGTTTTTCGGTAGCGAAATATTTGTTCGATATTTTTGCGGACAAACAGCACATGCGGAATAGCCGCGAAAATGCCGCCGGGAATGCGATATTCTACACGGTCGTGCATCCACGTTCCGCCATCGCGCTCCTCGAAGGTGTGGGTGTGCACCCATTTCGAATACGGACCGCGAATTTGCGAATCGACAAAACTGAACGGCGGTTCCCATTGTGTGATTTCGGTGCGCCAGCGCATCGGAATGCCATAAAGCCGGATGTTGTAATCGATCATCCGCCCGGCAAACATGGTGATCGGCAGCGGTGTCAGCACACGAAAATTCAGCCACGGCGGTGTAATTCGCTCCAGATTGGCGGCTTCCTTAAAAAATTCGAACACTGTTTCCCGTGGATAGGGTAACCAGATTTCGGTTTCAAATATATAATCTTTCATCAACATTTCCTGCATTGTTCGAAAAACAAGATCGAATTTGAACAAAAAAAAACGCTCAAATCGCTCAAAATTTAACCAATCAGAAACCTGTTTGCAACCCGGAAACAAATTTTATAATTTTATTCACAATTAAGATGCTTTTACTTATTTCGGTTATGATAGTATTTCTGGTATTTGTGAGATAAAAAAACAAAAAGGCAGGCTGACAATGGTACCGCTATACACATTAATTTATGTGAGCTCAGCATTTCAGAAAATGTCTGAACCTGAGTTGCTGGAAATTCTTGAAAAATCGCGATTGAATAATTCACAGAGAAACATCACCGGGATGTTGCTGTATCACGACGGCAATTTTTTGCAAATACTCGAAGGGCCGAAAAACGCATTGCAACAATTGCGGGCGACCATCGAGGCGGATCCGCGCCACAAAGATTTTTTGGTGCTATTCGAACGCGAAGTGAAAGAACGCGCATTTCCCGATTGGTCGATGGGTTTTCGGGTGTTAAACGCTGATGACATAAAGGAAATTCCCGGCTTCAGCGATTTTATGAATCCCGATACGGAAAAACCTGACTATATGAAAACGCCAAATTATATTTACAAAATGCTGGACTGGTTTCGGGAGAACAGTCGATAAATCAATATTTTACAAAAAATTACAACTCTCGCTTCGCATCCCTGACGAATTGTTGCAGCGCCGCAAAAAATTCCACAAAATCGGTTTCGAACTCGGCATATTTTCCGGTGAGCGAATGAATCCCGCGATGTAAAATATTCGGGCGGCTGATGCGTCCGGACATCCCTTTGAGTACCCAGGCAATCCCGCGGATTTCCCGGTATGTGACCAGCCAGTTGCCGCGAATCATCACCGGCATCATGTGTTGCATGCGTGGCGGCAGCATTTCAAAATGATTTGAGAATTGGCGATACACTTCTTCCGCAAACAATTCCAGCGGTTGGTCCGCATAATTTTCCCAATTTTTGGCCAGAAAATGATCGTAAAAAATATCGATCATGATGCCTTTGAGCAGCCGGAAATCGTCGCTGATGCGCGATTTGCTGCGCAAAAAAATCGGGTGGGAATCGGTAAATTTATCTACCGCGCGGTGCAGCGCGATGCCTTTGCGGATTTCCGGGGAAAATTGCAGTTCGGTTTCCGGAGTCACAAAATCGCCGAGCATGTTACCGATGCGGGATTCGGCGGTGTCATCCGCCAGAAAAAGATGCGCGAGATAGTTCATTCCAACAATTTGAACGGTTGCAGCTAAAAATGCAACCGCTTTTCGCTACTCCCGAAAATAGGTTTTGCCGGCGGCAGTCAATTTGTTGCCTTGCAGCACGATATCGGAAGTGAACTGTCCGTGCTGCCCTTTCATAATCAACAAATTACCGATGACCGTGTAGGTGCCCTGATCTTTATTTTGATCGATTCCCGATGCGGACGATCCGTAGCCACCGGCGGTCACCCGGCTATCTGCCGAAACGCTGGAATTGGAAAACCAGTTGTAATTGCCCTGCCCGTCGAAAATGCAGGTTTCCTCGTAGCTGTGCGCCCAACTGCCGCTATTGGCGATGCCGGAACTGGAATTGCCGCTGTAAAAAATCCATTTTCCGCTGAGCGCGGCGATCATTTGTTGATTGGTTTTCGGCGGGTTTGCGGTTACGGATGCCGCAATCGATTCAGCCCAATTTTTGATCTGCTGATACTGTGCTGTCGGACCGATCGCCAGCACATTTACGCCCGTTCCGTGATTGGTGAACACGCCGACAAAACGGCTCTGCAACGGTCGCTGAAACTGATCGGCGCCGCCGAAGGTTGCGGTTACCGCATTTTTCCCGCCGATTTGGGTGTTTTGTGGCTGCTCAACCGGATAGCCCTGCATGCCCATTTCCTGCGCAAATTTATACAAATCGTTCAGCGATTCATCGGCGGTGGTGTACAAACCGGCGGCAACCAGAATGGCCATTTCCTGCCCGCCGTTGCCGAGAACGTGCAGGCGTCCCAGCCGTTTATCCATTCGCCAGCCGTTGGGCACGTCGTACTGGATTTGCCAGTCGTCAAATGATTCTTTGGTTTGCCCGAAAACCAGCATTGGCGCGACGACAGCCAACATCAAAACAATCAATATATTACGCATTCTTTCTCCGATGGTTATTTTTTCCGTTTGAGATATTCATCCAATTCCGGATACAAATTTATTCGGAATATACGGCAGGGAATGTGAGAATTTGCCCACATTTTGATGGGGGATTTTTGGTGTGGAGAGATGGCTTCGATGCATCTAAACCGCAAAAGGGCGCGTCGCTGCCGCGCCCTTTTGCGGTATCGGTAAATAGAATATTTCAAAAGCTGCAATTCAAAAAATCAGTTTATTCGGCAGACGGATTGAGGTATCGCGCCATCCAATCGTAAGTGGTGTTCCACCAAAGTTTGGCGTTCTGCGGCTTGCGCACAAAATGGTCTTCGTCCGGGAAAAAGAGCAGTCGCGAGGGCACGCCGTTCACCTGAAGCGCCGTAAAAAATTGCAATCCCTGCGTATAGGGTACGCGGTAATCTTTTTCACCGTGAATCACCAGCGTCGGCGTTTTGAAATTTGCGGCGTGATCTGCCGGATTCCATTTGTCGTAAAGGCTTTCGCTGTCCCACGGATTGCCGTTAAATTCCCAACGCGGGAACCACAATTCCTCGGTTGCGCCAAACATGCTTTTCTGTTCGTAAACGCCGTCGTGCGAAACCAGCACTTTGAACAAATTGTCATCGTTATGTCCGGCGATCCAGTTGATCATAAATCCGCCGTAACTGGCGCCGGCTGCGCCAACCCGTTCGTCATCGATAAAATCGAAATTTTCCATCGCCCAGCGCGTGCCGGAAACCACATCTTCAAACGGTGCGCCGCCCCAATCGCGGGTTACCGCATCGCAAAATTCCTGCCCGTAGCCGCGACTGCCGTGAAAGTTAATCATGATGACCACATATCCCGGCGACGCGAACATTTGCGAATTCCAGCGATAGTGGAAATTATCGCCCCATGCGCCCTGCGGCCCGCCGTGAATCAGGTTGATCAGCGGATATTTTTTCTTCGGATCGAAATTCGGCGGCTTGACCATCAGCAGATGAATCGAGTCGCCTTTGGCGCCGGTGAACCAGTAATCTTCGATGGGATTCATTGCCACACCGGCCAGTTTTTCGGCATTTGTGGCGGTCAACTGCGTCATTTTTTTCGATGCCAAATCGAATCGATACAATTCGTTAGGCAAATGCGATTTTTGATGATCGAGCACCAGAAACCTGCCATCGGGACTCACCGAAAATCCGCTGAGATAATCGTTATCCAACAGCAAATTGAGTTTGCCGCCTTTCGCGGGAACGGCGAAAAGCCGGTGCCGACCGTGATGAGAAACGTAAAAATAAATTGTTTTGCCATCCGGCGAAAAATGGAAATCGCTGACGGAGCGATCCAACGATTCGGTGAGGTTGCGGCTTTTTCCGCTGGCGAGATCGACCACGATCAGGTTTTGCTGATCCGCTTCAAATCCGGCGCGTTTCATGGAAAGATATGCCAGCGATTTGCCGTCCGGTGAGAAGCGCGGGCCGTTGTCGTTGCCGCTGCCTGTGCTGATCTGGCGCAAATTGCTGCCGTCGCGATTCATCAGCCACACATCGTTGTTGGTGCTGGTGGCAACCATCGCGTCCGTATTTTGGACGAACGCCAGTTGCGATCCGTCCGGCGACCAGACAAAATCGTGGCTGCTGCCCAGCGAAATTGGCGGGCAATCGTTTGCCGCGGGCGTTCCGCCGAGCACTTCACCGGTGTTCTCAGAAATAACCACCACCCGGTTTTGTTTGCCCTCGCGCCATGCGTTCCAGTGCCGGAACAGCAATCCGTCGATCACGCGACCGCTGGATTTCACTTTTTCTTTTTCTTTTTCCATTTTGGCAGATGCTTCCGGCGATCCGGCTTCCGGGTACATTTCGGTTTGAATAGCGAAATATTTGCCATCAGCAGACATCGCGAAATCGCTGACGTCCAGCGCTAAATCGGTCATTTGCTGCGCTTCGCCGCCGCGAACATCGATCCGGTAAATTTGCGAACTGCCGCCCCGCGTGGATGTGAAATAAACGAAATTGCCATCCGCAGACCAGCGCGGATGCGCATCGCTTTTGGGGCTGCGCGTTAAGCGGCGCTGCTGTTTGCCATCCGCGGAAACGAGGTAAATATCGCTGTTGCTGCGATTATCGTCCATCGAGTACTGGGTGATGGTGTAGGCGATCCAACTGCCATCCGGCGAAATTTGCGGATCGCTAACCCTTCCCATGTTAAACAGGTCTTCAACGGTCAGCGAACGCGATTGTCCCCAACCGGCGGCTGTAGTTGCCAACATAATTAAAAAAATGATGAACATTTGTTTCAAAATCGGGCCTCCTCAAGTTATTTTTTGGTCATAAAATGATACCTGACAGTCCAAAAATTATTACATTTTTCTTTGATATAGTAACTGTTTTTGCTATTCTCTAATTCTTTAAATCAAGATTCACAAAACGTTTGGGGCGGTTAAAATCGTCTTTAACAGATGGCTAATAAATTCCTCAGCTACTTGAGAGTTGATATCCGAGATCAATATTCATTAAATACAGCGCAGATTGCAGTATAAACTTAAAGTTTTCGCCGCAATCTCCGAAGTTTATGTGATGATTCTAAATGGTTAATCATTAAAGGAACTGGATATGAGGAAAAATTTTCACCTTTGGTCTGTTTGCATTTTGATCCTGCTCGGGATTACTTCGGCTCTTTTTGCAGGCGATGCTTCAACAATATTAAGTTCAACCGGTGCCGCAGAAGGCGGCGGTCATGGCAGCATGGGCACCGATCTGCCGCTGTGGAGTATTATTCCGTTTGTCGGTATTTTGCTATCGATTGCCATTTTTCCGCTGGTTGCGGAGCATTTTTGGCATCATCATTTTGGTAAAATTTCCGCATTTTGGGGATTGCTGTTTGCGGTTCCCTTTCTTTTTGCCTATCAGGGCGAGGCGTTACACGAAATTTTGCATGTATATTTGTTGGAATACATTCCTTTCATCATTTTGTTGTGGGCGTTGTACACGATTTCCGGCGGTATTTTGGTGAAAGGCGCACCGGTTGGTGTGCCGACCAACAACCTGATTTTGCTGATTATCGGTACGGCGCTGGCATCGTGGATCGGAACAACCGGCGCTGCAATGGTGCTGATCCGTCCGTTCATCAAAATGAATGCCTACCGGAAATCCAAAGTTCACCTGATCGTATTTTTCATTTTTCTGGTCGCCAACGTGGGCGGTTCTTTAACGCCGTTGGGCGATCCGCCGCTGTTTTTGGGATTTTTACAGGGTGTGGAATTTTTCTGGACTTTCCATCTATTCAATGAAATGATGTTCGTTGTCGCAATTTTGCTGACACTGTTTTTCCTGTGGGATAGCTATATGTTCCGCAAAGAAGGCTGGCACGAAAAAATGCACCTCATCGGCTCGCACATGGATTTACCGGACGACGCCGGAGACCAGTTTGTGCTGGAAGAAGATGTGGAGATGCAGGATGATACCAAAAAGCTGAGCATTCAAAAATACCGAATGGAAATTAAAGGGTTGTTCAACGTGTTTTTCCTGCTCGGCGTGATTGGCGGCGTGCTGTTCAGCGGCTATGTTAAGCTTTCGGACGTTAACGTATTAGGTATCCACATTGCTGCCGAAAACCTGGTTCGCGACGTATTTCTGATCATCATGGGATTGCTCTCGCTGAAGCTGACGCCGTGGGAATTCCGCAAAGGCAACGAGTTCAACTGGTTCCCGATTGTGGAAGTTGCCAAGCTGTTCGCGGGAATTTTCATCACGATTATCCCGGCGATTGCCATGCTCAAAGCCGGCAAAGAAGGGCACCTGAGCTTTATTATTGATATGGTTGAAGAACCGTGGCACTACTTCTGGATTACCGGCGCGCTTTCCAGCTTTTTGGACAACGCACCCACCTATCTGGTATTTCTGAATACGGCGGTCGGTAAATTTAGCGCCAGCATAGAATGGATGATGAATGACGGCAAAGTTTTCCTGCAGGCCATCAGCACCGGTGCGGTTTTCTTTGGCGCGATGACATACATCGGCAACGCCCCGAACTTTATGGTCAAAGCCATTGCCGAGCAGGCCAACATCAAAATGCCCAGCTTTTTCGGATATATGATGTATTCCGTTCTGGTGCTGGGACTTACATTTATTGGCGTAACTCTCGTTTTCTTTTAATACCAACAACACATTTGGCATTCAAAAAGGACGAGTCTGTTGCGGCTCGTCCTTTTTATTTCTACCGGAAGTTTTATTTTTCAATGATTGTATATGCCTTTCTTTAATTTTAAATTTTAATACAAATTCAACACTTTTCATTAAAGGTTTCGCGAAACTGGAAGAACGATAAATTTTTATTGCACTAGCAAAATTGAAAACTATCCTGAATAACTTCGATTCGCAGCGCCTTCAATGTTATGCAATAAGCCAATTAACTGATATAAATCATTGTTTTTCGGAATTGTTTTATTTTTAATAGAAACTGGCAATAGCTATTTATTATTTTTCTGAACGGGTTGTGGGGTTGAGTTTATTAAATAGTTTTGCCGAACAGACGAGAGGGTTTGAACTGCGTTTTACCGGATAATTATTTATTCATCCAAACCATTGCCTTTAAATGCCTCTCCCATATTGTTATAAAAACAATGAAATAATACCAAACTGTTGATTTCCAGCGGTTACTTAACAATCACAAATTTATATGGAGGAAACATGCCGATTGGAAAGTACGAAGTTCCCGAGCATATATCCAACAAGGAGTTGCGCAACTGGTTCAAGGAAATGGCAACACTTTGCAAACCGGATCAGGTTCACTGGTGCGATGGTTCAGATGAAGAATACAACTCACTTTGTGAAGAAATGGTTGAGAGCGGCACTTTCATCCGGTTAAATCCGAAAAAACGTCCCAACAGCTTTTTGGCACGTTCCCACCCCAGCGACGTGGCACGGGTCGAAGATCGCACGTATATTTGTTCACTGAGCAAAAACGACGCTGGCCCCACCAACAACTGGATGAACCCGCGCGAAATGAAAAAAACGCTGAAACCGAAATTCGATGGATGTATGACCGGAAGAACCATGTATGTGATCCCGTTTAGTATGGGACCCATCGGTTCACCCATTTCGCATATTGGCATTCAGCTAACAGACTCTCCATATGTTGTTGTAAACATGAAACTTATGACCCGAATGGGCAGCGCCGTTCTGGATGCGCTTGGCAATGGCGAATTTGTCCATTGTTTGCATTCGGTCGGCATGCCGCTGGCAGAAGGGCAAGCAGATGTCGCATGGCCCTGCAGCCCGGACCCGAAAGATAAATACATTGTGCATTTCCCGGAAGAACGGCTTATCTGGAGTTACGGCTCCGGATATGGCGGCAACGCGCTGCTCGGCAAAAAATGTTTTGCGCTGCGCATCGCTTCCGTTCTGGCAAAAGAACAGGGCTGGCTGGCAGAGCACATGCTCATTTTGGGTGTGAAAGATCCCAACGGCAAAAAAACTTATGTTGCTGCGGCTTTTCCCAGCGCATGCGGAAAAACCAATTTTGCGATGCTTATTCCGCCAAAAGTATTTCAGGATGACGGCTGGGAAATTACCACCGTCGGCGATGACATTGCCTGGATAAAACCCGCCGAAGACGGCAAAATTTACGCAATCAATCCGGAAAACGGCTTTTTCGGCGTTGCGCCGGGCACTAACGACAAAACCAATCCCAACGCGATGGCATCCATGCGCGAAAACACCATTTTCACAAATGTGGCGCTCACCGATGACGGCGATGTGTGGTGGGAAGGATTGACGGATAAAGCACCCGATCACCTGATCGACTGGACCGGACAGGAGTGGACACCGGCAATCGGAAAAGAAACCGGCAAAAAAGCTGCGCATCCGAACTCGCGATTTACTGCGCCGGTGGACCAATGCCCGTCTGTGGATCCGGCATACAACGATCCCAAAGGTGTGCCGATCTCCGCATTTATTTTTGGCGGTCGCCGCAGCACGGTTGTGCCGCTCATTCACCAATCGTTCAACTGGTCGTTTGGCGTTTACGCAGCCGCAACAATGGGCTCCGAGCAAACCGCCGCGGCGTTCGGTAAAATCGGCGAAGTTCGCCGCGATCCCTTCGCGATGCTGCCGTTTTGCGGGTATCACATGGCGGATTATTTCGGGCACTGGCTCAATTTCGGAAGAAATATTTCCAACCCGCCGCGCATTTTCAACGTTAACTGGTTCCGCAAAGATGAAGACGGAAATTTCCTGTGGCCAGGGTTTGGCGAAAATATGCGCATCCTGAAATGGATTGTGGAACGCGCCCGCGGAAAAGCATCCAGTGTGGAAAGCCCGTTGGGCTGGATGCCGCGATATGAGGACATCGACTGGCGCGGACTCGAAGATTTCACCCGCGATCAATTCGATGCGCTGATGAGCACCGACCGCGATGCGTGGATTCGCGAAATCGCTTCACACGATGAGCTGTTCTTCAAACTCTACGATCGCCTGCCGAAAGAGCTGACGTATATTCGCGAAATGCTGCTTTCCGGTTTGTGGCGTTCACCTGAGCACTGGGAACTTGGCAATCAAAGTGAGTAGCTAAATTTTTGTTTTTAAACAACTTGATTTCGAATTCTACAAACGGGTCGGATGCTGCAATAGCTTTCGACCCGTTTTTTTTATTCAATTTTTGCAAGTTTTGAAATGCCGGGATGTCTAAACGTGTAAATAGAGAGGTTACAAAAATGCGACTACATCAACTGGCAATTAACGACGAAGGTTTCGTTTTCGATCCGTCCACCGGCGAAAGTTTTACGCTGAACCATTGCGGGCTATTTATTGTTCAGGCGTTGAAATCCGGCAAATCCGCCGACGAAATCGCGAAGCTGCTACCGGAAAAATTTGACGAAGTGCCGGAAACCGCCGAACGCGATGTGCTGGATTTTATCTCACACCTGAAAAGCTACCACCTGATGTAGCCGGTAACAATTTCTCCAAAAGGAGGGGAAAATGGACGAACTGATTGTGGGCATATCCGGCATTAATGCAGTGGATAACCCGGGACCGGGCGTTGGGGTCGCCCGGAGTTTGAAAGAAGCCAAAGACCTGAATATCAAAGTTGTCGGGCTCGCGTACGACGCGATGGACCCGGGCATATATCTGGATTGGCTTATGGACAAATCGTATTTGCTGCCCTATCCTTCCACCAATCACGAAGCATTTCTGGATCGATTATTTTACATCAAAGAATCGTACGGGCTGGATGTGATCATCCCGAATCTGGATGCGGAGCTGCCGTTTTTCATCAAATATCGCGAACGGCTGGCGGCAGCGGGCATCGACACATTTTTGCCGACCAGCGAGCAATTCCGGCTGCGCGGCAAAGATCGCCTCGGCGATGTGGCGCAAAAAATCAACATCGAATTTCCGGAGTCACGCGTGGTAACGTCGATTGACGATCTCAACAAAGCGATCGACGACATCGGGCTGCCCATTATGGTGAAAGGCGCGTTCTACAAAGCGCACAAAGCCCACACCACCGCCGAAGCACAGGGGCATTACAGCCACATTGTGGCGGAATGGGGATACCCGATCATCGTGCAAAAAGTGGTTTCCGGCGAGGAAATGAACGTTGTCGGCGTGGGTGACGGCGAGGGAAATTCGCTGGGAATGGTCGGCATCAAAAAAATGTGGGTGACATCGCTCGGCAAAATCTGGACCGGCGTGACCATCAAAAATGATCAAATGCTGGATGCCGCCGCCGCATTTATCCGCGAGTACCGCTGGAAAGGCGGATTCGAGCTGGAATGTATTGTGAATAATGGCACAGTCTATCTCATCGAAATTAACCCGCGATTGCCCGCCTGGTCGTATTTCGCAACGGGCGTTGGCGTAAATTTGCCGGCGAATATTTTGAGAAAAATGCGGGGCAAACCGCTGCCGGAAAGCTTCGATTATCCCGCAGGTAAGTTGTTTGTACGCTATACTTACGAAGTGGTGACAGATATGACGCCGTTCCAAACGATATCGATGAAAGGAGAAAGTTGATGCGTTACGAAAAACCGGTAATCAACAAATTGCAAAGCGGGATGATGAATAAATTTGGCGGCAGCCCGTTTTACAGCCGCCGCGTCCGGTCGGATATCGACGGCGTTTCGATCGCGGATTTGGTAAAAAATTACGGCTCGCCGCTGTATGTTTTTTCGGAAACGCGGTTGCGCAATCGCTATCGCGATTTGTATCAGATGTTCGCAAATCGTTACCCGAATGTCACTTTTGGCTGGTCGTATAAAACCAATTACCTGAAATCCATTTGCGCAGTGCTGCATCAGGAAGGCGCGATTGCCGAAGTGGTTTCCGAAATGGAATACGACAAAGCCCGGAAATTGGGCATCCCCGGCAAAGATATCATTTTCAACGGGCCGCACAAACCGCTGCCTGCGCTGGAAAAAGCCGCCAACGAAGGCGCGATGATCAACATCGATCACCTCGACGAAATTTACGATCTGGAAAAAGTTGCCGCAAAACTGGGCAAAAAAATCAAAATCGGGATGCGCCTGAATATGGATACAGGCATCCATCCGCAGTGGTCGCGGTTCGGGCTGAATCTGGAATCCGGGCAGGCGATGGACGCCGCCAAACGCATTGCCAGCGGCGGAAAACTGGTGCTGAACGGGCTGCACTGTCACATCGGCACATTCATTTTGGAACCGGACGCATACGCCACGGAAATCCAGAAAATGATTCAGTTTAGCTATCAATTGGAAGAAAATTTCGGTTTCGGGATTGAATATCTGGATATCGGTGGCGGCATGCCATCGATGAACAAATTGAAAGGCACTTACCTGCCGCCGGATGTTGGCGTGCCGTCGATGGATCAGTACGCCGAAAAAATTACCCGGGCGCTTTACGACAATTTGCGTCCCGGCGATTTTCCGCGATTGATTCTGGAATCCGGACGCGCAGTGGTGGACGAAGCCGGTTTTCTGATCACCTCGATTGTGGCATCCAAACGGCTGCCGGACGGGCGAAAAGCTTACGTTGCGGATGCGGGCATCAACAATTTGTTCACCGCATTTTGGTATAAATTTAATGTTGAAATCGACCGGAATGTGTCCGGCGTGAACGAGCCATCGGTGATTTACGGGCCGTTGTGCATGAATATTGACGTGATCGACGAAGGCTCGTTGCTGCCATCGCTGGATCGCGGCACGCGGCTGATTTTTTCGCCGGTGGGCGCATACAACAACACACAGTCGATGCAGTTTATCGAATATCGCCCGAACACGGTGTTGATCGGATCGGACGGAACGGTGGATATCATCCGCGAAGCGGAATCGCTGGACGATGTGGAAGCCCGCGAACGCCTGCCCGAACGGCTGCAACTGACGGTTCCGGTGTGAAACAATTCGCCGCAACGGCGCAAAGAACGCAAAGGAATTGAATAAAAAAAGGCATGCCCGAATGTTTCAATCGGGCATCCGGATTTTCACAGAACATATTTCCGCTTAAAAATTGCGGAAATGACAACTAAAACAATAAAAGTTGCGCATTTCGCGCCGATGCGACAAAAAGAAATCGAATCCATGAAAGCGCATTTTAAAGCCATTTTCAACAGCTACTCGGACATCTTTTTTCTGAAAGGATTCCGCATCGGTGTGCTGTTGTTTGCCATTACGTTGCTGCATCCAAACGTGGCGATTGCCGGTATTCTGGCGGTGCTGTCGGCGTATCTGTTTGCGCGTTTTATCGAAATGGATCGCGAGTTTTTGAAAACCGGATATTACACGTACAACCCGTTGCTGGTCGGATTATCCATCGGCTATCTGTTTGAAATTAACACACTTACGCTATTCATGATTGTGACTGCGGGGATTTTTACTTTCGTGCTCACGACCATGCTCGGGCATCTGTTTTGGCATTTTTTGCGACTGCCGATTCTCAGTTTGCCCTTTGTGCTGGTCAGTTCGATCGCCTATCTGGCGTCGTCGCAGTACAGCAATTTGTATGTTTCCGGGCAATATCCGCGCATCGTTTCCGGCATCGAATTGTATGTGCCATACTGGCTGGCCGGATTCCTGAAATCGCTCGGCGCGATATTATTCATGCCGGAAGTGTTCGCCGGCGCGTTGTTTTTGCTGATCATTTTATTCACATCGCGGATCTTGTTTTTACTGGCGGTGGGCGGTTATTACGCCGGAACGCTGGTGAATGCACTGCTTATCGGCTCGTTTCAGCAGGCATTTGCCGATGTGAACAGCTTCAATTTTATTTTGATCGCGATTGCGCTCGGCGGCGTGTTTTTGATTCCCTCGCCACGAACGTATGTTATCGCGATTATCGGCGTTTTCGCCGGAACATTTCTGCTCAAATCCGTGGAAGTTTTTTGGTCAACGCACGGCATTCCGGCGTTTACAATGCCGTTCAACCTTGTTTCGCTTTCGCTGATTTATGTGCTGGGCATTGTGCAATCGCCGCTGCTGGCGCTGAATATCCGCCGGACACCGGAGGAAACGCTCGACGATTATCTGGCAAATGTGCTGCGATATCCCGGCAGTTGGCGCTCGCTGGCGCTGCCGTTTTCCGGCAAATGGCGTGTTTGGCAAGCGTTCGACGGCAAATGGACCCATCAGGGCAGTTGGCGTTACGCATACGATTTTGTGATCACTGACGAAACCGGCAGCACCTTCAAAAATGATGGCGCATCGCTGGATGATTATTACGCATTTCGCAAACCCGTGCTTTCGCCGGTGCGCGGTCGGGTGGTGAATGTCGTCCATTCGCAGCCGGATTTGCCGATCGGAGAAGTGGACAAAATCAACAATTGGGGCAACTGGGTGATCATTCACGATCCGCGCGGATTTTATGTGGAAATTTCCCATTTCGTGCAGGATTCCATCAAAGTGAAACAGGGCGATTGGGTGGAAACCGGGGCATTTTTGGGGCTTTGCGGCAACTCCGGATATTCGCCGCAGCCGCACATCCACATTCAGGTGCAGGCGACAGAGGAAATCGGCAGTTACACCGTGCCGTTCAGTTTCACCGGATTTGTTTGCGAAAACCGCTATTTTGCCAATCACCTGCCGGAACTCGATGCGATTATCGAACCTGCGTTTCTGGACAAAGCGCTGGACAGAAAGCTATCGTTCATTCTCGATCAGGAATTTCGTTTTGCGGTGCTGAAAAACGGCGTCACATCCGGCGAACTGCACCTCACCGTGCGCATGGCCCCGGATGGCACATTTTATTTTGATTCCGGCGACGGACAGCTCTATTTCGGGAAAAACGCGGGCACATTTTATTTTTACCGGGTGGATGGCAACGACGAACGGCTGAACGCATTTTTGGTGGCGCTGCCGCGATTGCCGCTCGCTTTCCGGGCGGGCATGCGTTGGACAGATGCCGTGCCGGTTGGCGCGGTCGTTCGCGGCTTCCGCAAAGCCACAGCGCTGTTTTTCGGCTCGTTTCGCCACCAATTGAACCAGATCGAATTTAACGGAACGGCAGTTTCAGAGAACCTGATAGAAGGTGAAATTCGCGCTAAAATGTTGAATATCAACGGCAAAACCAGCGTCGAACTGGACGAATTTACGGGATTCAAATCCGTTAAAATGAACGGAATGGAATTGAGGAAAATTGAAAATGAAATCACTGAAAACTCAACTGCGGAAACGCAGCAAACGCATTAAAAACAGTGCTTTGAATGCATTAGCAATCGTGCTGCTTTTCGCGATCGCGCAACCCGTTTTTGGGCAGGGCGGCACGGTGTTCAGCGCGTTTCCGTATGCCAGCTACGTCAATTATTCGGGCACATTTTACAAAGAAAACAACATCGGCGGCGGCGTTTACGGCTATCTCGGAATGGGGCTGAATCACTCGCTGGAATTCGACGCGGCGTACAGCCGGATCACATTTGGCAGCCGGGATATTTTTATCGACGAATTCCCGTTTCGCACCGAAGCGGTGAATGTTAATCAAACCGATGTGACGCTGCGCTACACCAATTATCATTTCACAAATATGCAATGGCATGTTGGATATCACGGCATTTTCAGCAGCGACGATCCCACCGCCGGAACCGTAATTTTTGGCGGGCTGAAACGCCAGCGATTTAACGAATACGGCGCGGAAGTGCAGGTCTATCACTCCAAATACAGCAATTTCACGCCCGATTTTTCCGCACTGCAGGTAACCGGTATTTTCGGATTTTTCTTCGGCAACGCATTTCTCAATCAACGATTTTATGCGGAAACCGGGGGCAGCTACATTCGCCATTCAACAGATGCCGGATTCGGCGCCACTGAATTTGCCAGCGTTCGCCAATCGCTGAAATATTTTTACAAATCGCTGACGATCGAGGGATTTGTGTGGGCCGGCAAACAGGCGTTCGCCGTGCAAAATTACGGATTTGTGGTGTTCAATTTGCCGGAGGAACATCAGGGCGCGTTTGGCGGCTCGCTGGAAATCGCGCTCAATCCCAAAAGTTCGCTGACGCTAAAAGTATCGCAAGGGCGATTTAAAGAGTTGGGGACTTCCGGCAGACCACGCGCCACTACTTTTGTTGTGATGGGAGCATTCACGTTGTAACTATCAATGGGAAAAGGGGTTTAGCAATGAAACAAATGTTGATACTCGCGCTGCTCGGATGGTCATTTTCCGTGCTGGCGCAAACCTACGGCAACACATTTACCCAAACCTGGCAGGATGTCCCGTGGGCTTCCGGCGGCATAACACCCACCGGTTCGGTGATGTCGCTCGACGGGATGATTGACGCGGACGGCGACGGCAACGGCGAATTTCTGATGAGCAGCTCGTGGAGCGGCGCATTTGGCAACGACGCCATTTTGTACGAAGCTTCCGGCGATTCGTTTGTGATCGCGTGGTATTACTGGTTCAACAATCTGGATCTCACCAATTACAATTATTCCGCCTGCACCACCGGCGATCTGGACGCGGACGGGCTGCCGGAACTGATTTTTCTGAACGATTGCGGCGCGGGGCAAAATGCGCTGTATCTGTTCGAATTTGATGCGACGCTCGGCATTTTTCCGGCAACGCCAACCAGCAGTTGGAACATCAATTTGCCCGGCGGCGTGGACGAATCCGGCGATATTCTCGTTGCCAACATCGACGGGGATGCGCGACCGGAACTGGTGATGGCGCTCTACAGTTTGAGCCCGGCAGCCAGCCACGTCATCGTTGCGGAAATTGCCGAAGGCAGCGATGCAGCCAATCCCAACTGGCATGTGGAAATGGATGATAATACTGCACTTGCGTATTATTGTTACGGGCTGCAAACCAGCGATTTGGATGGCGACGGGAAATCCGAAATCATTGCGGTGGAGTGGAATTATTACCGGATGGTGATTTGGGAAAACAGCGCCGAAGACAGCTACGCA
Organism: Calditrichia bacterium; assembly: GCA_020634975.1. Lineage (NCBI taxonomy): Bacteria > Pseudomonadati > Calditrichota > Calditrichia > Calditrichia bacterium. Next base: position 2,636,259 of record JACKAQ010000001.1, on the reverse strand, counting down.
AAAGTAAACGAATTTTACGTTTCGTTCGATCCGAACGCGTTTTCCAACGAAGCGATGGCGGAAGCGGATTTCGACGGAAACGGGCAGAGCGAACTCTATCTCGCCAGCACAGAAGGCTATTTGTGGGTGGTCGCAAATGTCAGCGATGTGAGCCAGATGAATTTTGCCAGCAATTTTTATCTGCTCGGCGATTACCAAACCTACGGTGGATTTAATCTGGTGGGATTGCGCACCGGCAACGCGGATTCGCCCACCGGACAAACGCCCGACGGCCCGGATATCTACCTTTGCGCATCGGACAGCACCGCCACTCAAAGCGCCATTTTCGATTGGGAATTTACCGGCGGCGAAGTTAACAACTTCAACAATTACGAGCTCTCGCAAATTTATGCGACAACCTATAACGGCAGTTTGTTTATGCCATCAAAAATGGCCATCGGCGATGCCAATGGCGATGGCAAACAGGAAATTGTGGTGGGTTCGATGAGCCTTTCCACCGGAACGCCGCACGTGATTGCGCTGACAGCAGACGGACAAACGGCAATTTCTCCCGGTGAAACGTCGCAAAATTTTGCGGAAAATTTTGCACTGATGGGCAATTATCCGAACCCGTTCAATCCGGCAACGCATCTGCGATACCGGCTGTTGACCGGCGGCGAAGTGCGGCTGAACATTTTCGATGCAAACGGCAAAATGGTGAAAACGCTGGTTCGCGGGCAGCAATCGCCGGGCGAATACGACATCGAATGGGACGGGCGCGACAGCAACGGCGCAATTGTCGCCAGCGGATTGTATTTTTCGCGGCTGCAATTTGGCAACGCGGCGCAAACCCGCAAAATGATGCTGGTTCGCTGAAATTCGCACCAAAGATCGAAAACCCAATGAATTAGTGAATTGTGAAAATCCCAAAACGGGTGTCTATTATGAAAAAAATGTTGCTGCTGTTGCTGGTTTCGGCAAATCTGCTGGCGTTGACCGATGCAGAAATCCGCGATGCCTATTACAAATCTTACAATTACGAAAAAATCCAGAATTACAGTGACGCCATCAACACGCTGATGCCGGTTTACAACGAATTTCCAAATACTTACACCGTTAATTTGCGACTCGGCTGGCTGTATTATTTGAGTACCAATTATGCCAACGCCATCAGCCATTACGACCGTTCGATCAAAATTTCGCCGTATTCGCTGGAGGCAAAATTAGGGCGATTGCTGCCGTTGCTGGCACAACACCGCTACGGCGAAGTGGAGAAGGAAGCGTTCCAGATTTTGAACGTCGATTATTACAATTATTACGGAAATTTACGGTTGGCGTATGCGCTGCGGATGCAGCAAAAATTTGACGTTGCCGTAAAAATCACCCAGAAAATGCTGGCGATTTATCCCATCGACGTGCAGTTTTTGACCGAATTTGCGCTCGGAAAAATTGGGCTGGGCGAAACGGACGAAGCGATGGCGGTATTTTCCAACATCCTCATTCTCGATCCCGAAAACGTGACGGCAAAAAGCTATTTGCAGCCATAAACAAATACGTTTAACATTCAGTTTTTTATTGGCTTAAACACTCTCCTCCTAACATGCTTCACAAACAAAAAAGGCTGCACTCGGCAGCCTTTTTTGTTGCAGTTGTTCTCGACTTTTATTGAATTAACAGCAACTTTTTGGTTTGCTGATTCGATTGGCTGGCAACTGAAGTTTGATATTCCAGCCGGTAAAAATAAACACCCGAACTTGCCGAATTACCGTTTCGGTCCAACCCGTTCCAGATTGCCGAATGCCAGCCCGCTTCGCGTGCGCCGGAATGCAGCACCTGCACCAACTCCCCGGTAGTGTTGAACAGCGTCAACCGGACATTGACAACTTTGGGTAAATAATATAAAATATTGGTAGTTCCGTTAAACGGATTTGGGAAATTCTGGTTCAGCTTGAACGTTTTCGGCGTGCTTCCGGGGCTGTTTTCGATGCTCGAAATTAACGCCCGTAGCGTGTACAACGGAGATATTCCCACCGTTTCGCCGTTGCGTTTTGCCAGCAACCGGAAGTGAAAATAGCCCTCAGCTGTGGCGTTCAGCAGCAACTGGCCATTGTCGACAACAGCGGTTAGCTCCGCAGATTCGCTCACAGCAACAATCGAATCCAGATTGTCGGTAACGGGCGCCACATCCGACAACAGCAGCGAAATGGTTTCGCCGTCAACGCTGGTGGGCGAAACATCCTCCGCCGATGCCCAGTCAACCGTCGTGAAATTCGTGCCGATTTGCGAATCCATCCAGTTTACCCGTGCGCTGATCCACAGTTTCAAATAGTTCAGTTCCGACTGGTAATCCGGGCCAACAAATTCGTTCGGCCATACCCAAACGCCCAATATCGGCCAGCGCACAAAGTTGCGGATGCGCGCTTCTTCGATGCTGTCCGCAAACATTTCCACCCGGCTCATCAACGAATCACTGTGAAAAATGGTGTTGCGCAACTCATTCCAACGGCGGGTCAAAAGATTGGTGAACACCGGATCAGCCAACAGTTTATCCCAATAAAACGGGATTTGCCATTGATCGTTCGCATCCTGAAAATTGAATTGCCAGCCGGAAATGGCGCTGCCGCTGTAATAATTGGCGTTACCGAAACCCAGATTGAAATCCCACACAGGTCCCATCACCCATCGGTTATCCACATCTTCGCGATCTTTGTACATAAATGTGCTGATCCGGTAACCATCGACATTGCGTGAGATTTCGTTGATCAACAAAAAATCGATGAACGACCCGACATCGATACGTTCGTAATATCCGTTAAACGGGTGGCGATAATCGCCGGCGTAAAACAATCCTTCAATTTCGTAGATAAAATTCTGGATATAGGCTACCTGTTCGGGCACAATATCTTCCGCATCGGGCGTTTCGTATAAATAATTGATCATTTGTGGCGCATTTTCATATGGCCGGAAGGGCGAATACCAGCCGCCGGTGCCGGGTACATCCGGCTTGTCAATTTTAATAATGTAGCCGCCGGTGAGATCGACGCCGGAAATTTCATCCTCATCCAGCTTTTTGATATTCACCCGGTTGTCATCGCGTTTTATTTTCTCCATTAAAATGTAAACGCCCATATATTCGCCATTTAGCACCAATTCGCAATAATGGGTACGAGAGGCGTATCGCCCCATCCGGTTGGCAAAATCATACGCCAGCACATTGCGCATCAGCGATTTGTCGCTGTACGGCGCATGCAAAATCCAGTCGCTTTCTTCCGGCATTCCCAATAATTCAACGTCCAGATCCTCACCATCCGCGTCGCGCGTTTCGAAACCATATTGCTTTTTGGGAAACATTTGTGAACTGGAACCGCGAATCTCGATCCCGATCAAACCATCGTAATGGTTAAACGGATCGCTGAGAAAATTGCGCTGCCCGTTTTCATTCCAGATGATGCCCATATTTACCGTGATTTTTGGCTCGTCCGGAATGGTTTGCCCGTTCGTGTTGATCACAACAATGGGCAAATTGGAACTGGTAAAATTAACCTGCCCGAAACCGGCAATTGTTGACACCAGCAATCCGAAAATCGATGACAACAGTTTAAATTTATTGAGTTTACACATTTATAGCCCTCGATTGTATTTTTACGCATATCCGTTTCAATTTACGATCGCGCTGTCAAAATAGCCACATCTTTGCACGATTATTAACAAAGTTTGGCAGCAGATTTGAACCCGGTAATGCAAAAACTGCAATTTCGCAATTTGAAAAATTATATCGTTTTTGACTGAAATTTTGTTAAATATGGGCATGAATACGAAAAAACATGTGACCATTTATACCGATGGCGGCGCGATCGGTAATCCCGGACCGGGCGGCTACGGCGCCGTTTTGCGATACGACGATCAGAAAAAAGAAATTTGCGGCGCATTTCGCCTGACCACCAACAACCGGATGGAAATTACCGCAGCCATCGAAGCGCTGCGACAGCTGAAAACATCCTGCCGCGTTACGCTGCACAGCGATTCGCAATATTTGGTAAACGCGATGACCAAAGGCTGGGTGGAAAAATGGCAGGCCAACGGCTGGATGCGCAATAAAAAAGATCCCGCGCTAAACGTCGATTTGTGGGAAGAATTGATCCCGCTGTGCGATTTTCACAACGTGAATTTTGTGTGGGTGAAGGGTCACGCCGGCATCGCTGATAACGAACGTTGCGACGAACTGACCCACGAAGCAATCAACGGCGGCAATTTACAGATCGACACAGCGTACGAAAAAATTGCCAAATGATGCCGGTTTCCGGTTGCTTCTTTATCCTTTATCCTTCACCTTTTATCCTTTTTTTCCATCCGCCCTTTCCCGTAATACGGGACTCAGGGCTCGGTGGTTATCGCATAATTATCGAATTAACAACATCTTACGCGTTTCGGAAAAAATACCGGCGCGCAGTTGGTAAAAATAAAATCCGCTGGCGGCGGCGTTTCCGCGCACATCTTTGCCATCCCATTTAACTTCATAATTTCCGGAAAATTGCACATCATTTACCAACGTCGTAACGGTTTGCCCGCGCAAATCAACGATCATCAATGTCACATGCTGGCGCTCCGGCAATTGGTAGCGAATCACCGTTTCCGGGTTAAAGGGATTCGGAAAATTCTGCGCCAGCCAAAATTCATTTGGTGATATGGCGCCAAAATCGTCCAAAGCGGTTGGCGCTGTTGCGATGATCCGTAATTGATCAAATAATATGGGATGATTATCCACAACCAAACTATCCGCGCTGCGCATGTCCAAACTAAACGTATTCAAATTGAAATCGTCGGTAATCCGAAAATTGCGGTTCGCCGGCAGCGTGGCGCTGTTCCAACGAACGACAATTTGTCCGCTGCCATTCCGCCAATAGCGCACCCGGAATGTGTCCGGCGATGTGGCGGCGTTGCGCATATCTTTAAAATAACCTTCGTTTTTCCATTGCAACTGGCTGAAAAATCCCGGTGACGGCGGCGGTGACAGCACATCGATACCGATATCGATGCCGTCAGTTGCATCGGGCGAAAAACCGATTACCAGAACCTGCTCAATTTCGCCGGCCTGTTTTATCCGTAATTCTGCTTCGGATGTTTGAGCTGTCGCTAAATTGAATAAAATCATCAACATAATCAATGTGCGCTGCATAATTCCGCCTCGTTTTTGCGACGAATTGTGGTGTGTTTTCCACATTCGATTTTTCGTAGAAATTAAACCAAATTACGGGATTTTTCATAGAAAATTTTAGGCAATTCAGCGCTAACAATCAATCGGGAACGGCCGCCCGTTTGCTGATTTTGCGAATCGACTGCCGTTTTTCGTTAGCCAACAGCGCGGCCAAAATAATGCCGCCGCCGATCAGCAATCGCGGCACATCGGCGCTTTCGCCAAAAAACAGCAGCGCGGCCGCCACGCCCAACGGCACTTTCAAATTGTTGGCGACCGCCAAACTGCCCGCGTTCACCTGCCGCGCGCCAAAATTCCACAGAAAAAAACACACGCCGGAAGCCAAAATTCCGAGATACAGCAGCGTCCAGATTTGGGTGGCATTCAACGAAATTGCTGTCAAATCGGCGGAGACAATCGACGAAAAACCGGTCAGCAGCACCGCACCGAGATACAGCAATCCGAAAATTTCCCGGTCCTTCAAATTTCTGTGACGCTGCATCAATTCGCGATAATAAATTTGCCCGAACGCAAAACAAATATTGGACAATTGCACCACCCAAAATCCCAGCCAAAAACCGCCGCGCGCAAATTCGTGAAACACAATTACGCCGGTTCCGAACACTGCCAACGCTGCCATCAGCAAATGGAATCCGTTAAATTTTTGGCGAAAAACATCGTTGAGCAGGGTAACGTAAATGGGCGTGAAAATAGTAAACAGCGCAACTTCGTATGCCTTAAGATGTTGAAAAGAATAGATATAGGCGAGATACATCATGCCGTATTGCAACGCACCGACCAGCAAAAATTTTGGCGCCAGTTTGACCGGGAAATTGCGCAATCGCAAAAACGGGAGAAACACAATCAGCGAAATCAGCATTCGCGCAAACGATACAACATTGGAATCCAGCCCGGTGAGGTTGCCTTTGATGAGCCCGAACGAAAATGCCCAAATCAGCGAAACAGCGATCAGATATCCCAAATTTTTCTCTCCAAATTTACGGCGCAACAACCGATTCGTCGATGTTCAGCACAATCCGAAAAGTGGAGCCATCGCCAATCTGGCTATCTTTGAGCAGCAATTTGCCGCCGTGATATTCTTCCACGATGCGTTTGGCGAGGCTGAGCCCCAATCCCCAGCCGCGTTTTTTGGTGCTGAATCCGGGATTAAAAATTGTTTTCCGGGCTGCTTTGGGAATGCCTTTGCCGGTATCCTGCACGTCGATAAAAATTTGCGATTCGTTCATTTTTGCCGCAGTGATGGAAATGCTGCCGCCTTTGTTTTCCATCGCATCCAGCCCGTTTTTGATCAGGTTTTCCAGCACCCACGAAAATAAATCGGTGTTCAGCCGAACCGGCGGCATTTCCGGCGCCAAATCGGTAACAATTTGCACTTTGCCGCTGCGCTGGGGAATGCGTTTCCGGAAATATTCGATGGTGTCCATGAGCGCATCATTCAAATTTTCCGATTTGAGATCCGGCAGCGACCCGATTTGCGAAAACCGGTTGGTGATGGTTTGCAGCCGCTTCAAATCTTTTTCCAGCTCGGGAATTACTTTCGGAATTTGCTCCGGCGATGATTTGAGATATTCGAACCACCCCATTTGCGAAGACAGCGGCGTGCCGAGCTGGTGCGCGGTTTCCTTTGCCATTCCCACCCAAATTAGCCGTTCTTCACCGCGTTTGATGGAGCTGAATCCGGCGTAGCCGATCAAAATAAACAGCGCCACAATCCCGATTTCGATGAACGGCAGCCAGCGCAAATTGCGAATGGTCGGCGATTCGCCATAGTGATAATAGCCGAGCACGTTATCGCCAAAGGCAATGGGAATTGGGGCGTTGGATAAATCAAATTCTTCGATAAGTTTTTTGATGTAAACCAAAGTATCCGCACTGACCGGGCGACCGTCATTTTCTGCAACATCGATGTTTCGCCAGATTTGCGGGTTCATTTCGTTGTCGGTGTAAATAATTGGAAAATCAGCAGTTTGGATCACGTTGGAAAAGATAAAACTGAGATCGCCGCTTTCCTCACTGTTGATACTGTTTTCAATCACCTTCACCCGGAATCGCAGAAAATCGCGGGATTGCTCCTGCAATTCCTCCACCAGCATCTGGCTGTAATACAGCGATCCCAAAATAATGGCGATCGCCAGAATAAACAGGATTCCCTTAAAATTTCCTTTTGTTCGATAGACGTTTCGCGCCATAAACCCCTGCCGGATGTTGTGTTTCAATTTTGCCATAAATATACCCACCTCGATTGATAAATGCTCCCGATAAGATAAAAGTTGCGAATTGCGGAAATTTCTCTGTAAAATTTTTTAGCATTTACAACAAGGATTTTTTGTTTATATTTCAAATTCTAAGAACTATAAGGACGACGATGAATAAACGAGCTGAGCGAAAAGACCTATTGAGTGGATCGATACTCAAGCATGTAATCAGGCTCGCCACTCCAATGATTATTGCATTTATTTTTGTGACCAGTTATCAATATGTTGACCGGATTTTTGTCAGCCAACTGGGCGATGTGGCAACTGCGGCAATCGGGATGGCGTTTACGTTACAGATGGTGGTAATTTCGCTCGGCGTTGGTATCGGAAACGGTGTTAACTCGTTTATTTCCCGGAACCTGGGTGCGAATAAAAACGAAGTTGCGGAAAACACAATTCTCCATGCATTTCTGATTGCGATTCTGGTCGGGCTGTTGCTCTCAGCAATGGGGTTGTTGGGGCAACGATTTTTGTTCCGGCAGTTGGGGGCAGATGGCCAATTGCTGGAATTTATCACCGCGTATCTCACCATCATATTTTTATTTACGCCGGTGAACTTGCTCACGATGGTATCCAGCAGCGTTTATCAGGGCTGGGGCGATACGGTTTCGCCGATGAAATTTATGTTGCTCGGCAACATTATCAACCTGACACTGGACCCGTTGCTGATTTTCGGGTTGGCATCTTTTCCGGAATTGGGTATTCAGGGTGCGGCGTGGGCAACGGGATTGGGCAGAGCCGTTTCGCTGCTGTATGTGGGATATCAAATGTTCTTCCGGCATCAGCCAACACAGCTAAAATTGCGGCTTTTCCGGCTGGATCGCGCGATTATTTCGGGCGTGTTTCAGGTCGGGTTGCCCGCATCGGTCAGCCAAATGCTCACCAGCGTGGCGATGATGTTTGTGTTTTATGTGCTGAATCCGTTCGGCTCGGACGCGCGCGCCGCGTACACCATCGTGTTCACTTACGAAATGGTGATTTTTTTACCGGCAATCGGCATTTCTCAGGCGGTCAGTATTCTTACCGGGCACAATTTTGGCGCGGGGCATTTCGAGCGGGTCAACAAAGTTTATTTTACCGGAATTGGCGTGGCGTTTTCGATCATGGCTTTTTCTGCGTTGATAATTATTGTTTTTTCAACATTTTTTGCGGGCATTTTTGCCCAAAGTCCCGAGGTGCTCAAAATTAGCGCACATGCGTTGCGGATTACCGCGATCGGGCATTTTTTCAGCGGCATTTATTTGTGCAGCGCCGCCAGTTTTCAGGGATTGGGATTGGGCAGGCATTATCTCGCGGCAAATCTGGTGCGATTATATTTGCTGCAAGTGCCGCTGGCATTTTTCGGCGCCAAATTTTTTGGACTGGAAGGCGTGTGGTACGGGCTGATGGCGGTAAACATCATCAGCGGATTGGTTCTGTTTATCTGGCATCAATATATTTATCGGCTGCAGGTGGTTACCGGGCAAATTCAACCGCTGTGATGCCAAATCCAACTGCCGCAAACATGACCGACGTCAATTTCAAATGTGCACCGCGATTTTATACTATAGCTTGCATTTCAGAAATTTTGTGATGCAGACGATTGATTCCGTCGCTGTTGTTTGCCACACAATTCCATCCGGCACGACATTGCGGATCGGCGGGTGATCTACAAAAAAAACGGAAGCTGCCCGGGCAGGATGCTCATAAAAAACCGTAAATATAGATATTTAAATTGCTGTTAATATTCAAGATAAAAGGTATTTCTGATTTATGACCTGGCGTAACAAACTGGAACAATTGGTTGGTCTGCTCGAAAAAATGCCGCGTCCCAAATCGTTTCAATCGAAGGCGGGAGTTTACGAACCATATTTTGTATTTGAACTGCGCTCCAGTAATTGGGAAATTGTGCCGTACGCATCGTACACCCGGCTGGATGGCTCGCCGGGGCGGGAAGTGCGCCTCACCCTTAGCGTGGTGGATAGCAGCAAAGTAAACATCAGCCAAAGCGAGCTGGACACGCTCATTTTTCTGGAAGGCGATATTAACAGCAACCGCTCGATTTTCAATTATACACAGCCGGTTGGTTTTTTGTTGGACTGGGTTTCCCAAAGCCGCTTAATGATTAAAGAAACAGCCGCCAGCAATCCCGTAAAAGCAACCATGCACACGGAAAAAGCGACCATCATTTTGCGATTGCAAAAAGGGCGCAGCGGCTATTACATGCAACCGGCACTGGTGTTCGAAGGCGGCGATGTGCTGCCGTTGAAAGAACCGGGAATTATTCTCGCCTCCAACCCTATTTACATGCTTTACGGCACAAAAATTTACCTCATCGAATCGGCGTTGCCGGCAACATTTTGGCAAAACTACTTCCGCATTCGCGAAAAATTCGAAATCCCCCACACGGAATTACCGGAATTTATTCGCATTTACCTGCCGCATTTGCTGCCGGTAATCGATTGGGAAAATATCGGTGAACACATTGAGCAGATCAACTATCCGCTCAGCGCAAAAAGCATCGAATTTTCCGAATACAACCACCATTTGCAAATCGATATCAATTTCACCTACGGCGAATTTGAGTTCCCCGCGCAACCAGTTATCGACCGGAGCCTGGCCACCAAACAACGCCAGTTGTGCATCATCAAAAGAGATGTGCAGGCGGAATCGCAGGCGCGCAAAATGCTGGAAGAAAACGGGTTGATTTTCCGCACCGGGCACTGGAGCATCGCCGCGGATTACAACGGGCTGGACTGGATGCGGCTGACGCTCCCCAAACTGGAACGCGCCGGTTTTACCATCATAAATGAAGATAAATTAAAACGTTACCGCGTGCATCGCCAGTTGCCGAAATTGCAAATAAAGGTAAAATCCGGCGCAGATTGGCTGGACATCACCTATTCGCTGACGATGGGGCGCGAATCCGTTTTGGCGCCAAATCTGCTGAAGCAAATCGAAAACGGCAAATCGTATGTCAAGCTGGATGACGGCTCACATATTTTCGTCACCGACGAAATCAAACAGCAATTTAACGCCATTTCGCAATATCTGGAGCTCAAAAACGGGCAGGGCGAAATGCGCTTGCCGATGGCCGGCATCACGATGCTAAAAGAGCTGGAACCGCACACAGAAAGTTTGCGGATCGACAAATACGCCGGCGAACTGTTGGAAAAATATCGCCAGTTTGAATCCATCCAACCGGTTTCGCCGCCGGAAGGGCTGAACGGGCAATTGCGCGAATATCAGCAATCCGGGCTGGATTGGCTGCATTTCCTCAAAGAGCTGCATTTTGGCGGCATTCTGGCGGACGATATGGGTTTGGGTAAAACCATCCAAATGATATCGCTGCTGCTCAAATTGAAAAACGAAGGCTGGCTGGAAAAACCCGCGCTGATTGTTGTGCCACTGACGCTGGTTTTCAACTGGGAAGATGAAATTCAGAAATTTGCGCCGCAATTGCGGGTTTTGCGCTATTACGGCAACCGGGCGGAACGCCAGAAAATGATCAAAGAACTCGCCAGTTACGATGTGGTTTTGTGCAGTTACGGCATGGTGTTGCAGGATCACAAAAGTTTGTCCACAAAGCAATTCAGCTATCTGGTGCTGGACGAATCGCAAAAAATTAAAAATCCGCACACAAAAACCTATCGCGCATTGGAAAAACTGAAAGCCAAACGGCGGCTGGCACTCACCGGAACGCCCGTCGAAAATTCGCTGATGGATTTGTGGGCGCAGATGAATTTCGTCAATCCGGGTTTGCTGGGCACGATGAAACAGTTCGAAACCCGCTATCTGAATGTGGAGGAAGACGAACGCGATGCGCAAATTGCCCAGCTCAAACGCATCATTTTTCCGTTCATTTTGCGACGCACCAAAGAGGAAGTGGAAACGCAATTGCCGCCGCTCACCGAAATTGTTCAACATATTGATATGACCGAAAGCCAGCGCGAAGCCTACGACAAATGGCTGAGCTATTATCGCGAGCAAATTTTTAACAGCATCGATAGCGAAGGGTTGAACAAATCGCGATTGAAAATTGTGGAAGCGCTCACCTATTTGCGCCAGATCGCCTGCCATCCGGCAATTCTGGATGACAAAACCGATCTGCAGGATTCCGGCAAAGTGCAACTTTTGGAAGACATGCTGGACGATCTGTTGGTGAAAGGACACAAAGTGCTGATCTTCTCGCAATTTGTGCGATTTTTGAACATCGTTCGCAAAATTTTTGACGCCAAAGGCTGGAAATACGAATATCTGGACGGGCAAGTCCCGCAGGCATCCCGTGGTGAACGGATTCATAATTTCCAGAATAACCCGGATATTTCCGCATTTCTCATTTCGCTGAAAGCCGGTGGTTTGGGATTAAACCTCACCGCTGCGGATTATGTGATTCATCTCGATCCGTGGTGGAATCCCGCGGTTGAGCAACAGGCAACCGACCGCGCCCATCGCATCGGGCAGGACAAACGGGTGTTTGTTTACAAATTTATCGTGAAAGAAAGCGTGGAAGAGCGCATCCTGAAAATGCAGCAGAAAAAGCGCGAACTATCGGAAGCGCTGATCACCTCGGATGACGGGTTCATCAAACAATTGACCCACGAGGATTTGGAAACGCTATTTGCCATGAGCAATGGAAAACCGGAGTGATTACCAACTAAAAAGCGTTGGTTTTCCCCGTTGCATATCAATATATTAATTGAGAATAATGAAAAAATATAGCTTTACAGCATATTTTGAAAATGAAGTGTTGAGAAAAAGACCTTTCATCAAAAAAGAGTGGTGTATCCAGATTGTCGAAAATCCGATATTGATTGAAGAACAGGATGGTAACCGTTTCAGATTTTGGGGAGAAATAGAAGAATTTGACAATAAAATATTCAGGGTTGTAACGCTATCGGACAAAAAAACAATCCACAACGCATTTCCCGACAGGAGTTTCAAAAAATGAAAATGAACTATTACCCGGAAACTGATTCTTTATATATCGATCTATCATCAAAAACGAGTGTTGAGAGCGTTGAAATTTCGCAAGGCGTCGTTCTCGATTATGATGATGATGGCAACCTCGCCGGGATTGACATCGACAATGCCAGCCAAAAATTAGATTTGAAAGAGCTTGTGTTAAACAGACTCCCCATAAAAATTCAGAAAATATATGCGTAATTCTTATTTCCGCATATATTGCAAGACAAAAACATGCCCATTAAAACACACGATAACCGGGGATTTTTTTACCTGCTGCTGGCATTTGCCGGGCTGAGCGCCTATTGGTTGCTGGAGCCGTATCTCGCCACCATTATTTTCTCGATTGTGGTGGTGGTGATGTTCAATTCGCTGTATCACTGGTTTTTGCGGCGAACGAAAAACCGCGAATCGCTGTCCATTTCGCTGACCTTGCTCACCATTTTTTTGACCGGGCTGGTGCCGCTGGTTTTGGTGATCAACGTTACCGTTAGCCAGGCGATTCAATTTAAAGAAGAAGTGACCACAATGGTTGCCGGAAACAACGTGTCGGTCACCAACGTGATTTCCGAGGTCAACCACTGGATCGCTAAAATACCCTTTGGCAACATTGAGCCGATCACCGAAGAAAAAATCATCGATACCGTGCGGGGAATTATTCAGCCGATCACCCGTTTTCTGGCGGATCGCGCCGTGCAGTTGGGCAGTTCGTCCGCAGATCTGATCACCAAATTCATCATTTTTCTGACCCTCGTCGGGACGCTGTTTCCGAAATATCCCAAATTGATTCAGCTCGTCAAAGACCTCAGTCCGCTGGACGATTCGCTCGACCAAAAATACCTCGATCGCATGATTGCCATGACCCGCTCGATGGTGAAAGGCGTTTTCGTGATTGCGTTGGCGCAGGGCGTTGCCGCCGGTTTTTTCTACTGGATTGTTGGCGTGAAGTATGTGTTTTTCTGGACGTTACTGGCGATTTTTCTCTCGATTTTACCGCTCGGTTCGCACGTTATTTCCGTGCCGATGGCCATCGTTTTGCTGGCGATGGGCAATATTTGGCAAGGCGTTGTGCTGCTCATCGGCAGTTTGCTGGTGGTTGGAAATCTGGATAATGTACTGCGCCCGCGCCTCGTTTCCAAAGATTCGGAAATGAGCACCGCGCTCATTTTACTCAGCGCTTTCGGCGGGCTAAATTTGTTCGGATTTTTGGGAGTAATTTACGGACCGGTGGTAATGATTTTTCTGGTGACGACCATCGAAATTTATCTGGAATACTACCAAATCGGCAGAAAACGCGCCTAATTTTTCCCCTGAAGTTCCACAACGCTGATCCACGGGCGGCAATTGATGCGAATGCCGTGCACATTTCCGATGCCGCGCGTCACGTAAATCCAGCGATTTTCCCAACGATGCAACCCTTCCAAAAACCGCATATCAGAAATGGGCGCATACAGCGCACCGACGCCCGGAATGTGCAATTGCCCGCCGTGAGCGTGGCCACACAGCATCAAATCCCAGCGATATTTTTTGAGAAATGCTTTCGTGTCCGGATTGTGGGAGAGCAAAATGACCGGCGAATCCGTGGTTTCGTCGGGTAATTCCGGTGTTTCGGCAACAGCCAACCGCGACGGTTGTTTCAATTGCAACGCATGTTCCGGCAACATATTTCGCGAAGCGAGATCGCCGAGTCCGGCGATTTGCAGGGTTTCGCCCTGCACGGATACGGTTTCGCTGCGGTTGAACAGCAGGGTAATTCCGGCATCGTTGAGCAATCTTCCCACTGATAATGTATCAATAAAATCAGCCGGAGATTTGCCAGGATAACAACAATCGTGATTGCCAAAAATCGCGAATGTTGGCGCAGCCGCCGGCAGTTTCGCTAAAATGTCACGAAATTTTTGGATGTCGTCCGGCATTTTGTGGGTTACATAATCGCCGGTGAGGCAGATGATATCGGGCTGTTGCGCCAATCCCAAATCGATGGCGTTTTCGATAAACCGGAGCGGCACAACCCGCGAAACATGGAAATCGGAGAGGTGCAACATGCGGATGGTTTTTCCCGCAGATAGCTGCGGCAGCGGAACCGAAACACGGTGAATTTCCCAATCAAAGGTTCCGGTGAACTGAAAATAATTGGTGCGTTCCGCCAGCAAACCGCACAGATATGCAACGGTTCGCTTTAGTGGCGTAATTTTTTTAGGGGGCGGAATTTTCGGCAAATTCTGCGCGTCCATTCAATATTCCATTATTTTTGTTTCGCCGATAATTATATGAAAATCAGCGATTTAAAGATCCGTTTTTTTATCATTTTTTACTGATTGAGCATCACCAAAAACACGACAAAAGCAATCGCCAGAGCGATAACGCCCAACATCATGCAGCCGGCACCGCTGTCATCGGCTTTGGCAGGGGCTTTCGATTTTTTCTTTTTCTCCGGTTTCAAACTCGGGTAATCGCCGCAAAATTGCCCCTCAAATTCCGCAAGCACAGATTTCATTTCGGTAATTTTGCTTTCCAGCGCCTCCGATTCAGCAACGTGCTCTTTGCTCAAATATTGGGAGCCACCGGTGTCCGTTTGCCCTTTCAAATAGGCCAGCCGTGTTTCATATTCGGCAATTCGTTCGTAAACTTTTTCCAACCGTTATCTCCTTTTTCCGGAAACCCAACAATCCGATGCCATATATAGCAACAATTTGCGCAATTTTCAAAAAAAACTTTTTGGGTGGTTCTTTAATGATCACTTTAAAATTGTTGTAAACGCACTTATATTGAAATGCGTCTAATTTAACAGACGTGATTGCCCGAACTCAACCGAATACGATAAAAGTGAATGAACGAATCTCAACGACCAAAAGTACTGGCAGTAGATGATGAACAGTCCAGCCTGAATGCTATTTTCCGCACGCTGCGGCGTGAATTTGACGTTGTGCTGTCGCTGAACGGTTATTCCGCGCTGGAAGTATTGCGCCGCGAACATGTGGACGTCATTTTAGCCGATCAACGAATGCCGGAAATGACCGGCGTTTCGCTGTTTCAGCAGGCGCTGGAAATCCAGCCGGACACAACGCGGGTGATGATTACGGGCTACACCGACATCGAAGCGATTGTGCAGGCAATCAACGATGGCAAAGTATTTTATTACATCAACAAACCGTGGGAACCGGAAGATTTGCGGCTGGTGATTCAGCGTGCGGTGGACCAAACCCGGCTGATCCGCGAAAACAACCGACTGATGCAGGAACTGGCAACCGCCAACCAGCGACTCAGCGCAGAAAACACGGTATTGCATCGCGAAGCGCGAAAACAATATACGTTTGAACACATCATCGGGCAAAGTCCGGCGATGCAGCAAGTGTTCCGGATGCTGGAAAAAGTGATCCCAACGGACACCACAGTGCTGCTGCTCGGCGAAACCGGCACCGGAAAAGAGCTGATCGCCAAGGCGATTCATTTTAACGGACCGCGAAAAGATAAAATGTTTGTTGCCCAAAACTGCGGCGCAATGCCGGATTCGCTGCTGGAAAGCGAGCTGTTCGGGCATGTGAAAGGCGCTTTCACCGGCGCAACCGGCGACAAAAAAGGGCTGTTCGAGATCGCCGATGGCGGCACGATTTTTCTCGACGAAATTGCCGACACATCGCCGGCGATGCAACAACGGCTGTTGCGGGCACTGCAGGAAGGCGAAATTCATCCGGTCGGCTCCGAAAAAACCATTAATGTGGATGTTCGGGTGGTTTCCGCCGCCAATCGCGATCTGCTGGCAGCCATCGAAACCGGCGAATTTCGCAAAGATTTGTATTACCGGCTGAACGTTTTTCCGGTGCGGATTCCGCCGCTGCGGGAACGGCGCGAGGATATTCCCCTGCTGGCGCGCTATTTTCTGGAAAAATTTGCAATCAAGCTGGGTAAATCTGGGTTGCAATTTTCCAACGAAGCCATCGCGCGGTTGATGAGCGGCGATTATCCCGGCAACGTTCGGCAGCTGGAAAATCTGGTGGAGCGCGCAGTAACGCTCGCAGACGCATCCGGCATTATCTCGCCGGATCTGCTGGCTTCGCAAATCGATATGTTTGAAGGAAACGGTGCGCAACCGGCTGTTTCGCCGGGAAATGATCAATCGCTGAAAGATATTGTTGAACAGATGGAAGCGTTTTACATCCGCGAAGCAATGGAATCGCACAGCGGAAATATTACCAAAGTTGCCCAGCAACTCGGGTTGAGCCGGCTGGGATTGCACAAAAAGCTGCAACGCTATCAAATCGATTCGACAATATATAAACAAAGTAAACAGTAAACCGTAAACTTTGTTATCAATCCGGCAACGGGATGTAACGTAAAACGAATTAAATATTTTTGATAATTCCTTTAAAATCAACGATTTGAGATTTTATGGACATTTTAGCTTCAAAACATGGTATAATAGTTGAACAAGATATAAGTGAAGTGATTATAGAAAGGGAAGGTGCACTATGAAAAACTTGAAACAATGGCTGAACGTTGCCGCATTAGGAACGATGCTGGCAATTTTCTCAAGCTGTTATACCCAGCTTGGCAGTCCTGCCAGCCAGTCACCGGAGCGGGAGCGTTACGAAGATTATGGCGATCGCTACGAATCGGAAGAGCCGGCTGACAGCGATTATTACGCCGAAAACGAAGGCTATGCGAACGAAGACAGCGACGGAACAGTGTATTACGACGATGATGAAGAATATGCTGAATCCGGCGCATATTACATTTATGACGAAACTGCTGACATTTATTACGATCCGCGATTGTTCAATCCGAATCCGGATGTCCGCATTTACATCGGTTTTGACGATCCGTTCTGGCGCTATCATCCGCGATACACCTACTATCCGCGCTACTATCGCTACACCACATATTATGGCTGGGACCCGTTCTGGTATGATCCGTGGGATTGGCGATACACTGTCTGGACTTGCCCGCCGTACTATTATCATCCGGGTTGGGCATGGCATCATCCGGTGTATTGGGATCCGTGGTGGTATGGTGATTACGGATATCGCGGAACCTATCACGACCCGATTCCCTATCGCAAACGTGATTGGGACACCCGTCGTCCGGGCACAACCCGCACCGGAAATGATGGCTACACTTCAAGAACTGATCGCAATGGTGAATACGGTGGCGGCACTGTCAGCGACCGCGGTTCCGTCCAACGTCCGCCGGTGGTTTACAACCCCGATCGCGGCAGCCGGGAAAATAGCGCAACCCGCCGCGAAGTCAACCGCAAAAATCCGCGCGAAGGCTTGAACAGCAACGATCGCAATTCATCCACACGGCGTGAAACAGTACGGCGCAGCAGCAGCTCAAGGGATCGCAACACAGAAGCAACCCGAAGCCGCAGCAGCCGCAGCAGCGACCGGTCGTATCGGAACAGCACATCCAAACGCTCCGGCGACAGCGGCGTGCGTTCATCCGGTAACCGGAAATCATCGGACAAAAACGCCCGTAGCAGCCGCAGCACACGCAGCAGCAACAACGATCGTTCCGTACGCAGTTCATCCTCACGGAGCAGCAAAAGCAGTAGCAGCAGTTCTGTTCGCAGCGGTTCGTCATCCAAAAGTAGCGGCAGCTCTGCCAGAAGCTCGTCTTCCCGGTCATCATCGGGCAGCAGCAAAAGCAGCTCGTCGTCATCAAGCAAACGCAGTTCCAAACGGAACGATTAACGCAATACATGAACACAGCCGCCTGAGCAACGGAATTTCGAGTGCCAACGATTACAGCAACTTTTTCGCACAGAGGTGAAATCATGACATTGCATGCGTTCCGGAATATTCTATGCTCATTGGCAATTGTTCAACCAACTTTGGCACCTTCTACTTCAGCGGAGCTGTTCGCATCAACAGCGGATAGCTCCGTGTTAATTTTGGGCGGAATTGCAAACCACGCCCGGCACCTATCTCCTGCGTCCGTTCCCGGCGCAGC
This sequence comes from Calditrichia bacterium, assembly GCA_020634975.1. NCBI lineage: Bacteria > Pseudomonadati > Calditrichota > Calditrichia > Calditrichia bacterium. The sequence continues at coordinate 2,617,917 of JACKAQ010000001.1, read as the reverse complement.
ATTTCCCAAACCACTTATTTTACAACTTTCCATCCGGCAACCGAAGCCGGCTGGCGGGCAATTATTAAACTTTCAACAATATTATAATTGATGCATCCAATGACTTTTGAGACCGTAATATTAACAGATATTTTAGCGTCATTGAGGAAGGAGTAAACACAAGATGAAACGCATAAGTGTGATTTTTTGGATACTGATTATTTTTGGAGCCACTGGTTTTGCCCAAAACGCGTTCGATGCCGTGAGAATTGTGCAGGACGAAAACGGGTTTGGCGCACGCGCGCTGTCAATGGGTGGCGCATACGCCGGTGTTGCGGATGATTACACCGCCATTTACTGGAATCCTGCCGGTCTGGCGGACTTGAACAAATCCCAGTTTTACGGCGAAGTATCGCATTTACAATACAATAATAGCGCTACGTTTAAAGATAACCTCACCGACGAAAGCCAGAACTACACCCGGCTTCGTTCGCTCGGTTACGCTTTTCCCTTGCCCACCACCCGTGGCAGTTTTGTGATGGCGCTCGGTTACAACCGCGTCAAAGATTTTGATCAGCAGCTCATTTTTTCCGGTTTCAACCGGGAAAGCAACGGGCAAGTTTTTACGGTAGATAACGTCGATTATGATTTTGACCGCGACGTATTCCAGACCGAACGCATCAGCGACGAAGGCGGGCTGAACCAGTGGAGCTTGGCTGCCGGAATGGCGCTTTCCCCGAATTTTACCGCGGGAATTACCCTGAACGCATGGACCGGCGAAAGCGATTATTCACTCAGTTTCTTGCAGGAAGATACAGAAGGTAATTACGACACATTTCCGGCGGATTTCGACAGCTATTTGCTGGAACGCAACCTGAACACCGATTACTCGGCGGTGGGAATGAAAATCGGCGGGATGTTCCATTTGAATCAGGGTGTGAAAATCGGTGGCGCGGTCAATTTTCCGGTGACGTTTACTGTTGAAGAAGTGTTCACCGAAAACGATAACCTCGCTTTTGACGACGGTTTCGAAGATCCAGTTGAGTTCGATCCCGGACAATTTGAATATGACGTAAAAACGCCCTTTGTTTTTGATGCAGGCGCATCGGTTTCGCAGCGCATGTTCACGCTGGCGGGCAGTTTTCGCTATCGCGACTGGTCGCAAACCCGATTCAAATTTGACGATGAATCGCTCGGCAGCTCAGGAATTTCCGATCTCCAAAGCGAAAACAACTACATTCGCGAAAATTTCCGCGCTACGATGGAATATCGTTTGGGCGGTGAATTTTATCTCCGCAACATGAATGCGTATCTGCGCGGCGGCTACGCGCTGGTGCCTTCTCCGCTAAAAGATGTTTCCAACGATTACGATAAAAAATATATCAGCGGCGGTATCGGCTTTGTGCTGGATCGCTTTGTGATGCTGGATGTTACCTATCAACACGGCAGTTGGAAACAAGAATCCGAGGACGCCCTGACCCCGGGAATTACCGAAGAAGATATCTCGACAAACAAAGTTTTGGTCGGGCTTAAATACAGGTTTTAACTGATTTTAGATGTTGACAGCCACACCTCATCACAAAACCCCGCAAATCGGAAACGGTCTGCGGGGTTTTTATTTGCTATTGAATCCGGACCCTGAGCGAAGCCGAAGGGTCGTTTCTGAAAAAAAATAACCGCGATTACCAGCGGGGAACAACTGTTTCCGGCCAACCAAACGCGGCAAATATTTTCCGGAATTCCTGCGGCAACGGCGCAGAAATTTGCAATATTTTGGCGCTGACCGGATGCGTAATTTCCAGATTCATCGCCAACAGCAACAATTGGCGACTGTCCAAATTTTCCCGGAAAATGCGGTTTTGGCGACCATCGCCAAATTGCACATCGCCGATAATCGGGTGGGAGATGCCCGCAAGATGGCGGCGAATCTGGTTTTTTCGCCCGGTTTGCGGCAGCACTTCTGCCAGTGAAAACCTCGAAGTGGGAAATTTGCCGGTGGGCACCGGAAGCTCGCCAGTCGCCAGCCGGCGATAAACGGTGATCGCTTCAGCCGGCGGCAAATGCGGTTCCTCCCGCAGCGGCCGGTCGATGCGCTGCTCACCTTCCGGCAAATAACCGCGCACAATCGCCAGATAACGTTTTTTCACTTCCCGCCCGGCAAATTGCGCGGAAATTGCGGTCGCCACATCGCTGTTCAACGCGAACAACAACACGCCGGAAGTGGCACGATCCAACCGGTGAATCGTGAAAACCCATTGCCCCAATTGATCGCGCAACATGCGCATGCAGCTATCTTCATTTGGCGAAAAAGCGGTGGGATGAACGTGAATACCCGGCGGTTTATCAACTGCGACCAGCCATTCATCGCGATACAAAATCGGCAGGGAAATCATTTCGCCGGTTCCAGCGGTTTGGTGCGGAAATATTCGTCGGTGATGATGCCGTTGAACTCAAACCGTTCGATGCGCTGCAGCACAACCGGATCGTTGACCGTCCAGATGTAAATTTCTTTTTTCAACCGGTGGGCGCGTTCGATTAGCCGTGGCGTGGCATTTTTGAAATGCGGATGCCATGCATCGCTTTCCAGAAACGGATCGATCATTTGATACACCCGCACCGGATCCTGAAATAAATAACCGGTTCGAATGTTCGGTTTATATTCTTTTAAACGATGTAATAACAATGGGTTAAAGGAGGAAATCCAGATCTGGTCGTATATTTTCATCCGCTCCACCAATTCCACCAATCGCCGGGCAAATCGCGCCGGTTGAACACCCCAAAATTTGGCATCCAGATTGATCGGCACAGTGTTGCGAAAATGCTCCAAAAATTGTTCGAGCGTGCAAACCGTATCCGGAAACGCGTAATCGCGGACAAACGGCAGCTGCTGCAGCTCGTTCAGCGGTGTCATCGCGACGGATTGCCAGCGCCGGAAATGGCGCCGCAAAACGGGGTCGTGCATCAGCACCAACTCGCCATCGCGACACATCCGCACATCCACTTCCAGGCCGGTTGCGCCCTGTTTCAGCGCAAGTTCGTTGGCTTTAATGGTATTTTCCGGCGCCAGAACCTTGTCACCCCGGTGGGAAATCAGCAGATACGGTTTTTGTCCAATCATGCCAAAATATAGGCAACATGGGAAATGATTACGAATGAATTTTTCCGGGAAATTGCGACCGGATTAGCCGCCGAAACTGTGCAGCTCGCGGATCAGCGATTGCAATTTTTGCCCATAGCGTTTATCCGCCGCCCAATTTCCGGAGAGGTGAAAAATGGTCGGGCAACATCCCCGCCGGACCATCGAAAAGCGGGAATCGACCAGCGGTTGTTTCAGTGATTGATCGGATGCGTATGCTTTGAGATGCTGGATGTGGGCGCGAACGCCAACGCGGGCGCTGGCAAATCGCTCGCCGGAAACACCACCGCCGATTGCGCCGAGTCCGGCAAAATTGTATTGCTTTTCGTAAACGCTGCCGCCGTAGCGCAGAAATCCGGTTTCGAGGCACATTTGCACAAACGCAACATCGTGATTGATGCCCTCCGCCGCCGCTTCGTCGATATACAATTCCGCCATTTCCAACACGCGATCCGGCGACAGCGCCTGATTTTTGTCGTAGATAAACAGCGCCATCATTTCGCCGGTGCTGCGCCCGTTTCCGGAAATCCGGTAGCGCGGATCGTTCAGTTCCGATGCGCCAATATGGGATCCCGCACAGCCGGAAATGAGTAATGCGAACAGCACGAAAACGGCTATTTTTATTGAGTTTAGCGAAAGAATTATAATCGTTCTCAATACCAAAATCCCATCATGTGCCAGCGTGGATTGCGCTGTACGGAAGAAAATACGCCGGAAATATCATCGTTCGAAATGGTCTGATACGGCGGTTGTGAATAGCCGAAATCGTCTTTCAGCGCCAACAATCGTTTGACGCGCTCCGCCGTTGGCGGATGAGTGCGCAGCAGCGACGGCTCCGGCGAGCGCTGCCCCGGAAACACAATGCGCTGCCATAAATTGCCCTGATAATATTCCAGTTTGCGGAGCGCGGAAGCCAGCCCTGCGGGATCGCCGGTGAGCTGTGCTGCACCCAAATCGGCATCGAATTCGCGGGTTCGCGACAGCGCCATTTGCAGCAAATTGCTGAGCGTCGGCGCAAAAATCAGCAAAATAATCGCGATCCACGAAATGGCAACCTCGCCCATCAACAGCAGCGGCAGGTTGATAAACAGCAGCAATTGCCCGAACAGCGAGAATGTGCCGGTCATCCGCCCAACCAGATCGGCAATGCCCATCACCCGCATATCGTTGTTGCGGATGTGGCTCATTTCGTGCGCCAGCACGCCGGAAAGCTCGGCCAAATCCATCTTTCGCAACAAACCGTCGGTTACGGCAATCACCGCCTGATTGCGGGTGCCGGCTGCAAACGCGTTCATCACCGGACTGGGAATATAAAATAATTTTGGCATAAATTTCAGGTTTGCGCGGCGGGCAAGCTCCTGCACGATGCGATACAACTGCGGTGCCTCGTTTGGCGAAAGCGCCCGCGCACGATACATTCGCAACAGCAGTTGCGGCGAAATCCGCGGCCCGAAAAAGAACAGGAAAACGCCTGCTGCCAGCGCCATTACAACGCCGGTTGTTCCGCTCAACAAAAATCCCAGCAGCGCGAGCAAGCCCATCATGCTGCCGAGCAACAAAACGGTGTGCAGCAAATTGCTGCGCGAGTGATCGATGACGATATCTTCACGTATCATGGTTTCTCTCATTTTTTGATCGCTTTTTTATACGCAATTGGGGCGGATTGGATCAAAAAATTGCTGATTTTTGGCGGGAATTTAGCCGGTCGCTTTTTCCGGCAGTTGGCGGGCTTCGGTGGATGGCAGCACAGCCTGGTAATAATATAGCGCAATTTCACTGCCAAAAAACAGGCAGCGCACGGCAACCCGGCTGACCATATAAATTTGCCCCAGCAAAAACGCGAACAGCACAGTAAACCAGGATGCCTGCCACGCGCCCGGCGCAACCAGCCAGTAAATAAGCAGCAACACCAGCCAGGTTAAACCGAGCATCAAAAACAACGTAAAAATGTTGATGGGATGTTTCACCATAAAATAAACGGCGTAGAGCGGAACGCGCCAAATATCTTTTTTGCGCACATCGTGCGCCACAACCAGAATTTTGGCGTAATCGAAAACATGATTGATCAGCAAAATCAGCAGCCAGATGACGCTGTATTTGATCACGGTATCGCGGAAAACCAGCGGTTCCAAAATCGTATCGCGGTGGCGATTTGCGACAAAATCGTTCAACACCGGCAGCAACGCGCCCAAAATCAGCCAGTACAGCAGCACGGCGATGCCGGTGAGCATCAGAAATCGCATAAAATGGCGACCCGCTTCGGCAAAAAAATGCTGCCCGAAAATGCCATCGAATGAGCCGTTATAAAACATTCCGATAAAACCGGCGGACAGATAAATCCACAGCGCGCCGTAAATTAGCGCGATGCCCAGCGTGCCCTGCAATCGGCCAAAATTGCCGGTGACGATTGCGTCCAACCCCTCAAAAATCGCGCCGATGCCCGTTACCGCCGGATGGAATGTTTTGCTGATGCCCTGCGCTTCACCGGAAAATCCCTGAAACCACAGATCGTCGAATCCGTTTCGCAGCCGTTCGGCGGCCAAGCTATTGCCCAGCGAATCCTGAATATCTGCACTGAGCACCAACCCCAACGCCATTGCGATCGCCAGATTCAATAAATAAACAATCAAAATATAGCGGCGCGCCTGCGAAATGCGCCGCAAACCCAGTTTGTATGCTTTGAAAGCTAACAAAATATTCTTCTTACCTTCGTTTGTGAACGTAAGAAGAATAAGACAATTTTATGATTTTAACAATAGGGTGATGGCGATTTCAGGGATTTTCATCATCGATGCGGGCGGTAATACGCATTTCGCCGAGCATGCCGACAAAATCGCTGGCGCGCAGTGTGACCAATCCATCCGTATCCGCAAAACTGAACACAAAACCGTAGCGCAGCGGCGGTGCCTGAAACAGCTGAATTTTTTGTTGGCTGAGTTGCAGCGCAACATCCACCTGGCTTGCCGCGGTTGTAAAACCGGTTTGCGGATCAATCGTTCCGGCGGGAATTTCAAATTCTTTGATGATGGTCAGGCTGCTGTCAAAATCTGCGTCATAAATATTGATATCAGCATCGTCTGCGGAAATAACGAATTTCATGTTGACCGCGACCGGCGTGCGATTGGTCGCTACAAATTCGAGCCGGGCATCCAGCAAATCTTCCTCTGCGAGATCGCTGATTTCCTGATCGATATTTTCGCTGGTCAGCGAATCGACATCGCTTTCGTAGGTATCCAGCCCGGAAATTTCTAATCGCAACGGCGTTTCGAAGGCATAATTGGCCCAAATCCGGCTGTCGGTTGCCACCGCGATATCGCCGGAAGCGCGGATTTCACCGGAAAAACGAAAATCAGTGGGCAACAGGTTGAGCATATCCAGCACTTCCGGATATTGCGCACTGGTTAGGGTAATGTTCGTGATACCGGGATTTCCCCGTTCGCCACCGGCAATTTGTTCATCGGTAATATCGATAATCACCGAATCGACCGGCACGCCCGCGTCATTTTTGTGAATACCGACGATTCGCAAATCCGCCAGCAAATTTTCCACAAACATCTCGCTGAACACCTGAATATCCAGCACAGCTTGTTGGGCTGTTACGCCGCCGTCAAAGCCTTGATAATCAACGATATCCGCTTCCACTTGCGGCTCAATTTCGAACACTTCCTCGTTAATTCTGCCATCCAGCGATTCGAAAACCAGCGATTCGTTGATCAGTTCCACCGTCACGGAATCGCTGCTGCGAACCGTTACAAAATCGCCGGAGGCGCGGGTTTGCGCGTAAAAATAGATTTCGAGACTGTCGATCAGCTCACCGGGATTTTCCGGGTTGATCACATTGTAGCCATCCAGCACCAGTTCGTGAACGGTGGTATTTTGCGCGGGCACCAAAAATGTGGTGGTGTACGGTTGGTTTTGGGCATCGCGAAAGGCGGGCATGGTAATTTGCAAATCGGCGGAAAGCTGCACGGTGTTGGCGATGCGCAATTGCACCCGACCACGCCGCACTTCGGCTTCGCGAACGCGGGTTTCGTCATCGTATGCGATGCGCAAACTGTCGCGATATTCCTGCGGATCGATAATCGCAACAACCTCGGAAGATTGCACATTTTCCAGCGTCACTTCTACCTGCAATCCAAAATTGTCCAGCAAATCATTGGTAATTTGGATGGGTGCGGATTGCGAAACGGGTAATTCGTAAACCAGTCGCAGCGGCGCATACAGCCAGCGATCGCTGACTTCTACTTCGCGAATCACCTCCGCGCCCGGCGCCAGCGGCTGGTCGAATAAAAATTCCGCAAACGGATCATTTGGCAGCGAATCGCTGACCACCGAGAGCAGCAATCCGGCGGAGCTGCCGTTGGGTCCCACCGTCACCGGCAAATTATTGGTGACTTTCATCCGGACAACGCCGTTTAGAAAAAATGCACGTTTGAATTTTTCGGCGGGAATTTGCTGAAATCCGGGAACCGTGGTATCCGGCAGAACAACCGTTTGCCCGACACGTTGCCCCAACGCCGGGATCAGCCTGCGAAGGGTGATTTCCGGCGCAACAAGCGCATCCAGTTGGTCAATTTCCAGCGTATCGATGGCGGAAGTCCGGTTGTAATTATCCGGCTGAATGCTGAAGTCTTCTTCGGTGATTGTGTTCAATTTCAGGCTGTCGCGGAAGGAAAACCAGAGCACCTGCGAGGTGCTGTCTTTGATGATAATTTCATCTTCATCCGTCCATTCTTCGCCGAGAACATAATTTTCCACAACAAATGGCACCCGGAAAGTGGTTTCCCACGCGGGTAAAACGGGTTCTTTAAATGTGCATCCGCTGAGCCAGTAACCGACCAGCGCCAAACAACTTATCATCGCTGATAATGATTTGCGCATGTTTCCACCATGTTAAAATTTCTGTTGCTACTCCCTTAGCAAAGCCGGAATATACCGGATTGCGGGTGAGCCGATACCACAAATATCACACAAAATTGCGGCAAAAATCAGATATCTTCGTCACTATCTATCATATTGTATTCTTTCAACTTGCGCCACAAAGTTGTTCGCCCGATGCCCAGCCGTTTGCTGGCAATTTCCTGATTCCAGTCCGTCGCTTCCATCGTTTCCAGAATGTGGCGGCGCTCCACTTCTTTCAGCGTGAGATGATCGTCTTCGGCAATGTGCCCGTTTTGCGGTTGGGCGCTGTTGAGTACATGCGGCGGCAGATCGTGCGGCAATACCCTGCTGCCAACTGCCAGCGCAACGGCGCGTTCCACGGCGTTTTCCAATTCGCGAACGTTTCCCGGCCAGCTGTATTTGCGCAGCATTTCCACAGTTTCGAGCGCAAAACCGATCACATCCTTGCGCAGTTTTTTGGAGAATTTATCCATAAAATGGCGTGCCAGCAGCGTCACATCATCCGCGCGTTGGCGCAATGGCGGCAATGTCATTTGGATCACATTCAACCGGTAAAACAGGTCGCTGCGGAAATCGCCGGTTTCGACCATTTTCGCCAAATCTTTGTTGGTTGCCGCCAATACCCGCACATCCACCCGGACGGTTTCGTTGCTGCCCACCCGTTTAATTTCGCCATCTTGCAGTGCGCGGAGCAATTTGACCTGCAATTGCGGCGGCAGTTCGCCAATTTCATCCAAAAAGAGCGTGCTTTTGTGAGCCGCTTCGAACATTCCCTCTTTGGCGTTTGCCGCACCGGTGAACGCGCCTTTTGTGTGTCCGAACAGTTCGCTTTCCAGCAGATTATCCGGAATGGCGCCGCAGTTGATCACAAAAAACGGGCGTTCGGCGCGGTTGCTAAGCGTGTGAATGGCTTTGGCAACCAACTCTTTTCCGGTACCGCTTTCGCCATCGATAAGTACGGTGATATCCGTTTGGGCAATCCGCGAAATCATTTCGAACACCCGTTGCATCTGCGGCGATGCACCGATAATTCCCGCAAAACTGTATCGCTCCGAGCTGCCGTGCCAGCGATAAAACGCATCGATTTCCTGTTCGATCAATTTGGAAACGGTGGCTGCGGCACCTTTTCGCTCGCTGATGTTGTGGCGAACCACTTTCTGGATATCGTCCGGTGTGTAAACGTATAAATCGCTGATTTTATTGATTTTGCTCAAATTTCGGATATCGTTCGAAAAATCAAAAACCAGCAGCGGCGATTTCGATCGACCGCTTAATCGTTCTTTGATGAGCGCTTCGGAAAGGTGATGGGTTGCGGATGGAAATGCCAGCAGCAAATCTGCATTTTCCGGTAATTTTTTCAAAAATGAGGATGGCTCCGAACCCGCGCCAACCGGCAAAACGCTGTGCCCCGGTAATTCGCCGACACCGCCCAAAAACGTAATCTGGCGATAGCCCTGGCGATACAATTCATCAACGATGTGCATTTGCGGCACACTGTTGCCAATCACCACCAATCGCGAACGCGATTGCGACCCGAGAATTTTCTGGGCAAGTTCATCGATGACCGCAGCCGGTTCCACCGCAAAACGAAAGAAGGTGGTTTCCTGGCGCACTTTTTCGTGCAGCCAAATACCGCGTTGAAACAACCAGTTGAGCACGCTGCCCACCGCGCCCATTTCCTGCATCCGGCTGTATTCGCGCTGCAACATTTCCATTAGCCGAACGCCGTTAACGGTGCCGCAGGCGCCAACAGCAATTTCCAGAAATCGCCCGATCGCCTCGCGGCTGGTTTGCACGATACCCGGATCTCCATCATTTTCCGGCAGCAGTTTTCGTTCCCGCAACGCGATCCGCAGTTTGTGCTCATCCGGCACGGCATCGGAAACCAGAAACACTTCGCAGCCTTCGGCGTGGCGGAGCATCAGCCATTCTTCCGCTGCCATGATGTCCTGCAATTCCCGCAAGGTGCGCTGGGTAATTACCGGAACCTGTTGCGGCTCGGTTTCCGTGAATAAATATTTGTATGACGAAACGGGCATTTAACGTATCAATTCAACCGTTTTAAATTTTTGTTTTCATTCAATTTAATTACGCAAAATAATGTATTTTTGTAAACAGCATCGAAATAATCAGATACGAGAACATCAGCCAGCCAAAGCCTGCCAATGCAATATTTGCGGCGCGTTGTCCGCTAAAATTAAAGGCACGCCTGCCGATAGCGTGCACACAATAAATCACCCAGGTTAAAGCGGCGCTGAACAATTTCGGTTCACCAAAAACAGAATTACCCCACACTTTGGATGCAAAATAGATGCCTAATCCCATCCCGATTGTTGCAAAAACCAGACCGATATCGATTGCCGAATTGCTGATTTTTTCGAAAAACGGCAGTGAGGGCAATCGCGAATAAAACACGCCCAACTGATGCTGGCGAATTTCCCGGATCAACAATTGATGCAACAAACTGGCGATAAAAGATAGCAAAAATGCACCGTATCCCAACAACATCGCGATAACGTGCGCGCCAAATTTCACATCTTTCAGAATGGGGGCAATTGCTTCGTCGCCGCGAAAAGTGAGGTTGCCGATGGCCAGTAAAATCAGGAATATCGGCAACAAAAGCACGCCCATCGAAAATTCCTGCAACCACGATTCCAGCACCCAATACGTTGCAGCAGTCAGAAAAACAAACGTTCCGAACGTTTCGCTGACAGTAGCGATCGGCATTCGTCTGAAAATCACCGTAAAATAAATGATGAACGCCAGATGTGCCAACAAAGTGCCGCTGAACATTTGCCGTCCCAAACGGTATGTTTCGCGCTGCCTGCTTTTGAATGCCCGGCGATAAATCACTGCCGTTGCGGCATATAACAAAAATATTATCCAGGAAAATGACAAAAATAGCATTTGTCTGCGTTACCTGTTCCTTTCAACCACACGCCCATCCGTTAGAATATACAAAAAAGTAGCCACTTTTCTAACTTTCATAATGTAAATTTTTTCCCAAATAGCTATAATTCGGTGATATTTTTGTGAAGTTACATCCCTAATTTACGCAAATCCCAAATGTCCGTTTAATGTCCGTTTTGGGTTAAGAATTGAAACCATTTGCATATTTAGTGTTGGTTCTCTAATTTTTTTGTTTTGTAGCTCAAAATCGATATCGACAAACAGTCCTGAATTTGCTGAGGAAAACAGTGAACGATATTTTACTACTTTGGCTTTACCTGATCTCATTATTTGCTTTGGGCATATTTGGTATTCACAAATTTTTTCTGCTGCACACCTTTCGCAAATACAAAAAGCAACCGCTGGCAGAACCGCCAACCCCGGAAAACTGGCCGTTGGTAACCGTTCAACTCCCTGTTTTTAATGAACGTTATGTGATGAAACGTTTGCTAAAATCCGTTGCCCGTTTGGATTATCCGGCGGATAAATTGCACATTCAGGTGTTGGACGATTCCACAGACGATACGGTAAAAATTACTGCGCGATTTGTGAAATTTCTCAAAAAACGCGGATTGAACATCGACCACGTTCGCCGGCCAAACCGCGTCGGATTCAAAGCCGGTGCGCTGGCTTACGGCGTTTCCCAAACGCCGGCGGAGTTTCTGGCGATATTTGATGCAGATTTTGTGCCGAACCCCGATTTTCTCAAAAAAACCATTCCCCACATTATTCAACCGGGCATCGGAATGGTGCAAACCCGTTGGGGACACATCAACCGGAATTACTCGCTGCTCACCAAATTGCAGGCTATTTTTCTGGATGCCCATTTTATTATTGAACATCTGGCGCGCAACCGTTCCGGTCGATTTTTCAATTTTAACGGCACCGCCGGTGTCTGGCGCAAACAGGCGATTCTCGATGCCGGCGGCTGGCAGCACGACACGCTAACTGAAGACCTGGATTTAAGTTATCGCGCACAGCTTGCCGGTTGGCGATTCATTTATTTACCGGATGTAGTTAGCCCCGCCGAGTTACCCGCAGAGATGAACGGCTACAAAAATCAGCAACATCGCTGGGCAAAAGGGGCGGTGCAAACGGCGCTCAAACTGGTGCCGCGCATCTGGAAATCGGATTTTCCGCTGCACGTTCGGCTGGAGGGAATTGTGCACCTCTCCAACAATTTCGCCTATTTACTGATGGCAATTCCGGCGGTGCTGCTCGTACCGATCGTGAAAATCCAAATGAACATGGGCGACGTTCCGTGGAAGCTTGTTTTTGTTTACTTTACGGTGTTTTTTACAGCAACATTTTCGGTGCTGAATTATTATTCGGTAGCCATTCGGGAGTCGCTCGGGCGCAAATGGCCGGAAATTCTTTACCTTCCGTTGATGATGGCGCTGGGCATCGGGCTTTCGCTGAATAACGGACGCGCCGCGCTGGAAGCGCTGATCGGTCACCAAAGCGAATTCAAACGCACGCCCAAATACAAGCTGGAAGGCAAAAAAGATTCGTGGCGGAAAAAGCTCTATAAACCGGGACGCAGCTATCAGCATGTTCTGGAAATTCTTATCGCCAGCTATTTTGGCTATGGCATGTTTTATTTTGTATCGCACGAAATCTATTATTCGATGCCGTTTTTCCTGCTGTTTTTGGTGGGATTCTCGTATATCGGATTGTCATCGCTGGCAGGACAACGGCGATAAGCTTTTTATAATCAATATATTATGATATAATTTTTCGCAGCGAAATCAATTCATGCGCCTTTTCAAATATATTTTTTCACCGCACCCGAAAGTAACCGATTTTTCCATTACCGTACATGACGGGCGAACGCGTTTGCCATATCGCTGGGTGTTGGGCTGCGGGTTTATTGCGCTGTTTTTAGCAATTATTGCGCTGGAATCCGGGCAATTTGCGAATACAATCCCACTGCTGAAACAGCCGGTTTTGCGATTTACCGGTTTGCTCGTACTCGCGGGGCTGGCATTTTTTTATCTCAGCGAACTGATCCAGTTTGTGCGATCCGGTAAACGGGTGATGTTGGTTACGCTGTTGCTCGGTGCGCTGCTGCGCATTGCGATGCTGTTCAGCACACCCATTTTGGAAGTCGATTTTAATCGATATTTGTGGGATGGTGCGGTTGTCGTCAACGGAATGAATCCTTACGCATATTCGCCGCAAGCGGTTTTGTCCGGCGAAAACGTGCCACAGGAATTAACGGATTTGGCGCAGCAACCCGGCTCAACCATCGGAAAAATCAATCACGCCTATTTGCGGACCATTTATCCGCCGCTCACCCAACTTTTTTTTGCGGCTGTCTATTTTATCCAACCGTGGCGCATTTTGGCGTGGCAATTCCTGCTGTTTTGTGCAGATTTTGCAACGCTGCTACTCATTTTTGCGCTGCTGCGACAACTGGATCTATCGCCGTTGTGGGCAGCTATTTTTTGGCTGAATCCCCTTTACATTAAAGAAATCGCCAATTCCGCCCATATGGATGCACTGATTTTCCCGTTTTTGCTGGCGGCGCTGCTGTTCCAAATTCGTAAAAAATGGTTTTGGGCGATGGTATTTCTGGCACTTTCCGCAGGAGTGAAAATCTGGACGATCATTTTGCTGCCGCTGTTTTTGCGGGAAATCGGCTGGCATTGGCGAAAGCAATTTGTCGCAATCTGCGTTTTTGGGGTGGTTTGCGCCGCGCTGCTCTCACCGATGCTGCTCACCGGTCTCGACCAACAGGCAGGCATCGCCGCGTACGCCAATCGCTGGGAGCTGAACGATTCCGCATTCCAGATTATTTTTTGGCTTACCGAACCGGTGGTGGAGTGGTTCGGCTATCATCCCGGGCATGCGCAACAAATGTCGCGATATGCAACTGTCGCGCTGCTGCTCATCTGGCTGGCAATCGTTTTTTTCAAACCATCGAAAACGCCGCTGCAATTTATCGATCATTGTTTGCTGGTTGTCGCCGCGCTGTTTTTGCTCAGCCCGACCCAATTTCCGTGGTATTCACTGTGGCTGGTGCCGTTACTGGTTTTTTCACCGCGCAAGCCGTTGCTGCTTCTCACGGTGCTCCTGCCGCTCTATTATTTGTGGTATCATTTTGAGCCGCGCAATCAGTTGGCAATTTTCGAAAACGGAATTATCTGGCTGGAATTTGTGCCGGTGTGGCTGTGGCTGGTTTGGGAGTGGCGCTTTTCGGAGGGGTGATTCGGATGGCGGATGAATAAAATTCACGTCATCAGACATAATTTTAGCGGACATAAATCTCTAAAAAAAATAGATTTACGGGAAATATTTATAGATTTCTTTTCGATGGAGAACCCGTTCAAACGTCAATTCATCTTCATTGATTTGTAAACCAACACGGTATTCGCCAAAGCGAATTTTGAAATAATCGGGATAACCACTCATTTTCTCTATTTTCCGGTGCTCAGCTATCGAGGGGATTTGATGAATTTCTTCAAATACAAATTGTTCGATGCGGGTGCGGTATTTTTCGGGGATTTTGGACAAATCTTTCAAAAATTTTTTGCGATAAAAAATCATCACTTCGATTTTTCCAGTGTGGCATAATAGGCTTTGGCGTCGGCTACTTCCAGCTTTTCATCCGGTTCAGTATCAACCATCAGGTGATAAAGTGCGTAGTTTTCCATGATTTCTTCAATTTTTTCAAATGTCCGAATATCCAGTTGGACAGCGACTTTTTTGTTATTTTCATCAACAATATATTTTTTACTCAAGACGTCCATTTCGATTCCCCGTTTTTTTAGAAAGTAAATTGAGAAACAGGAATTTACAATGAATTTTTCAGCCGAATAAAAAATCATGCGAAACAACATCAACATATCCGTCATTATTCCGGCGATTAACGAAGAAGCGACCATCGGAAAGGTAATTGCGGAAATCCCGAAATTTGTGGACGAAGTGCTGGTGGTGGACAACGGTTCCACCGACCAAACCGTGGCGATTGCCGAGGCGCAGGGCGCGCGCGTGCTTTTTGAGCCGGAGCGCGGATACGGCGCCGCCTGCCTTACCGGCATTGCCGCGCTCAATCCGCAATGCGATATCGTGGTGTTTCTCGATGGCGATTACAGCGATTTTCCCGAAGAATTGGTGAATCTCGTCGACCCGATCATCGAAAACCACGCGGAAATGGTCATCGGTTCGCGGGTGGAAAATGCGCTGCCCGGCGCGCTCACACCGCAGGCGATGTTCGGCAACTGGCTCTCCTGCCGGCTGATCCGCTGGTTTTGGGGCGTGAATTACACCGATCTCGGTCCGTTCCGCGCCATCCGGCGTGACGCGCTGGCAAAGCTGAACATGCGCGACCGCAACTACGGCTGGACGGTCGAAATGCAAATCAAAGCGGCGCAGCGCGGCGTTCGCGAACTGGAAATTCCGGTAAAATATCGCAAACGCGGCGGCGGAAAATCGAAAGTTTCCGGCAATATTCGCGGGATTTTTGGCGCAGGTATCAAAATTTTGTCAGTGATTTTTTTATCGGCAATTGAGTGGTATTTTGGCAACGGGAAATCTGAATCGCAGGCTGCTCCGTAAATTTGTTAACGATTTGTGAACTTTACGGGATACCGTGGTGATCGCTTTTCGGTAAAATATCTCTGTCTGTAAATGTAAAAAAAGGTATTGGGCATTTTGGCAATTCGTAATACATACAGCAAATCGCCGCGACGGGCGCTGATTGTTTTCACCAGCGATCCGGCGAAAGAAGCGCGCCGCAAACAGCTCGATCAATCCGTTGAAAAATCGCGGTTGATTTACCGGGCATTTTTGCGCCATTTGCTGAATATTGCCCGTGCTGCCCAATCGCAGATGCCATTTGAGTTGGTGTTTGTTTCGGATGCTGGTGATCAGAAAAATATCCATCGCGCAGCGGAAGTTTTTCCGGAGTTGCCGCCGGTTCACTTTATCCACCATCGCGGGAATTCGTTCGGCGAGAAGATACAGCATGCGCTAAACGAAACATTTTCAATTGGTTACGATCAGGTTGCGATTATCGGAAACGATTGTCTCGATCTGACGCCGGAAATTCTCACCCACACATTTACCGAATTGGAAACGCAGGAAACCGTGCTCGGTCCCGCCAAAGATGGTGGTTTTTACCTGCTCGGTTTGCGCCGGTTTGATGCCCTTTTGTTCAAAAATGTGCAGTGGTGCGGCGCACAGGTTTCCGACCAGATTTCGGCAAATATCGGGCAATTGCACCGCTCGCTGGCAATCCTGCCAACGCTGAAAGACATCGACAGCTACCGCGATTTATTCAACTGGCTTTGCCAGACGCAAACCGCCAATCGCTGGCTGATCCGTTATTTACGGCACCTCCTGTTGCAAACGGGATTTCGCCAAATGTTCATCCCGCCAGTTATTCGCCACCGGCAATTCAGTCGGTGGAAGTGGCAACTGCCGCCACCTGCATGACATTGCACATCGCTATATAAATCAAAAATAAACAATTATTTGCAGATGATATTTCTCGCTGCCGTTTTTAACGGATACGGGCGAATTGCATCCATCTGCGCACAACAGGAGCATTTTTATGTCGAAGCGAATTGTGGTTATCGGTGCAGGACCGATCGGTTTGGAAACTGCGTTGTATGCCAAACATCTGGGTTTTGAGGTCACCGTCCTCGAAAAAAATGAAGTTGCGGCAAACGTGGCGGAATGGGGATTTGTGCGTCTGTTTTCGCCGTTCTCGATGAACCACACGCCGTTAGCGAAACGGCTGCTCGCCGAAAAAGGTGTCTCTCTGCCAAAAGATGATGCCTATTTGACCGGTGATGAGTTTATCGAAAAATATTTGCATCCTTTGGCGGATTTGCTCGCGGATCATATCGTTGAAAATTGTGAAGTAACGGACATCAGCCGCAAACACACGCTGAAAGACGATCACATCGGCACGGGCGAACGCAGCAATTATCCCTTTCGCATTGTTGCAAACGCACACGAAAGCGATCCGGAAATCACCGAATACGGCGATGTAGATTTGAACGAATTCTTTTTCGAGCAGCAATTTGAAGCGGATATCGTCATCGACACTTCGGGCACGTACGGCAATCCCAACTGGCTCGGCGATGGCGGCATTCCGGCGCTCGGCGAACGTGCGCTGCGCGACGAAATCGATTATCATTTGATCGAATTTGATGATGTTAACGCGGCCGATTTTATCGGTAAAACCACATTGCTGGTCGGCAGCGGACAGAGCGCAGCAACCACCGTTCAGCAGTTCGAACCGCTGCTGAAACAATCGCCGAAAACCCGGCTGGTTTGGCTGACGCGCGACAATGCGGAATCACCGATTCGGGAGATCGCAGACGATCCGCTGCCGGGACGATTGCAGGTCGCCAAAGATGCCAATCGCCTGGCGAAACATCCGCAGGTGCACTGGCAAAAAAGCGCTGCTGTGGTGATGATCGAACCGGATGACGACGGTTACATCATCGTTGTGAACACACCAGACGGCGACGAACAATTGCGCGTAGACAACATTATTGCGAATGTTGGCTACAGCCCGGACAATTCCATTTATCGCGAATTGCAGGTGCACGAATGTTACGCCTCTCGCGCACCGATGAAGCTTTCTGCGGCGTTGCTGGCGGAATCTTCGGATGCGGATTGCCTCACCCAAACCGGCAAAGGCGCGGATGTGCTGGTCAATCCCGAACCAAATTTTTTCATCATCGGGATGAAAAGTTACGGGCGAAATTCCAACTTTCTGATGCGCGTCGGACATGAGCAAATTCGCGATATTTTCACGCTCATCACCGGCGACGCCACGCTGGATTTGTATAAAAAATAAGACATTGCCACAGAGGCACGGAGCAACACAGAGATTTTCTTTTAAAATATCTCTGTGCACCTCTGAGCCTCTGTGGCAAATAAAAAGGAAAAAAATGGCAACGATTACCCAAACGGAAATTAAGCACCCGGATTTACACCTCGATGCGCTGGACAACCTCTGGTTTCAGGTCAGCGGCACGCTATGCAATATTGCCTGCAATCATTGCTTCATCAGTTGCAGCCCGACCAATCACAGTTACGAAATCATGTCGCTGGAACAGGTGAAACGCTATCTCGATGAGTCCGTTGAAATGGGCGTGAAAGAATATTATTTCACCGGCGGCGAGCCATTCATCAACAAAGAGCTGCCGGAAATTCTGGAACTGACCCTCACTTACGGTCCCGCGACCGTGCTTTCCAACGGCATGCTCATCACCGAAAAACGCGCGAAACGATTGCAGAAAATCGAAGCTAACAGCATGTATTCACTGGAATTGCGAGTCAGCATCGATGGTTACACAGAAGAAATGAACGACGCGATTCGCGGCGAAGGTGTGTTCAAAAAAGCGATGGCCGGCGTAAAGCTGCTTTACGATCACGGATTTCTGCCCATCATCACCGTTACCAAAACCTGGGACGATCGCGAGGACGAAACAGTGATGCAGGGCTTTCTCGCAACGTTGAAAGCGCACGGTTATCTGCGACCGCGCATCAAAATTTTGCCATCGCTGAAAATCGGTGCGGAAGCCGAACGCACCCACGGCTACGGCGAATACGAGCGCGTCACCGAAGAAATGCTGGACGGCTACGATTGCAGCCAGCTCATTTGCAGCAACAGCCGCGTTGCGACAAATCGCGGCGTTGTGGTTTGCCCGATTTTGCTGGAATCACCCACCGCATACATGGGCGACACGCTCAAAGTGGCGAGCAAAAGCTACAAACTGAAAGATTCGGCATGTTACACTTGCTATCTCTACGGCGCCATCTGTTCAAATTTCAGCACTTCCGGCAAAACTGAAGTGTAACAATAATTCAGCCACGGAGACACGGGGGATCGCAGAGATGAATTTAAATAAAATAACCCGGCAGATTTTTGGATGTGCAATTGAGGTGCACTGTCACACCATTGCTTAAAAACGGGATTAAACGCATGATTTTACAGGAATTTTTGCAATAAAAAAACTTGGCGTTCTTTGCGCCATCGCGGCAAAAAAATGAGCAATAAAATGAACAATTACAAAAAGATAGCCCTGATCGGTGGGGTGTACAGCAATTATCTGGCGCTGCAGGAATCGCTGGCGGATGCCAAAAAACGCGAGGTGGATGCTATTTTCTGCCTCGGTGATTTGGGCGCGTTTGGCCCGCACCCGAACCGCACCTGCGAAATACTGCGCGAAAACGACATTCAGGTGGTGCAGGGCAATTACGATAACTCCATCGGCAACGATTTGCAGGATTGCCAATGCGGCTACACCGATCCGCGCGACAATTATTTTGCGAAACTCAGTTACGATTACACCTTCGAAAATACGGCTGCGGAACACAAACGCTGGATGAAAAATCTGCCGCCGGAAATCCGTTTCACGATGGGCAAATACAACGTGCTGCTCTGTCACGGTTCGCCGCGAAAAATGAATGAATTTTTGTGGGAATCCACCACGCCAACCCATTTTCTGGAAAAACTCTGCCGAGATTACAGCGCGGACATCATCTGCGCGACACACACGGGCATTCACTGGCAGCGACCATTGCCCGGCGATAAATATTTTGCCAACGTCGGCGTGATCGGACGCCCCGAAAACAACGGAAAAACGCAGGTCGGCTACACCATTCTGGAAGTCAGCGACACGCCGGAATTCACCCACATTCCCATCGAATACGACTTCCGGCAACTGGCTGCAGAAATGCGCGCCGAAAAATTACCGGAGGAATTTGTGGAAACCGTGCTCACCGGATGGTGGACAACCTGTCTGGAAATTTTGCCTGCCAAAGAACGCATTCGCGGCAAGTTTTGAGAAAATTTTTTTGCCGCAGATGGTAGAGGCAATTCATGAATTGCCTCTACTTAACATTTAATTATTAAAGGAAACCCGATGCATTCGTTTCAAAAAAAATTGTGGCATCTGTTGCTGCTCACGCTGATTTCGCTGCCGGTTTTTGCGCAACAACTGGCATACAAACCCGGCGGCGGCGTTGCGCTGTTTTCCGATGAAGACATGTGGAAATTGCGCCTGCTCGGCTACATCCAGAGTAACCAAACGCTGCACACCGCAACCGAAAACGACGCAATCAGCAACGAGTTTTTTGTGCGCCGCGCCCGGCTGGATTTTATTTTCGATTACAAAAATCGCTACCAGATATTCTTCGAGCTGGACGCACGCGGCAGCCGAACGGAGATGGTTCTGGCGCAGTTCGACATCAAATATGCGGGCAACCACACCATTCGCGTAGGGAAATTTATCACCCCGTTTTCGCCGGAAAACAATCGTTCATCGCGAAGCCTGACCACCGTCGAGCGATACAGCGGGCTGAACAGCGTCTTCCTGCTGCCGGGACTGGACACCCAATATGGCGTGATGCTGTTCGCCAAATCCGGGAAATGGGAGTACTACTTGAGCGCCACCAACGGCAACGGAAAGGCATCGCAAAACGTTCGGGAAGACAATAATTTCAAGGATTTACAGGCGCGATTGGTGCATCATTTGAGCAGTAAATTGCACATCGGCGCGAGCGCGAATTACGATGACGAATCGCCGCAGGTGATCAGCCTCGTCGATCACACATTCACACCGTTCAACAGTGCGGCGGTCGGCGGCAAACGGCTCGGATTTCTGGCAGATGTCGAATTCAACAACCACCCCTTTCTGCTACGGAGCGAGGTTTTTCGCTATCAATTTGACGACGAATTATCTCCGACGCAGCAGATCGAATCATTCATCGGCGGATATGCGGAAGGCGGTTATTTTCTGAACGGCAACACAACCGACGGATTTCAGCTGATCGGGCGAGTGGAAACTGCGCAATACGCGAACCTGCACGAAAGTCTTTCCGGTCCGGAAAAGCTGACCTCGCTGCTGCTCGGCAATAATTTTTACAAAGATGGCATCATGCGGCTGCAGGTAAACCTGATTTACGAAATGGCCGATGCGGTCACGCCGTTCAGCGAATCGCGGTTCAGCGGAAAAGACAACGCGTTCGAAATCTTGACGATGCTGCAACTCAAATTTTAAGGAAAACAAAATGGCTGATATTTTAATCTGGCAATGGATTCTGGTGATCGGTTCGTCCGTCATTTTATACCTCATTTCGCCACTGGCGAAAAATAAATCGAATTTTTTTTCCGGGCTCTCCGCGAAAGACGCGCAGCCGGGATTCTGGATGCTCACATCCAGTTTGGTAATCAGTTGGCTGTTCGCCAAATCCATCACCAACGCTGCGAATTTGGGGCTGAGCTTTGGCATCGTTGGCGGGCTGGCGTATGCTATGTATTATTTTTCATTTCTGGTTGCCGGCGTGATCATTTATCAAATGCGCAAAAACGGCGGTTTCAAAAGCCTGCACCATTTTTTGCAGAGCAAATTCGGGCGCGGCGCGATGGCGTTGTTTTCGCTGGTGATCAGCATCCGGCTGCTCAACGAAGTGTGGTCGAACGCAGCGGTGATCGGCACTTATTTTGGCGAAACCGGCTCCGGGCAATACATCGCGGCGGTGCTGGTGTTCACCGGACTCACGCTGGCGTATTCGCTGAAAGGCGGATTGCGCAGCTCGCTGATCACGGATATGATTCAAATGGCGTTATTCGGTGTGTTGCTGTTTGTAATCTTGAGTGTCATCTTGCCCGCAAAAGGCGATGTTTCGTCGTTTGTCACTTCCGGCGAATGGACGATGGCAACCGGACTCAACCTCTTTTTTGTGGCGATGATTCAGGTGTTCAGCTATCCGTTTCACGATCCGGTGCTGACCGATCGCGGTTTTATTTCCGACGAAAAAACCACGCTGAAAAGCTTTATCGCCGCAACGGTCATCGGATTTTTGTGCATCACGCTGTTTAGTTTTGTGGGGATTTACGGCAAATTTATCGGCGTTTCCGGTCAGGCGGCGGTTGAGGTGTCCAAAACGCTGGGCGTCGGGATGATGCTGGTGATGAATTTTATCATGATTACCTCTGCGGCATCCACGCTGGATTCCACATTTTCGTCCGTTTCCAAAATGGCAGTTGTGGATTGGGTGCAAGACAGGTTGAATGTCGATTTTTCGGTGAGCCGCGGTCGCTGGGTGATGGCAATTACAGCTATCGGCGGGCTGATTCCGCTGCTTTTTGCCCCGGAAATTATTTCCGCAACCACCGTTAGCGGCACGATGGTGCTCGGACTTGCGCCAATTTTCATTTTCTGGAAAATGCCGGCGCCAAAAATTTCCTACCACCTTTCGATCTGGACGGGAATTTTTGCCGGCGTTGCGCTGGCGCTCGGCTGGGTGCCGGAATCGCTGTTTTTCACAACCGGCAAATATGCGGATCTGCTGGCAGTAAATATTTATGGTACGCTGATCAGTTTTGCGGGTTATCTCATTCCCGCTTTTGTTTTTCAAAGCACATCCGAAAAAGCGGTTTTCGCAAAATCTTCACAAGAATCGCTGTAACATTTTTCGCGATCAATTTTTCATCAAACCCTGTCGATTTCCGGCAGGGTTTTCTGTTTTACAGCAATACTTCACGGCAATTTTCATAAAAATTAACGGTTCCGGATAACGTGATTTTTGTGGGTTACTGTTTCCCAATAATTCGATACTATTAGGGCGCTGCAGAAAAAATTACCGTTTTACTGCATTTTTTTACTTTGCAACATCAATTTTATGACATTATACTGCCGGAACGATCAACATTGCCAGATAAAACGCCGATACTGAACATCCTGAGTACGGCTGATTTAACATAAAATTTTCGGTAAACGATTAAAACGGATGCGTTATGAGCATTGACTATAGGGAAATAGAAACCGAACAAACGGAACCACAGATTCAAAACTCGAAAATTGGGCGAATGGAAACAATTGCATTATTCAACCTCAAAGGCGGGGTTGGCAAAACCACGTTAACCGCAAATTTGGGTGCAGCGTTCAGCAGTTTTGGCAAAAAAGTGTTATTAATTGACATCGATCCGCAGCAAAATCTCACGCAAAATCTGGGCGTAAATCCCATGCGGGTGGATGGCATCGAAGATTTTCTGGCCGGAAAACGCAGTTTTGAAGAAGTTGTCAAAAGCTATCGCGGAAAGTTCGATTTTATTTCAGCCGGAAAAGGACTGCGGGATCTGGAAATTTCATTAGCCGCAAACTATCACAAAGATGCCAAAACCGGCGATTTTTTCCGGCGCGCTTTCGCCAAAGTACCGCTGGATTACGATTATCTGCTCATCGACTGCCCGCCATCGGTAAACTTGCTGACAACCAATGCGCTGTCGTTTGTGAAACGGGTGTTTGTGCCGGTTCAGTGTCAGCATTTTGCGTTGCACGGCTCCAAAAAAACCGTATCTTTCGTTTACAAAATCAAGGCGTTTTACAATCCGGGATTATCCATTTCTGCAATTATTCCGGTAATGTACGACCGGCGTAACAAATTGTCCGATTCGATCATCAAACGATTAGAAAACATGTTTCGCGATAAATTGACCAAAACCAAAATCAGCGTGAATGTTGCATTGGCGGAATCGCCCGGTTTTGGCAAAACGATTTTCGATTACAAACCCAATAGCCGTGGCGCAAAAGATATTCGCAACCTTGCTGTGGAAATTATGGAACGCGAAATACGCAACGGCAAACGCATCTAACGCAATCGAACTGAACCGGTCAGAAACCTTTCGATCGATTGCTCGTAAGAGAAGATGCACCAAAGCGGAGGTAATTATGCATCAAATCTGGCAGGCAGTACTAAATTTAATTGACAACGTAATTAATTGGTTTGATAACCTGTTTGACATTGACCCGAATGATCGCCCCAAACAACTTATTCCGGTTCGCCACGACAAAAGCAAACCTGCGAAAAACATCAATCACAACAATTATGAAGAAAAATTGTTGAAAATGTTTTTTCTTTTTATAACCATGTTATTGCTAATGCTCGTCGGCGCGAATCTCGGGTTTGACAACTAATCCCCATTTTTTTTCCAACCTTGAACACTTTAAAAGCGGAATGTATATTCCGCTTTTCTGTTTTATGGGATATTTTTCGGAAAGCAGTACCGGACAGCGGATTGTCTTTCACCACATCACCCAACTTTTTTGCGGAGGAAAATATGCGAAAATTAATTATATCAACATGTTTTTGCTGGCTGGTTATTTCCGGAATGGCAATTGCGCAATCATCCGAAAATCCGGCGATGCCCGGCTTCAACGCTGCGGGATCGGACAAAAAAGCCATCGAAATTGCCGACGAAGTGATGACAGCACTCGGCGGACGCGAAAACTGGGACAACACCCGGCACATCACCTGGAATTTTTTCGGTCGCCGTACGCTCGTTTGGGACAAATGGACCGGCGATTACCGGTTGCAAGCCGACTCCCTTTTGGTGCTGATGAATCTGAATACCCAAAATGGTCGCGCATGGATTAACGGCAGCGAAGTCACCGACGACGCCAAACGCGCCGAGCTGCTCAAACGCGCCAACAGCATCTGGATCAACGATAGCTACTGGATGTTCATGCCATATAAATTGAAAGACAGCGGCGTAACCTTAAAATACATCGGTGATATGGAATCAGAGTCCGGTGCGATGTGCGATGTGTTGCAGCTAACATTCGAAAATGTGGGCGATACGCCGCAAAATAAATATCACGTTTTTGTGAACAGTGAAACCCATTTGGTCGATCAGTGGTCGTATTTCCCAAATGCAGAAGATGATGAACCGCGCTTTACCACACCGTGGCAAAACTGGACGCAGCATGGCAAAATTATGCTTTCCAACGATCGAGGCGAGCGAAAACACACCAACATCGCCGTATTTGATATTCTGCCGGCAAAGGTCTACGAAAGCCCGGAGCCCATCGACATTATGCAATTCAAAATCGGGATGGCAGACTAACACCGCATGAACCAGCACCGATACCAATTTTATTCCGTCATTGTGCCGTCGTATAATCGCGAAGATGAAATTCGCGAACTGCTGGCATCGTTCGAAAAACTGGATTTTCCGGCAGATCGCTACGAGTTGATCATCGCAGACGACGGCTCCACCGACAGCACCGCCGCACTCGTTCAGCGCGTCCAAAAAAACTGTTCGTTTGATCTCCAATTTTTCCGGCAGGAAAACAAAGGTCCCGGCGCAGCGCGAAACATGGGCATGCAACATGCGCGCGGCGATATGTTCATTTTCATCGATTCCGATTGCACAGTTGCGCCCAACTGGCTGGCAGCCATCGACCGCGATGTGAACGCGCAAAACGCCGACGCTTTCGGCGGACCGGATTCTTTTCGCGATGATTTTCCGCCGCTGCTCAAAGCCATCAATTATTCAATGACCTCGTTTATCACCACCGGCGGCATTCGCGGGCACAAAAAAAAGAGCCTTGGGAAATATTATCCGCGCAGTTTTAACATGGGACTTTCTCGGAAAGTCTACGAAACGATCGGCGGTTTCGGCTCGCTGCGGCACGGGCAGGACATCGAATTCAGCCATCGCATTCTGGAAAGCGGCGCAAAAACCATCCTCATTTCTGATGCCGTTGTGTTTCACAAACGCCGCACATCGCTGAAAAAATTTTTCCGGCAGGTGTTTAATTGGGGCGTGGCGCGGATCAATCTCTATAAAATTGATGAAAAAATGTTGGAATTGGTGCACGCGCTGCCGGCAATCGCTACCGCCGGATTAATTCTGCTCATCCTCGCCAGCCTGCTGCTTTCACCCGTTTGGACAATTGCTAAATGGTTGTTTTTGGCAGGCTTAGCGATTTTAGCACTTTCGGGAATTCACGCCGGTTTGCAATATCGCAGCGCCGCTGTCGCCCTGCTCACACCGCTGGTAATGCCCATTCAGGTGATCGGCTACGGGCTTGGGTTTATTTCTGCGTATATTCGCCGTATCATTCTCGGCGGGGACGAATTCACCGGGTTCCGCAAACGCTATTATCAATAATTTTCACTGCTCGTCATAAAAGTTGCAGTTGATTTCACCCCCAAAACCCTCATCCCCAAACAGCCAACATTATTTTTCCGTTAGAAAATTCAACTCAGTTGCATTTTCGCCAAACACTGATTATTATACTTTCGAAATGGAATTGAAAGTGGAATTAATGCAAACGAAACAGCAAAAACTGATGAATCTGTTGTTGACGTTGGCAACCGTAGCGTTGTTAACCCTCAGCTTTGCTGCGCCGTTTTTGCACCACCACGATTCAAAACAGGTTTACACACCCGAATGTATCGCCTGCGTTGTGCAGTATCACTGGCAGGCAACTGCGCCGGGAATTGGAACGACCATTTCCGTTTCCCTCAACAGCACCGTTTCGCTCATTCTCCCGGAAACCGATGTTCAAAAACCGGTTTTCCCGGGATTCATTTTTGTCAACAAAGCCCCGCCTTTCTGTTAATTCACCATTTATTTGTGTTCCGGTTGCGACCGGCAAATTGTCGCACAATAGATTCATTTTATCCTGCATGAGTTCATCCTTATGTAAGGTGAAAATCGTAAGATATTGTGATTTTGCGTCGCAACTGGCATCTATACTGTCGCCGAAATCTACCGGTTGATGCGTTGCGTTAACGTTGGCTTCGTATCAAATAACGGTTTTTCGGTTGTATGAATTCACAATAAATCAAACTGAAAGGCATTCAAAATGACTCGCAACTTATTAAAAATCAGCATGTTACTAATTTTGATTTTACTCATTTCCGCCGGATGCAGCAAAGATTCCACAGAGCCGGATCACACACACGCCGACGCCGAAGGCCTGACACTGACGCTGAACGGCGTGGAAGTTGTGCGCATCGAAGAAGGCGCGATTACCGGCGGAATTTCCGTTTCGGCAGGCACCGAAACCGCGCTTATTTCCCTGCAATTTCTGGATCACGACGGCGACGAGTTTGTGCCGGATGACGAGGATTATTCACTGGGATATTCATTCGCAAACGGCGACATCGCAGAATGGGAGCAGCACAGCGAAGACGGAAAATATCGTTTTCACGTTGTTGGCAAAGCGGCAGGCAGCACAACGCTCACGCTGGAACTGCTGCACGGCGACCACGCCGATTATCAATCACCGCCAATCCCCGTTACGGTGACACAATAATGCGTAATTTTTGGGGTCAAATAATGATTGTTTTGGGGATCGCTGCGATACTGGCGATCCCCGTTTTTGCCGCAGACGCGGATGCAGCCATCGTTCCGCCGCCGAACACCGGCGCTGTGGAAGGTGTTTTGATCGATTCGCAAAGCGGCGAGCCGGTGAGTTACGCGCAGATGTATTTGCCGGAACTCAACCGCACTTACACCTCGCACGACGACGGGAGTTTTCATTTTTACGAATTGCCGACCGGCACTTTTACGCTGAAAGTTTTCCGCGTTGGTTACCGCGACGCCAGTTTCAATGTAGAGATCGTAGAAAACGATACGAGTTTTGTGCGGCTGAAAATGAGTGGCTCGGCCATCGCCGTTCAGGACGTGGTTGTGGAAAGTGAACGCGATGAATTGTCCGAACTGGCGAAACCGGAGCAGGAAATCAGCGGCAAAAAGCTGCGCCAGAATTTGGGGCGAACCATAGCAGAAACAGTAGATTACGAACCGGGAATTTCGCAACGGACGATGGGTCCGGCACCGGCGCGTCCGGTGCTGCGCGGGCTTGGCGGCGACCGTCTGCTGGTTCTGGAAGATGGCGAGCGCACCGGCGATCTCTCCGGCACATCGTCCGATCACGCGGTAACTATCGAGCCGATGACCGCAGAACGGGTAGAAATTATTCGCGGTCCGGAAGCGCTGCTGCACGGTTCGAACGTGCTGGCCGGTGTAATCAACGTTGCCCGGGGATATATTCCCACCACAAAAATCCACCGCGCCAGCGGATCGCTCAGCGCACAGGGCGAATCGGTGAATGATGGCTACTCCCTCGGCGGTAGCGCATCGGTTCCGGCAGGCGCTTTTGTGGTTCGCGGCGATGGCAGTTTTCGCAAAACGCAGGATATTGTCACGCCCATCGGCGAGCTTGCCAACACGAAAATCCAAACCACCAACGCATCTGCGGGCGTCGGGCTGGTGAAAAAATGGGGAACTATCGGCACATCTGCAAGCCACTACCAATCGGATTACGGTATTCCGCCCGATCCGGTTGCCGGGCATCCCGGCGGCGTACAGATTGATCTGGAACGCAACCACATCGAAACGAAAGCGGAAATTTTTCCATCAAAAACAGCCATTCGCAAAATAGAACTGCGCCACGCATTTACCCGCTATCGGCATTCTGAAATTGAGTTCAGCCGCAATCTCGGAAGAGAAATTACCGGTACCGGATTTGATGTGCTCACCCATCACGCCGCCGCGCTGCTGCGCACAAACCGTATCGGTATTTTTGAGAATGGCGCCATTGGTTTTTGGGGCGAATTCCGCGATCACTCCACGCCGAGTGGGCGCAACCTGACACCGCCATCGAAAGAATATTCCGGCGCAGCGTTTTTGTACCAGGAAACAGAATGGGGAAAATTATCGCTGAATGGTGCCATGCGTTTGGATGCCCGGGCTATTAATCCGCAATTTTCCGGTAATAGCAACGCAGCCGGAATTATCCGAAAACGCAGTTTTGCAGGCATATCCGGCGGCATTTCCGGCATTTTCCATTTGAACAGCCAGATTTCCCTCGGCAGCTCAGCGATGCGTTCCTACCGTGCGCCGGGCATCGAAGAATTGTTTTCCGAAGGTCCGCATCTGGCAGTATATAACTACGAAGTGGGCAACAGCAATCTGGATGCCGAGCGCGGACTCGGTTTGGAAATTTTTATGGATGTGAAATCTCCGAGTTGGCGGCTGCGCGTGGCTGCGTTCCGAAACGCCATTAGCAACTACATTTTTGCGAAGAACACCGGCGAACGTAGCATTCGCATTTACAGCCTGTTCCAATATCAATTTGTTGGCGAAAAAGCGCTGATGCAGGGTGTGGAAAGCGCATGGGAATGGCGCCCGTTTACTGCCTGGCAAATTGGCGGCACTGCCAGCTATGTAAAAGCAGAATTGGTGGATCTGGATGAAGCGATTCCGCGCATCCCACCGTTTGAAGGGAAAGCGTATTTGCGGTTTCACTGGCAGGAATTTTCCATTGGCGCGGCGGTTCGCGCAGCGGCAAAGCAAGATCGCACCGGCGAGTTCGAAACCCCAACCGACGGATATGCCATCGCCGATCTCTCCGCAGATTACAGTTTCGCGAAAAGCGGCTTGCTGCATACGTTTTCGCTGAACATCGAAAACGTGTTTGACAGCGAATACCGGAAGCATCTCAACCAGATCAAACATATTTTTCCGGAGCCATCCCGGAATGTTAAATTGTTATACAAAGCATATTTTTAAACGAATAACATTGCGCTGATGCGGTTTCAACCGTTTAGATCAATAATCTGTTCATTTTTATTCAAAATGAAACTGATATTAATATTGACATCCCGGTTGTCATTAATTAAATTAGCAGGCTCCAAAAGAAAATGCAGGGCGATTAACTCGTTTGTCCTGCATTTTCTATCGTAAACTAATTGGAAGCGATTCTTCCAAGCCCCAATAACCAGGGAGTTTTATCATGGCTAAGAAGCAAACGTTCGAAAGCAAGCTTAAAAAAGGCCCAGAAGATAAGAAAGCAATCAAGGTTGTTTTTTCCTATCAATCTAAAGATTCCGGCTCATGGCGCTTTGCCGAAAAAATTGTAAAAGTGCCGTTAGACAGCGACGAAACCAAAGCTGTTGAAGCAGAAGTACAAGCCGGGCTGGAATATATCCAGAACGTGAAGTAATACCCATTCAAACGGCAACAGGAGTATTTTTAATTATGGCACGGAAATGTAAATTAACAGGCAAAAAGCCGCTGGTTGGTAACAATGTTTCGCACGCAAACAACCGGACCAAGCGTCGCCAATATCCGAACTTGCAAAACAAACGCATTTTTGTGGAAGAACTGGACAAATTTGTTCGTGTTCGCCTGTCCACCAAAGCGTTAAAAACAGTAACGCACAAAGGTCTGATGACGTATTTGCGCGAACAGAATTTGCAACTTCAGGATGTAATGTAATTTTACCAATTTTAGTTGACCCGATTGCATAACCTGCAATCATTGATGGCAGAAACCGGAGTTTATCATGGCTAAAGGCAAAGGCAACATCCGCGAAACAATCAAGCTGAAAAGCACCGAAAGTTCGCATATGTATTCCACAGTGAAAAACAAACGGAATACAACAAACCGGCTGGAAATCAAAAAATACGATCCTATCGTCCGGAAACATGTCATTTATCGCGAAACCAAATAGTTTTCGATAACAAAATACGGCTGATCAGTTTGGCAGGTTTTAACCTGCATAAATCGTTATGGCTCCATTGCTGAATTCTAATTTCAGTATGGAGCTTTTTGCGTTTTATATTATGTTCGTTACATCACACCCAACCGGGCAAAGGCAGCTATATTACAGAATATACAGATTTCCGGTATAAAATTAATTTCTTTTCGGGATTTTGTATTGAATTGTAATACTTTTGACGATATATTGAAACGTAAAGAGCCTATTTTTCCAGGCTACTTTTTTATTAATAAGGTTGGTGATTGGCAAATCGATGAAGTTAAAACTGGTAATTCTCAAAATAACGAATGATCAATACATTGGTCATTGTCCCAGCTTACCGGGCTGCGCGATAGAGGCATCCACAGAGGAACGTGCCCGCCAGTTGCTAAAAGCTGCTATAAATGCTTATGTAATCAGCCATAAACAACGCAATGAAAAATTACCCGTTTAAATCGGCATAAAATTATGCAAAACATACCTCACGAAACAGCGATTAAAGCCTTTAGAAAATTAGGATTTAACGTGGAACTCCGCGAGCTCCAGATTACAGTTCTGCGCGAAGCGGAATTCCCTTTCCGGCGACTAACGCTTCCAAATCATAGCTTAATCTCGCAGGAATTGTTGGAAGTGTATCTGGATGATCTTCAGATCGACAAACGAACATTCTGGACAATCCTCGACCAGTTTTCGGTGAACGGTCAGGCTCCCAGCAAATAATAGTTGACAGCGCACCAATTTCACGCCCTTTAATTCAGCAATATTTTTCCAAAAAATGCGAATCATTCGTTGCAAATTCCCGTCTATCCTGTTATTCTATCAATATTATTTTTGAAATTAAGTATGCGAACGATGCTACCGTTTTGCAAAGGTTGACCGAATGAAATTTCGTAATCAAGTCGCAATATACATACTGTTGATTCTTGTAAGTGCCGGGATTTTGTGGCATCTGTATCCAAAAATTCACCCCTTTGGCAACCTTAATTTGCCACTCACCAAATCTGAAATTGAAGCGCAAGCGGTAAATCTCGCACGCGAGCAACAATTGAATATCGACGGATTTTACGCAGATGCTGTATTAAATCGATACACCCAATTGCTACGCCAAACACAGATGGAACTGGGTCTCGAAAAGGCAAACACCGCGCTTAACAACGACCTTCCGGTTTATTTTTGGCAGGTTCGATGGCTGAAGGATGAATTGCTCAGCAATCGTCTTTTTTCTAACGGCAATGACCAATCCAACAAAATGATGAACGGTGCCATTTTTAAATATGATACCAAAGGGCGATTGCTGGAATACACACTTGAATGGCCGGATACCAGCAACTTGGCCGATATTTCACAGTCCGATGCTGAATCAATTTTGGCGCAGTTTATTTCCGAACATACACCGTTTTTCTATTCCAAAACAGATACAATCAAACAACAGCGCAACACAAATAAAATCACCGAAAAAGTGCACCAGGAACGGGTAGATTACGATTTTTTCTGGAAGACAACTGCTCCGCTGATCAATATTCCCATCGAACTTACCGCAACAGTTGTCGGTGATCGTATCATCCGTTTCCAAAGCAATTACCAACCTGCAGGCATGTATCAAACCAGTTTTGTCAATACGTTGGATGATTATCTTTTCCCGCTGATGTTGATGCTGATTGTGATCAGTACAATTATCATCGCACTGCGACGCTGGCAGGCATACGAGATGGATTTCCGTTTCGGCATCGGGCTTGGTATTGTTGCCGGATTATTTTTTGGCATTTATCTGTATTTCAATTTATACCGAACAATGGGTATAAACGTTTACATTCCTGTCATCTTAAATTCTTTATTTACAGGTGGTTCGATCGTTTTTATTTGGGCTGTTGGCGAATCCATCGGGCGGGAAACCTGGAAAGAAAAATTCATCTCGCTGGATTTGTTGCGCAACGGCTATGTTCTGCATTCGCAAATTGGCATTAATATTTTGCGGGGCATTAGTATTGGCATTTTGAGCCTGGCTGCGTGGGCATTGCTGGTAAAAATGGTGTCGTTTTTCGAAGCGGTTGCTATTATCCCAAATTTCAACGGCAGCCTGATGATTTTCAGCTCGGTAAATCCACTGCTACGGATGATTGGCATCGTCAGCTTTGCGATGATCTGGACAGTAACCTGCTATTTATTATTCGGGATGAGCGTATTCCGGCGGCTTTTCCAGTCGCCGTGGGTGGTGATCGGGATTGTTACGCTGCTCATCACACTGGTGCATCGGGATGGGCTCGAGCCTTATTTGCCCGGCGTGATTATCGAAGCGATTGTGATGGCTTTTACACTATGGGCTTTTTGGCAATACGACCTTATTGCAGGATTTGCCGCGTTAGTTACCAACACATTCTGGTATCAGGCCATCGGTTTGTTTTTCACCGGAAATGATCATTTCGCGTTTTCGGGAATGCTGCTCGCGGGGGTTTTTATTCTGATTATCGGATATGCATTAACAACGCTTTTCACCCGCGATCGCATCACAGATTTTGACCGGCTGGCACCAAAATTCTACAAAAACATTACCGAACGGCAGCGCTTGCAAAAAGAATTGGAAATCGCCCGCGAAGTGCAAATGAGCTTTTTGCCGGAGCGAAATCCGCAAATCAACGAGCTGGATATTGCCTCGCGTTGTATTCCGGCGCTGGAAATCGGCGGCGATTATTACGATTTTGTGGATTTGGGGCAAAATCGCCTCGGCGTGGTAATCGGCGATGTTTCGGGAAAAGGCACGCAAGCCGCATTTTACATGACTCTCACCAAAGGATTTTTGCGTGCGTTGGCAAATATGTCCGAATCGCCGGCATTTGTGCTGTCCCAATTAAACCGGCTCTTTTACCAAAATGTCCGTCGCGGCGTGTTTATCAGCATGATTTACGGCATTTTTGATCTCGAAGCGCAGGAACTTGTACTGGCGCGTGCCGGACACAATCCGGTGCTGATGCGCCAAACCAGCGACCAAACGCTCCAAAATATCAACCCGCGCGGACTCGCTTTGGGCATGGAAAAAGGCGATGCCTTCGAACGGCTGATTCAGGAAGTGCACATTCCGTTCAAACCAAACGACGTTTTCGTATTTTATACCGACGGATTCACCGAAGCCATGAATCAACACAAAGAAGAATTTGGCGAACACCGCTTCGAAGCCGCATTCACCAAAGGGCTCAACGGTTCCGCAGAAGATTTGATGAACGGTATTTTCAACGATGTTCACCAATTTGTCGGCAAAACGCCGCAAAGCGATGATATGACGATTATCGTGATCAAAGTGCGGGCAGACGGGCAGGGACTGACCCTCGGCAATTTGGGACGCGAGCTGCTCAACCCGATTGCCTACCGCAGCTCATCTGACAATATTTCATAACTTGCAACATATCGTTTGTATTCGCTTGATTTTCTGAACTCATCTCCCTCCCAAAATATCATCCCAATATAATTTATTATTTTTTTTGAAATATCCGCTAAATTTGCATGTCTAATGCAATGAATGAAGGAAAAGGAAACGCAGGTTTTGACCGACGAACAACTAATTGCGCAAACGCTGTCCGGCAACGATAACGCTTTCAAAATGCTGGTGCAACGGCACGAATCGCGGATTGCGGCAACGGTTATCGGCATGCTGGGCAATCGCCCGGAGGCGGAGGATGTCGGGCAGGAAGTGTTCATCCGGTTTTACAAAAACCTTAAAAATTTCCGGGGCGATTCCGCTGTTAGCACATATCTGACGCGCATCGCGATCAACCTTTCGTTGAATGAAATCCGGCGGCGCAAACTGCGATCGCTATTTTCATCGATCGACGATGACGAAAAAACGCTCGAATTAGCGGATGAATCCGCCAAAAAACCGGATGACAACAGCAGCGCGCTCGTTCACCGGGCGATCCGCAAGCTGGACACAAAATACCGGACAGTGATTGTGCTGCGCCTGCTGGAAGGCTACTCCACCGAAGAAACTGCGGAAATACTGGAGATTCCGCAGGGAACGGTGATGACCCGGCTGCTGCGCGCCCAGCAAAAATTGAAAACCATATTGTCACCCTATTTTGCGGAGGCAAAATGAAATCCAAAAAGAGAGACACGATGAACCACCATCTCAAAACATTGCTGTATCGCTCATTTGATGATGAACTTTCGCCTGAGGAACAGCAACAACTGGCTTCTGCGCTCAACAATTTTGCGGAATTGCGCATCGAAAAACAGCAGATCGAGGCGCTTCGCGAAACGTTGACGGGTGAGCCAAAACCGCAATTCGCCCCGTTTTTTGCGGAACGGGTGATGCAGCGGATTCATGCGGAACGCCAATCTGCCCGCGAAGATGATTTTTTCATGTCGCTGATCTGGACATTCCGGCGCGTGGCGATTGCCGGCGTGATTGCCGTTGCGCTGTTAATCACCACTAACATATTGTATAAACAGGATTTATCGCTGGACAGTATTTTAGCCGTCCCGCAGGTAACACTGGAAAATGCATTGGAACTCGACGAATTGATTGTGAGGGAATGATGAACACAAAAACCAAATCTATTTTGGCGATTTTAACCACGCTGCTGATTGGCATTGCCATTGGCGCGATCGCCAGCGGCACGCTGCGCCACCGGAAAATGGAGCGCATCGAACGGATGTCGCCGCAGGAACGCTTTCTGAAAACGATGGACGAAATCATCAAACCGGATGAACAGCAGCGCGAAGCCATCCAACAAGTGCTCAAACGCGAATCCGAACAGATGGTCAGCATTCGCGAACGCTATCAGGGCGAGGTTTCCGCCGTGATGGATTCGGTGAAAAAAGAGCTGCGCAGCATCCTCACGCCGGAACAAAGTCAGCGGCTGGAAGAGCATTTCAGCCAATTTGAAAAACGGCGTAACGAACGTGAAATCAAACGGTTAGCACGGATGCTCGATCTCACGGAAGCGCAGCAATCTCAAATCGCCGGCATTTTTGAGAAACACGCGTTCAGCAAACGTCAGCCTGGAATTGGATCGCCGGATGACAGCAGTTTTATCAAAACGATTCAAAAAATACAAACGGAAGTTGAAACCGTGTTGACACCGGAACAGCAGGAAAAATACCGGAAATACAATAAAGAAAAACGCAGACGGTTCCGGTTTCCCGGACCGCCCGACGAACCAATGGATCGCGATTAATTTCGATCGCATGTGTTCGAAAAAAGGAGAATAATTTTGTTACGCAACTATCAACAGTTTTCAAGAATACGTCGTTTAATTCGAATAAAAACAATATCCAAAGCATTCTTTTTTGTTGGACTTTCAGCGATGATTGCAGCATGCTCATCCGCAAGAATGGAGAGCCACTGGCAGAGCCAACCGATCAGCGTGGACGGCAACGGCAGCGATTGGGGCGATTTGGCGCTGGATTACAACGAAGAAATGGACATCGTTTACGGCGCCGCCAACAACAGCGAAAATTTGCTGCTCACCTTGCGATTTCGCGATGCGCGGCTGGCCCAAAAAGCCACCCATCGCGGGTTGGTATTTTGGGTGAACGGCGATGGCAAAAAGAAAAAATCGCTCGGCATTCGCTATGTTGACCGAAACGCCATCCCGATGCGATTTGAGGAAATGCGCGAACGAATGGGCGATCTACCCCCAACCGATAACTGGCGCGACGAACGCGCCAATCGCCAACTGCCGATGAACGGCAAATTTTACCGGATTTCCGGCGACACCACCGAAATTTCCGGCAACGGATTGAACGGATTTGCCGGTGCCGTGGCGTTCAACGATGGCGTGTATTGTTACGAAATCAAATTTCCGCTGAGCGCCATCGGCGAAAAAGCGCAACCCGGACAAAAAATAAAAATCGGGCTGGAAGTTGAAGCGGTCAGCAAAGAAATCCGCGAAGAAATGAAAGAACGCATGAAAGAAATGCGCGGCAGCAGACCCGGCGGTGGCTTGGGCGGCGGACCACCCGGCGGCGGGATGGGCGGACGTCCCGGTGGCGGGCGAATGGGCGGCAGACCCGGCGGAATGGCTGGCGAAAACCCGATGGACGAACTGGACGCACAACAACTGTGGGTAACACTTCAATTGGCTACGGAAAATGGTGGCTGACATGAAATACAACAAAAAACCAACAATACAATATGTTCAGAAATCTATGTTTTTATTGATGTTGCTGGCGCTATTTTTTGGAAAAATTTATGCGCAACAACCGCAACGGCTGACACTCGGCGGCGCGATTCAACTGGCGCTGAGCGAAAATATCGATCTGAAACGATCGGAAAACGCGGTGAAATCCGGCAAAGTGAACGTCAAACAGGCGAAAGCCAATTTTCTGCCAAACCTGAATGTTTCCGCATCGGTGAGCCGGCAGTACAGCAAAAATATCGATTTGCAATCGGACGAAACCAGCGGGCAGGTGAACAACAGTTTCAGCGCGGGCGCATCTTCCGGCGTGAATTTGTTTAACGGATTTTCTGATGTGGCATCGCTAAAACAGTCGCGGTTCAATTTGGAAACGGACGAACTGGATTTCGAGCGAAGCCGCCAAACCACCTTGTTTGAAACGATATCTGTTTTTCTGCAAGCAGTTTTGGATAGCGAACTAATCGCCATTCAAAATGAAAATCTCGATGCACAGCGCAAACAACTGGCGCTTATCCAGGAATTTTACAACGCCGGTAATCGTTCGCTCGCCGACGTGCTGCAGCAAAAAGCCGCCATTTCGCAATCGGAATTGCAAGCGCTGAACACGGTTCGCAATTACGAAATCAGCAAATATCAATTGATGCTGGTGTTGGGACAATCGCCGGACACGGCGATGGAAATTGTCAGCCCGGATATTGAACGGCTGCTTCCCAAATTGGGCGAAAACGCGGGCACAGCTATTTTTCAACCGGATAATCGCCCGGATTTGCTGGCACAGCGGCGGCAGATCGATGCATCGTCGCAGGGCATCCGCATCGCCAAAGCGGGATATTTCCCGACGCTGTCGCTGAGTTTCAGCACCAATTCCAATTACCGGACGCTCAGCAATATCGGCGATTTTTCCGATCAGTTTTTCGATCTCAACCCCTCATTTTCAATCGGATTGCAACTTTCCGTGCCGTTGTTCGACCGATTCCGCACGCGATACAGCGTGCAGCTCGCAAAAATCCAGTTGTCCAACCAGCAGCTTGCGCTGAAAAATCTGGAGCTGGATGCGCAATTGCAGGTTCGGCAGGCGCGACTCAATTACCAAACCGCCCTCAAACAGCGCGATGTTGCCCGGGCACAACTGGCCTCTGCGACGGAAGCGCTCAAAGCGGTTGAGGAACGATATAACGTGGGTTCATCCACATTTGTGGAGCTTAGCCAGGTTCGGGCGCAAATGCTCAGCGCCCAAAACGACCGGATTACGGCGGATTATAATTTGTTGCTATCGTTTATGTCGCTGCAATTTTCTACCGGCGATATCGATGCGGCAATTTCGATATTTGACAATTAAACTCAACAAATTCAAAGAGATAGCAATGAAACGAAAAATCATTATCGGCGCCATTTTGCTGATTTTACTCGCGGCAGCGGGAAGCGCATCGTTCGGTTTTTTCACCAAAAAAGCAAAGACCGAATACCTGTTTGCGGAAATCACCCGGGGAAATCTGGAAAGCACAATTTCCAGCACGGGCACGCTCAGTCCGGTGACAACGGTTGAAGTCGGCACGCAGGTTTCCGGCACGCTGGCACATATTTACGCCGATTTTAACGACGAAGTGCGTCGCGGGCAATTGCTGGCAGTGATCGATACGGTTAACCTGAAAACGTCGGTTTTGACCGCAAAAGCGGATCTGAACCGGGCGCAGGCGCAGCTGGACAAAGCGATTTCCGATTACAACCGCAACAAACCGCTGTTCGAAAAAGGATTTTTGGCGGAGTCGGAATTTTTGCAATACGACATCAACCTGAAAACGCAGCGGGCTGCGCTGGTGTCATCGGAAGCGAACCTGCAGCGGGCGGAACAGAATTTGAAATACGCGTTCATTTATTCGCCGATCAACGGCACCGTGATCCAGCGAAATGTGGAACAGGGGCAAACCGTTGCCGCCAGCCTTTCCGCACCCACGCTGTTCGAAATTGCCGAAGACCTCTCGAAAATGGAAATTCTCGCAGAAGTGGACGAAAGCGATATCGGGACGATCAAAATCGGGTTGCCGGTGCGATTTGAAGTGCAGGCGTATCCGGACAAAATTTTCAACGGAAGCGTTCGGCAGGTGCGGCTGAAACCGGCGGTGGTTTCCAACGTGGTCACTTACACAGTGGTTATCGATGCGCCAAACGACGATAATTTGTTGCTTCCGGGCATGACCGCGACGGTCGATTTTGTTGTGGAACAGAAAAATGACGTGCTGCTGGTGCCCAACGCCGCGCTGCGTTTTCAACCGTCGGAAGCAGAAATGACCGCGTTTCGCGAGCGGCGCCAAAAAGAAATGGAAGCATTGCCGGACTCGGTTCGGGAACGGCGCAGCGGGCGCGGTGACGGTGGAAATCGCGGTGGTGATTTTGGTGGGCGTGGCGGAAACAGCGCCCGTGGCGGACGTTCGGGCAGCGATTTCAAACAGGTTTGGTTTATTGATGACGCCGGAAATTTAGCGATGGCGATGATGCGCGCCGGCAGCACGGACGGCAGCAACACAGAAATCGCTCGCAGCCGCAGCCTCGAAGAAGGGATGAAAGTGATCACCGGAACCAGCAGCGGCACAACAGAAACCAGCACGCGGCGGCAACAATCCGGCGGATTCGGCCCGCCGAGACGGGGATTTTAATATGGAATTGACCAACGAAATTGTCATCGAAACGCGGCAGTTGACCAAAACGTATCAGGTTGGCGATGTGTCTGTACGGGCGTTGCGCGGGGTGGATTTCACCGTTCGGCGCGGCGAATTTGTGGCGATTATGGGCGCGTCCGGCTCCGGCAAATCCACGCTGATGAACCTCATCGGCTGTTTGGATGAGCCTTCCGACGGCGATTATTTTCTCGATAACAAACACGTCAACACGCTCGGCAAAGATGAATACGCGGATATTCGCAACCAGAAAATTGGGTTTGTGTTTCAGGGATTCAACTTGCTGGCGCGAACATCGGCGCTGGAAAATGTGGAATTACCGCTGATGTACGATCGCCAGCAGCGAATTGCCAATCCCCGGAAAGCAGCCATCGCTGCGCTGGAAAAAGTGGGGCTCGGCGACCGGATGGATCATGTGCCAAACCAGCTATCCGGCGGACAGCAGCAACGGGTTGCCATTGCCCGGGCGCTGGTCAACCAACCGGCGATTGTGCTGGCAGACGAACCCACCGGCAACCTCGACAGCTTCACTTCGGTGGATGTGATGTCCGTTTTTCAGGAATTGAACGATCAGGGCATCACCATCATTTTAGTGACGCACGAACCGGATATTGCGGAATATGCCAAACGCATTATCCGCATGCGCGATGGCGTAATTGTAAAAGATACGCCGGTGCAAAACCGCCGCAACGCTAAAACCGATCTGGAAACCATGAACGCCGTCGTTGAGACGGATTAGATTGGGACAGCAATCAGCCGTACCCCTCGATACGCGCCGGTGGCGCTACCCGATGGTGAAACTCAAACATTTTGATGCATCCTGAGTAGCCCGGAACGGGCGTATCGAAGGGTGCGAAACCACGAAACTAAAATGACAAATACACAGAAAGCCTGGATTTACATCCTGAAATGTGCAGATGGCTCATTTTACACCGGAAGCACTGAGGATATACAAAAACGGCTATACGAACACCAAAGTGGTATCGGCAGCGAATGGACCCGTAAACGATTGCCAATAGAACTCGTTTTTTCTCAAGAAATGGCTGACATTCATCAGGCATTTTTAGCTGAACAGCAAATCAAAAATTGGTCCCGTGCAAAAAAAATTGCACTCATCAATGGCGAATGGAATTTGCTGACATATTTTGCAAAAAAACCAAAATTTCGAAAAAATGACGGATAAACAACGCACCCTCGATACGCCCCACAAAACGGGACTACTCGGGATGCAACCCCTCGATACGCGCCAGTGGCGCTACCCGGGATGCGGTTTGGTGAATAAACTAAAAAATCAGAGAGCCATACATGAACCAATTTATCCGACTGCTCAAAGTCGCGTTTAAGAGCATCCTCAAAAACCGGATGCGCAGCCTGCTCACGTCGCTGGGCATCATCATTGGCGTAAGCGCCGTAATTGTGATGGTTGCGATTGGCGAGGGTTCACAAAAACAGATTCAGCAAGGCATTGAATCGCTGGGAACAAACCTGATTATCGTGTTTCCCGGCGCCAGCCGTTCCGGCGGTGTCAGTCGCGGGGCGGGCAGTTTCAACCGCTTTACGTTCGACGATGTGGAAAAAATCCGCTCGGAAGCCACGCTGCTCGAAGGCATTTC
This sequence comes from Calditrichia bacterium, assembly GCA_020634975.1. NCBI lineage: Bacteria > Pseudomonadati > Calditrichota > Calditrichia > Calditrichia bacterium. The sequence goes on along the minus strand of JACKAQ010000001.1, from coordinate 2,577,222 downwards.
GCCAGTGGTTCGCGCGGGCGGACAGGTCATCGGCGGCAGCGGGAACTGGAGCACATCCACATACGGGTGACGCCGGATTATTTCGAAATTCGCAAATGGGAACTGGTTTACGGCGAATTTTTCACCGACCGCGATGTGCGCGGCAATAAAAAAGTGGCGATTCTCGGCAAAACTGTTGCGGACGAATTGTTCCCGAATCAGGATCCGACCGGCGAATCCATCCGCATTCGCAACACGCCGTTCACGGTGATCGGCGTACTGAAAGCGAAAGGGCAAAGTGGCATGGGCAACGATCAGGACGACGTGATTTTGGCGCCGGCCACCACCGTTTTGTATCGCATGCGCGGCGGCAGATATGTGGATATGCTCAACGCCAGCGCCATTTCATCAGAAAAACTGGCAGCAGCACAGGAAGAAATTCGGGTGCTGTTGCGGGAGGCGCACCGGCTTAATCCCGGCGATGACGACGATTTCAACATCGCGAATCAGGCGGAAATCACCGAAGCCGCATCCGAAACAACTCGCGTGATGACGCTGCTGCTCGGCGCGATCGCCAGCGTTTCGCTGATCGTCGGCGGTATCGGCATCATGAATATCATGCTGGTTTCGGTAACGGAGCGCACCCGGGAAATCGGGATTCGCCTGTCCGTCGGTGCCCGCAGCGTGGATGTGCTCGCCCAGTTTCTCATCGAAGCAGTGGTGCTCAGCCTTTCCGGCGGGATCATCGGGATTTTGCTGGCGTTTCTGATTACGGTTACGCTGGAGCAATTTACCGAGATGAGCACGGTCATCAACCCGACAGTCATCATGATTTCGACGCTGTTTTCCGGCATCGTTGGGGTGTTTTTTGGATTTTATCCCGCGAAAAAAGCGGCATCGCTCAACCCGATTGATGCGTTGCGATATGAATAATGGGTAAAAAAAATCCCCTTCTCTCATAAAGAAAGAAGGGGAACCCAAAGGAGATGCTATGGTTAACTGGTTTATTTCAATCGATGGATCGTTTTGATGTGATCCGCGCGTTCTTCCAATTCCTTCGCTTTGTCATACTTCCCGATTTTTTGATACAGCACCGCTAAATTTTCAATCACGGTCAGCAGTTGCGGATCGGTTTTTCCGTAATTGTTTTGCAGGATGAGCAGCGAGCAATTCAGCAGTGGTTCGGCTTCCTCAAAACGTCCCTGCAATTCATACATCAGCGAAAGGCTGTTCAGGCATACCGCTACGTTCATCGTGCTCAAGCCTTCGTTCTTTTCCCAGATGCGCAGCGCCTCTTTGTAAAGCGGCTCCGCCTGTTCGTATTTGAACTGTGCGCGATACAATTCCGCCAGATTGTTGAGGCAGGTTGCCGTGTGCGAATGCTCTTTGCCGAGCGTTTTTTCCCAAATCGCCAGCGCCTGGTTAAACATGTCTTCGGCTTCGTCGTATTTTTTTTGCAGAAAATAGAAGCTGCCGAGATTGTTCAGCGATGCTGCGATATCCGGGTGATCGGGATTGAGCGTTTTTTCGCGGATGGACAGCGCGCGGTGATACATCGGCTCGGCTTTGTCAAACTGATCTGTCGATTGATAAAATTCCGCCAGATTGTGCAGCAGCGTAGCGATGTTCGGGTGATCCTCGCCGAGTGTGCGTTCCCAGATTTCCAACGCTTCCAGATAGTATTTTTCCGCATCATTAAACTTGCCCTGCGCGCGATACAGCGATGCCATATTGTGCAAATTCATGCCGACATCCGGGTGATCGCAGCCGAGCTGGCGTTTGCTGATTTCCAGCGCATCGTTGTAAAACGGTTCCGCTTCGCCGTATTTGCCCTGATCCAGATAAAACGTGCCGAGATTGTTCAGGTCCACCGCGAAATCCGGATGATCGCGCCCGAGCCGTTTTTCATCAATATTGATGACGGTTTTGTAGAGCGGTTCCGCCTGCACAAATTTGCCCTGTGCTTTGTATAATTCCGCCAGATTGTTCAGCGATTCCGCCACATCCGGGTGTTCGTTGCCATAAACTTCTTTCCGCAACGCCAGTGCACGGTGATACAATTTTTCCGCATCTTTGTATTTGCTTTGCGATTTATACAACCCGCCCAAATTGTTGAGCGCACTCGCCAGCGACGAGGGATCGGCGTTGGAATTGGCTTCGTAAAACGACAGCGCATCTTGGAACAGCGTTTCCGCAGATTCAAATTTGCCCTGGCTTTGCAGCACGATTGCCAGATTGTTCCGCGCCATTGCCACATTCGGGTGCAACTCACCCAACGCTGCTTCCCAAATTTCCAGCGCATGGCGATAGTGTTTTTCCGATTCACTATAACGCCCCTGCGATTGCAGCAAACCGGCCAGATTGTTCAGGTCCGCTGCCACTTCCGTGTGGTCCGGACCAAAACTTTTTTCGTCGATAGCCAGCGCCTGTTGATACAACGGCTCTGCCTGGCTGTATTTGCCCTGGGTCTTGTACAGATATCCCAAATTGTTCATCAATCGCGCCACTTTCGGATGCGATTCGCCGTAAACATTGCGCAAAATATCCAACGCACGGTGAAAATGATTTTCTGCGAGGCTGTAATTCCGCTCGCCTTCATATAATAATGCAAGGTTGTTCAACGTCGTTGCCAAATTGGGATGGCTGGTGCTGGATGCATTTTCCAGAATGTGCAACGCGCGTAAATACAAAGACTTAGCTTCGCTGCGCTGTCCCATCGTTTTGTAAATATTTGCCAAATTATTAATGGACGTGGCAACCAGCGGGTGATCTTTCCCCAACTGATTTTCCAGAATACTGATCGCCTGACGCAGCAGCGTTTTGGCTTCTTCGTAATTTTCGGTTTGTTTGTGCAACTCGGCGAGATTGTTCAGAGAGGTCGCCACATTTTTGTGATTTTCGCCATGAATGGACTTCCACATTTCCAGCGAACGCAAATAATAGGTGCGTGCGAGGTCGTATCGCGCTTGCGCGTAATATACGCCACCCAGATTGTTCAGCACGGTAGCAACGGTTGCATCTTTATTTCCCAAATGCCGTTGCCAAATATGCAATGCTTTGCGGTAGTATTCTTCTGCGGCGTCAAAACGTCCCTGCGTTTTGAACAATTCGGCGAGATTATTGTAATCGGCGGCAACTTGCGGCTGGTCATCGCCATAAAGGTTTTGGTCAATCGCCAATGCTTCGCGATAATACCGTTCGGATTCTTCGTATTTCGCCTGAAAACGGTGCAAAAACGCCAAATTATTCAGCAATTTTGCAACTTCCGGGTGTTCGGTGCCAAGCTCTTGCTTGGCTGTTTCCAAGGTTCCGACTAAGAGTTTAACGGCTTCCGTAAACTTTCCCTGTTCAAAGTATGTCGAAAGCAAATCCTTTTGCATAGCCTCTCCTGTTCCAGTTTGGCAATATTTCGTTGATCATTCAATTCCTTCGCCTGTAGAATAACGATTTGCTAACGATACGAGATGACCTGCAACACCAAAATACGAAGATTTTTTCTAAAAAAGAAAAACATTTTCGAAGCTATTACGGTATATACAAAGCGTTTCAATGAACAAACGGTTGTCTAATCAACCACAAAAACAGGATAAAACACCTTTTTCATAAAACAAAATGGGAGACAAAATTATGGAAAACAGGCTAACGAAATCTTTCCGTTGGGCAATTGTATGCCTGATGGCAATCACCGTAATGGCCGTTGCCGATACCATTGTGGATAAAAGCTTCGACGTTTCCTCCGGCGGAACGCTGTTTGTGGAAAGCGATCTCGGCTCCATCGAAGTCCGTACAGGAAACGGTAATCGCGTTGACGTTAAACTGTATGCTGAAAAACGCGGCTGGTTTAGCGACAGATCAGACAAAATTGAAGATTTACTCGAAGTTACCGTCGAAAAAGACGGCAAAGATGTGCGCGTAAAAGCATGGAAAAAGCATCGCAGAAACTGGGATAATTGGGGCAACATGCGCGTGGAATATGTGATTACTGTTCCGCAGCAATACAATGTAGATTTGCACACCGGCGGCGGCAGCATCGACGTTGGTGATTTGGAAGGTGAAGTGCGAGCCCACACTTCCGGCGGCAGCCTGAATTTCGGTGATATCAAAGGTCCCGTTTTTGGCGAAACCAGTGGCGGCAGCATTACGTTGGATGGCTGCGTTGGCGATGCAGATATCAAAACCAGCGGCGGCAGCATCAATATCGGGCAAGTTGAAGGCAATGTGGACGCCAAAACTTCCGGCGGCAGCATTCGCATCGATAAAGCCAGCGGCAACGTTTACGCCAAAACTTCCGGCGGCAGCATCAAAGTTGAAGAAGTGATGGGCGATATCGACGCAAAAACCAGCGGCGGCTCGGTGGAAGCGTATCTCTCCAAACAACCGCGCGGCGACTGCCGGTTGGCAACCAGCGGCGGCAGCATCACTGTTTATTTGGATAAGGATATAAACATTGATGTTGAAGCGCGCGGTGATCGGATTGTCAGCGATTTTGATATTGACGGCGAAGAAGAACGTCACTACGTAAATGGCAAAATTAACGGCGGCGGTCCGCTGATTTCGCTGCGCACATCGAGCGGAAAAGTGAAAATTCGCCGAATGTAAATATTTGTTTTTATATCAGTTTACAAAAAAGGCACGGTAACTCCGTGCCTTTTTGCATTTATCCCCAAAATGCACTAAATTCAAAATCAATTCAATTTTCTAGTTCCGGTTTTTTGGAGAAAACGAATGAAATTCATCACCATTTTTATAGTTTTGAGCGGGATTTTTTGCGTCATTTTCGCAGCGGATGATCGCGGCGAAAACATCCCCGATACGTTTGTGGATGTCACCGAAGTAGTGCCGTATGTGCTGCTGGAAATTCGATACGCCACGCCGCATAATTTTGCCGGAACGCCCATCGATGGATATGACGCGCCCAAATGTTATCTGACTATCGAAGCGGCGGAGGCGCTGCGAAATGTGCAGATCGAACTGATGTCGCTGGGATTATCGCTAAAAATTTACGATGGCTATCGCCCGCAGCGTGCGGTGGATCACTTCGTACGATGGGCAAAAGCGCTGGATGACACATTGATGAAAACGGAATTTTACCCGGATGTCGAAAAGCGGCGGTTGTTTCGCGATGGCTACATCGCCAGCCAGTCCGGGCACAGTCGCGGCAGCACGGTCGATTTGACGATTGTCGCAATGCCGCCAGCCGCACAGCCGGAATATTCGCCCGGTGATTCCCTCTGCGATTGTCGCGCAGGAAAAAGCCAGCGCTTCCCGGACAACGGGCTGGATATGGGCACCAACTGGGATTGTTTCGATCCGCTCTCGCACACCGCCAACCCGGAAATCGGCGGGCAGCAACGCGCCAATCGCCTGCTCCTCAAATCGCTGATGGAAAAATACGGCTTTCGCAATTATTCCAAAGAGTGGTGGCATTTCACCCTGAAAGACGAGCCCTTCCCCGATACGTATTTTGATTTTGTGGTGAGATAAAAAAAGGGGCAGCAACTCGCCGCCCCTTTGCATGTCTTACAAATTTTCCAGAAAATAATTGGTGATCATCGTAAATAAATGTCGGTAGGTATTGCCGCCGCTGATGCGATGGTTGCGGTTCGGGTAAATCATCAAATCGAACTGTTTGTTTTTGGCGATCAATTCATCCACAAATTGCAGCGTGTTTTGGGGATGCACATTATCATCGCCGCTACCGTGTACAACCAGCAAATTGCCTTTGAGCATATCCGCGTAAGTATTTGTATTTGCTGCATCATAGCCTGCCTTGTTTTCGCTGAGCAAACCCATGTAACGTTCCGTCCAGATCGTGTCGTAATTGCGGAAATCGCTGACAGACGCCACCGCCACACCGGTTTTGAAATAATCCGCGCCGCGCGTGAGCATCAACATCGTCAAATAACCGCCGCCGCTCCAGCCCCAGAAACCGATGCGATCCGCATCCACATATGGCAATCCGGCGAGATATTTTGCACCCTCAATCTGGTCGTTCACCGACCATTTCGAAAGATCGCCATACGCCAGATTTTTGAACGCTTTGCCACGTCCGCCGGTGCCGCGATTATCCACCGTAAATACGATGTAACCCTTTTGCAGCATCAAATTGTGCCAAAGCACCCGCTGCTGAAAATGATACGAACGGCTCCCAAATCCCCAGCGGTTGATGACCATTTGCGAACCCGGGCCGCCGTATCCGTAAACAATCACGGGATATTTTTTGTTCGGATCGAAATCGGACGGCTTGAACATATTTGCGCTCAACTCCACCCCATCGCTGGTGGTGATATTGAAATATTCCGGGTAAACGATGTCGTAATTCGCCAACGCGGCGATCTCATTTTTCTCCAGCATGCGCACCATTTTGCCATCCGCTTTGCGCAGCGAAACCTGCGTCGGCGTTTGCACGTTGGATGCGAACGCCACAAAATGGCGGTAATCCGGCGAGAAATTGGCGGTGTGCCAGCCATCCAGATACGTGGAAACGCGTTGCAGCGATTTGCCGTTCAGCTTCACTCGATAAATATCGTTGTGCGCCGGCGACTCTTTTTTGCCGTAAAAATACACCCAGCTATCGCGTTCATCCACGCCGATGATGCTGCCGACTTCCCAATTGCCGCTGGTCAGTTGCGCCAGTTCTTTCCCACTGTAATCGGACAAATAAATATGTCGCCAGCCATCTTTTTCGGAGGTGAAAACGAGCTGGTCTTTTTTCGCGAGAAAAATAAAATCGTCAGTGACATCCACCCAAGCTTCATTTTTATCTTCCAAAATGAGCCGGGTTTTTCCGATGGTGACATCCGCGAACAGCAATTCCAGATGATTCTGTTTGCGGTTCAATCGCTGGATAGACAGCACGTTCTGGGTGTTCGTCCAATCCATTCGCGGGATGTAAATATCGTCGTTGTCACCGATGTCCATTTTCACGGATTTGCCGTTGGCAACATCCACCACGTGAATGTCCACGATAGCGTTTTGCTCGCCAACTTTCGGGTATTTCAACTCGATCAGCTTGCTATAATGGGGCATTTCGTCGAGCATATAAAAGGTTTTTACGCGGGTTTGATCGAATCGCCAAAACGCAATGTGTTTGCTATCCGGCGACCAGCGATAGGCATCCGCACGCCCGAATTCTTCTTCGTAAACCCAGTCAAATACGCCATTTAGAATATTAAACGAGCCATCGAAAGTGAGCTGTTTGGACTCACCACTTTCCACATCTGCGACATATAAATTGTTATCTTTTGCGTATGCGACCCATTTGCCGTCCGGCGAAAGCATCACATTTTGCAAACCGGCTTCGCCTTTGGCGAGCGGGCGCAGCGATTTGCTGCCGATATCATACAAATAATACGGCGCGGTGTAGGAATGCCGCCAGATTTGTTTGGTTGTTCCGGTGATGAGCAGCGTATTTTGCATCCCGGTGGTCTGGTACGCGCTCATCGCCACTTTTTGCCCGTCAAGTTGCAGCGATGCGCCGTCGAGCACCAGTTCCTCTTTGCCGCTGCTAACGGTGTGGCGATAAACGTCCACTTCGCCGGTGGCGTTGTTCACCCGCGTGAACGTAAACGCTTTGTCATCCGGCAGCCACTGCACATCGGCAACAGTTTTGCCCTCAAACTGGTCGGACGCAAAAATCTCGTCCAGCGTCAGCGGTTTTTTCTGCGCCATAACGGTTCCTCCCAACAGTGCAATCAACCCGATTATCCAATATTTTCTCATTCTTTCTCCATCAATTTTAATGTTTTGGGACAAAAATCTAACCAATTCCGGCAACTTATTCAAGCTGAATCCCGATTGATGAATTTCAAAACTATTGAATTTGAACCGTTTCCCGGTTACCTTTCGAAAATACAGAAATCCCAAAAACCGGAGCGAAACATGATTCACATTTTTGACATGAATTACGTTGAACAACCGCATGCGATCGCCGTTTTTCTGGTGGAAACATCCGCCGGACCGGTGCTGGTGGAAACCGGGCCGCACTCCACTTTCCCGCAATTAAAAACAGCCGTGGCGTCGAAAGGCTACAAAATGAGTGACATCCGCCACGTGTTTATCACCCACATTCACCTCGATCACGCCGGTGCAGCCTGGGCAATGGCAAAAGAAGGTGCGACAATTTATCTGCACCCGTTCGGGCATCGCCACATGCAGGACCCGTCCAAACTATATGCATCCGCCAAACGCATTTACGGCGATGATATGGATCGACTCTGGGGCGATTTGCAACCGATCCCCGAAGCGCAACTCCGCGTTGTCGATCACGGTGAAAAAATTACCGTTGGCGATCAGACATTTGTTGCCTGGTACACGCCCGGACATGCGGTTCACCACATCGCCTGGCAGCTTGGCGATACGCTGTTCACCGGCGATGTCGCAGGTGTGTGCATCGAAAATGTGCTGGTGCAGCCGCCCTGCCCGCCGCCGGATATCCATCTGGAAGATTGGGAAAAATCTATCGCGCTGATCAAAACGCTGGATGTGAAACGGTTGCTGCTCACTCATTTTGGCGAAATCACCGATATCGACAATCACCTGAGTGCGTTGCAGGAGCGCATCTGGAAATGGGCAAACTGGATCAAGCCGCACTGGGAAGCGGGCGAATCGCCGCAGGATGTAACGCCATCGTTCATGGATTTTACCAATGCTGAATTGCTGAATATCGGCGCAACCGAAGCGCATCTCGCGCAATACGATGCCGCAAATCCCGCATGGATGAGCGTCGCCGGACTGATGCGCTACTGGCACAAACGCGAAGAACAATAGGCATCACCAAAACGCATTTTTCGAAATCTTGTGACATCGGCAGCGGTTGTTCGTATATTCTTTGCTGAATTTCAAAAAAGGCAAGTTTGATGAGTAACGCACAATCGCTGATCCAGATAAACAAACTTTCCAAATCGTTCCGGGAAGGCGAGCAAACGCGTAAGGTGTTGCAATCGCTGGACTTACGAATACATCGCGGCGAAATTATCGTGTTGCTCGGACGCAGTGGTTCGGGAAAATCCACCTTGCTCAACTTGCTTAGCGGCATCGATTTACCGGACAGCGGCGAAATTATCATCGACGGCATCAACCTCACCCGTCAAAATGAACAGGAACGCACGCTGTTCCGACGGCGAAACATCGGGTTTGTGTTCCAGTTTTTCAATTTGATCCCGACACTGACCGTCGCGGAAAACCTGCTTTTGCCGCTGGAACTGAATGATCGCGCCGATGAAACCGGCAAAAACCGGGTGCAGCAATTGCTCGAAGATGTCGGCTTGGGCGATCGCGCAAACAGTTTTCCCGATCGCCTTTCCGGCGGCGAACAACAGCGCGTGGCAATTGCCCGGGCACTGGTTCACGACCCGCTGCTGCTGCTCGCGGACGAACCCACCGGCAATCTCGATTTCGAAACCGGAAAAAAAATCATCGATTTATTGGACAAACTGGTTCGCCAACGCGGTAAAAACATGGTGATGGCTACGCACAGCCGGGATGTTATCGGGCTGGCTGATCGCGTATTTGCTGTCCGCAACGGTCAATTGATCGAGCAAAACGAACAGAAAGTGCTAAATATTAACACTAACTGATGCAAAAAATTCACATTTTTTGATTTTATATTTGACAAATCAGCGAACATCATTTAAATTTACTTCGGACTAAAAATATTGAAAAAAGAGGTAGTTTCGTAAATGGCTCATCATAAATCAGCGATTAAGCGCATTCAGATCTCGGAAATTCGTGAACAACGAAATCGTGCATACAAATCTCGTATGAAATCGGCTATGCGCAGTGTGTTGGAAGCAGAAAACAAGGAATCCGCAACAGGCGCATTAGATAATGCCTGTGGCGTCATCGACAAATTGGCACAAAAAGGAATTATTCCTAAAAATCGAGCTGCGAATAAAAAATCTCGCTTGATGCGTTTTGTCAACGCGATGAACTAAGATTTTCCTTCCTCAACCCAAAAAGAAACCGCATGTCCAAATCCCCCCTGGTTCGTGCGGTTTCTTTTTTTGTTCATTCTATCGAACCATTCCCTAATTTCAGCATGATTTTTGACGATTTATTAATCGATCTAAAAAGATTGCTTGAAAACGGGTTGAGCTAGATTTATATTTAGGATTCGAAATTAGTATAAAAAGGAGATCGTTTTATGCCTGCAAAAACACAAAATTTAGGCACAATGCTGAACACAACCGATGATTTGTACGAAGCAGCAATTGTTATTGCCCGTCGTTGCCGTCAAATCAACGAAGAATATTATCAGAAAAAACGTGATCACCAGATTCTGGAAGAACTGGATGGCGGTTTTGATGATGACTTTTTAGCGATGGAACAGGAAGAAGCCGAAACGAAAGTAATGGCAGAAACCGAAGAAAACCCGATTACGATTGCCATGCGTGATTTTTATGCCGGGAAATTGGCATATCACTATGATTCACCACGCAAATAGCAGATATCATTTTTGTACGTTAAAAAGCCGCATTTTACAATGCGGCTTTTTTGTTTTTAGAGCAATTTTTCAACAAACCTGACTAATTTTTACCTTCAAATTTTAACGGTTGGACTTCCACCGCCGAGCCACGAACCCAATAGCCAAACCGGTCAATTTTCCGGGTTGGAAAGGGCGCCGGCACACGCATGGGAACGCCGTTCGCTTCAATTTGCAGCTCGTTGGTTTGATGCAAAAAAATGATACGATAGACATATAGCGGCCGGGAATCGCGAATTTCAACCGGTTTTGCGGCAATGTTGCGAAGCTGAAATTGTGCAGAATCGCTGCGGGCGATTTCCGAAAAAAAAATGTGTTGCTCAACCAGTGAATATCCGGCAGCCCACAAAGAATCGCCATATCCGAAAGCAAACAGCACTACCGCCGTTTCAGGATTTTCGTAAAAAATATCTCCCTGAACAAAATATTCCCGTGAAAAACCCGGTGCACCGAGTTGGCGAATTGCCAATGCAGGCATATTGCCGGAAGGCACGATTCGAATTCTATTCGCGTTTACTTCCAAAAACGTATCAATATTTGTTGTTTGCCAATCCTGCGCAACAATCGGTAAGCACAGTAAAAACAATAGAATAGCGCAACTACCTTTCATAAACAACTTGAACAATTCTGTCATTTGACAATTCCGATATTTTTCAGGGTTACACGGTCATTGCTTGCTCTGCGAGCGATTTACCGCTTTCGGTTAGTTTCAACAAACCGTTATTTTCTTGCACCAAACCTTCCCGTTTGGCCATTTTGGCAACCTTTTGGGCAAATTTTTTGTCCCATTTAAGGTGCTCATGCAGGGTATTTAAACGGCATTCGCGAACTTCTTCGGGCTGCCCGAGGTGATGCAGCAGGTGAACCGCCAGCATCCGTTGGGCAAAATCCCAACGCTGGTTGATCCGGCGTTTCGCAAGGGCCAGCATACCGCGTTCCGGGGCAATCAAATAAACAATCGCAAAAATTACCCCGCACATTGTCGCCATCGATCCGGCAATGTTGACATCCTGCCAGTGCGCCAGCCAAAACCCGCTGATGGCGCTGGCAATCCCGATCAGCGCGCTGTACACCAGCATTCGCGATAGCCGGTCGGTTAACAAATACGCAGTGGCCGGCGGCGCGATAATCAGCGCAACAACAAGAATTGCACCCACTGCATCGAACGCACCGACCGTTGTCAGGGATACCTGTGTCATCAATCCATAGTGAATGATCGTCGGTGAAAAACCGATTGCTGCGGCAAGTTCCGTATCAAATGCGGCAAGCTTTAATTCTTTATAAAACAATATGATAAACGCGATGTTTATCAATAAAATACCACCCATTACATACAACGATTTTGGCCCGATATCGTATCCGTAAAATACCAAACGATTGAATGGTGCAAACGCCAATTCGCCGAGTAAAACGGCATCGATATCGAGGTGCACGTTTCCGGCGTAATGGGAAATGAGGATCACACCGATGCTGAACAGCACCGGAAACACCAATCCGATGGCAGTATCTTCCCGAACGAGCCGGGTTTTCTGGAGCGTTTCGACGAGGTAAACCGTGAGCACACCGGTAAGCGCCGCACCGACGATAAGCAGCGGCGAACCGAGATCTTCCACCACAAAAAATGCCAGCGCGATACCAAATAAAATTGCGTGGCTGATGGCATCGCTGAGCATCGCCATTTTGCGCAACACCAAAAATACACCCGGCAGTGCGCAGGCAACCGCAACCACTGCGGCAATCAGTTGAATTTCTATTTGCTGGATGCCCATTTGAAATCAACTCTCTTTTTTATCGATATTTTTTTCGCCGAGCGATTGGACAATTCGCCGCGCTTCGGCAATGCCTTTTTCTGTCAATCCCCACAACGCCGGTTTTTCATTTTGGACAAAGCCACGCGATTGCAACAGTTGCAAGCTGCGATTAACGGCTGTCCGGTCGAGATTCATCGTGCGGAGCACGGCAACGCTGTGACCGTGCTGCAAATTTTCGTGCTGCTGTGCGAGTGCGAACAAATCCAGCAACACGGCTTCCGAACGAAAATCGCGGCGTTGCTGCACCAGCCGGAACCATTGCCAAAGCAATCCGCGCGCCGGCGCGATCAGAAATGAAAGGATCACAATTGCACTTACGCAAAGCACAATGACGGGTCCGGTGGGGATTTTTGGAGCGAGGCTGCTGATCACCGCGCCGCTGACACCGGCAATCGCACCAAAAATGCCGGAAAGCAGCAACATCACTCCCAACTTGTGGGTCCATTGCCGGGCAGCAGCGGCTGGTGCAATAACCATCGCGCTCATCAATACAACGCCGACCGTTTGCAGACCGATAACAATGGCGATAACCAGCAAAGTGGTGAGTAAAATATCCAACCGCCGGGTTGGCAGACCGAGCGAGGCGCCAAATTCCACATCGAATGTTAGCAGCTTGAATTCTTTCCAAAATAACATCGTGATACCGATCGTCACGCTACCGACAATTGCCATTGTAATCACATCGCTTTCCAGCAAGGTGGCAGCCTGCCCGAACAAAAATTTTTCCAGCCCGGCTTGCGTTGCGATCGGCAGCTTCTGGATGTAAGTGAGCAGCACCAATCCCAGCCCGAAATAGACCGCAAGCACCAATCCCAAAGCGCTATCTTCTTTGATGCGCGTGGTTTGCACAATGCTGAGCATGTTGAGCGTTGCCAGCCAACCGGCGATGGCAGCGCCAATCAGCAGCACGACTGTCGATTTGCTGCCGGTGAGCAAAAACGCCAGCGCGATTCCCGGCAAAGCGGCGTGGGAAATGGCATCGCCGAGCAAACTCTGTTTGCGCAAAACGGCGTAGCTACCCAATGTTCCACTGATGATGCCGAGCGTCGCGGCACCGAGGGCAACGGTTCGCAAGGTGTAATCGTTGATGATATCTGACAATATTTCAAGCATTAGCGCAATCTACCATCCCAATTTTAATCCGGTGAAAAATGTGCGCGGACGCGCCGGTCCGTAAACATAATTGGAATCGCGATCTTTTGTTTTGTCAAAATCCTGCTGAAACTGATCGAAAAGATTTTGGATACCCGCAATAAATTCCACTTTTTGCACACTGTTCAGTGGCAATTGATAAGCCAACCGCAGGTTCATTTCCCAAAAATCTGATGTTTGAACCAGTTCGTCCGCAGCAATGTATCCGGCGAGATGCGGCACATCCATCGGACCTGTGTAAACACCGGAAACCGACACAGTGGTTGACGAAACCGGATAAAAACTTGCCAAAAATGAGCCGTAAACATCCGGTGTGCGCAGGTATGTTTTTACCGGTTCGACTTCGGAAGACCAAAAAACAGGGTCCTCGTACCGGCTGCGTTGCAACGTAATGTTCCCGCCAAATTGTAACTTGTTATCCACATTCAGCCGGAATTCGATATTCGCACCTGCAACATCGGAATTACCGCCATTTCTCCGTTCCAAAACCGTATTTCCCTGCGCGTCGATCGCCGCTTCTTCCAGCACAAATGCGTCATAAAGTTGGGTGTAAAATCCTTCGATTGTAAATCCGATAAAATAATGTCCTGCCGGTCGATTGAAATCCAGCGATGTGCTAAAACTTTGGGAGCGCTCTTTTACCAGATTTTCCGCAATGCGAATATACGAAATCCCGCCGCCGGAAAATGCGATGTGTAAATCTGCATCAAACGCCTGCGGTGCACGAAATCCGGTGGCATAACTGCCGCGCCATTGCCAGTGATCTGCCAATCCTACCAACACATTTGCCCGCGGGCTGAGGACCGGATTTTCCAAATTACTGTGATAATCCAACCGCCCGCCCAGCAGCACCGAAATCCGTTGCGATATTTTCCAATCGCTTTGGGCAAAAAGTCCGAGTTGGCGGGTAATTTGGTTGGTTCGCAATTGGTAACCGGGAATTTGATCATCCACATGGTCGTACTGCCCTTCCACACCTGCGGTAATAACATTCAATTCGCCCGGAAAATGTAGCAAATAATGATCGTACTGGAGCCCGGCAACGGCAACGGTGTTTTCGGTTGTGCCGTAAGCATCCGGGTTCTGATCCAGTCCGGTGTAATGGGCGCGGTCAACAAATTGCCCGGAAATATAGCCGGAAAGCGCGTTCATATTTCCGCTGAAAAAGCGGTCGTAAGTGATGCCGCCACCCAAAATTTTGTGATCGCGAAATTCCGATTGCAACGCTTCGTGCGGCGGACGATCCACACCATCACCACCCTGGCGTTCTTCAGAAATGCTTTGTGCTTCTAATGTTATTTTACTCAGATCGCCGGGTTTGAAAAACGCCCGAAGCCCCAACGCTGTGCCGCTGATGCGCGGCAATTCGGAAAGCGCATCTGCGTTCGCATCGTATGATTTGCGATTGCGCAAGTTACCAAATATCGAAACGCCGGAAGATTCGTTCTCGCTGAGGACATCCGCATTCAACGATAGCGTTCGATCCGGTGTTTTGCCGGCAACCAACGCCTGATTTGCACCAATCGAAAATGCATTTTTGCGCGGCTCTTTGGTGATAATATTAATGGTTCCGGCAATCGCACTGCCGCCAAACAACGCCGATCCGCCGCCGCGAACCACTTCCACCCGCTCAATCATGCCGGACGGAATTTGCTCCAATCCATATAACCCCACCAGCGGGCTAAAAACCGGGCGGCTGTTGATAAGAATTTGCGAATACGCACCGCCCAAACCGTTCATTCGCACTTGCGTATAATTGCAGGTTTGGCAATCCACCTCCAGCCGAACACCCGGCTGAAAACTCAATCCTTCGGATAAGTTTAATGATTGCGTGGCTTCCAGCATTTTCGCATCCAGCACATTGACAATCACCGGCACTTCCAGCCGGTTGCGTTCGGTTCGTGTGCCGGTAACCACCACGCTTTCCCCCTCGATAATTTGAGGCTTCATTTCAATCGTCATCGTTACAATTTCGTGCGGATTTATCGAAACAACTTTTTTTTCGCTGCGAAATCCGATGTAACTGGCAACAATTTCATACTCACCGGCAGGAATATTACGCAGCACAAAAGCGCCGTCCGCATCCGTTGCGGTGCCGATATTCAATGCCGCGATGACAACTTCCACACCTGCCAGCGATTCCCGCTCAGTGCCGTGAATCACCTGGTCGCGAATAGTGCTGTTGGTATCTGCAATCAGCAAATTACCCGCAGAAGCAGATAAAAAAAGCATGATAAAAACGGCAAAATTTAATTTTCTAACATTAATATTTATATTAAGATACATTCGTTTCAAATACATTATAGCACCTTAGGGTTTTAGCTCTTTCACAGCCTTCCGCGATTCCAGAAACGATACCCTTCCGCCGTATGCGAGGCGCAAATTTTCTTCGGTAAATGCCTCATCGCAGGGACCGCAGGCGATACGCCGAACGTTCAGTAACATCACCCAATCGAAATAATCCGTAACGGTTTGCAGATCGTGGTGCACCACTGCAACGGTTTTTCCGGCGGTTCTCAATTCCTGCAATATATTGACAATCGCGCGCTCGGTTGTGGCATCCACTCCCTGAAACGGTTCGTCCATCAAATAAATTTCGGCATCCTGAACCAGTGCCCGCGCCAGAAAAACCCGCTGTTGCTGCCCGCCGGAAAGCTCGCTGATTTGCCGGTTCGCAAAATCGCGCATGCCCACTTTGTCCAACGCTTCCAGCGCCATTTGCCGTTCTTTTTTGCCGGGACGCCGGAACCAGCCGAGCGTGCCGTAAAGCCCCATCATCACCACATCCAGCACATTTGTGGGAAAATCCCAATCCACGCTGCGGCGCTGCGGCACATACGCCACAGTGTCGCGCTGCTGTTCGTACGGTTTCCCGAAAATTTCCACACGTCCCGCAACCGGTTTCAGCAATCCCAAAATCGATTTTATGAGCGTGGTTTTCCCGGCACCGTTGGGACCCACAATTGCCAGCAAAACGCTTTTCGGGATGCTCAAATCCACATCCCACAACACCGGTTTTTCGCGATAGGCTACGGTCAAATCTTCCACATGAATGGCAAAATGCGATGTTCCGTTTGGGTGATCAGCACCGTTTTTTTGATGATTTAGCATGAGAATTTCTCAAAAAATATTTTTTATAACACATTAAAAATCAATTATTAAGCGTTCATTTTCCGGCAACAGAATTATCCGTTTTACCCGAATTGCGCAAACGAATTTTTTACAGTGGCTGCTGTTCGCCGGCAGAAAGCGCACTGACAATCGTATCCACATTGTGGCGAACCATTCCCGGATATTCGCCTTCCGGCGTGCCGGGATTTCCCATCGCATCGGAGAACAAGCTGCCGCCGATTTTCACGTTAAATCCGCGCGAATTGACCGCGGCTTGCAACGCCTCGATGTAACGCGGCGGCACGGAAGTTTCCACAAAAATAGCGGGAATTTTGCGTTCGACGATGTATTCCGCCAGGTTTTGCACATCAGCAGTACCGGTTTCCGACGCCGTACTAATGCCCTGCAACCCGCGAACTTCGAAGCCGTAGGCTTTCCCAAAATAATGGAAAGCATCGTGCGCGGTGACCAAAACGCGTTGTCCGGCGGGCACTTTTTGCACCTCAGATTGAATGTAACCGTGCAATTCCTGGAGCTGGCTCAGATAATTTTCCGCATTTTCGCGATAAATTTCTGCATGTGCCGGGTCTTTTTCGCTCAGTTTTGCGGCGACATGCTGAATAACCTGCATCCAAATGCTCACATCGAACCAGATGTGCGGATCATGATTTCCGGCAAACTGGGCCGTTTTTTCCAATTTTTCTTCATCAACGCCATCGGCCACCGCAACAACGGTTGCGAATCGCTGCATTTGGTCGAAAACTTCCGTCATTTTGCCTTCGAGATGCAGCCCGTTGTAAAAAATCATATCCGCTTCGGACATACGCGACACATCGCCGGCGCTGGCTTTGTAGAGGTGCGGATCGACACCCGGACCCATCAACGCGGTTACGGAAACGCGTTCACCGCCAACATTCCGGACGGCGTCGCCGATCATTCCGGTTGTCGCAACGACATTAATTTTCCGGTTCGAAACATCCGTTTTTTCCGAACCGCCAGCCGCGCCGCAACTGTTCAGCACAATTGCGCCAAAAATCAACACGACAACTAAATATATATTTTTCATAACTTTACCTTTATTGATTTTCATGTTTCCCATCACCGTCTGCAGAAATTTCGACAAAAATATTTTCCGCCACTTTTCGTCCCAAAATATGCTGTTTACCATCAACTTCGATGGTTACCGGACCGTCAAACGGTGCGACTTCCAGCACCACCAAAACCGTATCGGGATATAACGCCATGCTGCCGAGATAGCGCAACAACTCCGGATTTTTGCTGTTCACCTGCACAATTGCCGCCTGCTGCCCTTTGATGAGATCGGTGAGTTGCACATCGTTCAGCTCCGGCATTTTGCCATCCCGACCGGGAATTGGCGCACCGTGCGGATCTCGGGTGGGATATCCGAGCAACTGGTCGATGCGCTCTTCCACTTCATCCGAAAGCACATGCTCCCATTTTTCGGCTTCGTCGTGAACTTTGTCCCACGGCAAGCCCAGCGCTTCCGCCAAAAACAGCTCGATCAGCCGGTGATGCCGGATCACTTCCAACGCAATTTGCTCACCGGAACGGGTCAGTTTTACGCCCTGATATTTTTCGTAAGTGACTAATTTTAAATCAGATAGCCGCTTAATCATTCCCGTAGCAGATGCTGGCGCAATGCTCATTTTTTTGGCCAACGTTGTCGTAGCCACTTTGCCATTTTCCTGTTGGATGTTGTAAATGGCTTTCAGATAATCTTCAATTGCTTCTTTATACATAGTCCAAACAAAATTTAGTTTAACCTAAATATTTTATTTCAAATATATGAATTAATTTTTTGAACATGCAAGATATTTTTTGCAGAGCACACAAATGGCAACAGCGAACTTGCATGGCACACTTTTTCGGCGTAGTTTTGCAGCGGTAATTAACCAGCGAACTATCGGTGATTTTGCATGCAGAAAATTTACATTAACGCGCGATTTCTCACACAGCCGGTCACCGGCGTTCAGCGATACGGCATTGAGTTGGTGCAGGCGTTGGACACGTTGATCGCTGAAAACGATGATGCGGTCAGGAATGTTGCATTTGAACTTGTGGCGCCGAAACGCGGATTGCTGCATCGCCTCGATTTGAAAAACATCCCGCTGCGTTGCACCGGAAAATTTACCGGACATTATTGGGAGCAGGTGGAGCTGCCCGATTTCGTGCGCGACGGCTTGCTGTTTTGCCCCGGAAACACCGCACCGTTGAAAAGCTTGCGCCGACAAAAGGTAGTGGTTTGTGTGCACAGCCTGGCGTTTCGATATTTGCCCGAAGCATACAGCCGACTGTTTCGAACCGTTTACAACCAGTTGATGCCCAAAATTTTCCGGCACGCGCGTGCGGTGATTACCGTTTCTGAATCGGAGAAAAAATACATCGGCGAACACTTTCCGGGGGCAAAAGCGCCGGTGGTTGCGGTACAAAATGGCGGGATTTCCGCCGCATTCCGCGAATCGCTGGTGCTATCGCAATCGCAAAAAAGCGCGGCTGATTCGCCGTATCTGCTGTTTGTTGGATCGTTCAGCCGGGTGAAAAATCTGGAAAATGTGCTGACTGCGCTACACCTGTTGCACCGCGATTTCCCGAAATTGACGCTGAGGATCGTCGGCGCTAAAGCGAGATCATTCAACGACTTATCAACAAAAATCGACGAACAGCTTCGCCCAAAAATTGTGTTCGAGGGACAAATCAACGACACGGTGGCGATGATCAAATTGTATCAAAATGCCGCCGCGCTGGTGTTCCCGTCATTTTACGAAGCATCGCCGCTGCCGCCGATCGAGGCGATGAGCTGCGGCTGTCCGGTCGTCGCATCGGATATTCCGTCGCTGCGGGAACGCTGCGGAAACGCTGCGGAATATTGCCGGCCGGAATCGCCGGAATCCATCGCAACCGCGATTGCCGCAATTCTCTCCGACGCCCAATTTGCCGAACATCTGCGCCAAAATGGGCTCGCCCGCGCTGCGGAATTTTCGTGGGAACGCTGCGCCCGGGAAACGCTGGCGGTGTTCCGGAACGTTTTATCAACCGATTGAGCCGCAATTGCAAACCTCCATCGCCCGAAATATTGCCCAAACATTTGCCGTGCGCATCGCCATTTTTGCGATGGTGGTGTTCAACAATGTGCTGGTTTCCCGCTGGCTGGGACCGGAAGCGCTCGGCGTGATGGCAACGTTTTTGATGCTCGCGGATGCCGTCAACAAAGCCACCGGACTCGGGCAGGAATCCGCAATTTTGTATTTTGTGGGCAATCGCCGCTTTCCCGAACGCGATTTTTTGGGCACGCTGTTGCCACTCGGCGCGCTGGTTTATCTATCCGGCTCGCTGCTGATTGTGGCGATCGTGCAATTTGGCGGACTGCAACTGCTGTTCGAGCCCACCGAAATTCCGCTCGCGGAAACCAACGCGTACTGGTGCATTTTTTTGCTATTTGCGGCTATTTTTCACGAATACGGCGGCAACATCTGGCTCGGCCGACAGCAATATTGGCGATACAACGGCAACCTGCTGTTTCGCCCGGTGATGTATTTGGTCGCGCTGTTGCTGTTCTATTTTTCCGGCAAACTAACCGCAACAACTGCGCTGATAATTTACGGTATTTCCTGGCTTGCTCCGGGGATTTACATTTGGTTCCGCGATATTTTGCCGGTGAAAATCCGGTTCCGCCGCGAAATTATTCGCGAATCGCTGCGCTACGGCAGCCGCATGATGGGCGCGAGATTGCTGGAATTCCTCATTTTTCGGCAGGATATTTTTCTGGTGGGCTATTTTTGCACGCAGTCGGATGTCGGGTGGTATTACGTCGCGGTGATGATTGTGGAGCGGCTGCTCTATTTTGCCGGTGCCACCGAAACCGTGCTCGTGCCCGCCGCCGCCCGGACCGCTGCCCAACGTGAAAAAGTGCCGACCATTTTGCGGGTGAATGTGTTGGTGATCTTCGCCGGAATTGTGGTGCTGGCGATCGTTGCGCCTTTTTTCGTGCCGCTGTTTTTCGGCGATGCGTTCGAAAAATCCGTGCCGCCGCTGCTGGCGCTGCTGCCGGGAATGATTGCCGCGGTGATCATCAAATTGCTGCTCGCGGATTTCGCTGCCAGCGGAAAACCGCACCTCAATTTGGCAGTCCATCTCGCCAATTTTTTGATCAACTTGTCGCTGAATTTACTGCTGATTCCCCGCATCGGGATTTTGGGCGCGGCGTTGGCGTCGAGCATTTCGTATGGTGCCGCGGCGATTTTGGCGCTGGTGATTTATCGCCAGAGCAATCGCGCATCGCTGCGGTCGTTGCTGCTCATTCGCAGAAATGATTTCCGGTTGCTACGCAACATCCGCTCGCGCAACCGCGAAAATTAATTGCCAAGCAACCATTTGCCCATTTCGCCAAATTTGATAAATTCATTAGCGACGGAACGGTCGTACCCGAACATCTCGTGGCGGTTCACTTACCGTCCAAAAAATAGAAAAATCAGCAACATTGCCGTTCCAAATTCGTTCATTTCTGATGTATCGGAAACAGAGGAAAACCACAAATGATTGACGTTCAACAGTTACGAAAATCGTTCAAAGTGACCCGCGAGCAGCGCAAAAAGATGCCGCCGAGATCACCAAACACCATCGCTGCGGTCGATGGCGTCAGCTTCACCTGCCAGCCGGGACGCGTATTTACGCTGCTCGGCCCAAACGGCGCGGGCAAAACCACCACGCTGCGGATGATCGCAACCATGCTTCAGCCGGACAACGGTAGCATTCAGGTCAACGGATTCGACGTTGCCAAACAGCCGCAGGAAGTGCGCCGCCAACTCGGATTTTTGACTGGTGCAACCGGTTTGTACGACCGCCTGACGCCCGCCGAATTGCTCAAATTTTTCGCAGATTTATACGATCTGCCCGCTGCCACCTTCCGGCAACGCCGTGATGAAATTTTCAAACGTCTCAATATTACGGAATTTGCGGATCGCAGAATCGCCAAGCTCTCAACAGGCATGCGCCAAAAAGTATCGATTGCGCGAACGCTCATCCACGATCCGAAAGTGATCGTGTTCGACGAACCGACCGCCGGACTGGATGTGATCTCCGCAAAATCGATTATCCAGCTCATCAAAGAGCAGCGCGAAGCCGGGAAAACCATCATTTTTTCCACGCACATCATGGGCGAAGTAAGCCTGCTCAGCGACGATCTGGCGATCATCCACAAAGGCAAATTGAAATTTAGTGGCACCTACAGCGATTTCGCCGCAAAAATGCCGGACGCCTCGCTGGTGGACGCGTTTATTCGCATCATCGAAATGGAGGAGCCCGCATCATGAACAGCGCATGGACTATTTTCAAAAAAGAGCTGACCCACACCCTGCGGGATCGCCGGACGATTATCACGATGATCATTTTTCCGCTGCTGCTGTTTCCGGTGATAATGACGGTGATCACCGGCGTAACGCAAAGCCAGATCCAGAAAGCCGAAGCCGCAAAATTGCAGGTTGCCGTGATTGCCAACGGCAACGCGCAGGCGCAACGACTGGCGCAAATTCTGGCGGATGACGACGGCATCGAACTGCAACAAGATGTGCCGGAAGACAGCATCCGGTCGCGTATTCTGGCGGGAAAACTTGATGGCGCATTTGTTTTCGAATCGCAATTTGATGCGCAGATCGATTCGTTCCGGGCCGGAAATCTGCAACTGTTTTTCAAGGCTGCGGAAAACCTCAGCGTGCTTCGCAACCGGCTGCGCAGCCGCGCGGAAGATTTTGAAAAACAACTACTTGCGGATCGATTTTCCGCACTGCAAATCGACAAAAACATGGTAGAAGTTCTGGCATTTGACGAAGTGAACATCGCCAGCGAACGGGAAAAATTCGGCAGCGTGATCGGCGGATTTTTGCCCTATATTTTTATCTTGTTTTGCTTTTTGGGGAGCATGTATCCCGCCATCGATCTCGCCGCCGGCGAAAAAGAACGCCACACGATGGAAACGCTGCTCACCACGCCAGCCAGCCGTTACAGCATTTTGCTCGGCAAATTTGGCGTAGTTGTGCTCAGCGGCTTGCTCTCTGCGATCATCTCGATTGTCGGGCTGTATATCGGCTTTCAGCAATCCAAAGGATTGCCGGACGCATTTATCCGCAGCATTCTCAACATTTTTGAGTGGCAAACATTGATAATGGTGCTCTCGCTGCTGCTGCCGATGGCCATCTTTTTTGCTGGCATTTTGCTGTCTATTTCGCTGTTCACCCGGACGTATAAAGAGGCGCAAAGCGCCATTTCACCGCTGGTGATTTTCGCGATTATTCCCGGGATCATCGGCACGGTTCCCGGCATCACGCTGAATGCCCAAACCGCGCTCATCCCCATTTTGAATGTGACGCTGGCAACCAAGCACCTGCTTTCCGGTGGTCGCGACGTGCTGCTGCTCAGCGAAGTTTATCTCTCGATGTTTGTGTTGGGATTGCTCAGTTTGTATCTGGCATCGAAAATGTTCACCCGCGAAAGCGTTATTTTCCGTAATTAAACAATGGAAGAACAATGGTATCTCCAATCATAAACATTCAGAATGTTAGCAAAAGCTATCGCAAAGGCGATCCGCCGGCACTGCGAAACGTTTCACTGACGATTGGCGAAGGCGATCGTGTGGGATTGGTTGGTGCCAACGGCTCCGGCAAAACCACGCTACTGCGTTTGATACTCAATTTTCTGCGACCAGATAGCGGTAGTATCCAAATTCTCGGCGAACGCGATGCTGAACAATCGCGCCAGCATCTTGGCTTTTTGCCCGAACGGCAATCGGGCATGGAAAATTTTACACCGCGCGAATTGCTAAAATTTTCCGCGCAAATGCACGGCATGCCGAAAGCGCTGGCCGCAACGCGAATTGAGGAATTGCTGGCGTTTGCCAACATCGCCAATGTCGGAAATGAGCTGCTCGCCGAGTTCTCCAAAGGTATGTGCCAACGGGTGCAGGTTTGCCTCGCGTTACTGCACCAGCCCAAAATTCTGCTGCTGGACGAACCAATGTCCGGACTCGATCCCTCCGGACAAAACGATTTGCGGGAAATTCTCGGCCGGCTGGAAAACATAACCTTTGTTTACGCATCGCACGATCTCGCCGAAATTGAGCGGTTTTGCACTTCTGTGGTTATCCTGCATCGCGGCGAATTGAAGGAGCAACTCAGCCTGAAAGCTATTCAGCAAGAAAATTACCAAATAACGTTGAATGCATCCGCGGAGCCGCAACTCACTGAATTTTCTGAATTTTCGTTCGAAATTCGCGAAAAAACGCCCGATACTATAGTAGTGGAGCTGGTCGCAGATTCACCTGTTTTTCAGGCATTCAGCAACCGGCTCAACGAAAAAGGTGTAACAATTAATCGCATCCGCTCACGCGGGATTTTGGAATCGCTGTACCAGCGGTATGTGAAACAGTGAACTTTTTATTGCCCGAAACGTATATTTAAGTGAAAATTGAAAAAAGAGCCGCGACACTATATGCTATTACTATTTTTTAATGTATATTTTTTCAAATGATAGCGGCATCACTACTAACGTATTTTCTGTCGCCTATTTTTAAGCGACAATAATTGAGAGAAGGGTTTTAAGGGCAACAGAGGAAGGAATTTATGCAGGCAATCTTATTCGATTTCGATGGCGTGATCGTTCGAAGTATGGAAGATCATTTCGAAGGTTGGCGGCGCACTCTGGCAGAATACGATATAGAGGTTCAACCGGAAGAAATTTACGTACTGGAAGGCTCGGGAGAAGAGGAGTTAGCGAACCAGTTTTCACGGAAATTCAATTTACCGTATTATGAAATCCCCAATATTATTGAACGCAATCGCTATCACCTCGATCAAATCAGCAATGAGGAAATTTACCACAACTTGCAGGATTTGCTCGACTGGATTGATGAAAAAGGAATGAAAACCGCGTTGGTAACCGGCACCAAACGCGAGCGCGTAATCGCAATTCTTGAAAAATTTAAATTGATGGATAAATTCATGGTCATCATTACGGCGGATGACGTAATGTTTTCCAAACCGGCGCCGGAGCCGTATCTGCTCGCCGCAGAATTGCTGGATGTTGAAGCGAGCGAATGTGTGGTTATCGAAAATGCACCGCTTGGCGTCATGAGTGCAAAAAATGCCGGGATGCGCTGCATCGCCCTAACCACTACGCTATCCAAAATGCATCTAAAGCAAGCGGACGTAATAGCCGATGATTTGGATGAAGCCCTGAATAGCTTGAAAAAAATGTATTAGAAAGGAAAAGCCAGCGTGCAAAACACCAACCTTTTTCACATACCGGAATTTATCGGCGGTGAGTGGACCCGCAAAGATTCCGAAGATCTGGTGATCCTTTATTTACGGGATTATTACGAAACTTTGGATGAATATTATCTGCGTGAGGCGCTGCAAATTGCTCAGGATGACGGTATCAATTTTGAAAAGATGATGCGCCATGTGCGCTTTTCGCTATCATAAATAGCTAATAAACAAATGTTTACTAAAGGCAGCTTATTCTTTTTGGCTGCCTTTTTTTATTGCTCAACAGATGCAGGTTCCACACTTGCCTGATAGCCTAGCACAGCAACCAACCACCAAAAAATATTATTTTCCAAATCCGTGTAATAGCATTGGAACAGCGCAGCAAATAGAATTCCGGCTATTGCCAGCATCGCCCCCGCAATAATTTGACGGTTTAACAATTCAGTTTGGGAATTAGAGAATCCTGTCCAACATTGCCGGAACCAAATCACCCACAGCCAAATCCAGCCCAGCAACGCCGGAATGCCGCTGTTTGCGGCAAGATTGAGATAATCGTTGTGCGCATGTGCAATCGTATCATAAAAACCAGGCACTTTGTAGGTTTCGAACAACTGCCGGAAAAATCCCGGACCAATGCCAAAAATTGGATGTGCTTTGATCATGTTCAGCGAAGTGAGCCATAAGTTAAATCGTGTTTCATTTTGTGCCGGATCAAAAATACTGGCAAAGCGGGTCCGGATTTCGGGGAAAAGCAATGCTGCAAAAATTCCGGCGATAATCGCAAAACCGCCCAACGGTAGCAGATATTTCCGGTCGATCATCAGTGCAGCCAATACGCTGATCAACCCGAATGCCAACCAGGTGCTACGGGCAAAAGTAGCAAAAATGCTCACCAGAATCACGATACACATCGCTGCATATTGGAATCTTCGCCGATCAAATCCCGGCTGTTTCAACAAAAACCCGAACGCGAGGGCAAATGCCATCAATTGATTTCCGGCAAAAGTGAGGTAAAAACTGTATCCTCCGGTGGCCCGGAAATAGTTGCCCATCTGCGCAAGATGTTTCCCCCGGAAAAATTCGATTCCCATAAAAAATTGGACAAAACCGTAGACTGCAACCAGCACCGCAGAAATCAGGAGGGTGTGAACCAACCCGGATTTATTGCTACTGAGCGAAATTGCCACATAAACAACCGGTACAGCAAGCAACACCCACTCATTCTGGAAAACGCTTTTTAATGACATGAGTGGCGCATCGCTGACAATCGCAGAGAGCAACAGAAGCACACCGTAAATCATCAACGGCATCCACAATTTCCCCAAAAAAACCGGGCGTTTTTTTTCAATAAAAACAGCATAGCCGGTAGCAAGAATCACCAATACGAGGGCAATTTGCATGGCAGCCAGCGACCACGGTGTTACTGCACAAAGCAGCAGCATCGTAAAATTGGGATAATTCATTTCGAGATTTTTCATATTCAAATGTTGTAAACAGTGTGCAAAGTGACAGTTGAGATCAAAAAATTTATCAATATAGCCAACTTTCGATAAAAGGGAAACCTTTTTTTCAGATTGTAGTTGTAATAAGTGGATTAATTTTTTATAATTGAGGTCTAAAATACTGTACATTGGGAAAATAGCGTCCATTCAAAAGGGGATCACACAATATGTCTTATCACAAATGTGCAATCGAAGGCTGTCCGTTCAAACCGATTTCGTTTACCCATTACTGCTGGCAGCATATTCCCGACAAACCTGCTTATCTCAAAAAGTTACGTGGACACATCGAAAGCTCCGTTGCGCCAGTTACGCTGGACAAAGTTGTAATGGAAGGTTTCGATTTATCCGGGCTGGATTTACGCAGCGCTTCGTTCACCGGTGCCGTTTTTATTGATGTAAATTTGGAAAATTCCAATTTGACGAACGCCAATTTTAAGCGGTGCTTTTTCCAGAACGTCAAATTTCATCATACAAAATTGATGCAATCCACTTTCAATGGCGCGATTATCGTCGATTCCGATTTTTTGGATGTCGATATGTCGCTGGTGGAAGGCAATTTGATGAAAGTTAAAAAATGCCGTTTCGAAAATCTCTATCTGAAATCTGCTGATTTAAAGAATACTTTCTGGAAAAATGTGGAAATTCGCGCAGCACAAATTATCGATGGCAATTTTATGATGAGCTATTTCGATAATTTAAGCGTGAATGACAGCAAACTGGACAACGCGCTGTGCTCCGGCAGCCAGATTTACAACTGCCATTTTGTTATGAGCGATCTTATTCAGGCAAATTTTATCGGCTGCATTATTGACGATACGGAATATAAGACCAGCCATCTGCGCAATTGCCGTTTTGCCACTGCAATTATCCGCAATACGCTGTTTGATAATTGCAAATTATCCAAACCGGTGATGCGCGAAACACAGGTTGTCGGCGGCAGTTTTGAACGCTGCACCATCACCAATCCGATTTTACAACGCGCCGTGCTTATTCACAACAACCTGAATCCGAACAAATTGGCAAACGCCAACACCGAGGGTTTGGTTGTCATGTAATTTGCACTTTATGATTGTGAATTCGAAAGCCATCTCTTACGGGATGGCTTTTTCTTTTTAGGATAAATTATGGACGCCATCATTTTTGTGTACAATGCAGATAGCGGTTTTTTCAACAAAGTGACTGATTATTTACACAAAACACTATCACCAAAAACCTACCAATGCCAACTGTGCGCCATCACCCACTCTCATAAAATGCACGATGAATGGCGGGCTTTTGTCGAAAACCTGCCGATTCCGGTGGAATTTTTGCATCGCGACGAGCTGATTTTGCGATACCAGATTTCCGATGTACAGCTTCCGGCAATATTTTCCCGCACTGCCGATCAGATGACCGTGCAGATTAGCGCTGCGCAAATCAACTCTGCCACATCGCTGGCAGCGCTTAAACAATTGGTGAATGACATTTTGGTGTGAAATTTACCGGAGCATCGCATTCGTCAGTTTTTCGATCGTAATTGGCACAGCACCAACTTCTTCGCAAACGGCACCAGCGGCAAAATTGGCCATCGACACCGCTTCGGAGATGGTTGCGCCGGCAGCCAACGCAGCCGTCAATGTGGCAATTACCGTATCGCCGGCACCGGAAACATCGGCAACCCGGCGTGCCCTCGTGCCTGTCAGTTCAACCTGCCCGTTTTGCTCAAAAAGCGCCATTCCCTGCGCACCCAGCGTTATCAACACATTTTCTGCGTTCAGCTTTGCGAGCAGCTTTGCACCGGCTTCGCGAATATCGACTTCACTATCCAGCCGCATTGCCAGCGCTTCTGCGGTTTCTTTTTTATTTGGCTTAAAAACGGTAACGTTTTGATACGCCAGAAAATTATCGAATTTTGGATCAACGGTTACGGTAACTTTTTTTCTGCTCGCCATTTCGACAACCGGCGCAATAATTTGCGGAATAAGTAAGCCTTTGTTATAATCTTCCAAAATGATCGCATCAATTTTATCCAATTGCGATTCCACAAATTGAATAATTTTTGCAGCTGTAACGTCAGAAATAGTGTGTGTTTTCTCGCGATCTACGCGTGCAATGTGCTGGTTGTTACCGATAATCCGGGTTTTGATGGTTGTCGGGCGGGACGCATCTTCAATTAACCCACCGATGGTAAGCTGTTGTTTTTCAAGCTTTTCGCGAAAGATATCACCCCATTTATCCGCACCGACGACGCCAACCATCACCGGTTCAACAGCCAGCCCGATCAAATTATTGGCGACGTTGGCGGCTCCGCCAAAACGCACATCTTCATCTTCGATGTTGATAATGGGCACCGGCGCTTCCGGTGAAATCCGGGTGACGTTTCCCCACAGATACCGGTCGATCATCAAATCGCCGATAACCATGATGCGTTTGGCAGCGCAGGCAGAGATAATTTCCGACAGCCGCGGCTCACTAATCGATGTCATTCCACTACCTTGAGGATGTTTTTTGGTCGGTTTTATTAACGGGTGTGTCCGGCCAGCGGTTATCAAAATATTTGAGCATCGGTTCTTTAATAAAGCTGGCCAGGACAATCACGAGTAACAGCGGAAACCCGGTGAGGTAAATTGCCCGGATAAAATCGGGAACCCAGGCATAATCAAAAAGGGGAACGACAATGATAATCACAAAACATAAAAAAATATAGTATTCGGAAAAACGCACAAATCGCCGGTAAAATGTCCGGGCTTTGCTCTCATGTTCTTCCGTATGCTCATGCTGGTCTGTTTGGATATTGGTTGTCAATTGAATTTTTCCACAGTTTTTATGAAACAAATCTGATTTTCAGTTATTCTATATGCCGTTCAATATCCGGCAATTTCAACAAAATCGAGCACAAAATTTTCCTGCATAGGGAATTCTACCAAACGTGCAAATTCTTCACCGTTTTGTTTGAGAATAAATGTTGGCACACGCTCAATCCCGTTTTCCAGCAGGCTTTCCGGCTCCGTTTTATCTCGATTGATAGCGATGAGCGTCAATTGGATATTCGGATTTTTTGCCTCACGAATTGCTCGCACAAAGGGTGGAACACCGTTTCTGGAATCTTCGCACCACGTTCCCAGATAGCAAACAACGTCGATCGGCTCATTGATTGCCTTTATTCGATCAATCAATGGCTGATCCAGCACAATTCCGGCATCTTCGGTCCGCCAGTTTTCAAAATAGTGCAAGATATCGTCATATGCCACGGTTCCGACGAGCATTTCTCGCCCGTTTTGGGTTTGTAATTTTGCCGTTGGCTGATATGTGGTAGTGGTTGTTTTCATTTCTTCGGTATTTGATTTAATAACTTTTCCGGCGCTACATCTCGCAAAAATGATTGACAGCAACATCAATAGCACAAGATTTTTCATTTCATTTCTCCATCCCATACAGAATATTGTCGCTCCAAAAGAAAACCTCCAAAGATAAGACATCCCGGAGGTTTTGGCAAATAATACCATCAATTTTAATGCTGCATTTAATTACTCGCCACTGTCTGGTACACGTGTGAGTCTTTTTTGCGAGATCCCTTGCGGCGTTAAGGTTAACCGGGCAACCTGGCTGCTATCGCCAATCACGCCGAGATTGTTACCATTCAGCAAAATTTCAAGTGCATCGGCACGACCGATAACCAGCTCGATCTGCGAATTCGCATTAATTGATCGGCTCAATCCGCCTTCGAGAATATAATCTGTTGTGTCGGCTTGGTCGCGTATTTCCTGAACCCAAACGCGATCCAGGCTGCGGATTTGTAAATTAACCGCGGAAGCGCTGTTGTTCTCAGATGTTTGCGAAGAAGATTGCGGATTACCGGCTACATTTCGGATATCCGAATTGACGCCTGTGGCTTCGCCGGGAAGCGTTGTCAAGCTATCCTCAAATTGCGCAGCCGGATTGGCAGAGCTATCCGTTGCAACCCGTTCCATCAATTCGCCAATACTGATCTCTTTGATATCCGGTGTCTGATTGGCATTTTCTGCAGCATAAAAACGATACACCAAAAATGAGCCGACAGCAAATATCAACACGATCAACACCGGCCAAAAGTAATTATTCACCCGGTCGAGATTTACTTCATCGAGAGTTTCTTTGACTGTGGTGGAAATTGGCTGGGTGGCAGCAGAAGCCGATTGCTTGCCTTCTGCCTGCTGTTTGGCTTCGTTGGACTCTGCGGGCGTAAGTTTTCCGGAAAGCAGTTCGTAATCGCGAACCACTTCATCGGGCTCTAGCCCGATTTCCCGCGCGTACCGGCGCAAATACATTAGTTCGTAAGCTTTCGGCAATTCCTGCATCCGGCCGTTTTCGATCGCTTGCAGATATTGCATTGGCAGCCGGGTTTTTTGATGAACAGCCTCCAGTGAGATGTTGTTTGCCTGGCGCTTTTTTTTCAGATTTTCGTAAAATTCTTTCAACGCTTTCAGGACCTCACTTGATATCTTTTAAACGCAGTTGTAATTCTTTACGTCCGTTCCAATAATTTTCCTCGACAACATACGCACAATCCAACACGCCTTTATTCGCGACAACGCGTTCGATCTGATCACCCAAATTAAAACCGATCGCATTCATTTTTACGCCATTTTGCTCAACGGACAATTTGAGGTGATTGCTGCCAACAACGCTGGCTTCGCCAACGACATTCAGGTTGCGCGATACAAAAACCGGTCGCAAATTGAGCGGCCCGAATGGACCCATCAATTTCAACAATCGCATTAATCGTTCGTCAAAATCTTTCAGCTCAACTTCGCAATCGACACGCATTCGCGGAATCAAATCATCATCGGTGATTTGCCGATCGGCAACGGCTTTAAATTTCTCCGCAAAAGCAGGAATGTTTTCCTGCTTGATGGTTAGTCCGGCAGCATATTTATGCCCGCCATATGCTTCGAGGAATTCGGAACACTCTTTAATCGCTTCATAAATGTTAAAATCAGCGATGCTCCGTGCCGAGGCTTTACCGATACCATCAACCACCGAAATCATCACCGTAGGACGATAATACCGCTCGACAATTCGCGATGCAACGATACCGATAACGCCAGGATGCCAGCCTTCTTTATATAAAACCATTGCCCGGTCTCGTTCCGGATCGAAGTGCGCTTCTGCAGTTTCCAGTGCTTCTTTGAATGTGTTTTCGTCCACGGAGCGACGGTTTTTGTTTTCCCGTTCCAGCTCACGGGCAAAAACCCGGGCGCGTTGCAGGCTGTTGGCGCACATCATTTGCACGGCTCGACGGGCATCGCCCATTCTGCCAACGGCATTTATACGCGGGGCAACCACAAAAACAATTAACCCGACAGTGATGTCCTTCCGGTCAACACCCGACGATTCCAGCAGCGCTTTTACGCCAAATCTGGGTCGATGGTTAATTAGCTGAAGTCCGTGGCTCACCAATATTCTGTTTTCATCAACCAGCGGCACAATATCTGCGCAACTGCCCAATGCGACAATATCCAGATATTCATCGAGTTCGGCTTCGTTCAATCCCAGGTGCTGATAAAGCCCCTGCATAAATTTGAAACCGACGCCGACACCGGCAAGCTCTTTAAATGGATAAGGACAATCCGGCCGTTTGGGGTCTAATACTGCAACGGCTGGCGGTAATTTGTCTCCGGGTTCATGGTGGTCGCAAATAATAACTTCAACGCCAATATCCCGGGCAAATTGTACTTCTTCTACAGCTGTAACACCACAGTCGATCGAGACGATCAATGAAATTCCCTGATCTGCAAACCGCTGGATCGCATCTTTGGATAAACCATATCCCTCACTGATACGATCCGGAATATAGTAGTTTACCCGCGTACCAACCATGCGGGACAACACCAGATACAACAGTGAACTGCCACAAACGCCATCCACGTCGTAATCGCCATACACCATAATTTTTTCCCCGTTTTCCAGGGCTTTGTGCAGGCGTTGGGTTGCCAGATCCATATCCAACATCAAAAACGGGTCGTGTAAACGATCCAAATTCGGGTTAAAATAGATCTTCGCTTTATCGAAACAATCTATGCCTCGTTTAAGCAAAATCCGGGCTAATACCGGGGGAATTCCAAGTTCTTTTGCAAGGTGATCGACCGCGACTTCGTCAACGTTCTGATCTATCACCCATCTGGATTCCATTCATGCGTTACCTTTCTCTCTAATTTTTTCAATTTTGCCATTTATTTTTCACTCTTAATTATTTTCTTTTTAATTATTTGATGATACGCGATTCCACAGAGTATCGCAAGTTTTTTTTTGTGTCCGACGCGAAATGAAGCAACGGCTGATACACAAATAAACCCTTCACAAAATTCGTTTAATTATCATTCGATAACCACTAGTTTAACGCCAGTTCGGCACCGGGAGTTCAATCGTTCAACTGTTTTCCAATGCCCCAGACAGCTGCTTTTACCGCCGGTGTGCGATACGGTTGAATTATTTTATCCAGCTTAACAATCCAGCGTTCGGATTTGTGGCGATAAATGCCAACCAAAATATTTTGTTGATAATCGCGATCTTTAGCGACAACATTTAGCAGATAGCTACCATTCAAAACATCTGTAAATACATCTTTTACCACATATAAAATATCGGAACCAGTGTAAGTGAACCCGACTAATTTTTCCACTTTTTGCGGAATATTGTTATCTTCGACAAAGGCGTGTGGCATTTCAGAATTCTCCAGTAATCTTGGCACGATAGCCGATTTATTTTTGATTGCAATAACGCGATAGCTGCTTCTGCCCAACTCCCGCCATTTGCGTTCGTATTTTGTTGTAACATCTCGTATCGGGTTAAGTTCAATTTCGGTTGTTGTGAAATTTGCCGATGCAGAAAATAATTCAAACGCATGTTCGGCGTACCATTGCTGATCGGTAACCAGTTCGTACGGGCAACCTGGCTTTAATGTCATCGCCAGAATATCGGCAAAATTTTCATCGAGCAAACGGCGTTTTTTGTGGCGATCTTTTGGCCATGGGTCAGGAAAATTCATCATCACATGCTCAATAGAATTATCCGGAAAGAGTTCGCGAATCCCGAACCGGGCATCTTCGTGCAGGGGAACCACGTTTGCTTTAGCCGACTGAGCAATCCGCTTGCAAACCCGTTCGATAGATTCCATCGAAAGTTCGAATCCCACCAGATTCCAGTCGGGCTTTTTGGTTGCCCAATCTACCAGAAATTCCCCATTTCCAAACCCGATTTCCACAGCAAGCGGGGCACTTCGGACAAATAAAGCGTCCCAATCTACCGGATAGTCAGGTAAACATTTGGCGTTGAGAGAATGGCTTAAATAGAATTGTTGTTCCATATTTCGAATTTGAAAAAAGCGCTTGACAAAGTTTTGAGAGACCGTTATATTGATCGTGACCTTACAAGGTCAAAACCTCCCTCCCAACTCCGCAGGGGACGTACCGTTCGTCCCCTGTTTTTTTGTACTCGCTTTTTTATCTAACCTTTTATTCTTTATAGATTTTGATCGTGTAATTTCCATTGCGGTCAACGTATCCGCGATACATGCCTGCCGTGTTGAATGGCATGGCAATATTGCCCTCGCGATCCAGCGAAATCACGCCGCCGGTTCCGCCCATTTTCGTCAATTTTTCCATGATAACAGCATCTGCTGCTTCATTCAAACTGATGTTTTTGTATTGCATCATTGCGGCGATATCATAGGCGACAACGCCCCGGATAAAATATTCGCCATGACCGGTGGCAGAAACTGCGCAGGTGGCATTATCCGCATACGTTCCGGCGCCGATTACCGGTGAATCGCCGATGCGCCCGTAGCGCTTGTTGGTCATTCCGCCGGTGGATGTCCCGGCTGCAAGGTTGCCCTCACGATCCAGCGCAACAACGCCAACAGTCCCGAATTTATGGTCGCTATCGTGATCTAGATGAATTTCCCGGTTGTGTCCGCTATCTTCCGCTTGTTTGATTTTTTGCAACTGCTGCCAACGCTCATCCGTGCGAAAATATTCGGGTGCGACCAATTCAATTTCATTTTCGCGGGCGAAATCTTCCGCGCCTTCGCCAACCAGAAAAACATGCGGAGAATTTATCATTACTTTTCGCGCGAGGCTTATCGGATTTTTGACGTGCGTTACCCGCGCAACCGCGCCAGCTTGCCGGGTTTTGCCATCCATAATTGAGGCATCCATTTCGTTGGTGCCTGCATTGGTAAATACAGCGCCTTTTCCCGCGTTAAACAACGGCGAATCTTCCATTGTGCGAATGGTTGCCTCAACTGCGTCCAGACTGCTGCCACCTTTTTGCAAAATGGCGTAACCCGTTTCCAACGCAAATTGGAGCGCATCACGATATGCCCGTTCTTTTTCCGGCGTCATTTTCGATTTCAAAATGGTGCCGGCACCACCGTGAATGGCAATCGCAATCGGTTTTTCTGTTGATTGTTGCGGCAACTTCTTTTTTGCCATTTCTGCTCCGGTAAGTACACACGTAATAAATATCACCAAAGTCAATATTTTAATTGATAAAGGCATTACAGTCCCCGTCACGTTGTAAAAAATGCAATCCATTTGAAAGGATAATATAACAATTTTAGAGAAAAAATCGTCAGCAAACAGAAAATTTAATGGCGAAAAACGCAGAATATGCACAAAGCGGAATAACTCATTTTCTCAACCGGTAGGCTGGTTACGATACTTGCGAAAATTCACAACTGCGGCGGCAATCGTAACAGTCAGAGCGCCGAGTTGTGCCCAACCATCTGCAAAATCTTCCGGCGTCAGCAACAACAGCAGGCTGGCAATCAAGCCGATAAATCGGGTTGAAAACCTGAGCCGCGTAAATCCAAAACCAACAATTGCTGCAGCTAACGCAATAATCCCGGTCAACGAAAAAAGGAGTTGGGTGATCACATGCAGCCAATC
This sequence comes from Calditrichia bacterium, assembly GCA_020634975.1. Taxonomy (NCBI): domain Bacteria; kingdom Pseudomonadati; phylum Calditrichota; class Calditrichia; species Calditrichia bacterium. Next base: position 2,542,002 of record JACKAQ010000001.1, on the reverse strand, counting down.
TGCGAAATTATCGAAATCGTTCATCAGCAGCAGTTCCGGACGAAGCACAAAAGCAAACGGTAGCGCAAATCCCACCAAAGAAAAGCGGAAAGCCGCCAATCCGGTTGCCATAATTCCCGATCGCGCAATTGCCGCTGCGGTATATGCGGCCAGCGCCACAGGCGGGGTTACCATAGACATCATCCCGAAATAAAAAATGAACAAATGCGCCGCCAAAGGCACCACGCCAAGCTCGCCGAGCACCGGGCCAACGAGCGTCGCCATCAGCAAATAGCACACCGCCGAGGGCAAACCCATTCCCAAAATAATGGTGGAAATCATCAGCAAAATGAGGGCAAGCAAGCGGTTATCCTGCGCCAGCGGCAAAATGGCAGCGGGCAATTTGCTGCCGATTCCCGTGAGCGTCACCACGCCGAGAATAATGCCCACACATGCGGCGGCAGCAACCAGCGCCACACCACTTTGGGCAGCTTCGACGGCGGCAGCCACTATTTTTTTTGGCGAAAGCCGGGTGGCAGGCCTTAACGCACCCACCAAAACAATCACCAATAAACTGAGGCTAACAGCCCGGAACGGGGTGAATCCGACAACAAGCAACACAATTAAAGCAACAAACGCCGCCGCGAAAACCACGCCGGGAAATCGCGAACCGGCATTTTTCGGGGCATCCGGCACATCTGTTACGCCCTGCTTTTTGGCCTGCAGGTGCACGATAAACAGCAACGCCACATAATACAGCACAGCCGGTAAAATTGCTGCGCGGATAATTTGCAAATACGTTACCGGCGGATCGATAATTTCCAGCATCATGTATGCGCCGGCGCCCATAATTGGCGGAACGAGCGCGCCGCCGGAGCTGGCTGCGGCTTCCACGCCACCGGCAATTTCCGGGCGAAAACCGGCACTGCGCATCAACGGGATAGTGAAAGTACCAGTGGTTGCCGTGTTTGCAACCGCACTGCCGGACAGCGATCCCATCAGCCCGCTGCTAAGCACTGCAACTTTTGCCGGACCACCGGCGCTGCCCCGAAAAACTCGCCGGGCAAAATTGATCACAAAATCTGTTGCGCCGGTTTGGCTCAGCAGCGTGCCGAATAGCACAAACAAAAAAACGTAAGTGAACATCACTCGCAGCGCCACGCCAAAAACGCCCTGACTGTGCAAAAACGTTTGGCTGACGATGCGCTGCCAATCGTATCCGCGATGCGGGAAAAACCAATCCGGCATGAGGGGACCAAACGCGGCATACAGCAAAAATATGCCGGCCAATAGCGGCAACGTGAAACCGATTGCCCGCCACGCGGCGATCAACACAATCAGCAATCCGGCAAGCCCGATCCAGAAATCCGGGGCTTGCTCCAAACCCGCGCGATCTCCCAGCGATCTTCCGCCGAGCCAAAATTCGCCGAAAAACGGCTCATTTTGCACAACCACAAAGCCAAAAGTGATCGCGGTTGCGAGCAAAACGCCGCCCATCAGCCATTTTTGCCAGCGCTTTTTAACCGGCAGTTTTTGGAGAAAAACCAGCGCAAGACCGAGCAGTGAAAAAATCGCCAGATCGCCCTGCGGCGTGAGCATCGGATAATTCACTTCGGCGAGCACAAAAATGCAGAGCAGCACAGCCAGCCAGCGATAAACAGGCGCAAAAAAACCGGATTCGGAAAGGCGTGAAATTTGGCTCATACGGGCATTTTCAGTTTGGCGATTTCTACTCGGGCATCGTTAAAACATGCACCGCCGCCGACAACGTTGGTTGTTTGCGGACAAAGCGTTGTCGATGTTGCATGATTGATCGCCGATTTTCGCCACGCGCCTTTGGGCATGGAAACGACACCGGAACGCACGGCAGCGCTGATTTCCGCGTGGCAGTGCACTTCACCGAGTTCGTTAAAAACCCGGACGGCATCGCCATTGACTATGTCGCGTGCGGCGGCATCGTCGGGATGAATAGTCACAAATAATGTCGGGTAATTGAATTCGCCGAGGCTGCTGGAAATCATTTTGTTATTTGCCGGACTGATGAGCGCCAGCGGATGCGCATCGCTGCGAACCGGCTGATAGCGAAACGGCGCATCGCCCAGCGCGGGTGGCAACAGCTGGATTTTGCCGTCTGCTGTTCGCGGAAAAACGTTGCCGAATTGCACCGGATTTCCGCCATCGAAATCGACAGTTTGAATTTTCCCCTGCCGGAAAACCGGGGTTTGGCCGGGCTTTCCGTTGAATTTCAACCCGGCAGCAACTTTTTCGAACCAGATTTGCGAATCCCATTGAAACGGGAGATCGTCGAAACCGAGCGCCCGGCCTAACGCCGCAAAAACCGCTTCATTCGGCAGCGCTTCGCCGCAGGCGGGAATCACCGGCTGGACACCACCGGCAGCGTACGCGCCGTACGCCCGTTTGATTTCCCACTGTTCCAGAAATGTAACCGCCGGCAAAACGATATCCGCGAGCAGCGCTGTATCGGTCATCACCTGTTCGTGAACAACGGTAAACAGATCGTCGCGCAGCAATCCGCGAATCACTGATTGCTGATCCGGCACGGTGGCAACCGGATTACAATTGTAAACAAACAACGCTTTGGCGGGCGGATCGAGCTGTGAATCATTCAGCAATTCGCCAAGTTTGGTTTGGTTGAATTCGCGGGAATGCCATTCGAAATCACCCAAAATTTTCGCTTTATCCAATTTAAACGCGCCGCTGTTGCTGAGGGTGTATCCGCCGCCGGGAATGCCAAATTTACCGAGCAATGCGGGCATCCCCAAAATTGCGGCGACTGCCTGCCCGCCGTTGGCGTTCCGCTCCACGCCCCAACCGCAGCGCAGCAACGCGGGTGTGCTTTCGGCATATTTTTGGGCGAGCAACTGCAATTTTTCTGGCGATATACCGGCGGTTTTTGCCGCTTTTTCCGGCGACCATTCGGCGGCGGCATCGAGCAGCGGTTGGGCATTTACGGCGTTTTTGTTGATAAAATCGGCGTCGAGCAGATTATTTTTTTGCCAAAAATGAATTATGCCGAGCGCCAGCGGCAAATCTGCACCGGGAAGCACCGGAATGTGCAAATCAATTTCACTGTCCGAAAAATTGTTGCGGGGATCAACCGATGCGATAAACGCGCCGTTTTTTCGCGCTTGCCGCAAATACGGCATCAAATGAATGTGCGACACTTTGGGATTAACGCCCCACAGCAAAATGAATGTCGCTTTCGGGAAATCGTCAAACGCAACGCCGGGCATTTTGCCATACATTTCCATCGCGATGGCGGTTGTCGGCGCGGCGCACAACGTTTTCACACAGCGCGAAGCCCCGATTTTTGCGAAAAAATAGTGATCGAGCAGTTCATCGCCGAGCAACCCGTTGCTACCGCCGTAGTGATACGGAAGAATCGCTTCGCCGCCCCATTTTTCGCGGATTGCGGAAAATCGCTCTGCAATTTCGGCGATGGCCGCTTCCCAACTGATGCGTTCGAATTTTCCGTCACCCTTGGCACCAGTGCGGCGCAAGGGATGCAACACGCGATCCCGGTGATACACCCTTCGCGCAAATCGCGATACTTTGGTGCAAATAAACCCGTTGGTGTTCGGGTGACCGTTTTCTGCACCGGCGATCCGGGAAATTTTTCCGTCGCGAACGGTGATTTCCAGTGCGCAGGTGTCCGGGCAATCCATTGTGCAGGTGGTGTTGAACCGCTGTTCTGACATTTGATTATCCTCAAATCCGGGTTGTAAATATTTTTTTGAACTACGCTACTTCAACGGAAAGCTGCTGCGAATGTTGCAATAACGGGGTTTTCGAAGGTGGTAATTTAAGCGTGTCTGCCGGTTTTTTCAAGCGATTTGCCGTGGGTGATTTAAAAATCGAAATAAAATGTAAAGTTTTTATACATCGCACGCGATAAGAGAATATAGCAAGGGCAACTGCTAAAACGTTAGAAAAGCAGTTGGCGCTCCGTTCTAAACGGTGGAACGGCATAAATAATTCAGGGAAGAATGACAAATTCAGGGAGGAAGGACAATGAGGCGCACACCGCCCAACAAGCTGTCCACTGCGACAGGGTCCCACCGGTTATTTTCACCAAAATGGTTAATGCTGGCAATTTTGCTGGTGTTCGGTTGCGATCTTTCCGTAAAAGATCCGGTTTTGCCAACGTGGAGCGTTGAACTGAACGTGCCCATCGGCAACGAAACGTTCAAACTGCGAGAGATCGTTAACGATTCAACGATTGTTGTGCAGGGCGCAGATTCCGCACTGTTTCTCTCGTTTGACGGCGATTTGGAATCGATCGAAATTTCGGCAGCGGATTTCAACGCCGGCGCGGTCGATACAACGCACTCATTTGAGCTGGGTAACTTAAAGCTCAACAATCTGGAAGCGCTGAAATCCGGGCAAATTACCCTGGGATCGTTTTTCCCGGAACTTGCCAATCTGGTTTCTGGCGGACAAACCATTCCGTTCAGCATTTCGGACACTACTTTCGATCCGGCGCCATCGCGATTGAATTCCAACGATTTTGTCGGATTCCGGGTGACGGATGGCCAGCTGCGCCTCCGGTTTACCAACACAATGCCAATCCCGGTCGGACCGAACCCATCGCAGCCGAACGGTTTCGAAGTGAGCGTTACCGACAGTTTTGGCACTGAGCTGGTTACGTTTTTGATTGACGAAGTCGTCACCACCGGCAACACAGTAGAACGCGTTGCAGAGTTGAACAGCGATATCTGGATTTATGCACCGTTGCATCTCGATTTTGTGTTGCCGATTGCGGAGCCCACCGCGTTTCAACTGAGCAGCCAAACGCTGAATGAATCCGGCGTTGAGCTGGATGTGGTGTTGGAACAAATGGAAGTGGACGAAGCCATAGCCCGCATCGAGCAACAGGAAACCACCGAACGCGGCGGTTTTCAACTGGACGACCGCGCCAGTTTGAGCGAAGCGGTTATCGAAAGCGGACGCATTCAACTGGATTTTCTGAATCAGACGAATGTGGATATGCAATTGGAATATCGCATGCCCAACATTATCACCACTTCGGGCTTGCCTTACAGCGGCGTGATGGATGTGCCGCAAAACGGCACCGCATTGCTGGATGTTCCGCTCAATAATATGCGACTGGCTAACCCGGATAATCCCGGCGAATACATCGATAGCATTTTTACCGAATATCGCATTATCACCGATCCGACTGCGAATATCGTGCATCTCCGCGCAACAGATAAAGTGAGCATCGGCGTGCAAATCGATTCTATCATTTTCCAATCGATGCGTGGATATCTGGAAAATCAGGTATTCGAAATCGAGCCGTACGAAGAAACGGATGTGATGGATTACGAAGATATTCCTGACAACATCCGGCTGGAAAATGTGAATTTCATGCTCAAACTCTCCAACGAATTTTACATCGAAGATATGACATTTGACCTGACCATCGTCGGGTATCACGAGAAAAACGGTGTGGTGACAGACTCCGCACGGCTGGAATTGGTGAATCAGCAAATCGAACCGGGCTATCCGGGAAATCCGGGAATTTCCTACATTTCCGTTCCGGGCGATGTTGCAGCGGATTTTCTGAATGTGCTGCCGACGCGCATCCGCACCTACGGGCAAGCCGTGGGCAATGGCGCAGTGGAAATCAACCAAAACAGCCTGATTACCGGCAATTACAGTTTTTCCACGCCCTTCCGTTTGCGGATTGAAGGCGACGCGCTATACACCGGCGATGTGAACGAATTGACGGATGACGACATCGATCAGGATATCCGCGATGCGTCCGACGAAAATCTGGAACAGGCGGAGCTTTCGCTGAACGTGCTAAACGGAACGCCGCTGAGCGGCAGCATCCGGCTGGTTGTCAGCGCAGACCCGCAGCACACGGATATTTACGATTCAACCTATTTCAATGCCGCGTTGGAATTTACCAAAACGATTGCACTTTCGCCGGCAACGGTCAACAGCACCACCGGATATGTGGACACGCCGCAGCAAAGCCAGGTTTTCCTTTCGCTGACGCAGGATGAATTCCGCATCTTCAAAAATACGCCGGTAAATGTGGGTTTTGAGCTGCGGCTGGACGACACGGGAGAAACTGTCGCGCTGCGCGCCAGCGATTTTGTGACCGTTTCCGGTTTGGCTCAGGTTAAAGTTGTCATCAAAGATTGACGGGGATCAAAGGAGGATTTACGAAATGAAAATAAATAAATTGATATGGATTTCACTATTTTTGACGCTCTCGGCGTCGATGTTCGCCCAACAGGTGATCGACGCGCGAGGTGCGGGAATGGCCTTCAGCAACGCCGCAGATACGCGCGGGCTGGAGCAGGTCGGCGCAAATCCGGCTACGCTGGCGTTGCATCATGCGTTTAATTTCGAATTTAACCTGCTTTCCGGCAGCGTAGGACTTTCGAATAACGGGTTGAGCAAAGGGCTGTATAACCAATATTTCACCACCGGCGACTCGCTGAGCAGCAGCGATAAATCCAATATTCTCAATTCGATACCGAACAGCGGATTGCAAGGCAACTTCTCCGCAAAGCTGAATACGTTTGCGCTATACATGCCCAAATTCAGCCTGTCGCTAACGGGAATGGGCAACGGTTATTTTAATCTTCCCCGGGAGATCGCTGAAATCGGGCTTTACGGCAACGCCGATCTCGGGCGGACATATGATTTTTCCAGCGCAGCTGGCACCGGTTGGGGCGGCGCGGCATTATCGCTTGGGTTAGGTTTCCCTGTTAAATTCTTGCGCGGCGGCATGTTCGATTTTGCAGCCATCGGGATGACAGCAAAATATATTATTGGATTGCAATATGCGGAAGTGACAAGCGCAGAGGGATATTTCCAAAATCTGAGCGCCGATAATCCGACCACTGATTTTAACGGCATGCTGGAAATGCGCCAGGCCAGCGGCGGCTCCGGCTTCGGTTACGACATTGGTTTGGTGATGCAATCAAACCAAAAACTGACCATCAGCGCAGCGGTGCTGAATGCGTTTGGCAGCGTAAACTGGCAATCCGGCACGGAAATTCACCAATATTCTGTGGAAGCAGATAATTTTGCCATCAATTCCAACACCTTCGATGACGACAACGACAGCGTTCTGGTTTCGGAAGATACCTCGTTTGTCACCGGCAGCTTCAGCACACGGCTGCCCGCAGTGCTGGATTTTGGTGTCAGCTATCGCCTCACCAAAAAACTGATGTTTTCCAGTGAATTTGAACAGGGTTTGTCATCCAGCATGGGTGTGCTGAAATATTCCCGTTTTGCCATCGGATCGGAATTTACAGGTGTGCCGCTATTACCGCTGCGTGCCGGTGTTTCCTTTGGCGGACAGCAGGGATTTTCCACCGCTTTTGGCGTCGGGCTCAACCTGAAATACTGGTTTGTGGATCTAGGATTTGTTAATCACGGCGGTTTCTCCGGCAGCAACACCCGGGGTTACACGCTGGCAGCCACTACCCGTTTCCGCTTTTAAAAATTTAAACTCTGTAGAGTAGCGGGATCTGGTTTCACCGCAAGCGTTTCCCTTGTCTCGCACTCTACATCCAATTTGTATGCACTTCCTGCTGCAATTGTCCTCACCTGAAAGCCCTTCCAAAAGAAGGGCTTTTTTTATTTTGAATGTAATTTTGCCATTAAAAATATTAATTTTCGCAACTGTTACAGCTTAGGGAGAGTTGATGCCTTTATCAAAAATTGGCTGTATTTCCGATACACACGGGTTGCTGCGCCCACAGGCGATCGCAGCACTGGAAGGCAGCGACATTATTTTACACGCCGGTGATGTTGGCGTTGCTAAAATTTTGGATAGTTTGCAAAAAATTGCGCCGGTGTACGCCGTTCGCGGAAACGTGGATTACGGTGAGGGATTATCAAATTTGCCAATTACCGAAGTCGTTGAATTTGCCAAACAGCATTTTTACATGATCCACATTCTGGATGATTTGGATATCGATCCAGCGGCAGCGGGAATGGAAATGGTAATTTATGGGCATTCGCACATTCCGTCCATCGAGGAGCGCAACGGCGTGATATTTTTGAATCCCGGCAGCGCCGGACGGCGGCGATTCGATTTGCCGGTTACCGTGGCGCAAATTCTCATTCGCGATGGCAAGCTGGAACCGGTGATCATCGATTTGCAAACCATGCAACCGCTGTAAAATTGTTGTTGCCACAGAAATTGTTGAGAGCCACAAATCGATATCAGCACAAAAAACATAAATTCTCTGTGTTTTTGTGACTGATAAAATTATAATTCGCGGCTGATTTCCCGAATTAACTGCCACGCTTTTTCCACATGCCGCTGTTCCACATTCGTTTGCCCGATCACCATTCGCAACGTGTATTTTCCGTTCAATTTTGTGTGAGTGAGATACACCTCACCCGTCGCGTTCAATTTCTCCAAAAATGTTGAATTTAATTGATTTAGCGCCTCAATTTCGTTCACCTTTTGGGGATGAAAACGGAAGCAGACAGTGTTCAGTGGCGCGGGTGCGAGCAGCTCAAAATCATCTGAATTTTCGATCCATTTCACAAATTCCTGTGCCAAACGGATGTGCTCGCGAATTTTCGCCTGCAATCCGCGCACGCCGTAGGTGCGAATCACAAACCACAACTTCAGGGCACGAAAACGCCTGCCCAGCGCAATGCCCCAATCGCGGTAATTGTTCACCTGATTATCTTCGCTGGTTTTCAAATATTCCGGCAAAATTTCAAAGGTTTGGATGAGCGCACCTTTGTCTTTCACAAAATAGGCGCTGCAATCGAAATTGGTGAACATCCATTTGTGCGGATTGAAAACGAACGTATCCGCCAGCTCGATGCCGTCGATCATCCCGCGGCATTCCGGCAGCAGCAGCGCGGTTCCGGCAAATGCCGCATCCACATGCAGCCAGATGCTGTTCTCTCTGCAAATTTCCCCAATTTTCCGGAGCGGATCGATCGCGGTCGAACCGGTTGTTCCGATGGAGGCAACCACACACAGCGGCTGCAATCCGGCGGCTTTGTCCGTTGCGATGGCTTCGGCGAGCGCATCCGTTCGCATCGCGAATGCATCGTCCACCGGAATTTTTCGCAAAAAATCGCTGCCGATACCGGCGATTTTCACTGCTTTGTCGATCGATGAATGGGTTTGCTCCGAGCAGTACACCACAAATTTTTCCCCGGAAAATCCGCGCTGGTTTACCGCAAATCTGGAATGCTGCTCGCGGGCAGTCAAAATGCTGCACAGCGTTGCAGACGACGCGGTATCCTGAATGACGCCGTGCCAGTTTTCCGGCAAGCCGGTCATTTGCTGCAACCAGTGCATCATCCGTTCTTCCAGCTCTGCGGCGGCGGGCGAGGTTTGCCAGATCATGCACTGCGCACCGAGCGTTGCGGTGAGCATTTCCGCCAGCACGGATGGCGGACTGCTGTTCGCCGGAAAATAGGCGTGGAAATTGGGATGTTGCCAGTGCGTCATTCCCGGCACAATGATGTGCTGAAAATCCGCCATTATCTGCGAAAACGGCTGCGGCGCATCCGGCGGATTTTCCGGCAGTTGCGCGATAATTTCACCCGGCGTAACCGGCGATTTCACCGGAAACGACTCGATGTTTTCCAGAAAATCGGCCATCCAGTCCACCAGTTCGTGGGCATGTTTTCGAAAATTGGATGTGTTCATCATTGCGGTTGCTTTGAATGTGGAAAATTTGGATATTAAATGACGTGCAGCTATCGCTTCGTCAATCATGAATTACTGAATTGAAAAAAAGGAATATCCCGATTAATCTGCGAAAATACAACATCAAAGGCATATGGACACTTTGGATTTTGCTGCTGTTTTTGCTCCATTCCTGTAGCGAAAATTCCCCGACAACGCCCGGCGGCGGCGACAATAATCCGCCTGAAGAAATCCCGGTGGTGCAGCCGGAAATTGTGGCGACATATCCGCACGACAGCGGATCGTTCACTCAGGGGTTGCTGTTTCACGAGGGATTTTTGTTCGAGGGCAGCGGGCGATACGGCATCTCCACTTTTCGCAAAGTTGCACCGGAAACCGGCGAGGTGCTGCACAGCGATACGCTGCCGAATCAATATTTCGGCGAGGGGTTGGCGCTGAAAAACGGGCGGTTTGTGCAACTTACCTGGCAATCGCGGGTAGCGTTTATTTACGATGCAACTTCGCTGGCGCAGGTGGACACCTTCCGGTACGGCACGGAAGGCTGGGGGCTAACAGCCAACGATGATCATTTTATAATGAGCGACGGTTCATCGACCATCTATTTTCGAGATGACAATTTCAAACTTGTGCGCACCATTTCCGTCACCCGCGATGGCGAAGCGGTCAGCTCGCTGAACGAGCTGGAATTTGCCAACGAATTGATTTACGCCAACGTTTGGCGGCGCGATTATTTCCTGGAAATTTCGCCGGCAACCGGCAAAGCAACCCGGGTGATCGACTGCTCGGAACTGGTTGCCATCGAGCAGCAAACCAATCCGGAGCACGTGCTGAACGGCATTGCCTGGCGCGCCGCTTCCGGCACGTTTTTCGTAACCGGCAAAAACTGGGAGCGCATGTTCGAAGTAATATTTTAATTGCATTTATCGACAACAAAAACAACGGTTTATGATCATGAGCGATTTTCCCGACATCGATTTTAACGCAATGGAACCGGACAGCGGCACCGTATTCAAAGGCTTTCAGGATTTGATGCGCTATCGCATCCGCAACGTGATTTTGGTGAGCAGCCTTTACGATTTGTATGTGTTCGAAGAGGACGGGCGGCTGTACGAACTCATTCGCGATGAATATCGCGGATTGAACCTGAGCGAAGCGCCGGAACTCACCCGCGTTTCCAGCGGATGGAAAGCGCTGGAACTCGCCAAAACCGAAAAACGCTACGACCTGATTATCACCACACCGCACATCGAGGATATGGAAGTTGCCGCATTTGCCAAACGTGTTCGCGATGCGGATCTCGATATTCCCATCGTTTTACTGACCTACGACAATCGCGAAACGTCGGAATTGCTCTCGTATTACAGCGCGGAATTGTTCGATCGCGTGTTTATCTGGCAGGGCGATTTTCGCATTCTTATTGCTATCATCAAACATTTGGAAGACAGCGTAAATGTTGAGCACGACACACAAACAGTCGGCGTTCAAACCATTATTTTAATTGAAGATAGCGTTCGTTATTATTCTTCGTTTTTGCCGATCATTTACATGGAACTGTTCGAACAATCGCAACGGCTGATCTCCGAAGGCATCAACCTTTCCGACCGTTATTTGCGGATGCGCGCGCGCCCGAAAATCCTGCTTTGCACCAATTATGAGGACGCCTGGTATAATTTCGAAAAATATCAGGATTCTATTTTGGGTATCATTTCGGACATTGATTTTAATCGCGATGGCGAGCAAAATCCCCGCGCGGGAATTGAATTTGCCAAGAATGCCAAACAGAAGCAAGATGACATCCCAATTATGCTTCAATCGACATCGCAGGAATTTGAGAGCGAGGCGAACGATGTCAGCGCATCCTTTTTGCTGAAAAATTCTCCGACGCTGCTGAATGATTTGCGGAAATTTATGAGCGATCAGTTCGGTTTTGGCGATTTTGTTTTCCGCATGCCAGACAATCAGGAAGTCGGGCGCGCCCGCGATCTCGTATCTTTGGAGCGCCAGTTGCACCGGGTGCCGGAGGAAAGCCTGAACTATCATGCCGAACGCAATCATTTTTCGAAATGGCTGAAAGCACGAACAGAGTTTTGGCTGGCGCACCAATTGCGTCCCCGCAAAATTTCCGAATACAAATCGATTGAAGAATTTCGCACGGCGGTTATCGAATATCTGCGAAAATACCGCAAAAGCCGCAGCCGTGGCGCCATCACCGATTTCAAAAAAGAAGCATTTGATATTCAGGATGGTTTTGCGCGAATCGGCGGCGGATCGCTGGGCGGAAAAGCACGCGGGCTCAGCTTTGTGAATTTGTTGGTCAACCGGTTCCGGCTGAATGACAAATATAAAAACCTCGTCATCCAGGTGCCGCCGACAGTTGTATTGGGCACGGAAGTTTTCGATGAATTTATCGAGCGAAACAACCTGCGGGCAACCGCGCTTTCGGGCGACTACAGCGATGCGGAAATTACCGCCCATTTTCTGAAAGCAGAGCGTTTTCCGCCGAAACCGCTGTATCAACTCACGCAGTTTCTTAATTTAATGCGCGATCCGCTGGCAGTGCGATCGTCCAGTTTGCTGGAAGATTCGCAATATCATCCATTTGCCGGCGTGTACACAACCTACATGCTGCCCAACACACATTTCGATTCGCAAGTGCGTTTGGATGAGTTGTTGAACGCCATCAAATGCGTTTATGCCTCCACATTTTACAAACGCGCCAAAGATTATGTGAACCTGGCAACCTATCGCGTGGAAGAAGAAAAAATGGCGGTGATCATCCAGAAAATGGTTGGTCAGAAACACAAACAACGCTATTACCCGGATTTTTCCGGCGTGGCAAAATCGCATAATTTTTACCCGATCAGCCCGCAAAAGGCGTCCGACGGCATCGTTTCCGTGGCGTTGGGATTGGGGAAAACGGTTGTGGAAGGCGGCAATACCGTCAAATTTTGTCCGCGATATCCAAAGCATATTCATCAATTTTCGAGCATCGACGAAACGTTGAACAATAACCAGCGCAGCTTTTTTGCGTTGGATATGAGTGTGCCGCTGGAAGCAAATGCAGAATCATTTGAAAAAATTATCCAGCCATTCCGGTTGCAGGTTGCGGAGGAAGATGGCACATTATATTCTGTGGGGTCAACATATTCGCACGAAAATCATGCGATTTACGACGGGCTTTCCCGGCGCGGTTCCCGGTTGATCACGTTTGCGCCGGTGCTGAAAAACAATATTTTTCCGCTGCCGGAAATTTTGCAGGACTTGCTGGAAATCGGGCGGAAAGGCATGGGAACACCGGTGGAAATCGAATTCGCGGTGAACATGAGCGTGCCTTACGGCCAACCAAAGGAATTCGGTATTTTACAAATGCGCCCGCTGGTGCTCAGCAAAGAAGCCGAACAACTGGATGTGGAAGATGCAGACAGCCAAACCCTGATTTGCCAAAGCAGCCAGGTTTTGGGCAACGGCATTTTGAAAAATATTTTTGATGTGGTGATGGTTGATTACCAAAATTTCGATCGCTCAAAAACCGTCGATGTGGCGAAAGAAATTCACAAATTGAACAGCCGTTTGCAGAAAGAAGACCGCCCGTATATTCTGATTGGCGTTGGCAGATGGGGATCGATGGATCCGTGGCTGGGCATTCCGGTAAATTGGGAGCAAATTTCCGGTGCTCGGGTGATTGTGGAATCCAGCTTTCGGGATTTTGAGGTGGAACCATCGCAGGGATCGCACTTCTTCCACAACATTACTTCATTTATGGTTGGTTATTTTACGATTGCCAGCAGTGTTAAATCGAGCTTTATCCAATGGGATTGGCTAAGCGAGCAGCAGGCAAAGTTGCAAAATAAATTTGTTCGCCACCTGCAGTTCGATCAACCGATTGTGGTTAAAATGAACGGGCACAATAACAAAGGGATCATCTACAAACCGGGCGCTGCGCCAATGTCTGAAGATTAACCGTTGTTGTGCACCAAAAATATTTCGTTTGGGCAAAAGAACAGGGTAAAACCGGTTTATTCAACGAAGACACGTTCCTCAAATTCACGGCGGAACGCCTGATGTGCATTTCGCTGGAGCATTTGTAATTCCCGGCGTGTGCGAATAGTTAACATCAGGTTTTTATCACCCATTCGGCGCGGCACAACATGAAAAACCAGATGGCGCGATGCCGTGCCATGCTCAACTTTCCCGGCACTGGTTCCTGTATCGTAACCGTTCGGGCGAATAACTGCATCCAACACTTCCATGCACATTTGCTGTGTCTGCATAATATCCAGACTTTCGCGATCCAACAATTCGCGAATGCTGCACACGTGACGGTTAGGAATTATCAGAAAATGCCCCACCGTGTATGGCGTTGGGCTGTGAATCACGTAACAGTGTTTTCCCCGGTACAACACCTGTTCCGTATCATCATTTTGTGCAGCAACCCTGTCACAAGCCTCGCATTCGCTATTTTCGGCATCGCCATATTCATTAAAAAAATGCTGTCGTCTTCCCGGTATCCAAACGGCGTCATCCACTAAACGCTTGCTCATATTTAGCCTCTTTGCTGTATCCTTAAAACGAATTGACTTTCTCTAAATTCCATTCGACCCAAAAAAATCTGTTGAATATTTTACATTTTTTAACTCATCGGATCCCGGTTTGCCACACAGGAATCGCATTTCACCTGTTCAAACAACAATGAATCGTTGCAAATTGATTGCCATTTTGTATAACAATATTGTGTTTGGAATAAATTCGCGGAATAATATGTAATAATTGTGCAATAGTCGTTCAATTTCGCGGGGATCGTAAATTTATTAAGATTTTTTGATGGAACCCGGCGAATGATATTCCCAATAATGAGCAAAAAAAGTTGTTATATCACTGACCTCTTGCGGCAAATAACGCAAATAATGCATGAATATGCAAAATCTGTATTGCATACTACTTGATCGATCATTTTTATTTTTCAGCTTTCCTCAAAAATATAAACTAAAATACATGATTATGTCATTTCCTGTTGATATGTTGTTTAAATATAATTTTAACCGGATATAAATTCCAAATTAAAAAATTTCATTATTTAAGTGTTGCTACATCTAAATTACGTCAATAAACATAACCGTTCGCTCTGCTCGTGTACAAATCCCGTCTCTTGTCTTAAATCCCCAACTGTTTAATTGATCAAAAAATCTAATTTGTTTTAAGCTACCGTCGAATATTTATCCTACTGCAAAAGTTTGAATCGGAACGGTACCTGCAGAATCGGAACAGTACTTGCAGAAAAAGTATTATAAATCTATTGTTCCAGAATTTAACAGGAGATTGCAGATATGCGATTACAAGCTAAAATGGGAGCCATTTTTATTTCCTTTACGTTATTGTTGATTGCAACTGTAATTGCAACATTTTTTACTGTATCAGACCAGGAAAAAGATGCTGTCGTTATTAATCTTGCCGGACGGCAACGCATGCTTTCACAAAAGATGAGTAAAGAAACACTCGCTTTTTCTCAAAATATTGTACAAGCTACAATTTTAAAAGAAACGGCTGCACTATTCAATAAAATACTGAACGGGCTAATAAATGGAGACGCGGAGCAAGGTTTGCCGGTCTGCAAGAATGCTGAAATTATCGCGCAGTTGACCATTGTCCAGAATTTGTGGACGCCCTTTCGCGCTAAAATAGACATGTTGACATCCGACAATTCCACCGCTGCCGAACAAAAGGAAGCCGTTGAATATATATTCCAGAATAATTTGCAATTATTGAAAGAAATGAACACGGCAGTAAAAATGTTTGAACTGGATGCAAATGCGAAAATCGCCGGTTTGAAAAATGTGCAATTATTTTTTGTCCTGTTAGGTTTTGGGTTGCTTTTGGGCTGTTTTGCTTACGCAAATCGCCAAATTATCCGCCCGATTTTATCGTTGAAATCGGCAGCTGCCGAAGTGGCCCAAGGTAATTATCATCCTGATATTAACATTAATAAAACAGACGAGATTGGTGCGCTCTGCCGTTCCTTTCAGCAGATGGCGAAAGATATTGAGAAAGGTATTCGCTGTGCCAACAAAGAAACAGAAATGGCAAAACAGGCAAATGCAGATGCAGAAGCCTCAAAGCAGCAGTTGGCGAAACAACAAGAAGAATTGCAGGGGCAGATCGATACGGTGCTTTCCGCAATGGACGAATTTGCCAAAGGTAACCTGACGGTTCGGATGCCTGCGCACGGCACCGGTGCAATTGGGAAATTATATGGCGGGTTTAACCAGGCCATTCACAGCCTGGGAGAGTTGGTTCGCAATGTCTTAAACGCCACACAAACTACGGTAAGCGCCGCATTGGAAATTGATCAATCCAGCGTTGAGTTACGCCGAAACGCCAGCCAGCAAACCCGGCAGGCAAATACGGTTTCCGAAGTTATTCAGGATATGAGCGAGCAAATTCGCAGCGTTGCAAAAATGGCTCAGCACAGTAGCCAAATAGCTGGCGAAAGCGGCGAGACAGCCCAAAAAGGCGGCGAAATTATTGCCGAGATTAATCAAAAAATACACCACATTGCTACGGTTGTGAAATCGTCATCCGAAACGGTGCAGGATTTGGGAAAATCCAGCACGGAGATCGGCGAAATTATTGCCGTAATCAACGATATTGCAGATCAAACCAACTTGCTGGCATTGAACGCGGCAATCGAGGCGGCGCGCGCAGGTGAACAGGGTAAAGGCTTTGCCGTTGTTGCAGATGAAGTTCGGAAGCTGGCAGAACGCACCACACAGGCAACAAAAAAAATCGGCAATATGATTCAAATGGTTCAAACCAAAACATCAACAGCTGTTTCTGCAATGCAACTGGGCGATTCCGAACTCAGCGATGGACTGAAACTGGTGGATGCAGCCAGCACAATTCTCAGCAAAATGGTTAGCAGCTCAACCGAAGTTGCCGCTTTGGTCCGGCAGAATTCCGAAAATATGGAAAAGCAAAGTGCAACCAGCGATGAAATCAGGGAGTGTGCCCTCAGCATTTCAACGCTGAGTAGCCAGGGCGAAAGCAGCATTTCCGAAATTTCCGAAGCAACACAATCGTTATCAAAAATGATGACTGTGCTGCAGGAAATTGTTCAGCAATTCCGGATCGAAATGGATGAATATCCTGCCATTTCCATGAACCGGCAGGAAAGTTCGCAGGATTTTACATTAGATAGATATTAATTCGCTCAACTATATAAAATAAAAGTCCGATAAATTTCAAAGACAACGGAACGTGAATTTTTCGCTTTAAGCGTTAAGGAGTGATTCAATGAGTAAAGTCAATCAAGATTCAGGCATAATTTACCAGCTCGTTAGCTTTGTTGTAGAAAACGAAGAGTATGGAATCGACATTCTCAACGTACAGGAAATTATCCGAATGATGGAAATCAGCCGTGTTCCCAATGCGCCCGATTTTATCGAAGGCGTTATCAACTTGCGTGGCAAAATTGTGCCGGTGGTTGATCTGAGAAAGCGGTTTGGCAGAATTCCCCGGAAACGGGATAAGGAAACCCGGATTATCGTTGTTGAGTTGGGTGAAAAAGTAGTTGGTTTTCTGGTCGATCAGGTTCAGGAGGTGTTGCGCGTACCGAAATCGATTATCGAACCGCCGCCGGAATTGGCTATCGATATCGACGCCCGTTACATCACCGGAGTAGCAAAATTGGACGATCGATTGCTGATTTTGCTGGATTTGGTGAGAGTGCTTAGCGCCGGGGAACATCAGGATTTGTTAGCTTTTGAAGAGGTTGCGTAAATTTTTCGCACATTACAGGTTTTTGCACAGTGATGATGTGCAAGCCGTTCAACAGGGAATTTGCAAATGTTAGAGGAAACAGGAATGTTAAACAGCTTACGCCTTAAGTTCATGTTGTTATTCGGATTCATCATACTTTTTGTCGTTGCGATTCTCGGTGGATTTTTAACCCTCGAAAGCAAACAACAGTTTACAAACGAAGCGATCAAAGTCGCGTTTCAGCAAAAAGCGCTATCCATCCAGCTTGAGAAAAATGCCTACCGGGTTGCCAGTTCTACCGGAACCGCATCCGATTTGAGCCAGGCTATCGCCGATTTTGAAACCAACCTGAATCGATTACCTGCATTACCGGCAGCAATTGAATCTGCCGAAATTCAATCCCAGCTTAGCCAAATTGGCAACACCTGGAGTGAATATCAAACGCACCTTTCCAGATTACATGCACCGGACACAACAGCGGCATCGCAACAAGCCAGCCTTAACGCGCTGGAAGTTATTCAACAATACAGCCACGAGCTGATCCGGCAATCCGACGCACTGACAGAGCTGTTTTTCACAGACAATAAAAATGCGCTCGCCACCAAACGGTTGATATTGTTTGGATTGTTGGGTTGCGTCATTATTGCGAGCATCATCGGGTTGGTATTTTTTAACAAATTGGTGCTGAGCCCGTTAGCGCTCATTACCGAACAGGTTCATCAGGCAGATTTGAATACGAGCCTGCATTATCCCTATACCAACGAAATGGGAACGCTCATCCGGGCATTCGACAAATTTATTCATTCAATCAAAGAGACGCTCCAGAAATCTGTGGATACCGCATACATCGTTGCAGATTCCACATCGGAAATATCGACCAGCACCAACAGCCTTGCCAGCAGCGCACGGCAGCAATCGGCGCATGCCAACGAAGTTGCCGCAGCAGTAGAGGAAATGGCACGATCCAGCATCAGCAGCGCCGCAAATGCGACACAGGCTGCAAATGCCGCTGCCCAAAACGGAAAAATCGCGGAAGAAGGCGGTCGGGTTGTTCAGCAAACGGTTGAAAACATTCGGGTTATTGCCCAGGTTGTCAAAAATTCCGCCCAAACCGTTCAACGATTGGGTGAATCCAGCTCGGAGATCGGCGAAATTGTATCCGTAATTGAAGATATTGCCGATCAAACCAACTTGCTGGCGCTGAACGCAGCCATCGAAGCAGCACGCGCCGGCGAACAGGGACGCGGTTTTGCCGTAGTTGCGGACGAAGTTCGTAAACTGGCGGAACGCACCACGCAGGCAACCGAAAAAATTTCGGTGATGATCCAAACCATCCAGAAAGAAACGCAGGAAGCTGTTGAAGCAATGAAACGCGGTAACGAAACCGTTGCCCAGGGCATTCACCTGGCGGATGCCGCCGGACAAGCGCTCAACGAAATTGTGGACAGTGCCCAAACCATTGGCGATTACATCAATCAAATAGCCACTGCCAGTGAGCAGCAAAGCACCACCAGCGAGGAAATTGCAAAAAATATCGATACCATTTCCAGCGTATCTTCGCAGGCAGCGGATGGCGCATCCCAAATTGCCTTGTCTATTAATGAATTGAGCAATATGACCAATGAGTTGCAAAATCTGTTAAAACGGTTCAACCTGAATCAGGATGTTTTTGAACAACGCAACGGTAAATCTTCAAAATCTGATAAACAGGTGCAGCAACACAAAACAATGAAACATCATTCAGAATCGTTTGAAGCATTTTAATCCCCAACCGATACGCGTTATACGCAAAATACCGGCGAGGGACAAAAAGGATGTTGGGAAAGCATAACAGACGTTATTTTTTTGGATTTAAATGATTAAGTAAAGGGCTTTAACGTCGAATATCGAATTGAACGAGGGAAGGATTTTGAACCAGGAAGGTTACTTTTTTTCATCAATAGATGAAAAACCAGCCGATTTAATTTACTAAAAATCAGCGATTTACACCTTTTTGGCTAATCAACTTTCCGGCATAACAACTGAAATAATTGTATTCAGGAATCGGGGAAATTAACCATGAAACCGGAAATCATTAAAAAGCTAAACAGCCAAAACGCATTTGACCGGCGGCTGGCACTGGAAGAGCTGACAGACGGCGATTTTTCGCCCAAAGCAGCATCTCTGGCGGCAGGATTGCTGGCAGATGAGGACAGAGGCGTGCGCGATGCAGCCGCCCAGTTTCTGGTGCTCAATGCCGATGCTTCGCTGGCAGCACAAATTGCACCGCTGATGGCCAGCGATAATATTTCCGTCCGAAATTTAACCGGCGATACGCTGGTTAAAATGGGCGCATTGGCTGTTCCTGCAATCGCCGGTTATATTTGCGACACCGAAAAAGATGTGCGCAAGTTTGCCATCGATTTACTCACCCTGCTCCCGGCTGAAGATTATCTGGATAATATTGCAAAATGCCTGAACGACATTGATCAAAATGTGGTTCTCTCCGCAATTGATGCGTTGGGTGCATTAAAGGGCGAACAATTTGCAGAAGAATTAATGGCGTGTTATCGCAATTATGAATATACCAGAACAAACGTTCTGTCTGCATTTGCACAATTTGAAAACGGTGAATATGCCGAATTTTTTGCCGAAGCATTGCACGATGACGATCCGGTTGTGCAATTGGTGGCAGTGGAAGCGCTGTCCCACAATCAAACACCGGAAACCCTGCCGCTGATTTTGGAAAAATTGGAAAAAGTGAACGAAACAACCCGGGCAATTATGTTGCAGGCAGTGGTGGATATCGCCGAAGCCAATCCCGGATTACAATCCGAATTGCCCCAATATTTGAAAAAGCACTTGCTGCAAATGCTCAACGATAAAGACAGCGAATACGTGGAAACCGCCGTAAAAGGTCTCCGCTATTTTGTGGATGCTGATGTCGTGGTTCAGCTAATTCCCAAAATGGGAATTTCAGAACCGCTGGATATGCAAATTTTCCAGACGATCTGCAACTCCCGGATCAATATTGTTGGCTGCGTTATCGACGCGGCGGAAACAGGAAAAATATCTCTGCAAACCGGCGCGCGTTTCGCTCTCGGCTTAGCCGTTGAATATCTGCAAACCGACGAATATTTAAAAATGGATCAGGGCATCATGCAAATGGGTCGTTTTGTTAAAGAGAATTACCATTTTCTGGATGTCGAATCCAAACTGGCAGCCGTTGAAATATTTGGCAAATTCCGCCTGCCGGAATTTTTGGCAGTGCTTCGGGCAGCCTTGCAGGACAACGAAGCCATTGCCCGTTCCACTGCATTGGAAATGGTGCAACATACCGGCACAGATCAATTTGAAGACCTGTTAGCGCAGTTACAAAGCGATGAGGATGAAAATATCCGCAAACTGGCTGTAGCGCTCAGCTAAGCAAAATTGCAGGAATGAGGTATTATTAATGAGCTTTTTATCGCAACTGAACCTGACATCCAATGTCCAAAAATCCAATATGTCGGACACGGTCTTCGAGGGTTTGCGCCAATTTATTTATGACAAAACTGGCATCTATTTTCCGGATAACAAAAAATATCTGTTGGAAAGCCGGGTGGGTCAACGGGTGCATGCACTGGGAATTCGGGATTATGGCGAGTATGTATCGCGGCTGCGTAACGGCATGGCTGAGCAGGAAATACCGCAATTGGTAAACGTAATAACCATTAACGAAACATTTTTTTACCGGAATGAACCGCAACTGGAAATAGTGGAAAACGAATTGCTGCCGGAAATTATCAAAAGAATTCGGGAAACGGGCAAACGAACCGTACGAATTTGGAGCGCAGCCAGCTCCTCCGGCGAAGAGCCATATACCATAGCATTGATTGTTAAAGAAAAATTGCAACCGGCCAATCCGGATATTCGCTTCGAGATTGTTGGCAGCGATATTAACACTAACGTTCTTAACAGCGCCAGGAAAGCCACATACAGGAACTACTCGATACGCAAAGTTCCGGCACACATCCTCAAAAAATATTTTATCGAAAAAGGTGAAGATTATACCTTGCAGCCACCTATCACCAACATGGTTGAATTCCGGAAAGTAAACCTGTTCGATCGCAATATGTTGCGCAGCATGAAGCAGTTTGATATTATTTTTTGCGCCAACGTGCTGATCTATTTCGATACAAAATCCAAACGACAGGTGATTGGCAGCTTATACGACTCACTCAATCCCGGCGGCTTTTTGCTGCTGGGGTATTCCGAATCGCTGTATGGGTTGAGCCAGGCGTTTAAACCGCTACATTTTACCAAAACGATTGCGTACATCAAGGAGTGAAACATGAATCCAGTGGTAATGGTTGTTGACGATTCCGTGGCAACCCGAAAATTCATAATGCTTGCATTGCGTGCCCAAGGGTGCCGCGTTATTGTTGCCCGCGATGGCATGGAAGCCCTGGAAAAATTGGCTTACGAAAAAGTTGATCTGGTTATTACCGATCTTAATATGCCAAATCTGGACGGTTTCGAGTTGGTTAAAACCTTGCGCGATCACCAATCTTATCGTGAGTTACCGGTAATCATTTTATCCTCGCTTAGCAGCGATGCAGAAATAGAGAAAGGCAAGCAATTAGGCGCAAACGCCTACCTCGTTAAACCATTTGATAGAAAACGTATTCAATACGAAGTAGCAAAATTTCTTAACTAAAGGAGTTGGAACAATGAAATTTTTAGTTGTCGATGATTCACCGACCATGCGCAGAATTGTGAATAATGCACTGGGACGAATCGGCTACACCGATGTTGTAGAGGCAGAAGACGGTCGCGATGGCATGGCCAAACTGAGTATCGAGGAAATCGATTTCATCATCACAGACTGGAACATGCCGAACATGAATGGCTTGCAGTTCACCAAAACCGTTCGCACGTCGTCGGATTATGCCGGGCTTCCCATTTTAATGGTAACCACCCGCAGCGGTAAAGAAGATGTGCTGGAAGCACTACAGGCAAGGGTAAATAATTACATTACCAAACCGTTTACACCTCAGGTGCTAAAGGAAAAAATTGACCAGATTTTGCAGTCCCGACGTTAACAGGAGGATAAATATCCGCATTAACCATTCAGCAGAAGCCTGTTCAAAACGCTTTCGGAAAATGCAAAATCCATTTGTCACAATCCGTTGCGATGCGTTCAGAGTTTCAAAAAGATTCGCTGGTTTAGGAGAACACCAATTATGAAAATACAACAGATCGCCAGTATCTCAAATAAAATCAATGAGTTGAAAGCACTCTTCATTTTCGGGCAACGCGTTATTCCTTTTCTGGAAGAGCTGTTTAACTTTGTTCAGGAAGTAATTCCATTGTTGGACGAAATCAACAAATCCATCAGCGACAGCACATCGAAAATGCCCCGTGCATCATCGCAACTCAGCAAAGTAACCCAGGCAACCGAGATGGCCGCCACCGAGATTTTTGACATGGTGGACAACATCCTCTACAAACTGGGCGAAATGAAAGCCGAACATTCGGAAAACGCCGAAGCCATCAAAAAAGTGGTGCGGCTAGATTCGCACATCCTGCGGTTGCTGCGCAATGAACTGGAAGGCAAAAATGATGTATTGCTGACCAAAATTAACCAGATCCATCTTGAAAAGTTGCGCACCCACAAAAAACTCATCTCATTTTATGATAAAATGAGCGAAATCCTCGATACCGTTCACGATAGCACCAGCAGCATTATGATGTCCATGCAGGTGCAGGATATTACCGCCCAGCAAATTGCCGCGGTCAACCACCTCATCGAATCCGTCGAGGAACGATTGGCTACACTCATCCGCAGATTTAAGGAAGCAGACGACGACAATTTTATCGAAAGAAAACGGCACTCCATGCCGCATGTGTTTGATCCAAATGCCACATACGACACATCTGGAGACAAACAACAACTGGCAGATTCCGTATTCGATGATCACCACAAATCGCAACCGGAAGCCAAAGGCCCGGCATCGCAGGATGATATCGACAAGCTTTTTGGCGCCGAAAAAAACGACAACCCGGTGGCAGATCAGGACGAAATTGACCGACTGTTCGAAAGCGTTTCCGATGCCCCGGAAAGCAGCAAATCCGCACCCAAAGATGTGCAGGATAAAGGCATCGATGGCATCGCATCACAGGATGAAATCGACAAATTATTTAACAATAGCTGAAAAAGTTAGCGGAAATAAGTGAGCAGATTTCCGCTGAACAGCAAATTGAAACAGGTCAGGCATTAATTTGAAAATCGCTATTATAGCGTGAACGGAGATGAAACGATGCACGCAATGTTTTCCGATGACATGATCGAAATCGTTGAAAGTTTCGTCGTTGAAACACAAGACATTTTTGAAGAACTCGATCAGGATCTATTAGTACTCGAGCACCGCGCCGATGACAAAGAGCTAGTAAACAAAATTTTCCGGGCAGTGCACACCATAAAAGGCACATCCAGTTTTCTGGATTTCCAGCAAATGACGGAGCTGACCCATCATTTCGAAGATGTGCTGAACAAACTCCGCCGCGACCAAATCCAGTTCCAAACCAGCATGCTGGATGTGATGCTGGAAGCCTTTGATATGATGAAGGATCTCCTGCAGCAGGTTGTAGACCGGGATATTCGGGATATAGACCTCAGCGCCATTGCCGCCAAATTGGAAGCGATTTCCAACAGTTGCAATTCCGCCGAAGAAGAAACAGCACCGGAAACCGCTGAACCAACGGTAGAAATGGCAGCATTTAACGCACCCCCGGAAGTGGTGCTGGACATGGCAGATTTTGACGAATTGCCCGAAGTTGAGCTCGATATGGCAGATTTCGATGAAACACCCACAGAAGACATCGATATGGAAGCCCTGGCATCTGCAGAACAGCCGGAATACATTCCGCCTGCCGCCGCAGATGGCAACCACCCCATGTTTTCCGAAGAAATGTTGGAAATCGTGGAAAGCTTTGTGGTGGAAACCACAGAAGTGTTCGAAACACTCGACCAGGAATTACTGGAACTGGAGCACAATTCGCAGGACAAAGATCTGGTAAATCGTATTTTCCGCGCCATCCACACAGTAAAAGGCACATCAGGATTTTTGGCATTTGAGGAAATGAGCGATCTGGCGCACCACTTTGAGGATGTGCTGAACAAACTCCGCCGTGACCAACTGGCATTCGAACCATGGATGCTGGACATCATGTTCGAAGCGTTCGATCTAATGAAATCGTTGCTGCAACAGGTAATTGACCGCGATCTGCGGCACGTCGATTTAACCGACATCAATCAAAAACTTGTTGCGATTTCCAACGGCGAGAAAATCTCGCAGGCGCCGAAATCGCCGGCGGCGGTCAGCGGCACACCATCGGAAAAAACCGTTGCACCGAAATCCGAACCGGAAAATACAACCGCAAATACAAACAACGGCAGCGTTGTGGCGGCATCCAAACGTCCGGAAAAAGCCGCAGACACCACCATTCGGGTGGATGTCCGGCGATTGGACAGCCTGATGAACCTCGTTGGAGAGCTCGTTTTGGGCCGGAACCGGCTTTCCCAAATTATCGGAAATGGCGTGTTAACCGAAGAAAGCAGCGAATTTTTGCAGCAGTTAATGGAAACCGGATCACAAATTGATTTTATCACCACCGAATTACAATCCGCTGTAATGAAAACACGGATGGTTCAAATCGGGCGCGTGTTCAATCGCTTTCCGCGAGTCGTCCGCGATATTTCGCGCGAGTTTGGGAAGGAAATTGAGCTGGTTATCGAAGGTGAAGAAACCGAAATGGACAAATCGATCATCGAAGAAATCAGCGATCCGCTCATTCACCTCGTTCGCAATGCCGCCGATCACGGTGTCGAAAGCCCGGAAGAACGCGAAGCGGCAGGCAAATCGCGTCGAGGCAGAATCCGGCTGAGCGCCGGACACGAAGGCAACCATATTGTGATCGCCATTGAGGACGACGGCAAAGGTATCGATCCGGAAAAAATTAAAGCAAAAGCAGTGGAAAAAGGCGTGCTGACACCCCAGGAGGCCGCCGAAATGACCGACACCGAAAGCTACAATCTGATCTTCGCACCGGGTTTCAGCATGGCAAAAAAATTGACCAGCGTTTCCGGTCGCGGTGTTGGAATGGATGTTGTAAAAACCAATATTACGAAACTTAACGGCATTATCACAGTCGAATCCGAGGTTGGAAAGGGCAGCCGTTTCACCCTAAAATTGCCGCTCACACTGGCGATCATTCAGGGATTGCTGGTTAATGTGGGCGACGAAACGTTTGCGGTACCCCTCAGCTCTGTTCTGGAAGTGGTGCGCACATCCCGCAGCGATCTTTCCTACATCCAGGGTCGAGAAATGATCCGGCTGCGCGACCGCATTTTACCGCTGGTTCATGTGGACGATTTGTTGCATGTCCCCGGCAGTAAAAACAAAACCAGCGATCGTTTTTATACGGTCGTGATAGGCGTTGCCAATTCGTTCTTCGGTTTGGTGGTCGATAGTTTGTTGGGACAAAAAGAGATTGTCATCAAAACACTTGGCACATTTCTTAAAAGCACTCAGGGCATTGCCGGCTCAACCATTTTGGGAGACGGTCGCGTAATTATGATTCTGGATGTCGGCGAAATCGCCAAATTGATGAAAAATAAAATCGGGTACGAGGCTTAAAACATGGCTATTCGCGTGTTGGTAACAGATGATTCCGCGTTTATGCGCAAAGCAATTTCGATGATTTTGGAAGAAGATCCGGGCATCGAAGTGGTTGGCACAGCACGGGACGGACAGGAAGCCGTAGAAAAAGTCCGCGAGCTGAAGCCGGATTTGCTGACGATGGACATCGAAATGCCCCGGATGGACGGCATTGCCGCCACACGCGAAATTATGGCCAATACCCCGTTACCGATCATTATTATCAGTTCGCTCACGGCAGAAGGTGCGCAAAACACCATCGAAGCTATGCAAGCCGGTGCTGTCGATTTTATCACAAAAGAGATGTCTTCGATTTCGTACGACCTTATTCAGATGAAGCGCCAGTTAACTGAAAAAGTGAAAAGCGTTATTCAAAGCCACATCAAAAATATCGATGTCAATAGTGATGTAAAACGCCTGCGGGAACGCTACAAAGCGCGTACACCGGCAAAATCGCATGTGGACGGCATATTATCCAGCCGCAAAACGCTTTCCCGATCGAATCCAATTCCTGCAAAAAGTTCCGGCAGAGCCCCGGTTCGGCGGGTTACACAACCAGGATTTGAGCATTTTCAGATTGTTGTCATTGGTATTTCTACCGGCGGACCGTTCTCGCTGCAACAAATTATTCCGGCATTGCCGGGCGATTTGAACATCCCTGTGGCAATTGTGCAGCATATGCCACCGCATTTCACAAAATCGCTTGCGGACCGGCTGAACACCATGAGCGAGTTAAACGTGGTTGAGGCAGAGGACGGAATGGAAATTTTACCCGGTAACGTGTATATCGCGCCGGGCGGTCAGCACCTAAAATTTGCCAAAAGCGGCACAAAAGTACTCGCCAAAGTAACGCCAGATCCGCAGGATGTGCTTTTCCGCCCTTCCGTAGATGTCATGTTCGATTCCGCCAACACCGTTTTTGGCGGAAATTCATTAGCCGTAATTATGACAGGAATGGGAAAAGACGGGTTGGAAGGCACCCGTAAAATCAAAAATTCCGGTGGCTATGTAATCGCTCAAAATGAAGAAAGCTGCGTTGTTTACGGCATGCCCAAAGCGATAGTGGATGCCCAATTGGCCGATCATGTGCTGCCGCTCAATCAAATTGCCGAAGCAATTATCCGCTCTGTTTCTTAAATCGCGCCATCCGGCAGGGTTTCTATTTGTGATATTTTTCCTTGCAATCCTTCCTTATATAAAATTAGATTAAACCTTTGAAATACGAATAATCCATAAGTGATTGTTTTAACTTATGTTCAACAAACATAGAGGCACACGTATGAAAAGCAGATGGTTTGTTAAATCTATTTTAGTTGCAATGTTGATCAGTTTTTCCGGCTTTGCAAAAGGTGTTAAAGTGGTTTCCAAAACAACAGATGCAAAGGGGAACCCGAAAGAAACCAGTACAATAAAATTTGACAACGACAATTTGAGCATGGAATCGAAAGGTAAAGACGGACATATGATCGTCCTCTTCCGCAGCTCCGAAAACAAGATGGTGCTCGCCAATATATCAGAAGGCACCATTATGGAAATTACCGAAAAAGATTTGGAAAAAATGGGTGCGACAATGGAACAGGCCCAAAATCAAATGAAAGACATGATGAACTCCCCGGAAATTGCCGAAGCCATGCGCCAAGCACAGGAAAAAATGAAAGATTTACCGAAAGAACAGCAGGAAATGATGAAGAAGATGATGCCTAATATGGGTGGCGGCGGCATGAATATGAACGCGATGGACGAACCGAATGTGACTTATGAAAAATCCGGCAGCGAAACCGTAAACAGTTGGAAAACCACAAAATACATCGGCAAAGAAAACGGACAAACATCCGAAGAAGTTTGGACAACGGACATGTCAAATTTTGGATTGAGCGAATCTGATTTCGCCGTATTCAAAAAAATGGGCAAATTTTTTGACAAATTATCGCAGCAAATGGGCAACCAAATGTCACCGCTCATGAACTTTGGCAGCAAAGAAGCCGAAGCCAAACGCGGCTACTCCGGTGTTCCGGTTAAAAATAACGATTATGTGAACGGCAAACTCGCATCAACAACTGAAGTTTTGGAAGTAACCAAAATCAGCCTCAGCGCAAATGATTTCAAAAATCCGGAAGGGTTAAAAAAACAGCAGATGTTTGACCAAATGCAAAACATGAAGCGATAAAATATTCTACATATCGCAGCAAGTTTAAATGAATGCTGGCAGTTCCCAAATTTTTTGGGCATTGCCGGCATTTTTTATTTTTCGCAAATTTGCCAGACCAACCTGTTCGTGTAACATTCCGACTTTCATTATATTTGCAAATGGAAATGAGATTCCATATATTTCTAACTCATAATTGGGGAGTGCGCCGCCGCCTTTCACTAAGCGTGAAATTAACCGCAAAAGTATCTTTTAGATGAGCGTTGACGAACGAAAATTAGAAGACCAGCAGCTAATTCAAAAGGCTCGAAATGGCGACCAAAAAGCCTTCGAGCAACTGCTGAATAAATACCGTAACCTCGTGTATCATGTGATGTTACGCATGGTTCGCAATCCGCAGGAAGCCGAAGATTTGTGCCAGGAAGCGTTTATCAAAGCGTTTAGTGCGCTACAGTCGTTTAACGAAGAATTTGCTTTCTCTACCTGGTTGATGAAAATTGCCTCCAATAATTGCATCGATTTTCTGCGGAAGAAAAAACTGCGCACCTACTCCATCGACGAACCCGTGAAATACAAAGATGAGCAAGTTCAGTTCGAACTGCCCGATCACGATCCCACACCGGAACGCCAGATTATCGATCGCGAACGCAGCAAAATGATCGACGATGCCATTCAGGCGCTGCCGCCGCGCTACCGACAGGTGATCGTGCTGCGCCACAAAGAAGAAAAATCGTACGAAGAAATATCCGAATTGCTGCAGTTGCCGCTGGGCACTGTAAAAGCACGGATTTTCCGCGCGCGGGAAATGCTCAACAAAAATATCCGGGACATTTTTTAACCTAAAACGAAACGACCCGCCATGAAAAACATACTTTTTTTTGCTGTTTTTTTGCTCATATCTGCTGCGCTGATAGCCGCAGAAGCGGATAAAAACAAAGAAATCCGCAAATCGGAACAATCATTTCCGCTGGAAAATGCCACATCGGTTTCTGCAAAAGTGAACGTTAGCGTCGCCAATGTGATTATCGAAAAAGCGGGCGGAAACGATGCCTTCGCCGGTGAATTTTCATTTT
Source organism: Calditrichia bacterium (assembly GCA_020634975.1). Taxonomy (NCBI): domain Bacteria; kingdom Pseudomonadati; phylum Calditrichota; class Calditrichia; species Calditrichia bacterium. The sequence goes on along the minus strand of JACKAQ010000001.1, from coordinate 2,512,698 downwards.
TGGAAGAACCGCCGCGCATCGAATATCGAACAGAAGGCGATGAAGGCAAGCTGAGGCTTCACTTTGGCGAGTCTGTCAACCACAACGGCAACAACAAAGATATTGATTTTGATGAATTTAAAGATTGGGTGTGCCGTTTGGCATTTACCGATCGCGTGCCGCTCTCGCTCGATTTCAAGCTGGAAATTGCCAAAGCAGATTGGGATTTAGGCGGATTTCAGATTTCCGAACTGGAAATCGCTTCGGCAGTCAGCGATTTGCGTATTGATTTCAGCAAACCGAATCCCATCCGGATGGATGATATGGATATCGAAAGCGGCGTTGGGGAAATGACGCTGCGCCGGATCGGCAATGCCAATATCGAACGGCTCGATTTTGAGGGCGGTTTGGGCGAGTACACTTTCTATTTCGATGGCAAAATGACGGGCAATATGAGCGCCAATCTGGAAATAGGAATGGGAAAATTAACCATATATTTGCCACAAAATATTGGCGTTCGCATTCGCATGGAAGATTCATTTTTAACCAGTGTTTCAGTTCATGACATGCGTAAAAACGGGGATTATTACACAAACGCTTTGTGGAACAGCAATCGTCCGCAACTCGACATTCGCGTGGATGCCGGCGTTTCCAAAGTTGAAGTGGAATGGCTGGATTAATAACGGAAAATGATAAAGGGTGAAGGAAAAATTTTCCACATCCGGGATCAACAACCAGAAACCAGAAGCAATAACTTGATTCGATCACTTATCACAATTTTACTGCTGTCGGCGGTGCTGGCGGCACAGGACATTTCGCCGGATCAGCCGCTGGATCTGAACAACGCATCATTTGAAGAAATTTTGCAACTACCGCTATCGCGCGATTTAGCGGAGCGCATTTACGAGCGCATCACTTATCAGGGGCCGTTCGCCAATATTTTTGAACTGCGCGATGTGCAGGGCGTTGATCAGGAAACATTGCTCAAATTAAAATCGCTGGTGCGAATTGAGCCGTTTCGGGCGGCATCTGAACGGGAAGAGCGGCTGAACGAACTGTATTTCCGGCTGGATCAGTGGGGCGGCGACGAGGGCGCTAATCAGGCGTTGGTGGATAGCTGGATTGAACGCGCTTTGGAGCCATCCAACATCAACGAAATGCGCTACGACGAGCTGCTCAATTTGCAAAGCGTTTCGCCGGTGGATGCCGCAGCGATTGTCAATTATCGTAATACGATCGGGCGGATCAACAGCCAGCGCGATCTGCGCAGTGCGCCGTATCTTTCGTATTACGGTTATCGCAACGCCAGCAATTTTGTTTCGTTTGGCAGCACCGCTAGCGAAAAAGCGTTTCACGGCAACTGGATGGTGCGGATGACCAACGCGCCGTTTATGACCGAAGAAGCGGAAATCAACACCAGCACGCAGGGTGCCGGACTGACGGACGCGGTTTCAGGCAGCATTATCAGCAATCAATATCCGGATGTTTATTCCCGGCTGATCGCCAGTTGGGGGCCGGATGTAAAAATGGGTATTTCGCACTGGCACGCCCTCGGCGAACCGGTTTTTCAATCCGACCTCGGGTTTACCCAAATTCCCAAACCTAAATTTTACATTGGTTTAGAGAACCGGAATCTGGGTCCGGTGCAGATGCGCAAATTTTACGTCGGGAATTATTCGCTGGCGTTCGGGCAGGGCGTCATCATGGAAAACAGCGATTTTTTCCAGCCGCGAAAATCCGGTTTCGGGTTCCGCAAAAGCTACATCGGACTTTCCGGCGATAACTCCCGCACTCGCCAATACACCCTCACCGGCGCAGCAACGCAACTACAATTTGGCAACGCGCACCTCTATTTGTTCGGCGGATTTGACAAACGCGATGCGATTCTCAATCGTCAGGCAGTGCTGTATAATGGCGAATTGGTGAATCCGGTAAACCAGTTGATCGTGCTCGACCAGCGTTTTGAATATGCGCCCGGAGATCCAGCGCGACAGCTCGACAGTCTCGGCTGGCGCGATTCCGTGAAAGAGTTGCTGCTCGGATTCCACGCCGCATACGACGTGCTTCCGGCGACGCAAATCGGTTTCACTTATTACGAAAGCGCTTACGATCGCCCGCTGCGTCCGGAAATTACCGAAATCGTCGGTGCGGACAATCTTGGGCTGATAACGTTGCCGGATAACGAAATTTACGCATCGTACGGCGGCAGCGTTTCCGATGGCGAAAACGCATTTTGGAGTGATGCCAAATCGTTCCGCCGCATTTACGGGGTAGATTTCCAGAGCGTTTACAAAAACGCCAGTTTTCAGGCGGAATATGCCGAGCTCGATAAAAGCGCAGGGATGGGACTGTTTCGCGAGGGTCGCAATCCGTGGGCGTTTGTGGGCAGCGCGTATTTTCAATACAACAGCTTTAATTTTATGGCGTTGTATCGCAATTATCAAACCGGGTTTGACAACCCGTATCAGCGCTCGTTTTCCAACTATCGCCGGTACAAACGCACCATTTACGAAGATTATTTCTACCTGCAAAGTTCATTTTATTATCAATTGTATTCCAATAATCCCCAGCCGCAGGCGGAGCGCGGATTTTATTTTAATACACGATACCAGATCAACCGCCAGTTCACCCTTTCGATGGAATACGACAATTGGCTGCGCAACGCGGACGACGTGCCGCAATATCGCTTGAGCGGAACGCTGCAATTCCGCCCGGTTTTCCCGATCACAATTTCGCTGCGGCAAAAATATCAGGGTCGCGAGGCGTTGAACGACAAAACGCTGGAATATTACGAAAATGCCGAATTCCGCGGTCAGTTGCGACTGCGGCTATCGCGATTCAACGATTTGAGCTTGCTGTATGCAGATTCCCGGGTGAATTTCCGCCCGCGGCCGCGGCTGTCTTTCCCGACAGATCCGACAGATCCGGGACAAAATTACGATGATACCAATTTGGGCGGAACGGCAGCTTTGCCGGGAACTGCCATCGGCGCAACCTACACCCATAACTTTAATGAATGGCTTAAATTCCGCGGTTTTCTGGGTTTTTATAAAGGATTTCTGTGGAATTTTGAGGACACGGAATTTATCGTGACCAACAGCGAGCGCGGTGCTACGCGGTTGTGGTTTTCAGTGTATTCACGGATCAGCAATCGCATGAGCATGCGTATCAAATACACCCGCGATTACCAAAAAGCCATCACTTTTTCGCAAGCCCGCGATGCCAACAACGAGCCCATTGAGCCGGGAAACAGCAGCTACATCGACGGACGCTATTATGGCGCCAGCCTTATCCAACCGTCGCAGGAGTATTATTATATGGAGTTTAATTTCCATTTTTGAGTTGATCATTGTTGATGGGTTATTGTCCATTGTTAATTGTAGATTGCTTTTTTGAGGCACGACTAATGGGTAAGGTTGTCTTTGAAAATTTACAGGTGTATCAACTTCGGAAAAACTGGCAGATTTGTTATGGGAGATTGTTATCCGCTGGAACTATTTTGAACGAGATACAATCGGCAAGCAATTGGTCCGATGTGCGGATAGCATCGGGGCAAACATTGCCGAAGGAACAGGAAAAGGTAGTTTCGCGGATAACAAACGGTATGCGAAAATAGCCAGAGGTTCTCTTTATGAAACCAAACATTGGTTAAGAAGAGCGTACAAACGAAATTTATTAAAACATGATGAAACGACCCAATTGAAATCGTTGATTGATGAGCTGTTGCCGCGACTCAGCGCATACATCAATTCTATCGGGACAGTATCAAAAAACAAAAACTCAATGGACGATTGACAATTGACAATTGACAAAAAAGGTCATTTTATGAAGCGTTTTTTTTGCATTTTTCTTTTTACGATTTTATTTGGCGGGGTTTTGTCTGCCCAAAGTTATCTCGCGTTTCCCGTTGGGGAAAGCTGGCGATTCCCGGACGCACGCACGCTCGGGCTTGCCGGTGCCGGATCGGTGTCCAATAGTAGTGCGGGTGCGCTGCTGCTCAATCCCGCTGCGATGGCGGCAAACGAACCGGGCATTCATGCGAACGCCAACTTGCGCGCCCGCAGTTTGGAAGAACGCCGCGCATTCCCGGTTTTTGACCGGTTCAACGATATCAATTCGTTCGGCATTTATGCGGTGAACGACAACTGGTTTGCCAACCTTCAGGGCAGCGTGCAATACAATCCGAATCTGGCGTCGGTTCCGTTTCTGAAATCCGTTGCCATCGGTGTGTTCGAGGAAACCGATCTCAATTACGATTACGAAGAGGAAGTCCGCGAAAACATTTTTCCGGACGATCCAATGGCGATCAATCGCATCAAGTTTGACGGACGGCTGATGCGCTACAGCTTTGGCGCGGCGTTTAATGTATTCCAACCGTTGAATGTCGGTTTCCAACTCGGCATGATTCGCGGCGATATTATGCAGGAACGCTCCGTCACATTTATCGACGACGATACGAACAATCAGGCAGTAATGAGCAACCGGGAGTTGAGCAATTCACCGCTGGTCGCATCGGTTGGAGCGACGTATCAAATTAATCCGCATACGCAGCTTGGCGGACATTTGCAATTGCCCTATTCCGCGGAATATGGCGTCAGTTTTCCGGTGGTTACCGGCAATATTGTGGACGCGCTGCCGGGCAGCGAAACCATCGAATATCCCATGCAGGCAACGCTCGGTTTCGAGTATCGCGCGCAGCAAATTGTGCAGGCGCGGCTGAATGTGGATGTGAGTTACGAATGGTGGAGCCAAACCGATCAGCAGTTGCTGTATGACAACAGCGACATCGCCAACGGCTTGGACGACGTGCTGAAAATTGCCACAGGCATCGAACATATTTTCTTCAATCAGGTGCCGTTCCGGGTGGGCATTCAGTATCGCACCAGCTTTTTGGAACGCACCAACGCACGGGTAATGTTTGCTGCCGGCACCGGGTTTCACGGGAAATTTTGGGAAGTGGATCTGTCCGCCGGATTCAGCCGGTTGGATTATCGCCACAGCGATTTATTTGCGGATGAGCTTTTCGGCGGCAGCCGAACCGGCACCGCAGCCATCGACAATGTTTCCGAGAGCTATTTTTTCGGTATCGCGAATGTGCGGTTTTTCAAAAAATAGACGGGTTCGTAAAATTTGATTACAACTAAAAAGGGCAGCGAACACTGCCCTTTTTTTATTGAAATTTGTGTCAGTTTTATTTGTTGGGAATTTTCAACTGCTGCCCGATTTTGATCAAATCCGGGTTGCTCAGCTGATCCGTATTCATGTTGAAAATCTCCATGTAACGTCCGGATTTTCCGAGAAATAATTTGGAGATTTTCCCGAGCGTATCCCCTTGCTGAACGGTGTAAACGCCGTAATAATCGGTGTTTTCAACTTTGATGTCGGCTTCCAGATCTACTGGAACTTCGCCGCCAACGGCTTTAATTTGATCCCACAGCAAATCTTTTTCCATCTGATTTTTGGCGACACCACCCATTTTCAGCTTGCCGCCTTCTTCCTTTACATAACCGTCTTTCACGCCAAAACGCAATCCCAATTCCAGCACACTGCGATATTTGTCTTGCAAATTCATTGTTGTCTCCTTTTTAAATTGAATCGAATAATTTACACCATCCCGGCTAAATTGCAACGCATTTTCTTTTACTCATTCACCGGACAGTTTTTTCATTACCGCATCGAGCATCTGATCCGTCGCTCCGCGATTTTCCGCGACCAATTTTTGGGCTGCCGCACCGGTTTGTTGCCGGAAATCTGCGTCCGAAAACAGCTTTTCGATTTGCGATTGCAAATCCGCCGTACCGGAAATTTCGATCGCGCCGCCGCAATTTTTGAGCAATTGGGCTTCGTGCGAGTTCTGGTTCACCGGTCCGAACAGCACCGGAATGCCGTAAACAGCAGGCTCCAACACATTGTGAATATTCTGTTTAAAGCTGCCGCCAACATACGCGACATCTGCCAGCGAATACAAATTTGCCAATACGCCGATCCGGTCAATCAGCAAAACTTGCAGCTGTGCGCTGCTATTTTCAATCTGCGACAGCCGGGTAAATGCTAATCCGCCCAAACCATTTTCGAGCTGTGCCAGATGTGCAGCGGTCGGTTCATGCGGGCAGATAATCACCAGCGTTTCCGGCGATATTTCCAAATAATGGCGTATTGCCGGAATCAGGTGTTCCTCGTCCTCCGGCCAGGTGCTGCCAGCCACAAACACCATTCGGTTGTCGTGAATTTCCGGCGGAAGCACGTTTTTTTTTCGCGACTCCTCACTGCGAAACACCACCTGATCATATTTGGTATCGCCGACCACCAGCGTTGTTTTTTTGCCAGACAGCTGATCAAAATTTTGCCGGTCTTTTTCGGAAATCGCAAAAATACCGTCGAACAACCCGTACACCGGACGAAGCAACCAGCGCAGCGGCCACTTCAGACGGCTGGAGCGATCGTAGAGCGTCGCATTCACCAAAAAACGGGGAATTTTTCGCCAAACTGAAAACCACATCAGGTTGGGCCACACATCATATTTCGCGATGAGCAACGCTTTTGGGCGCAAAATTCGCAAAAATCGATACACCGGAAACCACCAGTCGAATGGTGAATAAATAATGAGATCGACACCGGGTGCGCTTTTCACATTTTCGTAACCGGACGGCGAGAAAAACATAACCACCGTGCGGCTTTTGGGCAACCGTTCTTTCAGCCGCCGGACAAACGGTTTCAGGTGTTCAAATTCGCCCATCGAGGCGCAGTGGATGAGGTATAAATCGCGGGAAGCGTTATCGAGGTGATTGCGGAATTTTTCCGCCGCTTTGATAACGCCGTATCGCCCGAGAATGCCTTTGCGGTATTTTGGGCGGAACAGCGCATAACTGTGGTAAACGATAAATAAAACCGGAAAAAACAACAAGTTGTAAAAAAGAAAAAGTAGCAATTGTATCATGTATTTTACTCATTTCATCTCGGGAATTTGCCAACATTGGCGGGGAGAAGTTAGCTTGCGGCGCTGTATTTTGCAATGAATATTCCGCAAAGCATACCCGACCACATCATCACAAAAGTCGTGCTGAACGTGCTGATCAAACCGGATGGGCAAACGGCTTACGTCCGGCAACCCGGCGGTTATCATTTTGTTACGCGGGATTTTTTCTTCAAAAATATTGATTAATTTGGATGATTGCGAAACGCCGAGGGTGTGGTTCCGGTGTGCTTTTTGAAAATGGTGTTGAACGCGGTTTTGGAATTGAATCCCGCATCCAGCGCAATTGCCAGAATCGTAAGGTGTTGTTTTTGCCGATCTGAGAGGTCTTTTTTTACAGCTTCCACGCGGTAGTGATTGATAAAATCAAAAAAATTCTGGTTGAGCTGTGTGTTGATCACCTCTGACAAATTGTGCGGCGTGACCGACAGTTGTTCGGCGATATCCGCCAGTGTGAGGTCGCTGCGGGTGTATGCCTTTCCGGCTTCCATCAGCGCCAACAAATCCGCCAGAATACGTTTTGCGCGATCCTCACTCAGCCCGGATTTCTGGTATTTCCGGGACGAACCATCATTTTCAGCGGGCATTTCCGGCTGTATTTCCGGCAGCCGGTGCATCGCATCCACAAATTGTGGTTGCAAAAACGGGTCGGTTTTCAGCAACCCAAAATAGCCCACCGTGTACACCGCCACAGCCAGCAGCACCGATGAAAGATCAAAACCCGACAGGTTGATGCCCGCGGAAAGCAGGGTGTTTTCGGCAAAAAATATCAGCCAGCACGCCAGCACAATCATCGTTAAAATGCGCAGCCAGTCGAGCCGGATTTTCTCAATCGACGAGAAAAACGATTCCAGCGATTTCGAATAGCGGCGCAGCAGCAGCACCGTGAGGAGCATGTAAATTAGCCCCTGAATGCTCAGCAGCCAGTTGACAATCAGGTATTCCGCCGGGATAATCAGTCGCTCAAAATCCGGCTGTGCTGCCATAATTTCCGCACCGGAACGCAAAAATCCGGCGACGGAATAGAGCAAAAACAAAACAAACGGCAGGAAATGCAGCCAGTCCGTTTTCTCTATTTTGATATTTCCACCGATGAGGTATTTGGCGTAAAGAAAGTGCAACGGACCAATCAGGAAAGGAAAGCTGGTGGTGAGCAACATCAAATGCGGCGTGGACTGATAAATTCCGATCTCGGAAAACAGCAAGTTTACCAATATGACAGAATACAAAAGCATCATCACCACCAGAAAACGGTCGGCAAAAAGCCGACGGCTTTTCTGGAAGAGCAGCGCCGTGAGGAAAAAGCCCTGCACCGCGCCGAGCAACAAAAGGATGTCTGTGAATTGTAATGCCATTCGTTTCGCCGGAATTTGCCCACCAATTTCAGTTTAACAGCGAAACAATTTATGGCTTTTTGGGGCAAATCCACAGCGAAAGTTGACTGGAGTAGGGGCGAACGGCCGTTCGTCCCTACAATATTTTTCGATAAACTCAGAACTCAACTTCCAGCCCGAAAATGGGCAACAGCGTCCACTGGGAAATGGCGTCCGGTGCATTTTCCGTAGCATTCCAGAAATATTGCGCCACATTTTTGCGATTGTAAGCGTTCCACACGCTCAGGTAAAAAATGATGTTCGTATGCTGCAGCAGAAACCGCCGGTCGAAGCGCACATTCAGCGAATGATAATCCGGGTATCGCGCGGTATTGATGCGATTGGCATCCAGCACACCGCGACGCTGCGCCCGTGACGTCGTCAGATCAAACGGCGTGTACGGCGCACCGCCCGCATAAATCCAGCGCAGGCTGAATTCCCAGCGATTGTTTGGCTTGAATCCGCCCTCCACGCTGAAAGTGAAGCGATTATCGAACACGCGGTTGCGCCAATTCTCACCGGGATTTTGGTATCGCGAGGTAAAATACGACGCGCTGGCCAGCCCGTAAACTTTCTCGACCAGTTTTTTCTGGATCAGCAATTCCACCCCGCGCGACAGCGCTTTTGCATTGCCCGCAACCGTGCTGTGATTCAGAAAAAATCCGTAGCCGTAATACAATTCATCCACCAAAAACAGTCCGGGTTGGGTGGGATCGACCGGAAAATGGCGGTAATTTTTCTGGTAAAATTCCAGCGACAGCCGGGTATTTTCCGTGAGCAGATATTTCGTGCCAAACACAAAATGAGTTGCTTCCGGCGAATCGAGATCGTGCAGTTGCGGATTTTGGGCGAGCATCAACAGCGGTAACTGCTGGCGATAAACGCCCGTCGCAAAGCTGAACGACGTCCGTTCGCTGAGTTGATAATCCAGCGCCAGTCGCGGCGAAAGTTGCACCTGCTCTCCCACCGAAAAATAATCCGTTCGCACGCCCAAAGTCGCGGTCAATTTTGCTGCAGGTTTGGCGACGTAGTTCAGAAATCCGCCAACGCTTTGCGCGGAGAAATCGCTGTCCAGCGTGGCGCCCGGCACGGGATTTCCGAGCACATCGGTGTATTCGCCATACACATTCCGGTAATCGTTGAAAAAATATTTTGCATCGATTCCAAATTCCAGCGCATGTTTTGGGGACAATCGCAAATAATTGATATTCCTGAATTTGGCAACATTTTCTTGCGACCGATTTTGGACAATTTGCGCATCGCTGACCGTTTCGCGATAATCCTCTTCCCAGCGATTGGCGGTGAACGCCAGCGATGTGTTCGAGTAGCCGTGCCCGCCCCAGATCGCTCGCCAGTTAATGCCGCCGGTGTGTTCGAGATAATCCTGCGTGCCGAAAGCCAGCATGTCATTGTCGCGTGCGGTTTCCAGATCAGATTCGGAGTGATCATCGCCGGTGATGCTCAGCAGTTGCAATTGGTGCGAGGGGTTGATGTCGAACACCAGCTTGCCCTGCACATCGCCGTAGCGCGGCGCGATATCCGTTCCCGCATCCAGCGCATCGACCAGCAGATCGAGAAAGCTGCGCCGCACGGAAAGCAGCCACGAACCGCGATTGCCCGGCAGCGGACCCTCGGCGATGCCGCCGAATCCCGCAAAATTCAGGTCGAGCTGCGCTTCCAGCCCGTCGCGATTGCCCTCGCGGAACTCGATTTCCATCACCGACGAAAGCCGGTTGCCGTGCGCTGCGGAAAAACCGCCCGCAGCAAAATTCACGGATTCGATGAAATCGACATTCAGCAGCCCGATCGGACCGCCGGACGATCCCTGAGTGGGAAAATGGTTGATGTTGGGAATCTCGATGTTATCCACAAAAAAGGCGTTTTCCGTGGGGCTGCCGCCGCGAACGATGAGGCTGTTGGACTGGTCGTTGACTTTCGCGACGGCGGGCAGGCTCATCAAAATACGGCTGACATCGCCGGCGGAACCGGGCGCGCGACGAATTTCCTCTGCGGAAAAGCCGGTGCTGCTCACCGGCTGGTTGTCATTTTGTGAAAAATAGCCGCCGGAAACGGTCACTTCCGCCGCCGAAACCGCGGATATTTTCAGCGATGCATCCACAAAAGTACTTCGTCCGGGCTTGACGATCACATCCGTTTGGGCAAACGGCTCGTACCCGAGATAGCTGAATTGCAGCGTATAATTTCCGGCGGGCACATCCAGAATCACGAAATTGCCGTCCGCGTCTGTGGATGCGCCGTTCCCCGTTCCGGTGAGCAGCACATTTGCGCCAACCAGCGCCGCATGCGTTTCGCGATCCGTCACTGTTCCTTTGATATTCCCGCCCGGCGTGCGGTTTTGCGCGATTGCCGCAACCGTCAAAAGTTGGCAAATCAGCCATCCGGCAATGATTGTTTTTTCCAATCGAACGCTCAATTTTTTCCTCCCATGTCTTTTTTTATTTTTTGCCGCAAAGCGCAAAAAGTATTTTGAAAGTATTTCTTTTTACCATTTACCATTCGCGCCTTTGCAGTTAATTTTTGTCAAAAATAAACTGCTGTCGTGCCGGAATCGCTCCTGCCCATTGGTCAGAACCTGCAAATTCGTTCGATCCAACGGGTTCGAACGGGTGCACCCGATTTTTCGCCGGCAGAGTGTCATCGCCCGTTTGTTAATTGGTTGAAAATGATTAAACTTGTCAGGAATTATTGTTGACAGGATAAACAGGATTGACCAGATAACTTTATAAAAAACAATCTTTAAACATTCAATTGTGTTGATCCGCGATCTTGTTTATCCTGTAATCCTGTCAAATAAATACCAGCAATTTCCGGTTTGAATATCGCGATTTCGCGATCAGCCGCTGTTCAACCAAACGATGAGGTTCTGTCATGCGATTTCCCCGATTTGCCACAATTTGGCGCAACCTGCTTGCTGCGCTGTCCATTATTTTGCTCGTTTCCGCTGCCGCGCAGCAGCCGGAAAAAATGACGGCTGAGTGGATTTACAGCGCAGCGGGCAAAGCCGTGGACGATGTGCCGAAATTCACCTGGCTATCCGATAACAGCGCTGTGCTGTTCGATCTGCGGGTGCCGAAAGCCGAACGCAATTTTGAACGATTGGATCCGAAATCCGGCAAACGCACGCCGATGATCGATCGCGCAGCAGCCATCGCCAGTTTGCAATCGCTGGTTGGCGAAGCGGATTCTACCAGTCGATTGGCGTGGCCGCTGGAATTCAACGAACAGGGCAGCTACGCGTCATATCTGTTCAACAACGATATTTTTGTGCTGGACATCGCCAAATCGGCGTTCCGGCAACTCACAAAAACCGACGCAGCAGAAAAATCGGTGCGTTTTTCGCCGGACGGACAAAAGCTGGCGTTCGTTCGAAATAACGATTTGTATGTGTTCGACATCGCTCACGGAAAGGAAATTCGCCTCACCAAAACCGGCTCGGAAACGATTCTCAACGGCACGGTAAGCTGGGTGTATTGGGAAGAAATTTTCGGGCGGCAGGATCTCGGCTACTGGTGGTCGCCGGATTCGCGGGCGCTGGCGTTTTTGCAAACGGATGAATCGATGGTGGATTTGATGCATTACGTTGATTTCAAACCGCAGGTGCCGCGCGTGATCACCCAGCGCTACCCCAAAGTCGGCACGCCGAATCCGCTGGTGCATGTTGGCCTGGTCGAAATTGATAATCCTGAACCCGTGTGGATGGAAATCGACAATCACGGCTACGAATACATTTGCCGGGTAAAATGGCTGCCGGACGGCAAACGGGTGAGCGTGCAAACGATGAATCGCGCCCAGACCGAACTGGAGCTTTATTTTGTGGATCGCAGCGACGCCAAAGCATCGTTTGTGATGAGCGAAACCGACACGGCGTGGGTGAACATCAACGACGATTTGTATTTTCTGAAAGACAACCAACATTTTCTGTGGCAGTCCGAACGCAGCGGATACGCGCATTTGTATCGCATCGGGATGGACGGCAAAAATGCCACGGCGGTCACCAAAGGCGAATGGGCGCTGCGCTCATCCGGCGGCGTTTTCTGGTTTCGCCAATCCGTTTCATCGATCGATGAAAAAAACGGTTGGGTGTATTTTACGGCGCTGGAAAAATCTTCGGTGGAGCGGCATTTGTACCGCGTGAAAATGAACGGCAAAAACATGCAGCGACTCACCAAACGCGATGGCGTGCACCAGATTTTCTTCTCGCCGAACGGCGAATATTATTTCGATAATTTTTCAGATATCCGCACCATGCCCGAACTCACGCTGCACGACAAAAACGGCAAATTGCTGCACACCATTGCCAAACCGCGACCGGAACTGTTGAGTAAATTTGATCTGCAATATCCGGAATTGTTCACGATTCCGACTACCGACGGCTTCCCGATGCCCGCGGAAATTTTGAAACCAAAGGATTTTGATCCGTCCAAAAAATATCCGCTGATTTATTATGTGTATGCCGGACCTTCTGCGCCGACGGTGTTCAACCAGTGGCGTGGCAGCTCTATCTTCTTTGATAACATGCTGTTAGATGCCGGATATCTCGTGGTGCGATTTGACCACCCCGCCGCCACAGCGATCAGCAAAAAACTGGAAAATCGCCTCAACTTGCTGATGTCCGGTCCCCGAGAAGTGGCGGATATCGTCGATGGCATCCGCTGGCTGAAAAATCAGCCGTATATCGATGCGGATCGTGTGGGCGTTTGGGGCTGGAGCGGCGGCGGCAGTTTTACGCTGAACTTGCTCACGAATACGCAGGAATTTAAGGCGGGTATCTCCGGCGCACCGGTAACCGACTGGCATTATTACGACACCAAATGGGGCGAATTTGCCATGAAACGCCCGCAGGACAACCCGGAAGGCTACGAAAAAACCTCGTTTGTGAAAACCGCCAAAAATCTGCACGGCCGGCTGCTGCTGGTGCACGGCACGTATGACGATAACGTGCATCCGCAAAACAGTTGGGCGTTTATCGAGGAGTTGATCCAGCACAACATCATGTTTGATATGATGTTCTATCCCATGCGCAAACACGGCTTTGCTGATAATGCGGCGCTGATTCACAGGTATAACCGGATGCTGGAATTTTGGAAGGAAATTTGTAACAGAAGAAGATCGTTTAAAAAAACCGGGCGAAAACTCTCGCCCGGTTTTTTTTGTGCAAAAAATCAGTCCTCAAATTTCTGGAAAACAGTAATGGCATTGTGTCCGCCAAAACCAAAGGTGTTGCTCATCGCAATATTCACCGGGCGTTTTACGGCTTTGCCGAGGGTGTAATTCAATCCCTCCGGCATTTCCGGATCGATATTTTTGGTGTTAATTGTCGGCGGAATAACGCCGTCCACAATGGACAGCACTGCTGCGATGCTTTCCGCTGCACCCGCTGCGCCGAGCAGGTGTCCGGTCATCGATTTGGTGGCACTGAGGTTAACTTTATCCAGCGAATGTTTGAACAACCGGTGAATCGCTTTCGCTTCGCTCACATCGCCGAGCGGCGTGGAAGTTGCATGCATGTTGATGTGATCGACATCCGCCGGCGTAATTTGCGCATCGTCCAGCGCTGCGGTCATCGCCAAAACCGCGCCTTCGCCTTCCGGGTGTGTCCCGGTCAGGTGATACGCATCCGCGCTGATACCGCCGCCGATTACTTCCGCGTAAATCTTGGCACCGCGTGCTTTGGCATGATCCAGATCTTCCAGAATCAGGCATCCGGCACCTTCGCCGAGCACAAATCCGTCGCGATCCACGTCAAACGGGCGCGATGCCGTTTCCGGTGAATCGTTCCGTTCGGAGAGCGCTTTCATCGCGTTGAAACCGCCGATACCCGCCGCAGTTACCGCCGCTTCCGATCCGCCGGAAACGATGATATTCGCCTTGCCCAGCCGGATGTAGTTGAACGCATCGATCAACGCATTGGTGGACGAGGCGCAGGCTGTTACCGTCGCCAGATTTATACCGCGAAATTTGTATTCCATGGAAATCATGCCGGAAGCGATGTTGGCAATTTTTTTCGGGATAAAAAACGGGTTGAAACGCGGTCGCCCGTCGCCGGTGGCGTATTTGCTGATCTCTTCCTGAAAGGTGTTCAGTCCGCCGATACCCGATGCCCAAATGACGCCAATGCGATCTTTATCCAGTTTTTCCAGATCCATTCCGGCATCGCGAATGGCTTCGGCCGCGCAAACCATGGCATATTGGGTGTACGGGTCCATCCGTTTGGCTTCTTTGCGATCCAGATGATCCAGCGGATCAAAATTTTTCAGTTCGCAGGCAAACTGGGTGCGGAACTGGCTGGCATCGAAATGCGTGATCGGCGCCGCGCCGCTGACACCGGCCGTCAGATTTTTCCAGAATGTTTGCAAATCGTTGCCAATCGGCGTGAGCGCACCCATTCCGGTAACGACCACCCGTTTCAGGGTAATTGTACGCGATTTACTCATCTATCTCATCTCCGTTTTGTAACGTTTTTCAAATTCAATTCAATCGATTATAATTGATTGATAATTAAAGTTGTGCCAAGTTACAGAATTTATTATTTATCCATGCTCGATTGCGTAATGAATCGCAACCCGGTTTTGCGAATAATTGCGTAAATTAATCGAGAAAATGTAAAATTACAAGTGTGGAGATACGTTCCCATCGTGGAAATGCCGATACTCAACTTCCCGCAGTACGATTTCCGGGTGCAAACCATCAGCGATAAACCACAGATTTTTGACGAGTTACGCAAAAAATATGTGGCGCTGACACCGGAAGAATGGGTGCGCCAGCATCTGGTGCAATTTTTGATTCGCGAACGCGGTTTCCCGCGCGGATTGATGCAAATTGAAGCCACGCTGAAGGTGTACACCGCCAGCCGCCGCTGCGATGTGGTCGCTTTTGACCGGGAAATGCAGCCGAAATTGATCGCCGAATGCAAAGCGCCGGATGTGCCCATCAATGAGGAAACGTTTGTGCAGATCGCCACTTACAACAGCGTGCTGCACGCGCCGTACTTGCTGGTGAGCAATGGAATGGATCACTTTTGCTGCCAGCTTTTCGAGGACGGCAACCTGCAGTTTTTAAACGATTTACCAAATTATACGGAGTTAAAATGAGCGGCATTCGCCCGAAACGCCGATGGGGGCAAAATTTTTTGAACGATGCGAACATCTCGCGAAAAATTGTTGCGGCTGCGCTGGATGCACCCGCACCGCGATTGGTGATCGAGATCGGTCCCGGGCAGGGCGCGCTCACCGGAATGCTGCTGGCATCCGGCGATCCGTATCTGGGCATCGAGGTGGATCCGCAATTGGCGGATTTGCTTACGGTGCGATTTGCCGGTGAACCGCAGTTCAATTTATTGCAGGAAGATGTGCTGAATGTCGATTTAACCCGCGCGGCAAATCCCCAAAAATCGACGGTTTTGGCGGGAAATATTCCCTACAACATCACCACGCCGATTTTATTTCACCTGTTCGACGCGGCCGATCACATTTTTCACGCGGTGTTGATGATGCAAAAAGAGGTCGGCGACCGGCTGGTTGCCCAGCCAAACAGCAAAGCGTACGGATTGCTGGCGATCAATTCGCAGTTATTTGCGGATGTCGAGCGGCTGTTCACCGTTCCCGCCAGCGTGTTTTCGCCGCGCCCGAAAGTGGATTCCGTGGTTGTCCGGCTCCGCTTCAAAAAAGGGGTTCGCGACCAGTTTTCCGACTTCGACCTGTTCCGGAAAGTGATCCGCAACTGCTTTCAGCAGCGCCGCAAAATGCTCCGTAAATCATTATCAATCTTGTTCCCTTCAACGCTTTTGCATAAATTAGATGCCAACTTAACCCTGCGTCCGGAACAACTCACCATTCCGCAGTGGATCGATCTAACCGAGGCAATTTACCGCCACCTAAAAGAGGAGCAATCTGGATGACACCCTCTACGCTGGACATCAACAACGAAGAAATTCTCGACAACATCAAATATTTGCTCGAAAACAAACAGACCGAATTGGTGCTGAATATTTTGGCGGACCTGCACTCTGCGGACATCGCCGAGATGCTCGAGCGGTTGGAGAATGAATATCGCGGACCGATTCTGGCGTTGCTGGATCAGGAAACAGCCAGCGAAGTGCTCACGGAACTTGACGAATCCATCCGCGAAGATGTGCTGGAAGTGCTGGACAGTTCGCGCATTGCCGAACTGGTGAACGAGATGGATTCGGACGATGCGGCGGACGTGGTTTCGGTACTCTCCAACGAACGCGCCACCGAAGTGCTGTCGCAGGTGGAAGACGAATATTCCGAAGATATTCAGGAATTGATGCACTACCCGGAGGACTCCGCCGGCGGGATTATGGCCAAAGAATTTGTGGCCGTCAATGCCGATAACACCGTGGAAGAAGCCATCAACGAGTTGCGCAGCAAACGCGAAGAAGTGGAAGAAATTTACCAATGTTACGCCATCGACGATTTTGGCAAACTGGTTGGCTCGGTTTCGCTGAAAGAGCTGATTCTTGCCAAACCGTATAACCTCATCCGCCACATTATGGATGAAGATGTGTTCGCCATCCGCAGCGATATGGATCAGGAAGAAGTGGCGCGCATTTTTGAAAAATACGACCTGGTATCCGCACCGGTTGTCAATACCAAACACCAGCTTATCGGGCGCATCACCATCGACGACGTGGTGGACGTTATTCAGGAAGAAGCGGAAGAAGACATCACCCGGATCGCCGGTATCGGCGAAGAAGAAATCCTGGAAGAAAGCGTTTGGCCGATTGTGAAAGCGCGTATTCCCTGGCTGCTGATCGCTTTTTTTGGCGAAATTGTATCCGCATGGGTGATGCAACTTCATCAAATGACCATCGACCAAATTTTGGCAGCGGCTTTTTTTGTGCCGTTGGTAATGGCAATGGGCGGCAGCACCGGACAGCAATCCAGCATTATTGTGGTTCGCGGGCTTTCCACCGGCGAAATTAATCCGCGGGATATTCGCCGCAGGCTGACCCGGGAACTGCGGGCATCGCTGGTCAACGGTTTGATTATCGCCGCGATGATATTTTCTATCGTTATTTTCTGGTTTAAGGATTTATCGTTCGCGATCATCCTGTCCGGCACACTGTTGATTGTCATTCTCAACGCCTCCATTTTTGGGGCAATGGTGCCGTTCGGATTCAAAAAAATAGATGTCGATCCGGCAAATGCAACCGGCCCGCTCATTGCCACATTCAACGACGTTGTCGGATTGCTGATATACTTTGGGCTAATGACGCTGGCACTTCGCTACACCCTCATCGGCGGTTGAACAAAACCGGATGGGAATTTTTAGGCGCTTCGTGAAGCGCCTCTACGGTTTCATTTAACACATATTCTTAAAAAAAATGCCCTATTTCATAAAAACAGAAGCACTGGTTCTGCACGCTACCCGTTGGCGCGAATCCAGCAAAATTATTCATCTGTTTACCGAAACGCACGGCTGCATCGGCGTGGTTGCGAAAGGTGCGCTGCGCCCGAAAAGCCCGTTTCGCGGCGTGCTGGAAACGTTGAATCATGTTGAAATTGTGTTGTCGCACCGTGAAGGCCGCGATCTGCAAACGCTGACCGCCGCAACGCTGCTCAACGCGTTTCAACATACCCGCGACGATCTGCCCAAAACCGCCGGTGCATTTGCCGCTGCAGAGTTACTCCACCAATTGTTTCGCAGTCACGAACCGGTTGGCGGTTTTTTTCGCTTTACCATCGACTGGCTGCAATCGCTAAACGATAGCCGGCAGGTGGAATCGATGGGTTATCTCTGGCATTTCATTTTCGAAATGAGCCGGATTCTCGGTTTTGGCTGGCAGCTTTCGGAGTGCCCGCAAACCGGTAATCCGCCGGATCAATTTCCGGTGCAACTGGATTATCGCGAAGGCACGCTAATTTGCGCCGGGCAGCGATCTGCGCATATCGGGCAAACGGTTTCGCTCAACCAACAAGCCTGGCAACGGCTTGCCGCGCTCGCGGAATGCACCATCGACGCGCTGCCGGAAGTCACGAACAGCCGCCATTTCTCCCGCCATCCGGATATTACCGCCACTTTGCTCAGCCATTTGGAGCACCACACCGAAAGCCGCATCACCCTAAAATCCTTAAATTGGTATGTGTAATCCCGCCAAATTTGTGTTATATTTTTCGCTTTGACGCATAAAACAACACGCCGGAACACTTCGGCGAGAACAGCGAATAAACAAATCAGTTGAATAATAACCGGAGTTTTTATCGTGGCAAAACAAACCAACGATACGATGGACAAACTTGTATCGCTGTGCAAACGGCGGGGCTTTATCTTTCAGAGTAGTGAGGTTTACGGCGGAATCAACAGTTGTTATGATTACGGTCCGTTGGGTGTGGAACTGAAAAAGAATATCCGGGAATTGTGGTGGAAATCCATGGTTTACGAACGCGACGATATCGAAGGCGTTGACGCCAGCATTTTGATGCACCCGCGCGTTTGGGAAGCCTCCGGGCATGTGGAAGGTTTTACCGATCCGATGATCGATTGCCGCGAAACCAAAAGCCGCTATCGCGAAGACCAGCTTGCGGTGTACAAACCCAAATCCGGCAATGGTGTGATGTATGCGTTTCCGGAAACCAATCCGGATCATATTGCCAAAACCATCAAAAAAGCCCGCATCAGTCTGGATGATTACGAAACCGTGTCGCTCACAGAAATTGCGCACGGCGAATACGCCAACATCGTCGGGCCGGATACGGACAAACCCGGCACGCTCACCGAGCCGCGTCTGTTCAATTTGATGTTCAAAACCTTTATGGGTCCGGTGGAAAGCGATGCCAATATTGTTTATCTGCGACCGGAAACCGCGCAAGGCATTTATGTGAATTTTCATAATATCAAAGAATCATCGCGCCAAAAAGTGCCCTTTGGCATCGCGCAAATCGGCAAAGCTTTTCGTAACGAAATTACCCCGGGCAACTTTATTTTCCGCATGCGCGAATTTGAGCAAATGGAAATGCAATATTTTGTCGCACCCGGCAGCGATGACGATTGGTTCGAATACTGGAAAGCCCGCCGGCTGGAATGGTACGATCGCGTGGGCATCCGCAAAGAAAAATTGCGCTTTAAAGAACACGGACCGGACGAACTGGCACACTACGCCAAAGCCGCGTTCGATATTCAGTACGAATTCCCGTTCGGCTGGAGCGAGCTGGAAGGTATCCACAACCGCACCGATTACGATTTGGGACGTCATCAGGAATTTTCCGGTAAAAACCTGCTGTATTTTGATGATCAAACCCGTGAAAAATTTATCCCGTACGTGGTGGAAACATCCACCGGCGTCGATCGCCAAATTTTAACCGCGCTGGCAGATGCATATGCCGAAGAAGAAGATCGTGTGGTGCTGCGCTTCAAACCGACCATCGCGCCAATGAAAGCCGCCGTTTTCCCCCTCGTGAAAAAAGACGGCATGCCGGAAATCGCCCACAATATTGTGGATGGGCTGCGCAAACACTTCCGGGTTTTTTATGATGAATCAGCCGCGGTTGGTCGCCGTTATCGCCGTCAGGATGAAATCGGCACACCCTATTGTATCACCGTTGATTCCGAAACGCTGGAAAATGGCACGGTTACCGTTCGCGAACGCGATTCCATGAATCAGGAACGTATTTCACAGGATAAAATTATGGAATACCTCGTAGAACGGGTGATGGCATAACGCAAAAATTCCCCCTTTTGGGTATTGCATAATTGTTCAAAAACAGTAAATTTATATCAAAGTATAGCCGTTCGGGATAAAAATTAGACGACAAGACTATGTCTTACAGGTAATCGGGTTGGTGTTCGAGTAACGCCAGCTCGATTGTTTCCGTTTTGAATGGCAGATTATTCATCCAAATTTTTGGAGGCAACAATGGCAAAAGGCACCGTAAACAAAGTCATTTTAATCGGACGTTTGGGTGGTGACCCGGAAATCCGCAACACGCCCAGTGGTGCAACGGTTGGCAATCTCAATCTGGCGACCAATCGTTCCTACAAAGGCAAAGATGGCAACTTTGTTGAAGAAACCGATTGGCATCGCGTTGTGCTTTGGGGACGTACCGCAGAATTAGCAAAAGAATACCTGCACAAAGGCAGCCGCGTTTACATCGAAGGTCGTTTGCAAACCCGCAGTTGGGACGACCAAAACGGGAAAAAACAATACATGACAGAAGTTGTCTGCGAAACCATGCAATTTTTGGATTCCCGCAACGATAGCGGCGGCGGATACTCCGGTGGCGGACAATCCGGCGGAAATTACGATCAACCCAACTTCCAGCAACCAGACGGCATCGATCCGCAAGATCAGGATGTACCGTTTTAATTTTGATAATGATCAACAAGCTCCCGGTATTTCGCTGTAAATTACGGGAGCTTTTGTTTTATTACGTCGTAACAGTATAAAAATAGTTGTAATTTAAAGAGATGTCATTTAAGGAGTTCATCCCATGCATCGTCTATTGTTTATCGTCATCGTTGGAGCATTTTTATTTATTGGCTCAGCCAGTGCGCAAACCGATATTTTTGACGCACCACCCACCCACATGAAAGAACGGGCATTCTCGTTTTCACTGTCCACTTCCGGACTTGGGCTTGGCGGCACGTATCGCTTTCCGCTACCGTCGTACTCGCACATCGGGGTTAACCTGGAATTCTTTATTTTGAGGGATGATAAGGAATTTGAATACTACAACCAGTTGTATAATATTTCGACCAAAATCAACAATGTGAACCGATTTTTTATTGTTCCGGCAAATGTGGAACTAAAAAAACGCCTGTTTACAAACTCGATCGAGGATAATTTTCGTCCGCACCTGATGGTTCAGGCCGGCGCAGTTTTTGGAATGAATTTTCCGAGGGAAGACGCCATTACGCTGGGCGAAGCTGAGGGAGGAAATATCCCGACTGACAATCAATATCAGGTAACATATAACGCGGTTTTTGGATTTGGTGTAGACGTGAGTACCCGAAAAAATTATTTTGTGACCATCCGGCCGCAATACCGCTTAACTTTTTTCCAGGATGAAATCGCCGGCGATAAAAACCACTCGGCATTCGAAATCAAGTTTGAAATTGGCGGACAGTATTAAAATTTGAAAATTTCAAAAATCCCTTTTTTCTTCTCGATCCGGACTTCCGCAATGTAGGACTTCATCACTTCTTCGTCAATTTGCGCTTCTTCCATTTTGATGCGCAACCCCATTGCATCCAAATCCTGATACTGTGCCACGATTTGCTGGGCGAGTTGTTTATCGCGACGCAATTTTAGCGGTCTGATGCGCTTTTGCTTAATTTTCACCGAGCGCATAATTTCCTGATTCCTGCGCAACAGTGATTTCAGATGTTCCGGATCAACCGTTTCATCCGGGATAACTTCCTGCTTCCGCAATCGCTCCGTAATCGATTGATAGTAGTTGGTGGTCATGCTTTCCAGCATATTGCACACTTGCAGCGCGGTTGTGTAATCCTGCCCTTTTTCGGAAATTGAAATGATCAAATCGTAAATTTTGAATTTTTTCAACGAATCCAGATCGTAAACTTTGGCGCTGAGCGCACGCTGAAAATACTCCGCCGCTTTTTTGTATGCGGCTTCTTCGTTAACCGGCAAATCAGGAAATAATTCGTTCAACTCTGTTACAAAATCGCTGTATCGGTGATAATTTTTGTATGGCAAATCCCATAAATTTTTATCTGCATTCAATAATTGGGCTTCCAAAAAATTACCACTTTCGTAATAAATGCGAATAGCGCTGATCACTTTGTCAATAGCCTCGCACATCACGTTGTAGTTATCTGTCAACACACCGTATTGTTTCGCCCACATTTTTTGCCATTCCGGCGTTCCGCTTTTGCGGCGATTTTTTTCAACGACGGTCTCGTTCAATTCTTCAACACAGTGCAACATATTCATGGAATTTGCCTGCAGCCGGTCAAATTTGATGTTGTAGCTTTTCAAAAATTGTTCGATGTCGTCGATCTCCGGCTTTTGCGAAATCAATCGGAACATCCAACTGGCACGCAAATACAATTTGGCTATTTTGTCGTAATTCTGATAAATCGAATCGGGAAGTGTGTGCACATAAATTGCCAGCAAAGTCAGGTTCAGCGAAACCAGCAAATCGTGGGTCGGATATGCGATGTGCGGCGCGATTCTCTCAAAAAAGGCATCCGGTTCATCGTGTTTGGCAATCAGTAATTTTTTCAGATAATCAAACTGGGCGCGCCCCTGGGTCACATCTTTTTGGTAAAACATCGAGCGATCGTCGGTAAATTTACAAACCTCGCAATGCCACAAACCAAACCCGTGTAAATTCAACTGGTTATATTCCGGCTCAGCCCATGAATAATTGCTGACAAAATAATCCGAATCGCGGGTGTTGATGGTAAAAGTATGGTCACGCAAATAATAATGTTGACCGTTATTTTTGCAAACCGGACAGGGCGCTTCCTTTACGAAAAAAGGTTGTTTATTTTTGTCTGAAGTTTTTTCCACTGTTCACCTATCTATAAAATTTCAACTGATATCTGTTATAATTTTCGTATAAAACTTGAGCAAGATTAGCAAAAAACATTAAACAAGTTAAATAAACCGGTTTGGTTTTTTGGCAAAAATTGCTGCGTCGCAATTAGCGATAAGTTGAAAAATGCTGTTGAATATGCTATCTTGTGTAAATCAACGATTTCTGGAAAGGCAGTATTATGAAAGCAGCGCTGATTTCGATTGGCAACGAACTGCTCAACGGCAGAACCGTGAACAGCAATGCAACATTTATCGGCGGCAAATTGTTTGAAATCGGTGTGCGGGTGCGCGAGATTTTTACGATCCGCGACGAACCGGAAAGCATCACCAATGCGTTAACAGCCGCACTCGCAACCAACCAAATTGTGTTGGTTACCGGCGGATTGGGACCAACTCACGACGATATTACCAAAAAAGTAATCGCCGGTTATTTTGATTCGAAACTGATTTTTGATGAATCGATTGTGCAGCGGATCGAGCAAAAATTCCGCGAGCGTGGTATGCGGATGCCCGAAACCAACCGCGAGCAGGGATTTGTGCCGGAAACAGCCACGCTCATCGATAATCCTGTGGGCACCGCGCCCGGGCTGCACTTCCGGCAAAACGGCAGCCATATTTTTGCGATGCCGGGTGTTCCCCGGGAAATGCGCGCAATGGTTACGGATTATATTCTTCCGCTGCTCTCCAGCGAATTTCAATTGAAGCCTACCGAAACCCGCCTGTTCCGCACCACGCGAATTCCGGAATCGGGCATTTACGAACGCTGCCAACATTTTCTGGATGAATTCAGCGATCTGGAAATTGCGTTTTTGCCAAAATTCACCGGTGTGGATATTCGCGTAACCTTGCCCGCGATTGGCGATTTTTCAGAAAAAATAGCCGCTTTTGAACAGAAGCTAACTCAAACCATCGGCAAATATATTTTCACCACAGAAGAAGATGCGATGGAAGCAACCGTTGGCAAACTGTTGAAATCACAGAACTTAACCCTTTCTGTCGCGGAAAGCTGCACCGGTGGATTGATCCAGCAACAAATTACATCCGTTGCAGGAAGCTCGGATTATTTTTCGGGCGGCGTGGTTAGTTACAGCAACGAGAGCAAAATAAAATTGCTGGGCGTTTCGCCGGCGGCGCTGGAAAAATACGGCGCTGTCAGCGAAATTGTGGCCCAGCAAATGGCCGAAGGCATCCGGCAGTCGCTGGGCACGGATTTCGGGATTTCCACCACCGGCATTGCCGGACCGGGCGGCGGAACGGCAGAAAAACCGGTCGGGCTAATTTTCATCGGGCTGGCAACACCGGACGGAACGGTTGTCCGACAATTTAATTTGGGAAAAGACCGGCACATCAATCAACAACAAACCGCCATTTTTGCGCTGGACATGCTGCGCCGCCGGCTCAACGGCATTCCCGCATAATTTTAGGAGAAAACAATTGCAAATTCATACACCGGAATGGGTCAAACACGCTGTTTTTTATCAAATTTACCCGGATCGTTTTGCGCGGAGTTCCCGGTTGCAGCATCCGCCGGGCATTCAGTTTAAACCGTGGGGATCACCGCCGGAGGAACAGGGCTTTCAGGGTGGCGATTTGCTGGGCGTTGTGGACAAACTGGATTATCTGCAGGATTTGGGCATCAACGCCATTTATCTCAACCCGATTTTTTCATCGGCGAGCAACCACCGTTATCACACGTTTGATTACATGCAGGTCGATCCGCTGCTCGGCGGCAACGCGGCGCTCCGCGAATTGCTCGATGCCGCGCATCGCCGGAAAATGCGCGTGGTGCTGGATGGCGTTTTCAATCACGCCAGCCGGGGATTTTGGGCGTTTCACCACATTTTGGAAACGGGCGGCAATTCGCCGTATCTGGACTGGTTTCATATTTACAACTGGCCGTTGCGCCCCTACAGCAGCGACGCAGATAACCCGCCAAATTACGCAGCCTGGTGGGATTTACCGGCGCTGCCCAAATTCAATATTCAAAATCCCGGTGTGCGAAAATACCTTTTGGATGTCGCGAAATTTTGGGTGGAATTTGGCATCGACGGCTGGCGGCTGGATGTGCCGGAGGAAATCGACGATGCATTTTTCTGGCAGGATTTCCGGCGGGTGGTGAAACATGCCAATCCCGATGCATACATCGTTGGCGAAATTTGGCATTTGGCGCAATCCTGGTTGCGCGGCGACCGGTTTGATGCGGTGATGAATTATCCGGTGGGGATTGCTGCGATCAATTTTTTCGGCGCGAAGCATCTCCGGAAATTTGCAAAAAATGAAGATTTTTCGCTGCATTCGCTGACCGCAGAGAAATTCGCCGAACGCATCGACAACATTTACGGCGCTTACGATTGGGAAATCAACACCGCGCAAATGAACATGTTCGACAGTCACGATACGCCCCGGGCGCTGTGGCTGGTGAATGAAGATCTGGATTCGCTGCGATTGGCAACGCTATTTTTGATGTGCATGCCCGGCGCGCCCTGCATTTATTACGGCACGGAAATTGGCATGAGCGGCGCGGACGATCCGCATTGCCGGGGCGCTTTTCCGTGGGATGAGCCGGAAAAATGGGACAATTATTTGCGGGAATTTTATCAGGGTGCGATCCGCTTGCGCAAAGAACATGTGGCGTTGCGAACCGGCAGCTACCACTCGCTGTTTGCGCAAAAAAACGTGGTTGCGTTCGGCAGAAAACAGGGCGATTACCAACAAATATTTGCCGTTTTTAACGCGGGCAGCCGCACAAAAAAGGTGACCATTCCGGCAAGTGAAATTGCCGAAAACGGCAAAGCATTCCACAGCGTTTGGGGCGAACCAACGGATTGCCGCGTCAGCGATGGCGAAATTAAGGATTTACATATTCCCGGCAGGTCTGCAATTATTTTGGTTAATTCCAGATAAAACAGTAGCTTATTTATCGCTTTTCCAATTGCGAAAAGGATTGGCGATGAGATTGGCGTTGTAATACCGTTTGTCGCCGGTAACTTCGCGGGCGATCCATTCCGGCTTTTCAAACGATTGATTTTCCGATTCCAGCTCAACTTCGGCGATCACCAATCCAGCGTTTTCGCCAAAAAATTCATCCACTTCCCACACGTTGCCGCGAAAATCAATGTTGCGGCGCGTTTTCTCGATCAGCGGTTTTTCGCAGAGATTGTCCAGCAATTCCTGCGCATCCGCAACGGGAATTTCGTATTCAAATTCCGGTCGCGTTAGCCCTTTGGCTTTGCCTTTGATCGTCAAAAATGCCTTTTTTCCGGCGATACGCACCCGAACCGTTCGCTCCGGCATCACCGCCAGATAGCCCTGCCGATACACGACGCCTTCCGCCAAATCCCGCCACGCTGTACCGTTCACCAAAAATTTTCGTTCGATTTCCTGTGCCATTTTCCAACCTTTTGAATTTTTGTAAATCTCAAATTTTCAGGTATTTACTAACTGAAATATAGCTGCCCAGCAATCCCAAAACCGCACCGCAAATAATCAATCCTGCGAAATACAACAGCGGCACATGCAGGTTTGAAAAAACCAGATCCCGGATAAACCTGCCCACCCAAAATAAAATGCCACAGGCAAACAGGCTGCCCAAAATCCCCTGCAAAATGCCCTCAATCATAAACGGCGCTTTGATGAACGAATGGGTTGCGCCAACCAGTTGCATAATTTCCACCAGCGTTTTGCGCGAGTGGATGGTCAGGCGAATCGTGTTGTAAATGAGCACCACCGCGATGCAAATAATCACAACGCCCAAAATGATGGCGATGGTTAGCCCGATATCAAAATAACGATTGAGCAGCCGCAGCACATTTTCGGCAAAAACCACATCGTCCACTTCCGGTAAGTTGTTGATTTGCTTAACGATAGCTTCAACTGCAGAAAGCTGTGAAAAACCGCTTTGCAGCTCAATTTTAAGCGACGGCGGCAACGGGTTTTCGCCGAGCACTTCCACCAGATCGCCGCCAAATTCGCTGCGATACGACGCCAGCGCAGCTTCCGGCGACACATATTCGACAGTGGCGACGCCAGCGACATCCTTTATTCGCTGAATCAATCCGTTGCGCTGCGCGTCATTCAGCGATGCGTCGATAAACGCTTCCAGCCGGATTTGGCGATAGGTTCGCTCAAATTCATCCGCCAGATTTTGCACGGCTAACGCAAAACCGCCAACCAGTGTAAGCGCCAGCGCTACCGTCACAATCGTGATCGACGCGGCCAGCGGCGCCCGTTTGAATCCGGCAAACCCTTCTTTTATCAAAAAAAATGTGGTCATTGTTCGATGCTCATTTGGCTAATTTTTGCCTTCCTGACGAATTTGCGATGGCGGAATTTCGCGATACACCCGCCCGTTATCCAGCACCACTGTGCGGTGCGGAAATTGGCGAATCAGTTCGTAATTGTGGGTAGCCATCAAAATTGCCGTGCCGCTGTTGTTGATCGTTTCCAGCAATTCCAGAATTTCTTTGGATACCTGCGGATCGAGGTTTCCGGTCGGTTCATCCGCCAGCAAAATAAACGGTTTGTTCACCAACGCCCGGGCGATGGCAACGCGCTGTTGCTCGCCGCCGGAAAGCTGGTTGGGCATTTGGTAACGTTTGTGATGCAATCCCACCCGTGTTAAAACGGTGAGTACGCGCGGTTTAATTGCCCGTGCAGGTTCGCCGATCACCCGCAGCGCAAATGCAACATTTTCGAACACATTGCGATCGGTGAGCAATTTGAAATCCTGAAAAATGACACCGAGTTTGCGGCGCAGCAGCGGAATTTCCCGCCGTTTAATGCTTGAGGTACTGAAGCGATCCACCAGCACATTTCCGGCGTTCGGCAGTTGATCCATGTATATCGAACGCAATAGCGTAGTTTTCCCCGATCCGGTTTTGCCAATCACATACACAAACTCGCCTTTGCCGATGCTCAGGCTGATATCGTTGATGATCGGCCGGTTGCCGATGCGAATGGTGACGTTAAACATTTCGATCATTGGGTATTTCCGGTTTTCTGCTGATCAGTCCAGTTTTCGCAGCACAAAATGGGCTCGGGTGGTTCGCCGCCCGGCTTTGTGAAAACTGAATTCGTCGAAACAATGCGCCATCAAAAAATCTGTTTCGTCATCGATAATCTGCTCAATTGTTTTGAAACTGTAGATTCTTTGGCGATGCGATTCTTCAAAAATTCCTTCCGCGGTGTGGATGCGCACCTGATTGTACTGGATGGATTCTTCGTCGTCAAAATAGCTTTCCCGATAGTAGGCTGTTTTTTCGTCCAGCACTTCGCTATCGGAATAGTTTTGGAAATAATGCAAACAATTCAACCGGCTGACAACATCAAAAATAAAAACGCCGGGTGTTTGCAATTTGTTGTAAACGGTTCGCAGCGCCTGTGCGAGTGTTTTTTCGTCCATCAAATAATTGATAGAATCATACAAACAGGTCATCACCGGATAGTGATCAGCCGGAACTTCCAGCAAATCCGGGAGCTTGCTGCGAAAAAAATCGGCGCCGGGCAAGCGGTTTTTGGCCTGATTGAGCATTTCGCGGGACGGATCGCAGCCATCGCCGTGATAGCCAAGTTTGTGCATTTCCGTCAAAAAACGGCCGGTGCCGCAGCCGATATCCAGCAAATACGGAAACTCGCCAACCTTCTCCCGACGCAACACCGCATCGATAAATTCCGCCCATCGCGGATAGTTGACATGCAACATCATTTGATCGTAAACAGCCGCAATTTTACTGTATGGCGCTGTCGGCTGTCCTTTTTTATCCGAGAATTGCGTTTTTTTCATTTCCCGCCAGATTTCCAAAAACAAAGGCGGAAGCCGGGTGCCACTAACAGCCTCCACTTCCGCCTGTTTGATTTCATTCTCAAAAGCCGTTGATTTTTTAGAAGTTATCCACAATCGCTTCGGCAAATTCAGAGGTTTTCAGCGACTTTACATTGCCTTCCATCTGACGCGCCAGATCGTAAGTCACCCGCTTTTGCAGGATGGATTTTTCGATGGCTTGTTCGATTAACGCTGCGGCTTCGTTCCAGCCCATGTATTGGAGCATGAGCACACCGGAGAGAATCACGGATGCCGGGTTCACTTTGTCCTGTCCGGCATATTTCGGCGCGGTGCCGTGGGTGGCTTCGAAAACGCTCAGCTCGTCGCCGATATTGGCGCCCGGCGCCATTCCCAAACCGCCAACTTGCGCGGCACAGGCATCGCTGATGTAATCGCCGTTCAGGTTCGGCGTTGCGATAATATCGTATTCATCCGTACGGGTGAGGATTTGCTGGAACATGCTGTCGGCAATGCGATCTTTGATCACTTTTTTGCCGGCCGGCTCTTTTCCGTCAAATTTTTCCCACAGTTCGTCTTCGCTGATCAGCTTATCGGCATATTCTTCTTTGGCGAGTTCGTAGCCCCAATCTTTGAACGAGCCTTCGGTAAATTTCATGATATTGCCTTTGTGCATCAGCGTGATGTTGCGGCGATTTTGGGAAATCAAATAATCAATCGCTTTGCGCACCAACTGTTTGGAGCCAGTCACGCTGATCGGTTTGATACCGATGCCGGAGTCTTCGCGGATCGTCGCGCCCAATTCTTTGGTCAAAAATTCGATCAGTTTTTTTGCTTCCGGGGTTCCCTGACGATATTCGATACCGGAATACACGTCTTCGGTGTTTTCGCGGAAAATAATGACATCCATTTTTTCGGGTTCACGTACCGGGCTGGGCACACCTTTGTAATATTTTACCGGACGAATGCAGGCATACAAATTCAAAATCTGGCGAATTGCAACGTTCAGGCTGCGGAAACCGCCGCCAACCGGCGTTGTCAACGGACCTTTGATGGCGATGTAATATTTGCGGATTGCATCCAGCGATTCTGCCGGAAGCCATTCTTTATATAAATCCTGCGCTTTTTCGCCGGCGTAAATTTCACACCATGCAATTTGTTTTTTTCCGCCATACGCTTTGGCAACAGACGCGTCGAAAACGCGCTGCGATGCCCGCCAGATATCCGGGCCGATCCCGTCGCCTTCGATGAACGGAATAATCGGTTTATCCGGCACGTTATACTGGCCGTTTGAAAACGTAATGGCTTGCCCCCACTCCGGAACTGTGATGTGCTTATACATGAACCTTCTCCTCAAAATTAGTAAATGGGTCCGTTTATATGAACTAACTGTTCAGTTGAGCCGGAAACGGGAGGATGATTTCCGCTGCCGGCAGATTTGCTAATCTGTTGATTTTGTTGAAGATGAATCGGATGATTTGGATTCACCTTTCGAGCCCGTATCTTTTTTATCCGCAGATTTTCCGTTACCGTTCGATTTGTAATCCGTGATATAAAAACCCGAGCCCTTAAAAATCAATCCGGTGCCGCCCGTAATCAACCGCTCAACAGGACCTTCGCATGTCGGACAAGTGGTAACCGGATCGTCACTCATTCGTTGAAACAACTCGAAACGATGCCCGCAATTCTGGCATTGGTAATCATACGTTGGCATTACAACTCCCTTTCGTTAAATCTGAACAACTCGAATCAAATAAATCAAAATATTTTTTTATTGTGCAGTTTACGTAAAAATTCAAATTTTGTAATATTTGAGCTCCAAATTTAATACATTTTTAGCGGCAAACAATATGCAATTGGAATAATTAAAACTGCCGAAAGTCGCAACGATTTGAATGTAAAAGTTGTGATTTGTGCAATCCTGAAATGTTGAAATCGTATTAATTTATATCATAAAATCTACAGAGAATTGTGTTTACCAAATGAAAAAAGCGATACAACATTTCGCTAATTTTTATAAAAAATGAGCAACAAAACACAATTTTGATTATTAGAAGTAATTATTTTTACTACCTTTAAGGCACGACAAAATTGGTATAACGGAGTTTCGAAAATGAAATTATCGATTAAAAATACAATCCTTTTTTTAATATTAATTTTTGGCAGCAACCCGATTTTTGCCCAACAATTTACCTTTGATATCGTCGTTTCAGATAACCTCGGGAACAGCACAACGCTGACTATCGGGATGAACCCAGCCGGCACCGCCGGATACGACTCCGGTTTGGATATCAAACAACCGCCGCCGCCGCCCGCACCAGCTTTTGATGCGCGGTTGATAATTACAGGTGATGAATTACAGACGGACATTCGATTAATTTCAACTGACGAAACCATTTACCGGATGGATTTTATCCACGATCCATCCGCATCCAACATGACACTCAGCTGGAATATGAGTAAAGCGGATAGCCTTGGCGCAATGGAAGTCCAAACACTTGCCGGCGCAACATTACAGGACATGACAACAAATGCCAGCTACACTTTCAACACAACGACACCCATTTTAACCATCTCAATGACCGTAACCGAAGACATCACCCTGCCCGTTTCGCTGATGAATTTTTCCGCCAGCGGTAGCGCTGACGGCGTGCAACTGCTGTGGTCAACTGCCAGCGAGATACAGAATCTGGGATTCGAAATTTATCGCTCCGCACAGCAAAACGACGGATTTCGGTTGATCGGCAGCTACGAAAACAACCCGGATTTGCGCGGCGCCGGAACCACCAACGTGCAAAATGATTACGCATTTACCGACCCATCTGCGACTTCCGGCGAAACCTACTGGTATCGATTGGCGGATGTAGATTTCAGCGGCGTGCGAACGTTGCATGCGCCGATTTCCGTGATTGCCGGTGAAAACAGCGGCGGCATTCCCCAAAAATTCGCTCTGGCGCAAAATTTCCCGAATCCGTTTAATCCCGGCACAACCATTCGGTTTGAGCTGCCGGAAGCGGCAAATGTTAATCTGTCCGTGTTCAATTTGTTGGGGGAAAAAGTAGCAGAAGTGCTTTCTCGCAATCTGCCGGCAGGTACACACCAAACCACCTGGGATGCCGGATATCTGCCCGGCGGCGTGTATTTTTATCAATTGCAAACGCCCAAATTTACGGCCACCCGCAAAATGATTTTACTGAAGTAACACTACAACTTACAATCGATTCAGTTTTTTCAACGCGCGATATTTCAGCCAGTACATGCGCAAAATATTGTGCAATTTGTCGCGTTTGCGCCAGTTGGCGGCGAGCGTCGCAAAATAATCGTCGCCGGACATGCGGTGCAGCAAATCCAATTGCGTCATGATCATGCGAAAATAGATGAGATGCGCCGGATCGACATCCGG
The DNA here is from genome assembly GCA_020634975.1 of Calditrichia bacterium. Lineage (NCBI taxonomy): Bacteria > Pseudomonadati > Calditrichota > Calditrichia > Calditrichia bacterium. Next base: position 2,480,649 of record JACKAQ010000001.1, on the reverse strand, counting down.
ATAAAACGGTTGCTCGCACAAATTATAGCGAATCCAGAATCCCAGATCGTATCGCGGCAAATTACCTTTTAATCCGGCTATCCCCTTTTCAAACAACAGTTTAGCTTCCGCATTTTCCGGCACAGCACGAACAAAATCGTAAATACCGAACAGCGAAAAAATAGCGCCGTCCAGCACTGCGGTTAAAAACGGTGCGGGATATTCTTCGTACATCGGGCCATTTTCGGTGAAAGTGGTCACACCGCCTTCGGCTGCGGGAATGTGAAAAATTTTCAGCGCACGGGTTGCTGCATCCAGATATTTTTGCTCGCCGGTGAGCTGCCAACCGCGAAGCAAAATGGTCAATCCGCGACTTTGGGCAAACGCGGACGGCCACGGATCGAACACCCGGTATTCCGGTTTGGGCACGTCGGTAAGCCAATAATCGCCCAACCGCTCGTCGGAAATGCGGTGCTCGTAAAACCAATCGACAATTTTCATGAACCGCTGTTTATCCGAATCCGACTGCGTTTTCAGCCAGGTGTGGAAAATCGCGATGCCGAACTGCCCGATGGAAATCGGGTAATAAATCAGCTTGCGCTCCTCAACATCGATGTAGGTGGGAATCAGCGGAATGCCGTCGTCATCAAAATGGAAATTCTGGCTGTAGCCTTCCCGCAATTCCTGTTCGTCCATCACAAAATAATATTCGCGAAGCTCGCGCGAATGCACGTCCGGCGCAAGCTGGTAAATGATTTTTTTCCGGAAAATATCTTTCCGAAATTTCTCGAACATAAAAAATATTTTCTCAATTTTTGAAGCCATTTCAGCAAGCCCGTTTTAGGGTTCAGCGACCGATCAATGCGTTGAATAAATTCAATAATTTCAATGTGTTGGTTTCGGTTGTGTAGTTGCTCAGCTTATCTGAATTGTCCAACAACACGAAACTATTTTTTTGCCAGATTTTGTATTTTTCCAACACAAAATCCGCGATGCCCTGCAAATCTGCGTATTCGACAATTTCGCCGCTTTCGGTTTCCTGCAGCACTTCCCGCACGATGCCGTTTTTTTCGCCGAGGGTGAGAATCGGTTTTTGCAGCGAAAGATAATCGAACATTTTTGCGCCGATCACCCCTTCGATATAGGTTGCCGAAATCATCGGATGCAGCAAAATACTGGCGCTGCGGGCAAATGCCAGCACTTCGTCCAGCGGCATGTAATTGCGCCGTTCGATCGCCAGTTGCTGCCCAAATTTTTCAAAAAGCCCGGCGAAACCCTCAAAAATGCGTCCGACGAATACAATTTTCAGATTCTCGCGAATCGCGTCCGGCAAGGTACACAGCGAACGAAACAGCGTTTCGGGATTTTGGCTTTTGTTGAGATGTCCGAAAAACAGCAGCATAAATTTGTCCGATTTCAGCGGCTGTGGCGGTTTCGGCTCGAATCCGTTGTGAATCACTTCGCAGGCTAATGCGCCCTTTTGGAGAAAAATTTTGCCCAATCCCTCACTAACCGTGGTGATCAAATCTGCTTGCTGCAACACAGAGCGCTCCAGTTTGCGATCGATCGCATCCGCCAGACGCGATTTTTTCATTTCTTCCGCCCAAAATGCTTCCGTCCAGGGATCGCGCAAGTCCGCAACCCACGGTATTTTGTGGCGTTTGGCCAGTTTTTTGGCGATAAGCTGAACCGTGTGCGGCGGCGATGTCGCAAAAATCAGATCGATATTTTCTTCGCGAATGAGCTTGCTGCCCGCGCGAACGGCGTTCGGAATCCAGCCGATCCGGGCATCGGGAATAAAAATATTGCCGCGTACCCATTTCGCCAGGCGATCTTTTTTGCTGTCACTACTTTTTCCGCTGAGCACAAATGTGGGGATTTTTTCTTCGGCGGATTTTCCGGTAAACTTGCGGTAAATCGCGTACGGCTCCAAAATATCGGTCTTTTCTATCCGCAAATTTTCCGGCAATTGTTTGTGCAGCGTTTCGTCGATGGCGGGGTAATCACCGTTTTTCACGGTGAGCACAATTGGCTCCCACCCAAACTGGCGAAAATATCGCACAAAACGAACCACGCGCTGCACGCCGGGGCCGCCGGCCGGTGGCCAATAATAGGTTACAATTAAGGCTTTTTTCATTCAAATAGGGTTCGCTTAATATTCATTATTTTATTCACCGTTGAAAACACAACAGCCATTTCGCAGCATACAAATTGAGGAAAAATAATGGTTCATTCAAGTATATTATTTCTCCGAACAAACCCAACTGCAAATCCAGCTTCAGTTACGAGTTTGCACTGCTTTCGCAAATCGCTGGTTTACTCATCACAAAATATTTGCATAATTAAAGCTATTCCCATAAACTGATTTGTTTTTTACGTCTGTCCGGTTGGGTTATTATTTGGTTTTCATAAAAAGCCAACGGATGCCCATTTATTTACTTTTTGATACTCCCTTTAACTCACCAAACCCCGATGGAAGCAGCGGAATTGCTTATCGGTTTGTCAAATGTTATTCCTGTTTATCCAAACACCATTTTTTAACCTCCGGACATATCCGGGATCTCATTTCTTGCAATTGTGCAAATACACAATTTGGGGCGAAATATACGGTATAAAAGTATTTCAAAAATATATTTTGAATTGCAAATATTAAGGGATCATTTTAGCTAATTTACCAAACCAATAAAATGGAGGAACCATGGTAAAGCGGTATTCAGCTAAATGGGTCGGCAGAATGATGCTGGCTCTATTATTTAATACGCTTTTGTTTGCACAAACTTCAACAACAGAGGGGAAAATAACGGGCGTAGTTACTGACGCCGCTACCGGTGAAGCATTAATCGGAGCGAACGTGGTAGTTACCGGAACAAAGCTTGGGGCATCTACGGATGCTGACGGCGTGTTCATCATTGAAAATGTGCCCGTTGGAACCTATGAAGTGTCTGTTTTTTATGTCGGTTACACAACGGCACAACAAACGGTGACAACAAACAGCGGCACCGTTAAAGTATTTTTCGAGCTTTCGACAGATGTGTTGCGTTTTGACGAAGTTGTTGTGACCGGAAGCTCGGGAGCTACCAGCAAAAGGCAGCTTGGCAACACCATCTCAACGATTTCGGGTGAAAATATCGCGGAATCCAGAGCTTTGGATATTACCGGTGCCCTATCCGGTAAATTTGCCGGCGTGCAAGTATCTCAAAACTCCGGTGATCCCGCAGCCGGGATTAGCGTGAGATTGCGAAGCGCAAGCACGGTAAACGGTAGTTCCGATCCGCTGTATATCATCGATGGCGTAATTGTGAATAACACCTCTACGGATCTTTTGGGTGTTCAGAGCGTGGTGCAAAACCGCTTGTCAGACATTAATCCGGCGGATATAGAACGGATTGAGGTCATCAAGGGCGGGGCTGCGGCTGCGATTTACGGTTCACGAGCCAGCAATGGCGTGGTCCAGATTTTCACCAAAAAAGGACAGGTCGGAAAACCGAAAATCACTTTCAGCACGAGCGTCAATTTTAATTCTTTAAGAAAGAAAATTGACTATAACCAGGTACCCCTTGATTGGGAAAATGCAGGCGATGTCACCAATTTAAATACCGTCCCCGCACAACGATATGACTATCAGGATATGGTTTTTGAAGGCAGCGCAGGAACTGATAACTACCTGTCTGTTTCCGGTGGTGTGGGCAACACGACCTATTTTGGTTCTGTATCCTACCTGAATAACAATGGCATTATGAAAAACACAGCCTACGACCGCAGCGGTATCCGCTTACGGGTTAACCAAATTATTAACGATCGGGTGTCTTTTGCCGCTGGCACTTATGTTTCTTCCAGCAACAGCAACGACATGCCCAACGGCGGTTACGGCTCCGGTGTTTTACAAACCATTTTGTTCTCGAACAACAGTATCAACCCGGAACCGGATGCTGACGGAAATTACCCGGTAATGACATTTTATCCGAATATACTTGAGTATTTAGAGACATTTAATTTTGAACAACAAAACAAAAGAGCGATATCGGACATCCAGTTTACGTTGCTCCCGATTAACGGAATGCAGGTAAATTATGTATTGGGTTATGACGATTCCCGTTCAAGAGCTACTACATATACGCCCATCGGCACTACAACAGCAGCATTGGGTTCTGCCAGGGCATCCAACCTCAATCGCACCCAAATTAACAGCGATCTGAATGTATCGTACCAAACCCAATTATCGGCCCCTATTTCATCTTCAACTGCTGCGGGCTACTCTTATCAATATGATGAAACAAAACTTGGTACGATTTCCGGCACCGGATTAGCCATTGGTGTCGAAACCACTGCCGGTGCAGCAAGCATTGCAACAACCGATTTTAACAGCAAGCGAGCCATTTGGGGTGGTTATTTACAGCAAACATTTGGATTGCAGAACAAACTGTTCATCACCGGAGCAGCCAGAATCGACGGTTCTTCGGTATTTGGTGAAAATGAAAGAAACCAGTTCTATCCCAAAGCCAGCTTATCTTATGTGCTTTCCGAAGAAAAATTCTGGAATTTTAGCGCTATCAACAACTTGAAGTTGCGGGCAGCCTGGGGTGAAGCTGGTAACTTGACGGCTATCGGGCCATTTGATCGGTTAACAAATTACAGCGCCGTTAGCATTAACGGGCAGTCCGGTTTAATCTCCCCGTCACTTGTCGGCAATCCCGATCTGAAACCGGAACGGCAAACAGAAACCGAATTTGGATTGGATTTGGGCATGTTCAATAACCGGGTGGGCTTGGAAGTGACCGGTTACTTTCAGAACATCAAAGACCTGTTGGTCGCTCGTACCCTTGCCCCATCAACCGGTGCAGGAAGCCGGATTGAAAATATTGCAGATATGAAAAACAAAGGTATCGAACTGCAACTGACCGTCATCCCGGTAACAAAGAAAAGCTTGAATTGGGTTTCCAGCGTTACCTTCACTTCCAATAAAAACGAAGTAAACGGTATCGAAGGCGACCAGATCAGCATCGGTAATTTCGGCTTCTCAAAAGCAATGAACGGCGAACCTTTGGGTATTTTTTACCAGGGTTACTATGCTCGAAATTCTGACGGCAGCTTGCTTTTGGATGCCAATGGATTGCCGCAAAGAGAACGTGGATCCGTGGATGCAAACGGAAACAATGTTCCTTTAAGAGATGCAAACGGTCAACCGACAGGTACTCTTTTGCAGAAGAAAATCGGTGACCCGAACCCCTCCTACATTGCATCCTTTACCAACGAGCTGCAGTATAAAAACTGGTCATTCCGGGCGCAATTTGATGCCGTTCAGGGATTTGACGTATTGAGCTGGGATTCACGCATGTTCTACAGATTTGGCGGTGGTGTCCAAACAGGCAAGGAATTAAACGGCGAAGAGCCGAAAGGCACAGGCACTGCAAAATTCGGTATTGCCGAATCCTATGTTGAAGATGGTTCTTTTGTTAAATTACGCGAGATCTCTCTCTCCTATATGTGGCGTAACCCATTAATGGGATTGAGCAGTTTGAAGTTTACCCTTTCAGGAAGAAACCTCTTCTCATTTGATGATTATTCGAAGTGGGACCCGGAAGTAAACATGGATGCCCAAAGCAATGGGTCCAGAGGTGGAATTATGGGTTTAACGCCCATTCCGAGAATGATCATATTTGGAATTAGCGTAGCCAATTGAACTATTTAATAGGAGAAAGTAAGAAATGATACACAAAAAATATAGAATCGCCATAGCAGCCGTTGCTATAATCGCACTGATTGTTACTGCGTGCGATACGAACTTTGTAAATCCAAACAACCCGACAGAAGATGTAATTTTTGAATCCAAAGACGGGCTGTTTGCACTTTGCATTGGGTTAAACCAATATTTCACAACAACAGTAATGCAGGAAGTCGTCGAAACGCCGGGCATCTCGACCCGCGAATTAGGCGTTACCAACACATTCCTGAACATTAATGAACTTGCCAGAGGCGGCAATGAACTGCCCCCGGAGAGCGGCGGCATTACAGATCCCTGGGTTGCTCTGCTCAGAGCAAAAGGCATGGCAGAATCGTTGATTGCCAGCACACCCAATGTTGAATTATCAGCCGGCACGCGCAGCGGTGTTCTCGCTTATGGGCATTTTTACAAAGCGATGTGCCTGGGATACCTTGCCGGTATGTGGGAACAAACTGTTATTAACAATTCACCAGATGGCGATGCCGCATTTAGCGACAGAGCTGCCGTTCTGGCGGAAGCCATCAGATTATTGACGGAAGCCAGAAATGCTATTAACGCCAACGCGATATCTGATGATTTTAAAAACAATGTACTGGGCGATGACTTTAACCTGTTGAAATCGATCAACGCCTATTTATCGCGATACAGTTTGATGGCCGGAAACTATGCCGATGCAATCACATTCGCAGACGCCGTTTTGAACGATGCAAGCTCCCCGGCAAACTCCTTGTTTAATTACGATGCGAATAATGTCAATCCCGTTTGGTCCCGGATCAACCCGGCAGCATCCGACCTGAAGCCGCAAACCAACTTTGGATTGCTGGGCGCATACGTGCCGGAAGCCGGTGATGGCAGGGTTTCATTTTATTTGGGTGCCGATGCCGGCACAGCGAATGTGGATGCAGGTGGACAGCCCATCAGCCAGGCGCTCGGATTCTGGACCAGCCAAACATCGCCAATTCCGGTTTACCTGCACGGAGAAATGTTGCTCAATAAAGCAGAAGCTCATGCTCGGCTAAACCAATTGCCGAACGCAGTTACCAACCTGAATCTGGTCCGGCAAAAAACCGATGATCCGCTGGGCGTAAACGCAGGATTACCGGCGTGGACCGGAAACGCAAACAGCCAGACAGATGTTTTGGAAGAAATCTACAAAAACAGAGCAATTGAGCTTTTTCTCACCGGTTTGCGACTGGAAGCCAGCAGAAGATTTCACCCGGGTCTGGATCCGACAGTTAACAATCTGACCAACGAACGCAACCGGAATTTTTACCCATATCCATCCATCGAAAGAGATAACAACCCGAATACTCCGGCTAATCCTTCGATCTAATATGATTTGTTAACATATTTTTTTGACCGAGTTAAACGTAGGGAACGTAAGCTTTTGCAAACGTTCCCTATTTTTTTGCCCGTTGTGTATTCACTTCATGAAAATCGGTTGTAACTCTATTTGATTGTTGGCATTAATTTCAGATGCTTCGTCTTTTAGGGCAAATCAAATCACTCAATATCAATCACTATCCAAAAAATTATTGTAAAAAACTGTATCATCTTTGTCATGTTTTCTACGATAAAACAAAATACAAACATTGCAAATTCCGCACGAACTTTTCTATATTCATTCCGTTGAGAATGGAGATTGATTTTGGTCGAGACAAAACCACGTTTAAACAAACCGCTGTTGATCACTTTTAAATTGCTGATTTATATGGCAATTTTTGCCGGATTTTATTTGCTCAGCGCAACAATTATGAGCAAACCGGCGCCGTTTGTGGCGTTTTTTCTCACCATTTTGCTCGTTACGGTCAATCGCGGAAAGCTCACCGATTTTATTCAGCAATTGGTGGACAAGGGGTTTTACCGCGATTTATACCGCTTCAAAAAATTTGCGGATAAATTTAATCGCGAATTAAACGCGACGCTGGATTGGGACACCCAATTAAACAATTGCAGGGATTTTTTAAAATTACATTTTGGCGAAAACGAATCCGCGTTTTATCTAATCGAAAACAAAGAATTGCTGAATGCGCATCCCGATGACCGAAAAAACAGCACCATCGAGCAGATGTTACCCGAACCGGAAGCGCCATCGCCGTTTTCGCGGGGCACCAATTTTTATCCGATCGAGCAATTGTGGCGGGAGTTTCCGCGCTATCGCCCGATGTTCAAAGCGCTGCGCGACGAACATAAGTTTGAATATATTGTGCCACTTAACGGCAGCAACAGCGTGGTCGGATTTTTGGCATTTACCGACCGGATCAACACGTATTTGAGCGTTCCGGAAATCCGGGAGTTTCTCAACGGGCTGTTTCTGGATATGGCTGAAACGCTCGAAAACGCCCGCACACACGCCGAAATTCAACGAAAATCGTTGGAAAACGAACTGTTTTTGAAAATTGTGCAGAACATTTCTTCATCGCTGAACGTGCAGGAAGTGCTGGACAATATGCTGGACAGCCTCTCGCTGCTGCTGCAATACGACGCCGCGATGATCGCGCTGGTGGATGAGGAACGAATGGAATTGCGCCAGATGGTTTCGCGCGGCTATTCGCCAAATGACGAAGAGGCGATTTCGCTAAAAATCGGGCAGGGATTGAGCGGTTGGGTCATCCAGAATCGCGAAGGCGTGGTTACGCCGGATGTCACCAAAAATTCGCAATATTACTCGGCACGCCCGGACACGCAGTCGCAGATTACCGTTCCGATTATCGTAAACGAACACGCCATCGGTGCGCTGGCGCTGGAGAGCAATACACTCAACCATTTTACCCAACAAAACCTGAAGCTGTTAACAAACTTCGCCGGACTCGCCGCGATTGCCCTCCGCAACGCCCAATTGTATGAAGATTCACTGAAAAAACAGCGATTGGAAGGCGAATTGCTGGTTGCCTCCAAAGTGCAGCAGGCGCTGCTGCCGCGCCGCGTTCCGGTTATCGACGGCGTGACCATCGAGGTGCTGAACGTGCCGAGTTTGATCGTCGGCGGCGATTTGTACGACGCGTTCCGCATTGACGAAAATCGCCAGGCTATCGCCATCGGCGATGTGTCCGGCAAAGGCGCGCCCGGCGCAATTTTGATGGCCGTTGCCTACGCCGGATTCAAAAGCCTGTTCAACGAGATTGATCCGCCCGCGACCATCGTCGCCAAACTGAACAACCTGCTTTACGAAGCAACCGCCACCGGTTATTACGTCACGTTCTTTTTCGCGATTTTGGATCGCAGCAGCGGACAGCTCACCTATTGCAACGCCGGTCACAACGCGCCCATTTTGCTGCGAAAAGACGGCAGCACTGTAATGTTGAAAGAAGGCGGCACGGTGCTCGGATTTCTGGAAAACCGCACGTTTCACCAAAATACGGTGGATTTCCGCCCCGGCGATACGCTGGTTTGCTTCACCGACGGCGTCACCGAAACCATGGATGTTCACGAAGAAGAATTCGGTGATGAACGGCTGATGCAAACCCTGAAAACCAATTTGGGCGAACAGCCCAAAACCTTGAAAATCGCCATTTTGGACGACATGCGCGCCTTCGCCGGCGATTGCGAATTCCCCGACGACGTTACCCTGCTCATCGCCCGCCTCGACGATTAGTATTGTCACCCTGATCGAAGTCAAAGGGTGATATTCATACTCATCCATTTTCCCCTGACAGCAATTTTTTGCGACTTTTCTGTCGAATCGCGTTCGACGCTGTTCGGCAAATTTGTCGATTGCAGACAACAACCTCATCTTTCAATTCGTTTATTAACAATAATTTATCAATGTGCTCAAGTTTAATTTCCGACGGCATAGCGATTGCACTTATCCGGTAAACAAAAACCGGACAAATCAAATGAACAATCGATCACGCATTTTCGCAACTGCTGTTGCTGTATGGATGTTTGCCATCGCAACGCCGCTACTCGCTGACGAAACACTTACCTACATCAGTCCCGGTGTTCGTTTCGGTTACCATTTTGACGAAGGCCCGACATTGGGATTCAAAATCAGCCTTGGCTCATTTTATGCAGATTCATTTTTCAACATTACCCTGGGCACCAATTTTCCAGTGGGAAATCGCGTAAAAAAGCCACACGAAAAATACCAATTTGTGGAACTTCAGGCCGGAACATTCAAAAACCCGCTACCATTGGGTTTGGGCGGCGGGGTTGGCATCGCCTTTTCCCAAATTGATGAACAGCCAATCATCGCACCAAAAATTAGCTTGTTTGGCGGCTATCTGGCTTTCGCAACGATGGATATGGTTTTCTTTAAAAACAATGAAATCAGGGACTTCGGGCTTGAGTTTGTGTTGCCGCTTCCCGTTGGGTTGAAAGATAATTTTCTGGAATAGATTGAACGAAATTCACAGAGAATTATTTTTGGGGCTTGCATGATATTTTTCATTTCGGCACATTAAGAAAACTTTCACAGAAAAAATTCCACAGAGGCTATCATGAACCTTCGACTCGTTTTTACGGTTTTAGCTGCGGTTTTGCTGAATGCGACTTCAGGTGTTGCACAATCCTACCCGGATTATTTTATTCCACAACATTTGCGCCCCGCCGATCCGCAAATGGCGGCAATGGGCTTGACCGGTGTTGCCCATCGAACCGGCGTTTTGGCGGCTTATTCAAATCCCGCAGGAATCGCGGATGTAAAAGATCTGCAATTTGCCTATACCCGACACCACCCTATTCTTCAATATTTCACGACCGATGAATATTACACCGGACAACATACTTTTTCGTTGGCAGTCCCGGTCACTAAATTTTTTACTATTGGTGCATACTATTGGAATCTGGGTTTTGGTGAAGTTGAAATTCTTAAAATAAACGGCTATGGCGGAAAAAAAACTAAAATCGGGATTCGTGAATATTTGTTAACACCGGCGTTTCTTTTGGCATTGGATTCGACAACTAATTTACACATTGGCGCAAATGTTAAAAATCTGAAATATTATGGACTCAACGACGCTGATAGCTGGCTGTATGATTTGGGATTTCGAATCAATCATGAATTGAGCACACAAGTCTTATCTTTCGGCGCTACGATTCATAATCTTGGTTCAAAACTCAAAGTCGAGGGATCGACGAGAGAATATGAGATGTATCGCTGGTATAAAGTTGGGTTTGCATTTGGAAACACTAATGCTAAATCATCAAAAAACAAAAAGATAACATACCTCTGGACAGTGGAGTATCAAAAAAATCTGAATCAAAAAAATCTGAATATGGATGAAAACCGCATTTCCACAGGGTATGAGAAATTGGAGGCGCTAAACACCGGTTTTGAATTACGTTTATTTCAGCATTTATTTGGTCAAATCGGGTATGTGAATGATGTTAGCGGCTCAAAAAACCATCTCGAATACCAGGGATTCACCTATGGCTTTGGATTTGAGACTCCGGAGCCATTAGGAGAGAAAATTCCGGTGACGCTATCTGCAATGTATGGCCGTTCCATTCAGTTGGGCACGCTCGATGTAAATATTTTCTCCGCCGGATTAGGGTTTCATTTCTAACATTGTCACAATTCCGGGTGTCGGTGTTGCCGATTTACATTGTAGAGACGTCTCTATCCGTTCCACCGGAACGTCCAAAAAATAAAATTTTTCAAATAGTGTTTGCATCTGGTTTTTGCAAACACTATTTTTGACCGAATTATTTAACCAAACAGTTAAACTTTTTGGATGAACCAAATGGATTACAGCAGCGAAACAGAAAATAAAATTGTCGCCTCGGCGACGGAAGTTTTCCTCGAAAGCGGCCGGGACGGCGCACGGATGCAGGAAATTGCAGATCGCGCGGGCATCAACAAAGCGTTGTTGCACTACTATTTCCGCACCAAAAACCGCTTGTATGATAAGGTTTTTGAAACCATCATCTCATTTTTCCTGAGCAATATGCTGGAATCCGTCAAAGAACGCACCGATGCGGAAACCATGCTCCGCACTTTCATCGATAAATATATCGATGCGCTGGCAAAGCGCCCGCAGATCGTCCGGTTTGTGCTGTGGGAAATCGAGCGCGGCGGCGAAGGTTTTGCCAACGCAGCCAAAAAAACATTCGCCAAAAAGGGATTCAACACCATTCCGCTGATTCCCATTATTCAGGAAGCGGTGGATCGCGGAGAAATCCGTCCGGTGGATCCGGTGCAATTAACCCTCAGCATTGTGGGCATGTGCATTTATCCGTTTGTTGCAAAACCGTTAATCGAGCGGATCATCCCGGGCGTGCAGGTGTATTCGAAACCATTTTTGGAACAACGCAAACAAGAGATTTTCCGGATGGTGTGGAGCGGCATCGCACCGGAATAAATCAATTCGTGGAGCTCACCGGGAACGATGATGTTTTTCTCTTCGTCCGCTGTGGTTCCGTGGCTAATTAACGAAAGGTAAGTTCATGAAAATCAGGATGTTGCTGTTGTTGTTTTTCAGCAGCGGAATATTCGCGCAACAATCGCTGACATTGGCAGATGCCTGGGCAATTGCCCGGCAGAACAACCTCGCGCTGCAGCAACAGCAGGTGCAGCAATCGCAGGTTGCGGCGGAAGTGCGCATCCAGCAAAGCGATTATTTGCCAAAATTGTCGGTTTCCGCCGGCGCGCAGTATGTTTCGGAAATCGCGAAAATCGATGTGCCGTTTCTGCCAAATCCCATCGAAGCGGGCGTTAAAGAGCGTTATGATTTGTCCGCCAATTTGCAACAGCCCATTTTCACCGGATTTCGCACATCCAATCTGGTGAAAGCAGCCAAAAACCAGCAAGCTGCCGCCGAATTGCAGGAAAACACGGTGGAGCAGCAGTTGTTTTTGCAGATCGGTGTGCTGTTTCAGCAGATTCAACTCAATTTGCGTCAGCAAACCGCGCTTCGCGACGGCATCGCCCGGGCGAATGACCAGTTGCAGCTGTCTAAAAATCGATTTGCCGCAGCGCAAGTTGCCGCATTCGATACGCTGGAAGCAGCCAATCGCAAACTGCAGCTCGAAAGCCAGCTTTCCCAATTGCAGAACTTGAACGGCATTTTGCAAACGCGGATGCAGCTTTTGTTGAACAGCAAATCACCGGTGAGCGTCGCGGAAATGCCCGCCGAAACTGTCGATCTGCAAGTGCCGGATGTTGCGGCAACGCGACAAAGCGCCATCGAAAACCGCACGGAATTTGCCCAACTCCGGGAATTGCAATCGGCGCAAGCGCATCGCACCGGCGCGATCAAATCACAATTTTTCCCACAAATTTACGGTGAGGCGGCGTATCACTACGCCAATCCCGGCGTCAATTTTTTCAAATCGGAGTGGATGGATTATTACACGCTCGGCGTCGGGCTTCAGTGGCAATTGTTCAACGGCGGCAAAACCCGCCATCAGGTGCAGCAATCGAAACTGGAAATCCGCAAATTGACGCTGCAGGAACAGCAATTGATGCTGCAGGTGAATCAGCAAATTGACGAGGCGCTGGCACAACTGGACAATGCCCGCACGCAAATCCGCTTTCAGCGGCAGTTGGTGGCGCAGGAGCAGGAGCGCTATCGCATCGCCACAACGGCGTATGAGCAGGGATTGGCAACCACGCTCGACGTGCGCAACGCCGAAACTGCGCTCACGCAGGCGGAATTGTTGCTGCAACAACGGCTGATTGAGTGGGAGCAATACCGGCTGCAACTCGATTTTGCCACGGGGGTTTTGGGGAAGGATGGAAGGATAAAGGATAATTGATAAAGGATAAATTTGACGCCGATGCAATAACTGATTTAACCACAGAGAACGCTGAGATCGCAGAGAGCCCGGAGTTTTTTTAAACGATTCAGCCTACGAAAGGATACGAAAATATCTATTTTATAAGTTTTGCAATTTTGTGACTTACAATCAGAAATTCTGTTGTTAAATGCAGATAGATGCTCAATAAAATGTTTAAATTATCCCGAAAAGTTTGTCTAAAAAATAGGTTTTCGTTCATTTCGCGTGTTTAGTAGGCTGAATAGTTACGTTTTTTGATTTTATACTCAGCGAACTTTGCGCGCTCTGCGGTTAAAAATTGAAAATAATATTAAATGCATTAAAAATTGACAAAAAAACATCGATTTACGGAGAATATTCCGATGGCTAAATATTTGATTTTACTGACAATCAGCAGTCTGATGTTTTGGAGCTGCAACAACAACGAGCAACGCGGATTCACCGCCATTGTTGAAGGCACGACCGTGCAGGTGCCCGCGCTCACCGGCGGCAAATTGACCCAAATTTTTGTGAATACCGGCGACAAAATCGACGCCGGAAAAGCTATCGCGATGGTCGATACGGTTGAACTGGCGCTGCAGCGCGAACAGCTTTCTGCCGGATTGGAGGAGCTTTCCGTGCAGGTGAGCGTCGCCCGCACACAGCTCAATCAGGCGAAACAAAATGAGAGCTATGTTCAGGAAAAACAATCGCGTATCGCAAAACTGGTCAGCAACAGCGCCGCACCGCAGCAAACGCTGGACGACCTGACCATCCAGTTGCGCAACGCACAATCCACCCGGGAAACCGCCGAGCAGAGCTTCCGGGTGCTGGATGCCAAACGCAAACAGTTGGAAGCACAGTTGGGTTTGCTCAACAAAAAAATCGGCGATGCGCGAATCATCGCACCGGCCGGAGGTGTGATTTCTGAAAAATATTACGAAACCGGCGAAGCGATTCCGCCGCTCAGCCCCATCGTGGAAATTATCCAAATAGACGAAGTGTGGGTGAAAATTTACATTTCGGAAACGCAGTTGCCGGAAATCCGGCAGGGGCAATCCGCCACGGTTGCGGTAGATGGCAGCGAACAGTCGCTCAGCGGCACGGTCGCGTGGATCAGCCCGCAGGCAGAATTCACCCCGAAAAATATTCTCACACCGGAAACGCGCACATCGCTGGTTTACGCAGTGAAAATTCTCGTGAAGAATCCCGACGGCGTGCTCAAACACGGGATGCCGGTGGAAGTGCGTTTGCAAGGATAAAGGGGCTTCGGCTACGCTCAGCCACCTTGCAATGAGCCCTGAGCATAGCCGAAGGGCGCGGTAATCGAAACAAAAAAAATGGCATCGAATATGGGACAAAAACTCTGCCCGAAAATCATTCTCGAAGGCACGCGGCTGACCATGAAAACGGACATCGCGTTTGCGCTGAACGAGCATCCGCGTATCGTCGGACCGCGAAAATACCGCTATCACTCGCCGCTGATTTCCGGGGAATGGTGCGCATTTACCAATTTTCCGTGGGGACGCGGGCTGATCAATTTTGAGCCGCAAGAGGAGCAAATGGCGATGGAAACCTACGCCACCTGGGCGCGGCTGTTCGAATTGCAACGCTATTATTCGTGGATCATCGACCGGTTTCATCTTTCCACACAGATGTTTCAGGCGCGGGCGCGCGGCAAATTTTACGATTTTCGCTGGCTGGAAGAACGGCTGCACACGGTTGGTTTTCACCTCGTTTTTTGCACACGCACGCCGGATTCGTTTGCCGCAGCGCGGGAAGAACGGCTGAAAGTTTCCGGAAATCCCTCGCAATATGATGACTTGCAAATATTCATCGAAGAACAGGAAGCGATGCGCGAGTGGGTCGCCAAATCTATTTTACCGACGCTGGAACTGGATATCTCCGATAACAACATCGCACGCGCAGCGGATGATGTCGCCGATTGGCTGGAAGGCAATGGCGGACTTTATGCGAAGTAGATGGGTGGATGGGGAAAAACGAAGAGGCGATCCGTTGGTCGCTCAAAAATCGACAGGAAAAGAATGTCAGCAATTGAAATAACAAATTTCAGCAAATCTTTCGGCGAAACGCGGGCGGTGAAAAATGTGTCGCTATCCGTGAAACCGGGCGAGTTGTTCGGGCTGATCGGTCCGGACGGCGCGGGCAAAACCACGCTCATGCGCGCCATTTGCACGCTGCTGCTGCCGGATGACGGGCAAATTCAGGTTCGCGGGATGAACACGCGCGAAGCCATCGCCGATATACGCGCAATTCTGGGCTACATGCCGCAGCGGTTTTCGCTGTATCAGGATTTATCTGTCGAACAAAACCTGCGCTTTTTCGCGGACCTGTTCAACGTACCGGCGGAAGAACGCGCTGCGCGGATGAAGCGGCTCTACCAGTTTTCGCGGCTCGGCAATTTTAACAAACGGCTGGCCGGACAACTTTCCGGCGGCATGAAGCAAAAGCTGGCGCTCTCCTGCGCGCTCATC
This sequence comes from Calditrichia bacterium, assembly GCA_020634975.1. NCBI lineage: Bacteria > Pseudomonadati > Calditrichota > Calditrichia > Calditrichia bacterium. Next base: position 2,464,755 of record JACKAQ010000001.1, on the reverse strand, counting down.
CACACGCCGGAAATTCTGGTGCTCGACGAACCGACTTTCGGCGTCGATCCGGTTTCGCGGAAGGAATTTTGGGAGATTCTGCACGAAATCCGCAAAGAGGGCACCACGATTCTCGTTTCCACCGCGTACATGGACGAAGCGGATCAGTGTGAACGCGTCGCGCTGATGTTCAACGGCGAGTTCGCCGCGATCGGTTCGCCGAAATCGCTGAAATCGAATTACCGCTATCCGCTTTACCGTCTGGACGGAAAAAACCTGCGGGAACTGCGGGCTTTTTTTGAAGAAAAAACAACGGTTTACGCCACCCAAATGTTCGGCGATGCGCTGCACGTCAGCTTCGCTGAAAATCCGGCAGATGCCGAGTGGCAGCGCTGGCAATCGGAAACCGGCGGCAATTTGTCAGGCTGGCACACTGAAAAACCGTCCATCGAAGACGTATTTCTCGATTTGATCAACCAGCAAAACCTCACCAAATCGGCGGCGATATGAGCAACATTTCCGTAAAAACCGAAAAACTCACCCGCCGGTTCGGCAGTTTCACCGCCGTCGATGCGGTGAGCATCGAAGTGCAACAGGGCGAAATTTTCGGATTTCTGGGTGCAAACGGCGCCGGAAAAACCACGATGATCCGCATGCTTTGCGGGCTGCTCTCCCCCACCGAAGGCAGCGGCACCGTCGCGGGATTCGATATTTATCGCGAAAGCGAGCAGATCAAAAAGAACATCGGCTACATGAGCCAGAAATTTTCGCTGTATGACGATTTGACCATCTCGGAAAATATCGAATTTTTTGGCGGCATTTACGGACTCCCGCGCGATTTAATTGCGGATCGCAAATCCGCGCTGATCGAACAGGTCGGGTTGCAGAAACAGTCGGATACGCTCACCCGCGATCTGCCGCTGGGATTCAAACAGCGGCTGGCGCTGGGCTGCGCGATGCTGCACGATCCACCCATTTTGTTTCTCGACGAACCCACTTCCGGCGTCGATCCGCAGGCGCGGCGCAGCTTTTGGGATCTCATTTACGATACCGCAAATCTCGGCAAAACCGTGTTTGTCACTACCCATTTTATGGATGAAGCGGAATATTGCCACCGCGTTTCCATCATGCGCGACGGCAAACTGATTGCGCTGGACACACCCGGCGCCCTCAAACGCCAGTTCGCCCAACCGACGATGCAGGAGGTGTTTGTTTCGTTGGTGGATGGCTAATCAGTGAATGTGTGGATGGGTCGATGAGTGGATGAGAAAGCGGTCAGCGGTCAGCGGTCGGTATAAGATTTGTGGTCAGCGGTCAGCGGTCAGCGGTCAGCGGTCAGCGAATGAATATAAAAGCAATGATATCAATTGTGGAGATTAAATTGAGAGATTTCAAAAGCTTAGCGGTTTGGGAAAAGGCGCACCAATTGACTTGTGAGTTGTATTCTTTGACCAAACTTTTCCCAAAAGAGGAGCTTTACGGATTGACCAGCCAAATGCGAAGGGCCTGCGTTTCAATCACCGCAAATATCGCTGAAGGGTGCGGAAAACGAACGGAAGCTGAATTCGCGCGATATTTGCAAATTTCCATCGGGTCAGCCAGCGAACTTGAGTATTACTTCATTCTTGCAAAAGATTTGAAATACATCGATAGCGTCATTTCTGTTCAATGTGAGCAAAAAACGCAGGAAATCAAACGAATGTTAACAGGCTTTATCAAACGTCTGAAAGCTGATCGCTGACGGCTGAAAGCTGACAGCTTAGCCCATTTACCCATAATCCCATAAACCCAACATGAAAACAAGCTCCCGAATTACATCAATTTCCCGGAAAGAAGTGAGCCATATTTTGCGGGACCCACGTACGCTGAGCATCGTTATTTTGATGCCCGTGCTGCAACTGCTGATATTTGGCTATGCGCTGAATCTGGAAATCCAACGGGTGGATCTGGCGGTGCTGGATTACGATAACACGCCGATTGCCCGGGAACTGGTGGATCAGTTCGAAGGCAGCAAATATTTCCACACCTTCTATTTTGACGGGCAGCCATCGGAAATTGAGCAGCTCTTTATGCAACAAACAGCGCGCGTCGCGCTGATTATTCCGGCGGATTTTGGCACGCATATGCAACGTAACAGCGACACGCCGGTGCAGCTACTCATCGATGCGGCAGATCCCAACGCAGCGCTGAGCATCCAAAATTATTGCAATCAGGTGATCAACGCGTTCAATCGGGCGAACAATTTGCAACTCAAACTGCCGTTCGATATGCAGCCGACCATCTGGTTCAATCCGGATTTGAAAAGCAGCTACTTTTTTGTGCCGGGCATTCTCGCGTTGCTGCTGGTGATGATTTCCGCACTGCTCACCAGCATCACCATCACCCGCGAAAAAGAGATGGGCACGATGGAGCAAATTCTGGTGTCGCCGGTGCGACCGCACGAAATCATCATCGGGAAAGTGATTCCGTATATCGTGCTGGCGTTTCTCGATGCCGTGCTGATCATTTTGATCGGTATGTTTTTGTTCGGTGTGCCGTTCATCGGCAGCATGTTGCTGCTGGCGGGATTTACCACGCTGTTCATCATCACCGCGCTGAGTTTGGGGCTGATGATTTCGACGGTCGCAACCTCGCAGCAAGTGGCGATGATGTTCGCGCTGATTATCACGCTGCTGCCGACGCTGATGATTTCAGGCTTCATTTTCCCGATTCCATCCATGCCGTTGCCGCTGCAAATCATTTCATATGCCGTTCCGGCGAAATATTATCTGGTGATCGTTCGCGGCATCATGTTAAAAGGGAATACCTTCTGGCAACTGCTGCCGCAGGCGGGATTTCTGGCGGCGATGTCCGCCATTTTACTGACCGTCGCGTGGCGGCGATTCAGTTTGAATCTTGAAAAATAAAGAATGCCGCAGGCAGTAGAGGCAGTTCATGAATTGCCTCTACCCGTTTAACCAATAACGAATTCAATAAACGGTAACATATGCAACCGATTTTATACATGCTCCGCAAAGAATTCAAACAGATTTTCCGCACGCGGGAGATGCTGGCGATCATTTTTGTGATGCCGGTAATCCAGATGGCCGTGCTCGGTTTCGCGATCACCAACGAGGTGAAGCACATCAAATTGATCATTTCGGATCACGATAACAGCCGGATCAGCCGGGAAATCGCCGACCAGTTCAGCAACACGGATCGATTCAACATCGTCGGACGGGAAACGGACGGGCAGGTGATCGAATCGCAAATTCACGGGTGGCACGCGCAAATGGCGCTGATTATTCCGCCGGATTTCCAACGCGATCTGCAGCGCAACCAACAGCCCGATTTGCAAATTATCGTTGACGGGCTGGACGGCAACACCGCCGGCGTGGCGATCGGTTACGCGCAAGGCATTTTGACGGAATACGCTGCAAAATATCTGCAAAATCCGCGTCAGCAGGCGGCACTGATGGCATCGCTCAGCGCAAGTTCCGGCGATGGCGAATCGCTGCAAAACCAACTCTCCGCCGCCCAACGCAACCGCCCGCACACCGTTTCCATGCAGCAGCGAATGTGGTATAACCTCAATCTGGACAGCGCGCAATACATGGTGCCGGGCATCGTGGCGCTGCTGCTCACCATCATTTCGATGATGTTGTCATCAATCAGTCTGGTGCGCGAACGGGAGATCGGCACGCTGGAACAGTTGATGGTCACACCGCTGAAACGGTATCAATTATTGCTCGGTAAGTTGTTGCCTTTTCTGATTTTAGCGTTCATCGAATTTTTTGTGGTTTTGCAAGCTGCACAAATAATTTTTTCGATCCACATGCAGGGCAGCTACGTGCTTTTGGGTTGGATGACGCTGCTGTATTTGTTTACCACACTCGGTTTGGGCGTGTTCGTTTCGACCGTCACCGGATCGCAGCAGCAGGCATTTTTTGTGTCATGGTTTTTCCTCGTGTTCATGATAATGATGAGCGGATTGTTCATCCCCATCGAAAATATGCCGCAAATTTTACAAAAATTAACCTACCTGAATCCGCTGCGCTATTTCATCGCCATTGTCCGCGATGTTTTCCAGAAAGGGGCAACCGCGCCATTTTTAATCCGCGAAGCCCTGCCGATGGCACTGCTCGGATTACTGATTTTTACATTCAGCGTGCTCAACTTCCGCAAACGGGTGCAGTAGCCTGGATTCTGGATTCTGGATTCTGGATTACCGACAAAGTTATTTCCAGCACCTTTTAACTTTTAACATTCTTCACCCTTTATCCTTTACCCTTTATCCTTTATCCTTTTTCCATCCCTTTGGACGAATCCTTTCGCGAAAATCCGCGTAAATCCATTTGCCGCCCGAAAATTTCAACAATCCAATGAGGTAAATATGACCACGTTGCGACTGGCAACCGGATTTCTCCTGCTGTTTTGCGCCGCTGCGATGGCGCAGCCATTCACAAAAATTAGCGATCAAATCGTATCGAGCGATGGCGGCGATAGCCGCAGTGTTAACTGGGTAGATATCGACGGTGACGGCGATCTCGATCTGTTCGTCACCAACGGGCATTCGCCGGGAACGAACAATTTTGCATATGAGAATCTCGGCAACGGTATGTTTGACAAAATCACAAATTCAGCAATCGTGCAGGATAGTGCACGTTCAGATGGTGCAAGCTGGGGCGATATCGATAACGACGGCGATCCCGATGTGTTCGTTGCGAACTGGTATAACGATCAGAATCTATTTTACATCAACGAAGGCGATTGGCAATTCCGGCGCATCGCGGAAGGACCGCCGGGCGGCAGTATGGGCTTTTCGGAATCGTGCAGTTGGGCGGATGCCAATAACGACGGCTGGCTGGATTTGTTCATCGCCAACAGCGGGAACCGACAGCCGGAGCGCAACGCGTTTTATCTCGCGACTGACGGTACATCGTTCACGAAAATTTTCGACAGCCCGTTAAGCGCAGATGCTGCAGCATCCCGCAGCCCGAACTGGGCGGACGTTGACGGCGATGGCGATGCGGATATGTTCGTTGCCAATGAGGGCGATTCGCCGAACCATTTTTTCAAAAATTTGCTCAAAGAAAATGGAAAACTCGCGTTTGAAAAAATCACCGATGGCGCGATTGCCAAAGATGCGGAAAACAGCATCAGCGGTAGTTGGGCGGATGTTGACAATGATGGCGATTTCGATCTGTTTGTCGCCAATCTCGGGCAGCCGAATGTACTGTATTTGAACGACGGGCGCGGCAATTTTCAGCGGCAAAATGCGTTCAGCGACAGCAGCCGTTCGTTCGGCAGCAGTTGGGGCGATATCGATAACGATGGCGATCTCGATTTGTTTGTTGCCAACGGCTGGGCGAAAACCGGGTTGAACAATCAGTTATTCCGCAATTTATTGGCGGAAACCGGCACTGCGACATTTGAGGAAATTTCCGGCGATCCGGTGGTGCAGGACGGCGGCTGGTCTTACGGCAGCAGCTTCGCGGATTACGATTCGGATGGCGATCTCGACCTGTTTGTCGCCAAATGGCTCAACAGCAAAGACGAGAATAACGCATTGTTTCGCAACGACTTAGCGAATGAAAACAATTGGCTGATCGTTAATTGTGTCGGCACAACATCCAATCGTTCGGCGATCGGCGCAACGGTTCGCGTGAAAGCAAAGATCAACGGAAAAAGCGTTTGGCAGATGCGCCAGATTTCCGGGCAGGACAGCTATTGCGGGCAAAATCTGCAACTGCATTTCGGGCTCGGCAACGCGCAATCCGTCGATTCGCTGATCGTCAATTGGCCATCCGGCGTAACGCAAACCGTTGCGATCAGCGCAATCAATCGTTCGACAACCATTTCGGAACATCGATAAATTTTTGCCGAATTTGCAACAGAACGTTACAGGCATTACCCTTAAAAACCGGTAAATCCGGTGGAGCAAAATCACCAAATTTGTCTATTTCGCGAAATAGCGGTAAATTTTCCGGCAATTAACTATCCCCTTTAACCATTGGAGGCGCAATGGAACTTTTAATTAGCTTGTTGGGCGGCGCAGTTGGCGGGAATTTAGCCGGAGGTTTGTTGAAAAAAATGAGTCTCGGGACACTGTGGAATTCCGTAATTGGCATTTTGGGCGGCGGTTTGGGCGCTCAATTGCTGAACGCTTTGGGTGTCGCAGCGAGCACAGGCGGCGGAATGGACGTTGCCAGCATTGTCAGTAACATTTTGTCATCTGGCGTTGGCGGTGGTGTGCTGCTGGCGATTGTCGGTTTTATTCGAAAAGGGATGAAATAAACAGGGAACGAAGTAAAATCTCATTTCATAAAAAAAACGGCGCTCATCGGCGCCGTTTTTTTATCGTTCAAATTTTTTCAACCATTCTTGTGTTGGCTGATAACCGTCGTCGTTTTTCCAGCGACCGTTCATTTCGATTTCGAATGGCGAGTGGCGTTGGATGTAGCCGATAACCGCATCGCGAACCAGCGTTCCGTGGAAATTCACCCGGCTGCGCGGGATGCGTCGCAGCATCAGTAAACCGGAATTGCCCTCTAACAAATAATCACTGGTAACCACGCGATAGGTTTTCTCCGGGTCGAGCGGTTCGCCGTTAATTTCCATATAAACAACACGTTCGCCAGTTACCATTTCTTTGTTGAACACCACTTTCGCGCCGCCGATTGCCAGCCCGCGACTGTTGCCAGCAAGTTTTTGTTCGAGAATCGATTTGATATATTTTCCGTCCGCCTGAAAACTGACCATCTCGTTGCCGAACGGCAACACTTTAAACACATCCTCGCGGGAGATGCTGCCCAGTTTTATATCCGCGCGAATGCCGCCGAAATTCATGAATGCAAAATCAGCCTGAACAGCTTCGCACATGGCATCGAGAATGAGGTTGTTCATCGGCGATTCGCCAATACTGGACCGCGTGAGCGCGGTGCGGGTCACGCCGATCACTTCGCGGAATTCTTTTTCATATTCCTGCTGTTGTTCTTTTACAAACGCGGCAACCACGCTGTCCGGCCAAAACTGGTCCTGCTGCAACAGCAACAGCGAGTTTTGATCCGCCGCAAAATCGAATCCGGCGATGGATTTGGTCGGTTCATCCACATATAAATTCACCACGCCGAGGTTGCCGCCGTTGGCATAATTTTGCAGGCAAATGGTGTGATTCACCGGATCAACCCACGGCTCCTGATAGCCGCGATGCAGGTGCCCGCCCAGCAACACATCAATGCCTTTCACGAAACGGGCGATTTCCATCGCATCCACGGAGCGGTCGTTCATCACTTCTTGCTCGGTTTGTTGCTTCAACGATTCGTAACCTTCGCGAACGTCATACGGCAAGCCGACGTGCACCAGCGCGACAACCATGTCCACTTTTTCGGCGCGAAGTTCGTTCACTGCTTTTTGCAATTCGGGAATTTCCTGCCGGAATTCCAGCCCTTTGATGTTTTCGGGAAAGCTCATCGCCGCCGTACCGACATTTGCTGCGCCGGTAATACCGATGCGCAACCCATCTTTTTCGATGATCACCCAGGGTTTTACCCATTCCCACACTTTGCCGGTTTCCGCGTTGAAAATGTTGGTCGCCACCCACGGAAAATTAGATTGTTTGATGCGCTCGATAAGGTTGTCTTTTCCCTGATCAAAATCGTGATTGCCGGGCACAACAGCGTCGTAGCCCATCATATTGAAATAATCGACGACCGCTTCACCGCCGGAAAGTGTGCCCACCAGCGTTCCCTGAAAGGTATCGCCGCCATCGATGAGCAGCGTGCTGCCGCCTTCCGCCTGCACAGATTCGCGGATATTTTTGATAATTCCCGCCGCAGAAGCCGCACCGCCGAGCACCGGCGGAAATTCCGGGTTGAGGAATTCCGCTTTTTGGGGCACAATACCACCGTGAACGTCGTTGGTGAAAAATACGGTCAATCGCTGCAGTTCATCCGCCCAGACCAGGCTCTGGAGGAGCATCAGCGCCAAAATGATGAATCGTTTTTGCATGTTCATTAACCAAAATTTGATCGTTAAACTATTCATTTTCATACACATAACACCCCGCTTCAGTGGGATGATCTTCCACGAAACTGCCGGATTTTACGTTTCGCAGTAGCCACAATATAAGCATATCTCCGCCTGCGGCAATTGTAAAAAAAGAACCGAAGATTGCCCAAAATCCGCTGCCGGTGGCAACCGCGAAAACAGATGGCAGAAGCCCCACCAAAATTAGCGGCATTGCCGCACCCAGCCGGTAATGCGCAATATCAATCGGTACCTTGCAGTGTGCGTACGGCGTCAGCGTTTTCAACTGAAAACCGTATTTGATTTGCGAAAACGGTAATCGCGCGGCCAGTTGCCAGGTTAGCCCGTGAACCAGTTCGTGAACAAGAATTCCCAAAATCAACGTGGGCAGAAAATACTTCAATTCCATAAAAATATTAAAACCGTCGCGGAGCGATGACCAGCCCCAAACAGCACTAAAAATTGCTGCGAGCAACAGACCGGTTGACATGAAGGGCAGGGCATAAATATTTGCCTGCGCCATATTTACAGCATATTTCTTTTTTTGAAAATGGTCGTGTGGGAGTGTTGTTTTCAGCATTGCATCGGTCCGTTTCTTTGACAGCAACATTGTAAATTCGGGGAGAATTTAAGCGACTTTTGCCTGAAACGCAAAAAGCCCGGCGAAAAACACCGGGCTTTTTGATGAAGAATGTTTCTTCTTTAACCCAAAAATGCGCGCAACGTACGGCTGCGGGATGCGTGGCGCAACCGGCGAATAGCTTTTTCTTTAATTTGCCGGACCCGTTCGCGGGTCAGGTTAAAGCGTTCGCCAATTTCTTCCAGCGTTAGGGGATGTTCCTGTCCGAGCCCGAAATACAGTCGCACAACTTCCGCTTCCCGTTTGGTCAGCGTTGCCAATGCACGTTCAATTTCTATTTTGAGCGATTCGCTCATCAAATCCGAGTCAGGCGGCGGCTGGTGATCGTTTTGGATCACGTCCAACAACCGGTTGTCTTCGCTATTGCTGAACGGCGCGTCCATCGACAGATGGCGTCCGGAAATTTTCAGGGTATCGGCTACTTCAAAATCGGTCATTTCCAACTGCTCTGCAATTTCGCTGGCGCTGGGCTCACGTTCAAATTCCTGTTCCAGTGCGGAATAGGCTTTTCCGATTTTATTGAGCGCACCAACACGGTTGAGGGGCAGCCGGACAACGCGGGACTGTTCCGCCAATGCCTGCAAAATAGACTGACGAATCCACCACACTGCGTATGAAATGAACTTAAAGCCACGGGTTTCGTCAAAGCGTTTTGCAGCTTTGATCAACCCCAGATTACCTTCGTTAATTAAATCGCCTAAAGAGAGACCTTGATTTTGGTATTGTTTGGCAACACTAACGACAAACCTCAGGTTCGCTTTGGTTAATTTTTCGAGGGCATCCTGATCGTTTTGTTTTATGCGCTGCGCCAGCGAGATTTCTTCATCAGGCGTTAACAGGGGAACTTCCCCGATCTCCTGAAGATATTTGTCTAACGACTGGCTTGCGCGACTAACAGAACCTCTTGCCATTCTTTTTCCGTTCCCTCCGTTTAAGGTGTAAATGTTACTCAGGAATTGTTAATGCTTATCATTCCTTCGTTTGTAATACCGAATGTGCCGCTATTGAGTTCCACCGAAAGATTTTTCAACTTAAGGAAAAACGCATCGCGGTTTTCGCCGTCCAAAATTACCGGACGAAAATTTACGTCTTTATTATAAACGTTTATCGGTATTACCTGCGCTGTTGTTTCAAATGCTTCGTTTACTGTTATTTTAAAGATAAAACTATCCCGTGCACTCTCGCTGTACGAACCGAAAATAAAATTCCCCAGCGAATAGGCAATCCATTTATCTTTATATTGTTCAATTCCCTGAACAATATGTGGGTGATGCCCCAAAATGAGATCTGCGCCGTTATCGATCAGGCGATGCGCCAGTTTCACCTGATATTTTTTAGGTGTTTCCATCAACTCCTGCCCCCAATGGCAAGAGATAATCACAAAATCGCATTGTTGTTTTAATGCTCGAACGTCATTAAATGCGAATTCCTCAAATGGAAAACACGTACCTGCTGATGTATCGGATGCCCAAAATTCTTCCGGAAATGTAAGGCTGTATGCCAGAAAGCCAATCCTTTTGCCTTTGGCTTCTATTATCGCCGGTTTTCGTGCTTGCTTTAGATTTTTTCCGGCACCGGCATAATAAATAGCGTTATTTTGCAACGTTTCTATTGTTTGGTCGAGGCAAATGCTGCCAAAATCCATGATGTGGTTATTCGCCAAACTGACCAGATTTACTCCGCCATCCAATAACACCTGAACCAGTGATGGCTTAACACGAAAGGTAAATTTCTTCTCAAATGCTGTTCCGGCGGTACCAAACGGTGCCTCAAGATTTGTGAAAAAAACATCCGCGCCAGAAACTGTGTTGCGCAAATTTTCAAACGGGTAAGTGACGCCACTATCTGCAATTACCTGAGATGCCCACGATCCCATCATCGTATCGCCGGTGCCGAGAATAACAATGTCGCTTTCCGGCTGAGCCTGCAAAATGACAGCAAATCCAGGAAACAACATCAGGCAAAAAAGGATGGTGCGGAAATAGTGACGATGCGTGTTTATCATTTTTTATTTTTCTCAATTCCCAAACTGCATGTTTAAGTGTATTTTGGATGACTGTTCGCGCAGTTTGTTACACACCTTTTGTTTTTCAAAACGCAGCTAAATTTTCCGCGTTTGTAATGAATGTTCATCGGAGAATACGCGGAATAACTTTATTATTTTATATCGATTTACAAATCACCCGTCACAGAACATGCCCGATAAGTCACACGTTCTAATGCAGCTTATTGTGCATCACAATTGCAATACCGTTTGTTAACGATTTTTTGCAACAACGCGAATCTATGTAAATGGTAAAATTTGCTTCCTTTTTATCTGCGATAATTATACAGAAAAAGGTATTTGTTCGAGCTACAAATATTTCAGCCACAGCCCGGTAAAATACGAGAAACAAGATAAAAAACCTATACTAAAAAATATTTCAGGAATTAACCACAGGAGGGGAATTCAACAATGATGAGGATCAATTTTGATCGATATATTCTGTTAAAACAACGGTTGTGCCATTTGCCGTAGGATGGATTTCCACTTCGTCAATCAAGTTTTTCACTAAAAAGATGCCGCGCCCACCCAACTTCCACAAATTTTCCGGATCAATCGGGTTTTCTATCGCTTCAGGATCAAATCCACTGCCCTGATCAATAACCGAGAATTTAATGCAATTACCTAAAAAAAGCACTTCCAGAGTTACTACCTTATCCGGTGCAAATTTATTGGCGTGAATGATGCCGTTGTTAACCAATTCCGTAACGGCGATTGCAAGGTTATCACTTTGATCAACACTCAATCCGGCTTTTTTGGAAATTTTTTTGACAAACTTTTCCACATCCGGCAGATGACGCTGATCGCTGGGAATTACCAAACGCTCAGTTTGTTGCGACTTCTCGGATTTTTTCATAATGGCTCACAATCGTCTTCTTTTCATTCCCGGAAAATATAGAAAATGCCCTTCAATGAAACAAACGCTAATTTGACAGAATATTTTAAACCTGTTTTTCTAACCAAAATTTATCGTTTTTCAGTAAACAGCGCATTCAGATTTTTTTGTAAAACATGCTGATAATACCATGCAAAAAAAATAGTTGCTCCCCAAAAGCGTTTCCCGGCACTTTTGTTTGCAGCTTGTTTTTCTGATTCAACAAGCTGTTTCAGATAGACTTGGTTGATCGGCATATCCGAAGATAAAATCGCAGAACTCAAAAGATTGGCAAGCTTATCCAATTGCCCCTGATGCCAGTAATAGCTCGGATAACCAACCTTTTTGCGTTCTTTAATCTCCATTGACAATACATCCGCAAAAAAATATTTGATTAGTGATTTTTCTTTTGATTTATCATTGCTGCAGCGCATGTGCAGTGGTATTCTGGCACCAATTTTCAGCAACCGTTCATCTGTAAAAGGTGTATGAATTTCCATTCCTGTATGTGATTCAATATTTGCAAACAATCTTAGCGGCTTTTCCGGTAAATGATTTCGGAGCATTCCAAAAACAACCAGATCGTTTGGCTCATCAATCTTGTGTGAAACTGTTAAATCCAGGCTTGATGCTATATTATCCATTGTCAAATGGCTTGTGAAAGGAAACAGGGCATGAATATCTTCCAGCGCTAAAAATCGTGATAGCATTTTCAAATAGTTATGCGCGTCCGATTGATCATTATCCCAAACTGCCGACAGTTTTTTGGGTCGAATTCGCTCAAAAACAGCTCCAGCTGCACTGCCGTTAAAAATTGATGTCAACCCTTTCTTTTGTAATTCTGTGGATAAAAAATGTTTTGTGAAAACATTTGGTGTCAACAGAAGTTCCGCATCCCGTGGTAACAAATCGATCAAATGGTCAGCGATCGGGAATTGGCTTTTGATTAGCAAATTTGAATGGGAAAACTTGAATTGCTTTGCAACACTTTCCGAAAAAACAACATCCCGCAGATAATCAATTCGCGGATGTTTAATATCAATGCCAAACGTAATTGAATGCACTTTTTTTTGTAAATCGCGCGAAAGTACTGCACCAACCACAGTAGAGTCGATACCGCCGCTCAACCACAAACCGACATCTTCAACCCCGTCGGTTTGCTCTCGTAAAACATTGAGAAATTCATGGCGAAATTCATCGCGAAATGTATTTATGGATTCATTTGTTGGCGCAAAAGCGGGTGGTTCCCAATATTGCTGTTGCGAAATGAATCCATCGGAATTTATCGTAAGTCGCTCTGCCGGTTTAACCTTGAATATGTTTTTGAACAGTGTAAATTTTGAGGGAATATATCCCAGCAAAAAAAACAACGCGATTCCCTCCGGTGACAATTCCCGCTCGCCAACAGCTTTTTGCAAAACACCCAAATGATTGCTAAACAGCAGTTTACCGTTTGTTTTTGAATAATACAGTGACTGAAAACCCAGGATGTCCCGCTGCAAGTGCAGCAGCCGACTTTGAACATCAAATGCGGCAAGTGAATATTTTCCGCGCCAAAAATTGAATTGCTGCTCATCCCGTATTTGAGCACCAGTACCGGATTTGCTCACCCCGGGTTTATTTGAGCATGTTACAATCCAGCGATTTAATGAAGAATTCCTGTTATGCTTTGGGGGTTCTGTGGCAATGCCTTTTGTTTCAACAATTGCATAATTTTGGGAGGTGTATCCGACAGTTTCTGAATGGGTAAAATCTGATAAAATCTGTTTTAACTTTTCGAACTGTAATTTATCATTCCCATATAATAAGCTTCCCAAAAAGCGTTTCATCGAAATTACCCTTATCTATCATTTTTTTTAAGTTTTGATGGTCAGATTAAAAAAACGTATGAATGTTTACAAAAAACCATTTTATTTTGAATTGATCAAGCGCAATTTTATTGAAATGTTTTATCGGGAGTAATTCATACCGCGATGTGCGCGGCATACATTATTGGGAAACACGCATATTCTTTTGCTAATCCTGAAATCGAATCATTCGTAAAAAATAGTCATTTTAATTATTGAGGTTATCCCATCCAATTCCGATATTCCCACCGGTCAACAACATCTTAAAAAATTGGGAGATATTGCATGATTTTCCTGTATTTAAATTCCGACAAAATGGGCGAAGGCGATCCGCAACTGGGCAAAAAACTGATGCGCTCGTTTCTCAGCGAGCTGGCAACATCCGGGCAAACAGTAGATTTTATCGGTTGTGTGAACAGCGGCATCAACCTGACAACCAGCGGCAGCGAAGTGCTGGACAGCCTGAAAAGACTGCAGGAAAACGGCGCAACCATCGCCACCTGCGGCACCTGCCTCGATTTTTACAACAAACGCGATACGTTGGTTATCGGCGTTATCGGAACGATGGACAAAACCGTGGCGCTGATGCTGAATGCAGACAAAATTATCCGGCCATGTTGAAAAACATGGCTGTTGTTTGCCAATACTGTTTTCTCATATCTCCCACCTCTTTTTAAAACATCTCGCAAAATCTGCCAAAATCATTTCTAAACATGATTCTAATCATTTTTTAATAAACATATAGCTATTTATATTTTTCAATATCACAATAAAAATGTAAACAAAGTTTGGCATTATGTTTCATTAATAGGTGTGATAGTTTTTGTGAAAAAAATCCTATAAAGGATAGATCAAACGGCTAAATCAACTAAACAACCAATCAAAATCCAAAGGGGTTACTGTATGAAGACCGACACTCGTCTTCCTCATCGCATGGGGTTTGGCGTGCTTGTCGCGTTTTTTGTAGTGCTTCAGATGTGGGGCTTTCCCGCATTCTCTCAATCACAAACCGCAGCAACAAAAATCGGCGACGCAGCCTGTATGGATTGTCACGACGATGTTGCCGCAGCGTTTAAGATGAATGCGCACATTGTGTACGCGGAAGAAACGGGCTTTATTTGCGAATCATGTCACGGCCCGGGTTCGCTGCACGAAGAAGACGCAGAACGCTCAAGCATTTACAACCCACTAACAGATTATTCCAGCGTAACAGCGAACAATTGTTTGAGTTGTCACAATGGCGTGGAATTTCAATCGGTTACCGGCAGCGCCCACCACGAAATGGCGGAAGGCTGCAGCGATTGCCATACCATGCACAGCAACAATCAACAATTGCTGAAAAAACAGGGCTCAGAATTGTGTCTGGATTGCCACACGGAAACCGGCGCTGAGTTTCGCATGGCTTCCCATCACCCGGTATTGGAAGGGCTGATGGATTGCCAAAGCTGCCACAATCCGCACGGCGATGTAAACACATTCGCAACAACCGACGAAAGTCGCGAGTTGTGTTTGTCCTGCCACGCACAGCACGAAGGCCCGTTCGTTTACGAACATCAGCCGGTTAACGAAAACTGCGGCATCTGCCACAGTGCACACGGTGCTGTTGCCAACAACCTGCTGGTTCAAAACGAGCCGGCATTGTGTATGGATTGTCATTCAATGCACTTCCACACATCCATCACCGGATTCGACGGCGAATTTACCGAGCCGCTCAACCCGGAACGCGGTACATTTACCTCCACGTTGGATGCCTGGAAAGTTTCCATGTTGACAAAATGCACCCAGTGCCATACACAAGTTCACGGGTCAGACCTGCCATCGCAAGGTGTATCCAGCCTTGGCGGCTCACTAACACGTTAAACCAGGGAGACAAAGATGAAGAAGCAAACCAACTACGGTCTGTGGGCTTTCATCGCGTTACTGTGCTGTGTTCTCTTTCGTTTCCCGGCTTCTGCCCAGGAGGCTGCCCAACCCGTTACTAATCAGTGGTCGCTCTGGTTTGGGAGCCACTATACGGGACTGGAAGATTACACACTACGCGTTGCAGAGTTCGACCGTGGCGAAGAAGGGTTTATGCCCGAGTTTCAGCTGAAATGGCTGCGAACACAGGGTCAAAACCGGTTGAACTTCGCCGGAAATTTTTACGATTCAAAGCGCATGTCGCTGAATTTGCAGGGCAATTTCAGCAATTTCTTGAGCGCTAAAGTTGCCTACAAATCGTTTTATCGCCGGAACCAGATTGATCTGCTCCAAAACATGGTTGCCAGAGAATCCGGTAACAAAGAGGGCACGGTTGCCGGTGGTAAAATTATCACCAATGAACTGCTGTTCGATCCGGATACGGAAGATATCGGGTATCGCCGGCAGGAAATTGAAACCCACCTCGAAGCGAAAATACCCGGGTTGAAAAACCTGAAAGTGATCGCCAGCCATCGCAGCATTATGGAGAGCGGGCATTCGCAGGAAATCCAGATTTCCCACTGCGCTACCTGCCACGTTACTTCCAGAAGCATTGCGCTGGACCGCGTGACACATACGGTTGCCGGCGGTGTTGAAGCGGCTGTGACAAACGATTTTATCGTTTCATATCAGGCGCAATACCGTCAGTTCAAATCGAACGAAGGCACATATGAGGCGATGTTCGATACGGCTCGCCACCCGGTAAACGGCAGCTCCGGCGATGAATTCGCATCGCGGAATATTTTTTCCGGCGAAACCGCACAACTCGGTTTGTATCCGGAAACCAAAAAACTGTCGCATCGCTTCAAGGCAAAAGGCGTTTTCGGCAAAACCAATCTGCTGGCACAGGTGGTTAGCTTTACTGCCGAAAACAACAACGATTTGCCGGACGAAAATGTGTTGATTACCGGAGATCGCGAAACATCCGGCACTTACACGCATTTGCGGCTGGCGCATCCGTTCTTCCCAAAAACCAAGCTCATCGCCGGTGCCTATTACGGTACTTACGAAAACAGCTCGGTTTTGGTGGATTTGCCGGATTGGCGGGATAACCGTTCCGGCGGCGATATCGATTTCGATTACACCCGTTTTTCCAATTACACACGCACGGAAATGCGCGGCAATCTGGAATTCATTTATCAGCCGACCAGCCGCTATCGCCTCTCGCTGTTGGGCGAATATTCCACCCGGGAACGCGATGATTATCCGTTCGAAGGCGCGAAAGACAAAACCACAAAATTCCTGCTGCAGGGAGATGTCAAATATCGCCCCAGCCGGGAATTTACCGGGCATTTGCGCTATTATTTTGAAAACATCGACAACCCGTTTTCGCCATACAATAACCTGTTCGAGCGATATGGCAGATCCGGTCCGGACAGCCTGACGCCGATTCCCGGAACGCCCGCAGTCTATTATTATCAGCGCGATGCGATCCGTTACGGCAGCGTCACCAGCTTGCCGGCAGTTGTCAACGGCGGAAAACTGGATGTCGATTATCGATTGACGCCAAAAACCAAGCTATCGCTCGGTTTAACTGCAAAAATCGCCACCAACAACGATACGCCGGAACTGGAATACAAACAAACCAGCATGCAGCCCACGTTGGGCTTCAGTGCGGTGCCGAACGACAAGTTCAGCTTGTTCACCAGTTTCAGCTATCTCTACAAAACCCAGAACGGTATTGCCACGTTCGCAATGATGGATGGCTGAGCGGCTCATCTATTAGGCACCGGGGGTGCCTCAACCACTCAACCGCCTGTTTTGCACTTCGGATCGCTGTATGCCGAAACCGATTACACGAGCAAAGGGCAAGTCGTTTCTGCAAATCTGTCCTATCAAATGACACCCAAACTGGCTGTCAAACTGGATGGCGCTTTCAGTCATACGGAAGCGGCGTTCGATCCCATCAACATGCCAGTAACTCCTGAACGCCTGGAAGCGGAAGAATTAATCCACGCTGCACAGTATGATTACAGCACGATCAATAACTATTCTGATCTGGATTATGATTTTCTGAATCTGCGACTGGGCTTGGATTATTCCCTCTCGCCATCATTTGGTCTCACGTTCGACGTCGATTATTACGATCTGACCGACAACCAGGGCTATGTGTACGGCGTGGAAAGCGGATCGTTTTATGTGGTTCGCACGGGATTTCGTATCAATAGATTTGGCCGATAATGATCAAAAAAGCCAGGCTGCAACCGCGGCCTGGCTTTTTCTTTTTTCCTTCGATTCGCTTCCGCAAACCCAATTTATCAAAAGCTTTTTTCCGAACTATCATTCCTGCGCAGACAGGAATTTCCTCATCATCATGTAACACTACCTTTTTCTGAACTGTCATTCCTGCGCAGGCAGGAATCTCCTCATCATTTATCAAACAATAGTACAAGCGATAGATTTTGTTGCGCCGGAGAATCGATATTGACAACAAAAACATCACCCTGTGATTGGACTTTCATCGCCAGCGATTTGCCGCTATCACGATCGCGGCAAGCTGTCGGTTTCATCGGCGAAACAATTGAAAATGTTGCAGTTGTGCGCGGAATTCCTGCGGCGAAAATTCGCATTTCTTTCGCAGAATTATCGAAATCGACCGATTGAATCCGGCAATTCGCGTTCGCGAGATACGGCGATTTCGGCGTTCCGCGAATCAGCCGCACGCTGTCCGCCGGTTGCGAAAACACTGCCGAGTGCGCCGATTTTCCATCGACAAATATCGCCGAAAAATAGTCGCCATCGCCGCGATACGATACGTTCGCAGTGCGACCAAACAATTGCAAATCGTAGCCGATATCCGTCCAGCCGGCCGGTAAATGTGGCGAAAACGCGATGTTTTCGGGGTTTTCCCGAACGCCCGCCAATTGATATAGCGCGTTGATAAACCATCCGCCAGACCACAAAAATGTCGGTTTGTCGATCTGCCCGTATTCCGGCAAATCGCGGTTGGCTTTGCGATATTCGTAGAACGAGGGCTGTCCGTTCGGGCTGGCCGCAACGCCGGAAAGCGTGGCGTATTTCCGCAGCGCATCACCGGCGACATCCGGTTTGCCCGCCATCAGCCAGCCGAGGGCGTACCACACGTTTCCGTGCGGCCAAATGCCACCGTTGAGATACACATACGGCTCGCCCGCTTCCATCCCGTTAAATTTGTATTCCGCGATCATCGTGTGAAAATCCGCCGGCATGGCGATGCGCAGCCCGATTTCCGCATCGAGCAGTTCCCGTTGCGCCGTTTCCAGCAGCGTGATTTTTTGCTGAACGTCCAGCAAATCGAACACCGCAGCCACCAGCGATCCGGCGTAATAATGATGATCTGTGTTCAGCGAATCGCGCATGCTCATCAGAAATCCGCGTTCGCTGTCCCAACATTTTTCGATCAACGATTGGCGCATCGATTCGGCAATCGCCAGCAGTTCCGGCAATCGCTCGCCGTCGCGCGAGAGTTTTCCGGCGATAGCTGCATATTCGCGAATCGCGCGGATGGTCAGCGCCGTTGTGTACACCCGCGCGGCGCTCACGTTGCCGATATCCCACCAGTCCGGGCGAGTTGCGACACTCAAATTATCCGCACCGCGATTGTGCAGCATCATCGAAAGGCTTTTTTGCAGCATCGGGAAAATGGTGGAGCAGGTTTGCGCATCGCCGCTGTGCCGCAAATAGCTGCCGGAAACGATGATAAACCAGAGGTGATTCCAGTTATCCGTCGCGCAAAATTCGGTTTGATAACCGCCATCGCGCCAATAATAAGCGTGCGGCAAAATGCTGTCCGGCTGCGTAAGTGATTGCAAATATTGGAGATCGCGTTTCACGCGTTGCGTATCGAACATCACTGCGCCGAGATCGGTCAGCAGCAAATCGTGCGTGAAAAAGAAATTGTATTCGGCGGGACAGGGCATCGGCACCACCGCGCCGTCGAGCCAGTGGCGATTGCTGGCCAACACCGCTTTCGACCAGTTGAGCGTTTGGGAAAATGCGCTGTCCGGTTGCCGGAAATCGCCGGTTTCGACGGCGTTTTTCACATATTCTTCGTTGGCGGCGATGCTGTTTTGCCATTGGGAACGGGCGTTGGCGATCAGCGAATCCGCCTCACGCATCCGGCAAGTGCCGATCAGTTGGGTGAATGCGAGGCTGTCGCCCGGCGCCAGATGTTTGGCGAAATCGAACCGGATTTGCGGATTTGCGGAATCCCGCGACACAGCGATATTTGCAGGATTTCCGGCAACATTCGCCACGAACAGCGCGGTGCTGTCCGCATCGGCATCGGGGAATTCGGCGACAACTGTCCGGGTTTCGCTATCGCGTGATATATCAGCCGGATATTTCCACGCATACGTCTGGCAGGTTCGCAAAACGGGCTGCAAACTGAGCTGCATTTCCGGCGAAACGGGGTGTTCGCCCGCGTTCACGATCACAAAACTGAGCGTCATCGCGGGAATATCCGCGCAAAATTGATATTTGATCTGCACCTGCAAATCGCCCAGTTGCTCCGAAAAAACCGCCGCAAACGGCGTGTATCGATAGGGAAACGAAATGTTTTCGAGCTGCCACTGTTGCCCGTTGGCGCTGAGCGTCGCACGAACAGGCTGCGATTCGTCGCGTTTCCAGTAATCCGTACTCAAATCCAGGCTGTTGGCAACCGGATAAAAAAAGCTGATTCGCGACGGCAACGGGCGGCTGTGGTGAAACGCTGCGCCGGCAAAATTTCCGCCGACTTCCACCTGTCCGCGTTTTCCGGCAAACGGCACGGCGATATCATCGAAAAACTGGCTGTCGCCGCTTTGCCCGAACAGATTCGCGCAGATCAGCAGCGCGATGATCCATTGATTTCGCATATTTTTCCTGTCATTTTTTGTAGGTTGGGTGCCGCAAAGACGCGAAGTTCGCGAAGGGTTTATTCTTTGTTTAGCCTCAGTTTTCCCAGCTTGTCGGAGGGTGAAAACGAATTACCTTTGAACATGCCCGGAGATTCCCGCATCCGCGGGAATGACAAACCAGGTACCTGAACAGTGATCGTATTGTCATTCCTGCGGAGGCAGGAATCTCCCCGGAAAATCTCCGAACATGATCTAAAGTAATTCGTGAAAATTCGTGGCAAAAAAACAAAACACCTTTGCGACAAAAGCAATCACCGAACCAGCAACATTTTACGGATGAGCACCGTTTCGCCCGCGGTCAGCCGGTAAAAATAGATCCCGCTGGCAACGGCTTCGCCGGATGCGTTGGTGCCATCCCAAGAAATTGTGTAGCTGCCCGCCGGTAATTTTTCATCGACCAACGTTTTCACCGATTGCCCCAAAACGTTGAAAATACGCAACTTGACATCACTGAAATTTGACAACTGATAGCTGATCGACGTTGTTGGATTGAAGGGATTGGGATAATTTTGCTCGAGCGCGGTGGTTTTCGGCAGCAAGCCGTCCGCGTCATCGCCGATGCCGGTGAGGTTGAACAAATCCATAATTTCCACCGGACTGAGCACGCGGTTGTAAATCCGCACATCGTCCAGCACGCCGCGAAAACCGTATTGGGTGTTGCCCGGCACCATCTGCCCCATTGTGAGATCGAGGTTGGTTGCGCTGATGTTCCCGTTGCGGCTGGCCGCGTTCGCTTCCTGCCCGTTGAGGAAAATTTTCATCTGCCCGTCGCCAAAAGTTGCGGCAACAAAATAGAGCGTATTTTCAGCGATCGCTGCAGGCGTGTCGAGATCATAAATACCCGCGTCCGTGTTGATTGTCCAGCGCAATTTTTTGTCCGGGATGATCGACACTTTCCAGCGATTTTGCCAACTGCCGTGGGAAATCGGGAATTCCTCCGCGCCGGTGAAGCTGCTTTTTTGCAGCCAGAATGCCACGGTGATAGCTTCGCTGAAATTCAGCGAGGGGTGCAGCGGTACGCGAATCTGGTCGTCGCTACCGTCGAAAAAGTAGGCGCTGTTGGGATTACCAAAACGATCATCCGTCAATATTGCACCGGATACAATGCCGTTGTTGCCAAACCCGCTTTCGTCCGCAGCGTTTCCGGAAAAGCCGTATTGCCCGACCAACCTCCCGGCGGTGACGGCAACGCTATCCGAAACCTGCACCTTTCCGTCGCTGACCGTGCAAACGATCACGTAATATCCGGGCGTTGCCGGGGCTGTCCATTCCACGGCGGCACCGCTACCGCTGAACGTTCCGCCCGCTGCCGACCAGTCGTAGCTGAGCGAATCGCCGTCGGGATCTGTCGCGAGGCAGGTGAGTTGGGCGGTTTCCGCCACGTCGATGATTTCCGGCGTCGCCGAAAGCGATGATATTTGCGGTAGCCGGTTGTCGGTCACGGAGACGATCACTGCGCTGGTGTCCGCCCCACCGTTGCCATCGGAAACGATGCAGGTGATTTGCGCTGTTCCGGCAGAATCCGGCGCAGTCCAGTTCACGGTTGCGCCGCTGCCGGAAAGTTGCCCGTCGGTTGCGTTCCAGTTGAATACCGGCGTATCGCCATCGCGATCATCTGCGGCGCAATACACAGCAATCGTTTCACCGATAAAAACATCGTTTTCCGCAACAGCCAGCGCCTTGATGCGCGGCGGATAGTTCGTCACCGCCTGACCGCTACTATAATCCACCGTCACGCCGTCGATGCGCATTTCATCAAAATGATAGCTGACCACGCCACCCGCCGGTGCCAGCACCAGTTGCAGCGCTTCGTCCGCGGGAATCGCCACAGATACAACGCCACTGACGCCGGTTTGCAGAAAAGTGTTGCTCACGGCATCGTATAAATCCACAGAATTGCTGCCGACATCGATGCTCACATTTTGCGCCGTAACATGCGGATTATACAGCAGATAGGTCGGATAAGCCTCGTTGCGGAAAAAGTCGGTTTTGAGCATATCCAGTTTGAGCACGCCGCTCACGTCGGTCGTATCGAGAATCCCGGCGAGATAGCCGACATGCGACGAGCCATACAGCCCGAGATTGGTTTGCGCCCATCCGCCGCCGATCGCGTCGCCGGTGGCATACGGGCTTTTTCCGAACAATTCTTCGCGCAGCGCTTCGTGGGCAATCGTGCTGTTCGGGTCATACTGGAACGACCATTCCTCGCTGTCCTGATTTTCCGGCGGCAGATAATTCGGGTAAAACAGCCGCGATGCGTTCGCCACGTTCAGCACCCATTTGCCGATCGCGCGGGTGAAACGGTCGTCGTAACGGCACATCGGCACCAGCGCGCCGGCCTGTTGGTAGCCGTTCATCACAAATGCGTATTCGTTGCTGATCGATTCGCCGATCAACCCGCTCACATCGTAACCGCCCCATGTGCCCACAATCGCGCCCCACTGCCGCAATGGCCCGATGGTGAAACACCAGTTGAGCATCTTCTCGACATCGTATTGCGTGCCGATGGTCGCGTTCATTTTGGCGGCGGCGTAAACGCCGTAGGGCAATTGCAGCTCGTATGACGGATTGGTGGTTCGCCCGTTGAGAAATTCCATCGCCCATTCCGCGCCCATCCGGTAGCGCTCTTCGCCGGTTTCCAGATATGCGTTAAACAGCAGCCAGGCAATCGCTCCGGCGGCTTCCGGCTCTTTTACGCCGGTGGTCAGCGGCGTCATCGTGGCAAACGACCATGCCCGATAATCCATGAATGCCTTGTTCCACGGGGTCGCGCTGCCGCCCATCGCTTCTGTTGCGCGCAGCCACTGATCGGCAACTGTGGTAAACTGGTTGGCAAAATCGCCGGTGCCGGGATACAAATCGTACAGCTGGTAGAAAAATACGTTCGGCATGGTTTCGTACCACCAGTCGCTGCCGCTGTTGGCAACCGGTCCGTTCAGGTAAATATTTTCCTCCGGGCGGCGATTGAAAAATTCCTCACAGCGCAGCACCCAGTTTTGCGAATTCTGGTTTTTTTTGTTGATGCCCACCAGCGATGCCCCGACCACCGCCGGCAAACCGGTGATGGCTTCGCCACTGTTCGGCGAGTTGGTGCCGACATACGAATGAATCCCGAAACTGTCGTGATTGGGATAGTTGACCGTGTTGATCTGCCGGAAAATGAGCGGCAAATATTGCCCGCTGGCCGTCAATTTGAACGCCAGTGAATCGAACCCGAGCGCCACTTGTTTCCAGTTGCGCATCTGGTATGGCTGCGGCAAATTGGGCATCTGCTCGATACGCGGAATCGCGATTTGCTGGGCAAATGTTGCGGCTGAAAACAGCAGAAGGATGAAGGATAAAGGATAAAGGATAATTCGAATTCGAGAAGGAAAGGATAAAATTTTTCGAGCGCTAACTTTATGACATTTCATGAATTAACTCCGCTAAATTGACCGTCGCGAAACTGCTTGATGAATCCGACTGCGCATACGGAACAATCAATTGTTCGCCAAAAACGATGCTTCCGCAGCTATACACGACGTTGGGCACATAGCCCTCACGCTCCGATTCGTCGGGCGCGATCAGCGGTTGCGGCAGTCGCCCGATGATCTTTTGCGGCGCATCGCGATCGAGCAGCATCGCGGAAATGGCGTATTGGCGCATCGCACCAACACCGTGCGTGATTACCAGCCAGCCAGCGTCTGTTTCGATGGGCGAGCCGCAGTTGCCAAGCTGGGTAAATTCCCACGACAATTCCGGTTCGTTCAGCAGCGCTTTCGTTTCCCAGCAATACAAATCGTCGGAAAACATGATGTAATTATTTTCATTATCCTGCCGGGAAAGCATGGCGTATTTGCCGTTGATTTTCCGGGGAAACAGCGCCAGATTTTTG
Source organism: Calditrichia bacterium (assembly GCA_020634975.1). Taxonomy (NCBI): domain Bacteria; kingdom Pseudomonadati; phylum Calditrichota; class Calditrichia; species Calditrichia bacterium. The sequence goes on along the minus strand of JACKAQ010000001.1, from coordinate 2,440,654 downwards.
TTTTGCACCGCCGCGCCGTGCAGCGTCCGGGAGGAAAAATTCAGGAAATCGCGCGTTTCCAGCAGTCGCGAACGGATGCGGTGACCGTCGTACGCGGTGTATGTGGCAAAATATTGCGGCGGCTCCCCGGGCTGCTGCCACTGCACAAATCGCGCATCTTCGATGCCGTTGCTTTCCTCCGGCACCTGCGGAAAAATCACCCGTCCGGACAGCGGGATTTCCGGCGAAAATGCCGCGCCGTATCCATCCGCCGTTGGCGAAATTTCCGGCGTTTCGGTGTGGCGGCTGCGTTCGCCAATCGTGATGTTTCCCGCCGAATCTGCAATCCCGTCGAGAAAAACCAGCGAAGAAATATGCCCTTCACCGGTGGCGCGCAGGCTGATCACAAATCGTTTGCGGCCGGCGGGCACGCCGTTTTGGTCGGGATGCCAGACAATCGACGGATTGAACAGCGCCGCAGATTCCAACGAATATTCCATTGCGAGATGCGCACCGACGAGCAGTTGCTGCGCCGCCGAAAGCGATTGCGCCGCGCTGATTCCGGCAGTGCGTTTCGCGAATTGCGATTGCCAGAATCCCGCCACATCGCGGTGGCGATGGGCAAATTTGTTGCGCAAATCCTCGATTGCGGCACTGGCTGCATTCGCATCCAGCCCGGAAACCCGCCGGACAATTTTTGCACGCGATCATCGCTCAACGGAAACGGGCGCAACAAGACCCGCGTCACCTGCGGTTTGATTCGGACTGTGGATCGTTTGATTTTCATATTTTGTAAATCGTTATTTTTCAGAAACTTGGGCGTGTCAGCACCGCGCCCCTGCATTATTGTTTGTGCTGCCAAAGCGCATCGATTAATCCGGAAAGGCTGCCGGCAGCCATCGCCACAACCTTATCCGCGCCGCCGTAAAACACCTGCAATTCGTCATCAAACAGCGCCAGACCTTCGGGAAACACCACGTTATTCACATCGCCGAAAAGCTCGTATTCCCTTTCCGGCTGGAAAATGGGATAGGGCAGCCGGGCAATCACTTTGTGCGGATTTTTCGCATCGAGCAACGCCGCACCCGCGCGATAAACATGTTTCGCATCAACGCCGTGATAGATCAGCAGCCAGCCCGCATCTGTGAGAATCGGCGGCGGACCCGCACCGATTTTTTTGGTTTCCCAGTCAAATTCCCGGGCCATCACCGTGTATTTTTCGAGATGGTCGAGATGTTCCTGCCAGTATCCCGGCTCCGGATGCCGGAAGTGCTCGATACTGTCGAACAGCGCAATCTGGATGTGCGGGACAATCCGGTGCATGTAGACCACTTTTCCATCGGCTGTTTCGGGGAAAATAAAGGCATCTTTGTCCTGAATGCCGGGCGGACCGACCACGCCGAGTTTCGAAAATGAGCAAAAATCTTTCGTTTCCGCCATCATCACGCGGGTGTTGGCGTCTTTTTCGGGATGCGCGCCGTCATACGCGGTGTAAAAAATGTAGTTCGAGCCGTCAAACGGCACGATGCGCGGATCTTCCACGCCCTGTTTTTCCACGTCCCATTCCCGGCAAATCACCGGTTGTTCGCGGCGTTCGAGCACATTTCCCGCCGAATCCAGCCGCGCGTACCCGATGGTCGAGAAATTTGCGCCCTCCACCGCGCGATAGAGCATGTGCACCGCGTCGCCCACCCGAACCGTGCCGGGATTGAACACCGCCCGCGATTCCCACGAATGCGATTTGATCGGCTCCAGTAACGCGCCGCCCACGCGTTTTAATTGATATTCCATCCGTGCCTCACCTGTTTTGCGATAAAATTGTGGCCATTTCAGCCAATTTTATGGCTTCCAACCCGTTTGTTTCATCGATAACCCGCCGGTGACCGGCGTTGCGAATATACGCAATTTGGTCGGTTATTAATTGCTGAATTGCGCCGGAATAGAGCTGTAATTTTTCCTGCGCGGGTTTAAAATGAATGCGAAATTCGCGATCAACTGCGATGGTTTTGCCGTTGCCGCGCATTTGTTTTGGCGATTCGCTGAGCAGCGAAATCGTGAAATCCGCTGATTCCGGCAGCAGTTCCCACAATCGTTCGTTGGCGTCGGGATCGCCGATGCCCTTGACGATCATTTCTTCCGGTATCCAGCCCAATACGGTGATATCACCGGTTTCACAAACAATGCTGTGACGCTGACGATCGAGCAAATCCGGCTGATTAAACCCGTGATATTGTGTCGAAATCACACCGCTGCCGTGGCGAACCTGGCTGAACACGCGATCGGTTTGCGCCGTTCCGGGACGCGTTTCCGCGTGCGCGTTGAGCACTTCGCCATCGCCGAACCAGTAGCGATACAAATCGAAAAAGTGCACCGCGTGCTCGATGAAAATCCCGCCGCTTTTGCTGCGATCCCACATCCAGTGGTCCGGCGCCAACCGTTCGTCCGATGCGTTGTTGATGAAATTCGCATACAGCGGCTTGCCGAAAATGCCGGAATCGAGGATTTTTTTCACCAGATCGGTGATTTCATTGTAACGCAGCACAAAATCCACCGGCAAGATACGCTGTTTTTCGATCGCTGCAGCGATCATTTCCCGCGCATCCGCGACGGACAGCGCAAGCGGTTTTTCGCAAAGCACATGTTTGCCATGGCGCAGCGCAGCCATCACCTGTGAATGGTGCAAAAATGGCGGCGTCACGATGTGTACCAAATCGATGTCGCCATTGGCGAACAAACTTTCCGCGTCCGGATACGCAGCTGCGCCGAAGGTTTTTGCGGTTTTTTCCGCGAGCGCGCCATCCGCATCCGCCACTGCGGCAATGCGAACGCCGTCCATTTGGGCAACGGCTTTCAGGCAAAATTGCCCGAACCCGCCGCAACCGATTAATCCATAATTAACTGTTTTCACTTTACTTGCCATAGATTTTTTGCCGCAAAGGCGCAAAGTACGCAAAGATATTTTCTTTGATTCATTTGCGCCTTTGCGGCTCATTTTTTAATGCTGTTTAAGTGCCTGCAACGCCAGCAGGGATTCGATGGTCGATTCCGCACCGGAATTACGATTGACCGTTTTTGCATCGTTGATGCCGTCGTAACCGCGACCGGTTGCCGCGTCGTAAATTACCGCTCCCGCCGGATTTTTCCCGAAAAACCATTGCATTAGCTGCGCTGCCTGATCGGTATATTGCTGCTCGCCGGTCGCCTGGTGCGCCGCCAATGCCGCCATCACCATCGGGCGAATATCGTAGGCAATCTGCTCAAATTTGACGGTTTTCTCTGCAGAAATGTCATCGCCATTGCGGGTAAACCGGATTTCCCGGATAAAATTCTGCGCCAGCAGATACGGCTGGAACAGCCGAACTTCTTTCACACCCGCGTCGATCATTGCGGCATCCTGCAGCGCCATTCCCGCGTTAATAAGCGCGTGGGCCTGACTGTTGCCCCAGGCATGCCAGACATTTTCCCACGAAAGCAGCGCGCCATCCGCAAAAAATCCCTCGTGATTGAGCTGCATTTTCATGATGCCTTCGCCGATTTTGCGCATTTTTTCAGCGATTTGCGCATCGCCGGTGGTGCGGTGATACGCGGTCAACCCGAGCAGCAGCACCGATGATTGATCCGCCGCGCCGTAGGGAATCCACTGCGGCTTCGGGAAACCGTTCGCCATCTCGATTTGCGGATAATTCTCGAGCAGCGCATCGATCTCCGGCATCATTTTTTGAATGGTTTCGTCGAGTGTTTTGGCAAAATCCGGGTCATTTTTCTGATAAAACGGATACGCCTCAGCCAATGCCCACAGGCTGCGCCACGCCCACCAATTGGGCAACGGCTGACTGTTTTCCCGCGTCGTGTTGATGCTGTGATCATCAAAAATGAAGTTGTAAAACAGGCCGTTGGGCGCCTGCATGTGGATCAAAAATTTAAGCAAGCGGCGCAATTTTTGTTCGCTGGCGGCGTTGCCGTTTTGCTGCGCATCGTTGAGATAAACCACCGCTGCGCGTGCCACGTCATCCACACATGCCAGACCTTCGCCGGGCGCAACCACCCATTCATAATCCGGCGCTTCTGCGTAAATTACGATAAATCCGACGGTGTCGCCGTTCATCACCGTTTCGCCATACAGGTGATCGAGGTGCGCGAGATTTATTTGCGTTTCGGGTGGCGCTGGCGGCGTTTCCTTTCCGCAACTTATGAAAAGGATAAAGGATAAAAGATAAAGGATAAAAACAGGGATAAAGGATAAAGGGTTAAGGATAAATTCCGGTTTAGCAATATTCAGCGAATATTTTATCAGTTTTTGCATTTTCTTTCCCATCTAATATATTGTTATCTTTTAACTTATCCTTTATCACTTAGCCTTTATCCTTGCGCAGCCTGCGATGCTACTCTTTCAATCCAGAAGCCGCCATGCTGCGGATGAAATATTTCTGGAAAAAGGCGTATGCCACGACTATCGGGGCGGCGAGCAATGTTGCGGCAGCAAGTTTTACACCGAGCTGAGATTCCGCGCGACCGCCAACCGCAAACAAAGTAACGAGTTGTGGCATTGTCATCAAATCCTCGTTGCGAATAACGATGAGCGGCCAAAGCACCTCGTTCCAGGTCGTCATAAATGTGATGATGCCAACCGTGACAATCGCCGGAACGGAATTTGGCCAGAGCACCCGGAACAAAATCTGCGGTTCGTTGCAGCCGTCGATGCGCGCTGCATCGATGAGCGCCTGCGGAATGCCCATGAAATGCTGGCGAAACAGGATAATCGCGAACGCGTTCAGCAAATACGGCACGATCAGCGCCCAGTAGCTGTCCACCCAGTTGAATTCGACCATCAAAATGTATTGCGGAATCAGCGTAATCTGGAACGGGAGCGTCATCGTGAAAATGATGATGTAAAAAATCAGGTCGCGCCCGCGAAACTCCAGCCGCGCGAGGCTGTAACCGACCATCGAGCTGAACACAATCACGCCGAACGTAATTGTCGTTGACACAAAAATGCTGTTGAACAGCGCCCGCAAAATGGGGATTTTCTGGAACACCTGCACATAGCTGTCCAGCAGCAGTTGCGATGGCAGCAGCACCAGCTTGCCGATCTCGCTTTCCGGTGCGAGCGACGCCATCACCATCCACACAAAGGGATACATGAACATGATCGCACCGATTGCCAGCGCCAGATATGTGAGTAGTTTTTTCATTTGCGTTCTGGATTCTGGATTCTGGAAATTTCAAATATCAAATTTTATCTTTATCCTTTATCCTTTATCCTTCACCCTTTTCCCTTGCTTCAGGTTTTTTCGATAAACCGGCGTTGGATGACGATCACCGCCATAACCATCAGCGCGAACACGATACCGAGCGTGGCGGCGTAACCCATGTGATAATAGAAAAATCCCTGTTTGTAGATATACAAAAATGCCGAAAGCGTACTGTTCAGCGGTCCGCCGCCTGTCATGATATACGGCTCGATAAACAGCGAAAACCCGCCGATGGTGGACAGCACCACCACCATAAAAATGGTGGGATTGATGCCCGGCAATGTGATGTACCAAAATTTCTGCCAACTGGTTGCGCCTTCGATATCCGCGGCTTCGTACTGTTGCGGCGGCACGCTCTGTAAACCCACTAAAAACAAAATGATATATAGCCCGACATTCTTCCACGTCGCCATAAATGCGATGGACGGCATAGCTATTTTCGGATCGTTAATCCAGCCAATTTTCGGCAATCCGACGCTCACCAGCAGGCGGTTGAACAATCCCGTATCAAAGCCATATAGCTGCTGCCAGAGCATCGTAACGACCACACCTGAAACCACCACCGGCAGGAAATACGCCGCGCGAAAAAATCCCCGGAACCGGATGTTGCGATTGAGCAGCTCCGCAAAAAACAGCGCCACCACAATTTGCAGGGGAATGTGAATCACCAGAAAAACCAGCGTATTCCACAGCGAACGGAAGAACATACGATCCTGTACCAGCCGCTCAAAATTGGTCAATCCGGCAAATTCCATCGGCGAAATGATGTTCCATTTGTGAAACATCAGCCAGAAGGAAAACAGCACCGGAAACGCCACAAACGTGAGGAAAAATATCACGTATGGCGAAACCATGAGGTATGCGGTGGCGGATTTTTTCATGGGCGGATCGTGTTTTCGTGTTGTTGTGTTTTCGTGTTTTAGTTGCTGGTATTTATGAAGTTATCAGGTATTTCGATTGACTCATTTTTTTGGGCAAAGCCGTATGTTTGGTCGGGTTCTTTGATGACAGTTGCATCATTTTCTATCGATTTTTTGACATATCTGAGTAGTCCGAGGGTAACTTTCCGGGTATCATCCGTCAATTGCCGGATTTTTTGAATGTCACTTTGCTGCACCAAATTTTGATCGACGACAACATACAACAAGCTGCTGACTTCCGCGGCTGAGCTTTGGGCAATATCCAGAAACCGGATAAAATCGCGTTTGTGAAACCGGGCGAAGCCTTCTGCGATGTTGGACATCACAGAAACTGCTGCTGAACGAAGCTGATCGCGCAAACGAAAATCCCTCGAAAAATGATCATGCCGGGTCAGGGAATAAATCTCCCGAACCAGAACCCGGGCTTTTTGCCAGCAAATCAAATCCTCAAACCGTTCAACTTTCGCCAAATCTTTCTCCATTTTTCACGATAACACCCAAACACCAGAACACAATAACACCGTTTCACATCAACAACAACCGTACGGCCTGCGCTGCGTCCGCAACGGCGTTTTCCGGGGTTTTGACGCCATAAATCACGCAGGCTTCGTATTCTTGCGAAATGATGTCGAACACCTCTTTCAGTACCGGACACGGATCTGTGCCACGCACAAATTGCGCCTGTTTCGCGAAAGGAATCATTTTGGGATTAGCCGCAAAATACGGTGCGAACTGTGCATCTTCGAATAGATTTTTCCGGCGAGGGAGCTGATTGGTCAATTCCAGCAATCGCAAATCGTTCTCGCGATTCGTCAAAAATTTTACAAATTCCCACGCTTTTCGGGGATTCGGGCAGGTGTTGAAAATAACCAAATTTTTGGGGTCGCCGTAGGTGTACGCTGCGCCGGAATGATCATCCGGCACGGGCATGCCGGAAAACGCATAGTCGAATCCCTCCGGTTTGAAGCTTTCGGCATGGGCGATTTCCCACGGACCGGTGAAGCGCGTGGCGATCACGCCTGACAAAAACGGGTCCTGTCGCGCGTCCAGCCGTTCCTGCGCGAAGTATTTGTTTTCATATAACTTACGCAGAAATCGAAACGTGGTCACGGCATGCGCATTGTCAAACATCACCTCGTTGCCGCGCACCAGCGAGCCGCCATTCGATGCCGCCAGATACAGCGGATAAAAATCGAAAAACCGTTGCCACCAGGTCACCTGCACGTTGGCATAGCCCACCCAGCGATCCACATAGCCGTCGCCGTCGCTGTCCGTTTTGAATTCGGCACCGGCGCGGATAAATTCGCTGTAGGTTTGCGGCGGCGAATCGAACCCGATGTTGCGCATTTCGTTGGTGTTGTAAATGAGCATGATCGGGTTGACTTTCCAGGGAATCTGGTAAATATGACCGTCGAGCGAGCGGATTTCCTCCACCACGGCGCTGTCGCAGCGTTCGTAAATATATTCCCAAAATCCCGGCAGTGTGTCCAGCGCGACCAGCGCACCAGCCTGCGCGTATGCCTCCACATCGCCCTGCCACATGTTGGAATAAATGTCCGGCGTGGTTTTGCCGACGACCGCCGCCAAAATCACTTCCTCGCTGGATTGTCCTTCGGGCACGGGCTGGTTGTGCACCGGATGTCCGGCGTTTCCGGCATTCCAGCGTTGCACAACTTCATCGGCGAATTTGATTTCGTAGGTGTTGTTGGACGACCAGTAAATGATTTCGCTATCGTTTCGCTGACGGCTGCCGCAAGCAGAGAGGAGCAAGACAATCAACAATAATGTGGCAATGAAATGATGTTTCATTATCAACCTGAAGAATACGTTTGGAATGTATGTATGCGTATTATTGCCGCATATTAAGACGTGCCGGTGGCACGCCTCTACAAAAATTCAACCATCAAAATTGAATCAAAAAGGCGAAACGGTGCACGTTTTCCAGCCGCCCGAAATCGGCGTACGCGTAATCCAGCGTGGTGCGCAAGTTGTTCAAAAACCGGGTGGAAAATCCCGCGCCGAGCGTCAGCCCTTCCTCACTATCTTTCAGGAACAGATTGCGGTAACCGCCGCGCAAAAAGAACAGTTCGCGGAACGCATATTCGAAACCGGCGTGCACGCTTTCGGTGTTATTTTTGGGATGCATCGCTTCTGTGGCAACGGTGATGCGGTGGTTTTCCTGCTGCATCACTTCCATTGCGATACCCGCCTGAAAATTGAGCGGCAGCGGCCACGAGCGCGTTTCCAGCGTGGCAAATACGCGGTCGTTGTTGCCCTGGATGTTCGGGTCGATATCGTGATAGACCAACAAATCTTCGCCGCTGAGCTTCATATCCGTGCCAAAATTGGTCAACGACGCGCCGATGCGCAACCCGTTGTAACCGGTTTTGTAGAGCGTACCGATATCCACGGCAAAGCCGTTGGCGGTTTCTTTCCAGATTTTCTGGTAGATGTATTTGACGTTCATCCCCACCGAAAATTGCTGGTTGAGCGGCAGTGCATATGACAGTTGCAGCGCGAGATCGCCGGCCTGGAAAAACTCACCGGTACCATCCGGTTGATCAACCGTACGAACCAGCATTTCGCCCATATTAAGGCTGGTGAGGCTGGCACCGAGCGTGCCGAATCGTCCCAACGGGAACATTGCACCGGCGAAATCGAAATCGATATCCGCCAGCCAGTCCACATGGACGAACATCATTTCCGGACGCGACAGAAATCCCAACCCCGCAGGGTTCCAGTACATGGCGCTGGCATCGTTGGCGGTAGCGACAAACGCGCCGCCCATCCCGATGGCGCGGGCGCCAACGCCAATTTCCAAAAATGACGCGGCGGTGGTGCCCACATTGGTCACTTCGCCGGTTTGCCCGAAAACCAGCCCGGTTATCATCAACCAACCGGTTATTATGTGTTTTATTCGCTTCATGACGCTTTGCCTGAGGGTTTCAGGGTTATCGATTTTGGTATTCGTACGATTATGGTGTAAATACAATTTATCGGATAGAGACAATTCATGTATTGTCTCCACCTACTTTGTTCGTATACATGAATATTAAATTTAGACGATTCATGAATCGTCTCTACATTGATCGAATCTATTTTATAACTGCAAATTTGCCTACTTTTTCACCGATGCCCGGTGCGGTTACGTGGAAAATGTAAACGCCGTAGGATATTTCCTGCCCGTCCTTGTTGAGCAGATTCCAGGCTTCTTGTCCGTTATCGATGCTGCTGCTGTGCTCAATTTCATCCACCAGATAGCCGCGCGTGGTGTATATGCGAATGGTGCATTCCGCCGGTAAATTGATGAAATACATCTTCCGCTCACCGCGCCCGAAACGGAATGGCGACGATTCTTCCCACGATGCCGTGACCACATACGGATTGGGCACCACCGCGATATTTTCCAGATCATCCTTTGCCTTGTCCGCATCGTAGCCTTTGCCGAGGGTGGTAAATTTGATGACATCGCCGCTGCGGAAGGGCTTTTTGGTGTTGATGTAAAACACATCGCCCGCAGCAGGCGCTATATTTTCGGTGATGTTCGCATCTTTTTCGAGGAAAAATTGCCAGGTCGTTTTCAGCCGCAGCGGATTGCCCGGACGCGTATCCGGCACCCAAATCGTTACGGATTCGATGGAATCCGCACTGTGCACATTGGGAATGTAGGGCGTCAACTGGTTGTCTTTTTCGTAATATTCGAGGAACTGGAAGTTCGCCTGAGCGTCTTCGGTGACATTATACACCTTAAATTTGGTGGGCACCTGCGCCGGAAAACCAAGCCGGTTGATCGCGGTATCCACAATTTCTTCGGAAAAAGTAATCTCGAAATCCGCCGGATAATCGATGTTTAAATCCAGTCCGGAAAAGCGTTTATCTTGCGTAACGCGCCAGCGATAGGTGCTTTCGCCAACCAGCCAGCCGCTGTTTGCTTCGTTGAATGACGCCGCATCGTTGGTGAGGGTGAGCACGATGCCGTCGAACATCGGCGATTGCGAGCCGTCCTCAAACCAGACCGTATCGGTTTTGGCGATGCGCTGACTGCCGGTCACGTCCCACACCTGATAATACGACGCGCCCGCATTGTGAAAATAAGACGTATCGCCGAACGCGATTTCGTATTCGTGATTGTTCGGCACGGAATCGGGAATCAGAAAATCGATCTGGAAATCGCCGGTGCCGACAGTTTCCCGGAAAATGCTGTTTTCCGCAACGCCTGGCTCCACAAATCCGGCGGCCGGTGCGCGCGGCACAACTACCGCAGTGTTCACATCCACGGTAACATTTCCGGCGACATCTTTTTGAATGAGGCTGGTGCACTCCGCCGGCGGCAGTCCCACAAACGCGCCGGTTGCGCTGGTATCCAGCAATCCGTGATCATACGAAACCACAGCGTAGTAATAGGTTTGCCCGTTTTTCACATTCGTATCGATAAAGAAATGGCGCAGCCCGCTGTTGGTGCCGAGATCAAAATTCGCACCGGAAATATCGATCGGGTGCAGCCCGCTCCAACCGTTTTTGAGATCATATTGTGCGATCGGTTTGCGGAAAGTGGCACGACCGTAAGCATCTGTAATCAGGCGCGTTTCCAGAAATTCCGGCTCGGTAGCGCGATAAATCCGGTAGCCCTCAAAATCGAATTCCTGCAAAAACGGGTCGAACGATTGCTCCGCTTTGGTATCCCAGGTCAAAATAACGCGCCCATTGCCGGGGATCGCCGATAACAGGCGCGGTTTGTCAGGAGGTCGTGCGAAGCGATAGTCTGCATTATAAATCTGTTGAATGGTTTTTTTCGTGAGCACCAGATCATCTTTATCCGTGCCGAACAGCAGCGCCATCGAATAGTTTTCGGTTTGTCCGGGCACCAGCGGAAACGGGCCGGAGGAAAAAAACATGCCCAAATTGGCGGTTACCTGCTGGCTGTGCGGCGGCGGTGCAGAGCGGAACACGCCCCAGTTTTGGTTTTCGTTCCACAATTCGTAGGTGTGCACCGGGAAAATCCGGAATCCGGTCAAACCGATCTGGTCGGATTCATCTTTGTCGGTGAAGTCGAAATTCGGTTCGCCGGCGGTGGGCATGCCGTCGCCTTCGCCGTCATCCGGGCCGGGATAGCCAAAATTGTTCGGACCCAATCCGTCCGCGCCAACGTCGTCGTTCAGTGCTTCGCCATCGTCCCACTGTCCGTTTTCGTTAATGTCCGTGTAGGCTGCCCAGTCACCGTCTTCGTCGCCGCTCCAGTGCGGGCGCGGTGCGTAACCAAAGTAATCCTGAAATTTGGCAGGATCATCAACGCCGTATGGCGGCGTATCGAGAAATGTGCCGGGACCGGAATCGCGGGCTTCGTCCACCAATCCGTCGTCGTCGTTATCGTTCGCGTCATCCTGAATGCCGGGGCTTTCCAGAAACGCGAACCCGACCACGCCAACCGGACTCCAGCGTCCGGGCGAGCCAAATCCGTCGAAATCCCACGCCCATGCGATGTCCAGAAATGTGTCGTAATCGCCGGTGTCGTCCGATGAGTCGTCTGTGCCGCCAACGCCCCAATCGATGTAAAAACTGTAATAGGTGCTGTCGTATTGGGTTTGGCCCTCATTGGTGATGAAATACACCGCGAAAATCACGTCTTCCGCGAGCACCTGCGACCATTGGAAATAACGTGCAGCCACCTCAATACCCATGCCGCGCCGTTCGGGATCGGACGGATCGGGCAGGAAATCCCATTCCTCGTCCTGATCATCATCGAACACGAAAAAGGTTTCCAGATCGGCATTTTGCACGCCTTTGCCAAAAAAGCCGTTCCAGTAGCCGCTCCAGCTTGCGTCTTTATCCGGCCAGCTGGTTGGCCAGGTTTCCGCGTCGTCGCTCATGGCGGGTTCGGTGCCCAACGCGTTAAAATAGCCCGGCAGCGGTGCCCAACCCCACAACTCGTCGTTGGGACCACGGTCCACAAATTCACGGTATTGGGTTTCCATGGGATAAATCACGTTGCCGCTGTTGTCGGTGGTTCGCCCCTGCACAATCAACCCAACGCCGTCCACATATTGATGACCGGTGCCTTTCGGCCATTCGCCGGACGGCGAATCCGGCCAGTGTGCCAGTTCGCCCCAGTTGATGTAAATGGAGCGCACCAGGTTTCCGTCCATCGTTCCGGTGCGGCGAAATTTGGCATCGCCGGTGTTGGGGTCCGGTTCGCGTTGGCTGAATGCCGATCCGCTCAGCAGCAGTATCGCCATCGCAGCAAACCCGATGATCTGTCTGTATTTCATAGGTCGCTCGGAAAAGTGTTTGTAAATATTTGATTCAAAATTTCAGCGTTTACGCTTCTTCTGTCGTTCCGGGTTTGTCCCGGAATCTCCTTTTTGCGGAACGCAAATTTGCTTTGCCTATAGATTCGGGAGATTCCTGCTCCGAAGGAGCGCCATCGGCGCATTCGCAGGAATGACCTTTTCAAACATAAAAACGATCAAAACTTAAATTCCATCCCCACCTGAATCTGGCGCGGGGGCGAATAAAAATCCGGGCGGACGAAATATTCGTCCAGCGTGTTCACGCCGCGCGGGCGCAATCCGCCGGTGTAGAGCGGTGCCAGCGTGTATCCGGCACGACCGGTATCCGAGTAAACATCCCGCTCATTTTTGCGATCGAACAGGTTGAACACCCGCACAAACAGTTGCGCGCCATATCCGCCAAACTTCAGATTTTTGTAAATATAGGCATCCACATTGAACACGGACGGGCGACGGGCGCTGTTTTCGATGGCTGTTTGCACATTCTGGAATGTGGGTGTGTAGGGCAATCCGCTGCCGTATCGCCCGATGATACTCAGCGCGTAATTTCCCAAATCGCCGATGGTGACGGTCGTGTTGATTTGGTGGGTACGATCCCAATCGAGCGGCACAAATTCTTTTTCGGTTTCGTTGGGCGGATCGGTTTGCGCATCCAGAAACGCAGTGTTCGGGTCGGATGCGTTGCCGCGCGCCACCTGATAGGTGTAATCGATGGTCGCGCTGACGCCGGCACTGTGGCGTTTCGTCACTTCCAGCGTAATGCCGCGAACAAACCCGTAATCGCGGTTGATGTATCGCCCGTATTTTTGCCCCTGAATGGTTTGGAGCACTTCCACGCCCAGCAGATTGCGGATATCTTTATTGAACGCGGTAAGCGATACGCCGAAATCCGTGCCCATCTGCTGCTGCAAACCGATTTCGTAAATCACTGTTTTTTGTGGCTTTAATTCCGCGTTTCCAACCGTGTTCAGCAGCGATTGCGGTGGCGGTGAGGGCGTGCTTTGCAACGGAAAAATATCAAATTCCGGGTTCACATACAGATAGAAAAAATTGGGAATCTGGAAAAAATGCCCGTAGGAAATGTGGATTTTTCCGCTCGCGGAAATTGAGTGGGCAATCCCGATGCGCGGGCTGAGTTGCGAACTGGTGCCCGCTGCGCGATATTCGGTTTCCGACGGCTGCCGGAAATCCGTGGGAATATCACCGTCCGGATCGAAATAATCGTACCGCAATCCGGCGTTGATCACCAGATCGTTCAGCTCCATTTTATCCTGCAAATATACGGCAAATTCCACCGGCTTGCGGGTGTATTGGTTGTGGTTGAACGAGGTCAGCGGCGCGATGCGCGACGGCACATCCGGCAACACTTCGAACTCGCTCATCTGCAATTCGTGCTGTTTAAATTCCGCGCCAAGCTTCAACTGATGCGATTTGTTGACCTGGCTGACGATATCCGGTTTGAACAGCATCGTTTTGGTGGAGCGCTCGAAATGCCACATCTGCTGCCCGCCGGTGAGGAACGCGTTCGCCCCGGCATCCTGCAGCCGAACGGTTGACGCGTACTGATCGCCGAGATATTCATCAAATACGCGCTGGAAATAATCGGTTTTGAACAGCGAGGCGCGCAGATCCATAAACGTGCGGCTGCTGAACACGCGATTCCACAAAAACATCCCGGTGTACGATTCCTGATCGCGGCGGTAATCGCCTTCGGGATTGAGCTTGAAACGGTGATCGTATTCCCGCCAGTTGCGGTTCTGGTAAATGCCGTCGAGAATCAATTTATCACGGGAGCTAAGTTGGAATATTAACTTGAGGTTACCGGTGTAGCGTTCTTCGCTGTTCATCGGCAAAAAATCGGCGGATTCGATCAGGTTCGCGGCGGTTTCTTCGCTGAAAGCGTAGGTTTCGCCCTTCGCGGAAATCACCCAGTCGTTGCTCGCATCGCTGTTAAAATTGGATGCATCCGTCGGTGAAAACACATCGCGGCCAAACAGATAGCCATCGGATTTCAGGTATCGCCCGCTGGCGAAAAATTTCAATTTGCGAATGCCGGGCACGCGCCCGCTCACATCGCCCTGAAGGTTGTAAACCGGGTTGAAGGCGTCCACATTCCAGAAAATATCGTCGTTTGTGCTCAGGTAATCGCCGGTGTAGGCGCTCAGGTTGCCTTCCAGTTTGTCGCTGCCCTCTTTGGTAACGATGTTAACGATCCCGGACATCGCCTGCCCGTATTCCGCGTTGAACGTTCCGCTGATCACGCTCAATTCCTGAATAGCGTTATTTTCCACCTCGATGGCAAATGAGCCGGAATAGGCATCGTTCACGGAAACACCGTTAACCAGATAAACCACCTCGCCGGTACGACCGCCGCGAAAGTGCCCTTCCACAACACCGGCTTGCAAATTGACCACATCACTGAAGCTGGCAACCGGTAAATTCTCGATTTCCTGGCTGGTGATGATCGATTCGGTTGAGGTGAGATCTTTTTTGATCAGCGGTTTCTCCGCCACCACTTCCACCGCATCGGATTCCACAACGGATTCGCTCAGTTCGAAATTTACGGTGGTGGTTTTATCCACACTGACGGACACACTGGTGACGACCACATCGCGGTAACCGATGTAATTTGCCCGGACTTCGTAAACGCCCGGCGGCACATTCAAAATCATGAACGCACCATCCATATCTGTCGATGCGCCGAGAAAGGTGTTTTCAATAATGATGTTGACAGCAGGCAACGGATCGCCGGAGTTGGCATCTTTCACCTGACCGATAATTTTACCGGTTGTCCCGCCAAACAGGGCGCCGCAACCTACCGTCATCATCACAAACAGGAGTGCAAACGGACGTAGCTTCATGCTCGATATCTCCAGGCTACGCATGAAAAAAAGTTTTTTTGATTACATTATTATTTGCCGGTTTTGATTCACGGAGATTCCGGGACAAGCCCGGAATGACAGTTCATCTTCTCCGGGAGTGTCATTCCTGCGGATGCAGGAATCTCAAAACCAATTTTTGGGCGGCAAATACGATTCGAAAACATCGCAGGGGCGACGTAAAATCGCCCCTGCAAGTATTGAAAATACAGCTACTTACTTCATTAAAACCATTTTCTTGGTAATCAGTGCGTTGGTGCCGCGCAGCGAATACAGATACACACCGCTGCTAACGCGATTGCCGTTGTTGTCCGTGCCATCCCAGTGCACCTGATAGGTACCTGCCTGGCGAACATCGCTGACCAGTGTGCGCACTTTTTGACCCAGCATGTTGTAAATGCTCAACTCAACCGCTCCGTTTTCCGGCACGAGATATTCAATAATCGTTTCCGGGTTAAACGGGTTGGGATAGTTTTGCATCAATTTGAAATTGGTGGGAATGAGTGAGGTAACCGGTGTCGGTTCCGGCTCGATTGCGGTAATCACTTTATTTACTTGCTGTACTGTGAAATCGTCGTACCACACTTTTCCGACCGGGAACGATGTGAAACGTGCGCGAACGCTGATACCTTCGGCATCATCCGGCGCTTTGGCAATGGCGTTAACCTGTACCCAGTCGCCGAGATCTGCGCGCTGGTCGATATACACAAACTGGTCGCCGCCGGTGAGATCCCACGAAGTGGTGATATCCGGTCCGCGATGGAACAGGATGGTGATACCGGCGCGATCGTTATCGCGATCGGGCATAACGTTTGTGGGAATAAACAGCGAATCGGTGTTCACGCCTTCGGATTTCACCATAAAGCTGAACTTGTACCATTCACCGCCGGCTGCAGCAAACGGTTCGCTGTAGAATACCATTTCATCATCTTCGGTATCTTGCTCTTCCAGCAATACGGCGTGGGTGCCACTTGGTGCGCCGGCAGCTTCAACCACATTCGCGAAGCCCAGTTTGCCGGTGTCGAACCAATACATCCACGATTCCGGCGTTTCCGCATCCGCGTTGAACAGGCTCATCGACCACGGATCGGTTGTCGCATCGATGTTATCGAACCAGGTTGTCCCGGTTGCGTCTTTGCCCATTGCAGCGTAGGCATACACTTCGTCCGGCTCGGTGGTTACCAGCAATGCGCCGGTGTATTGTGTCCAGTCTTTGTCCGATACACTCTGATCCACAGGAACAAAACTTTCGCCGACAAGGCTGCCGCCAGCGTAAAATTTATACCAAACGCCAATTTCGCCATCCTGGTTTGCAGGAGCTGTGTTCACACCCGCTGTTTTTGCCCAGAAAGTGAAGTTATACAACACGTTACCTGCGGCGTTGTTCCAATACAGATCCGCGTTGTTTTCCGTTTGCCAGCCCACCCAATCGCTGGTGGCTGCGGTTTTTTCGACCTTGAACGAATACAGGCTCTGCAACGACTGGTTCCACGGATTCGGTGCTGCATCGTCCGATGCCCAGGTCATTGTCGCGCCGCTCTGCGCGTTCCATTCGCTCCAAAAGTTCGGCGTTTGCGACTCAAGATTGCCATTTGGCAACAGGTTAGCCTGAGCCAACAAACCTGCCGAAAACAGCAGTGTCATCATATAGATGAGTATCTTATGTGACATAATAAGACCTCCATAATTTATGGTTTAATAAAATGGATGCGGTGGAACCTTCCACCAATTATTTGAGACGAATAAAAATCAATTTATAACTGCCGCGTTGATTCTCGCTCAATCAGCTTAACGGGTACTAAAATTTTGTGCGGTTTGGCATCGGTTTGAATAACTTGCCGGATGAGGCGCATGGCATGCACACCCACTTCTTCTTTGGGCACTCGCATGGTTGTCAGTGGCGGATCGATAAATGCGGACATTTCCACATCATCAAAACCGATAACAGATATATCTTGTGGAACACGTAAACCCTTTTCTTTCAAATACTTAATCACACCAATTCCCATTGCGTCGTTACAGCAGAACACAGCAGTGACATCCGGGTTACGGTCAAATAAATATTTTGCAGAAAGATAGCCGCTTTCCGTGTTGGTCGAAACAGCGTCGGTAATTATCCATTCATTCCGAACCGGGATGTTTGCTTTTTCCAAAGCAATTTTGTAACCCTGAAGCCGCTCCAGAATACTGGGGTGTTCGATATCGCCGCCAACAAAAGCAATATTGCGGTGATTGCGTTGGATGAGGTGAGTTGTCGCATCTGCGCCGCCGGCGATGTTATCGATCAGCACCATCGAATATTTGCCTTCGGGCGGATAATAATCCGCAAATACCAGCGGCAATTTGTATTCGCCCAATCGCCCGGTCAGCTCTTGCGGCACTTTTCCGGCGATGATAATGCCGTCAACATTGCGTTCCAAAACAAAACGGGGCAATACTTCGCCTTTGTGAAATTCCGGGGAAACAGTGGTCAGTAAAACGTAAAACTCGTGTTCGCGTGCCTCAAATTCGGTACCGAGAAACACCTTTGTGTAAAACGGCTCGCTTTTCGAAAAGTGATCTTCGCGGAGAATAAAACCGATATTTCCGGTGCGATTGGATACCAGCCCGCGGGCAGACCGGCTGGGATGATAATCCAGTGTTTTGATGGCGCTGAGCACTTTTGCCCGCGTCGCCGGTGATATGCGTTTGTGATTATTGATCACCAGTGAAACGGTTGCGGTAGATACGTTCGCTTTTTTGGCAACATCTCTGATCGTCGTGCTCATCGAACCGCCATTAGTTAAACGTTTAACTTGTTGAATGAATATAACGACACCTGGCAAGAAATGTCAAGACTTAATTTGGGGAATTTTTTTGACCTGATTTTGAGAAATTATCAGAAGGTTTGCAATTGTCGCAAAATAAACACTGTTTTTGTATCAAAAAGGCTGTTTTTTCAAATCGCCGCGACTGCTTTCGGGCAGCACCGGGTTGCAACATTTTGCGCGTTAGGTTAAACGATTAACGCCTTAAGTGTATATTTTCCCGTTTTTTAACGACGGTTAATCAGGAATCAGGAAGGCTTGCGAATCATAAACATGCGGATGCGGTTTTCCCAGTCGATCAACGCATTTTCCTGCTGCAACAATGCTTCATCGATGCGGATTTCCGGGGCGTTTTCTGTGCGCAATTTGCTGTGCAACCGGCGATTTGCCTCACTCCATGCCCAGCTTTGCAGCGTGTGGTGGTTGCGCACATCGGGATTTCCGGCGGGAATATCTGCCGCTTTTCGCCCGTTTTCGAAATATGCGGCAACAGAATCTGGAATGCTGATGCCCGGAATTTCATCGCGCAGATACAGCAGAAATGCAAATTCCGTCGCGAAATCGTGCATTTCACGCGTCACGCGCGGATGGTTTTCCAGCCCGGATTTCCGGGCTTTTTCCAGCAAAAACCGGTTGCGCACCCAAATGCCCAAATGGTCGGAAAACTGGCGCGGTGACTGGAATTTTGGACGATCGCCCAACGGCATTTGCGACAGCGACGCCAAATAATCGCCGATGGAGATCGCTCCGCCTGAGTATTGCACCAGCGGATCACCCAAATTTTTGGCAAGTTGCACTTTGACCGTCGCCAATTGCTGATCGTCGAGTGAGTTGCGGAATTGCATGCGCGGCTGCTCTCCGGATGCGTTTTTAGTGAGCGCATTCCACAATTGCCGAAAACCCTGCTCCACCGGCTGTGGATTTTTGTCGCCGATAAATTCGCTGATAAATTGATTGGCAGCAACCTGCTCCCGTTTGCGGCGCAGCCGTTTTTCCAGGCTCGGGCGCTGGCTTTCGAAAACGGATTCTGTTAAAATTTGCGGTTCGCGGCGATCCAGCACTTCGATGAGGTGAAACCCGAAACGCGTTTTCACCGGATTGCTGACGGTGTTCGGCGGCAGTTGCATCGCCACCGCTGCAAATTCCTCCTCCAAATCGCCGGATTTTTGCCAGCCGAGTTCGCCGCCATTTGCCGAAAGCGTGCTGTCGCGAAACGCCTGTTTCGCCAATCGCGCAAACGGCACGCCATTTTGCAGCGAATCCTGCCATGCCACAATTTGCCGATAATCGGGTGAAAACAGATGACGCACCCGCACTTCGGTGTTGTATTCACGGAAAGCCTGCTGCAAATCCGCATCGGAAATTGCCACATCGCTTTGCACCATTTCGCGATACAACTGCCGCAGCATCGCCTGCTGCAACTCCCATTCGCGCGCTTTTGTGAAATAGCTGCTGTCGGTCAATCCCGTTTGTTGGGCTTTTTGGTAGGCTAACAGGTAATCGATCTGCTTTTCCAACTGACTGCGCAACGCGCCGATTCCGCTGGAATCCACCCCAAAATTGGGGTCGTATTCGTAAAATCGCCGGAAATCATCGAGGGTAATTTCGTCGGAGCCGACAGTTGCGATGACCGGCTGATCGGATTTTTTCTGCTGCTCCGCTGTTTCGCAGCCCCAAAAATTGACAACAGCAATCACCGAACAGAGTGTAAACCATCGTAAAATCATGGATTTTTTAATATTCATCACCAATATATTCTCATTCGTTTTTCGCATTCGCTTCTTTCGCACAAGTTTAGCGGGATTCGCCAAAGCTGTCAAGTGCAATTTGAATGATTCTGTAGATGGCAATAACCGTCGGTTCAAAATTTTGCCTAACTTGTCGATAATTCTAATTTGTTGGATAACGTAAATTTGCATTTAACATATTGGATGCCCGATAATCCCGATACATCGGGACGGGCATGACGCGCTAGTCGCAGGTTACTATTATCCACTTACTTTATTGTTCAAAAAAGCAGGATTTTTACAGTGAATATTTACACCGGATTGTTCCCATTAATTTACGATATGTATTGGCCGGCGTTTGGGCGCAGCGCAGCGCCGATGATCTGCGATTTTTACAGCAACACCGCCGCCGGAAAAGAAAAACTGCCCGTGCTCGATTTGTGTTGCGGCACCGGCGATCTGGCGTTGCATTTTCTCCAAAACGGATTTCCGGTGACCGGTGTGGATATTTCTGCGGGAATGCTGGATCTCGCTCGCGAAAAAACCGCTGATTTTTTGGCAAACGGTGCGGCGCAATTTATCGAATCCGATGTCAGTAAATTTAATATTGACAACAAGTTTGGGCTGGTGGTTTCCACTTACGATTCGTTCAATCATCTGCCGGAAATCCAGCAAATTAAACAAACGCTCGCAAATGCCAAAACCATGCTGCTGGACGATGGCTGGCTGATTTTCGACATGAATACGGAGCGGGGTTTGCGCCAGTTCACCAACATTCAAGTGATGGATCAGCAGGAGGTTTTGATGATCAGCCGCAGCATTTTCGACGCGCGCAACGCCTGCTCCATTCTCGAAATCACCGGATTTGTGAAAAACGAAACCGGACAATTCGAGCGCTTCGATCAGTCACTGACCAATTTTGTTTATAATTTGCGCGAAATTTTTTCCTACCTCATTTACCTCGGTTTCCGGAATGTGCGTTTCTGCTCGGCAAACGATTTGTCGCAAAACATTCACAATCCGGAAGATCACGAACGCATCTTTTTTGTCGCACAGCGATAATTTTTTTGGGAAGTTTTCAATAAAAAAATGTCACTGCCGACGGTGGTTCAACGCCGACAGTGACGAGAATCGGTAGGTATTACGCTTTCATAATCGGATTCCCAAAGCGTAATGTAGCTATCAGGAGGGTGTGATATGTGGGAATCGCGATATTTTTTACATTTTTGATCAGCGATTGAACGACCGCCGCTGCACACAACTTACGATTCAATTCATTTTCAAATTGCAGCGCAAACGACACGCCCACCCGAACTGCGCACATCATTATTTCTATTAACAAATATGATGACAAAGTTTGAAACTCATCAAACACGGCAGTGTTTTTCGATCGTAAGCTATTGTTTTTATTGAGCAAACTTTTTCAATGATGCACATCACACCCGTTTCCCGGGCAGCGAATTATTGAGTGTAATGCCGCAACTGCTGGGTGATTTCGAATATTTCTTTTGCCTCAAAACAATTGAACGTATACATTTGTGCATCACAAATTTGAGAACGGCGGATGAAGCTTACCGATCAGCAATTGGCAATCATACAACATCTGGAAGGTCCCGCACTGGTTTTTGCGGTCGCCGGCGCGGGGAAAACCACCTGCATGGTGCATCGCATCCGCAATATGATTGCGCAGCAGTTATGCCAGCCGCAACAAATTTTAGCGACATCATTCAACAATTCCGCGGTGGCGGATATCGTCGGGCAGTTGCAGCGGCTGAACGTCCCGACGGGCAGTAACGGCGTGGATTGCCGCACACTGCACTCGCTCGGATTCCGGGTGATTCGCGGGGCAGTGCAGCGCGGTTTTCTGGACAAAAACTGGTTGCGCAACACCGGCGAGGACAATCTCACCGGAATGCTGATCGGCAAAACGCTGACGCAAATGGCGATCGCGGATAGCACGGACATCACCGAACTGGATGTAGATCGCGAGGATTTGAAAAACCAGATTTCCATCTGGAAAGGGAATCTGGCATATGCGGATCTCGAAGCGGCCGGTTTGCCGGAAGCTGCGCGGCACATCGCCAGCGCCGCAACGCACGAAAACGGGCAATATCTGCGGGCATACAAAATTTTCGAGCATTTGCGGACCCAGCAATTTATCATCACATTCGACGATATGCTGATGATGGGTTGGGAGCTGCTTATCCGCCACCCGGAAATTCTGCAATCTGCACAGGACAACTATCGCTCTATTATTGTAGATGAATTTCAGGACGTGAATTTCGCGCAATACCAACTGCTCGATCTGCTCAGCGCGCCGCACCGCAATTACATGGCCATCGGCGATGACGACCAGTGCATTTACGAATGGCGCGGCGCAAATCCCTCGTTCATCCTCAATTTCGAGAAAAATTACGGTGCGAAAGTATACACCATCAGCGATAATTTCCGCTCCTGCGCGCAGCAAATTTTACCCGCCAACGCGGTAATCGCCCACAACAAACGGCGCTATCCCAAATTTTTGAGCCTCACCCGGGGATTCGGCGGCAGCACCCAAATTCTCGCACAAAAGGATGAGTGGGAAATTGCCAAACACATCGCCGGGGAAATTGCTGATCGCATTGCCGCCGGACAATCGACCCGTGAAATGGCGGTGCTTATCCGGTTGTATTCGCAAACCGCGCATCTCGAAGCCGCGTTTATGGAGAAAAATATTCCGTACGAAATCGTCGGTGCGCCGGAATTTTACAAACGGGACGAGCTGCTGCCGCTGTTCCAGTATCTCTCGTTCGCGTTCGCAGAGGCGGAAATTGCTGAAAGCGGATTTCCCGAAGATCCGAAGCAGATCAAGAAATACCACGAGATGTTCGCAAATATCGTCAACAAACCGCGCCGCTATATTTCCCGCGATATTGTGGACGGCGCACAGCGAATGTCCCGCCAAACCCGCCGCTCGGTGATTGATGTGCTGAAACATCAAAAGGAAGTGCTGCCCAAACGCGTGCAGCAGCAGGTCGATGATTTTTGCGAAACGATCCGCCTGCTGCTGCTCCGGCTGAAACGCCCGGCGCACAAAACGCTCGGCTGGCTGGTGGAGCAAATCGAATACGAATCGCACCTCATTCGCATCAGCGGGCAGATGGAAATCGGGCAGTCGCGCGTGCAAACCGTGAAAGCGTTGATCGAGTTCGCCAAAATGAAAAACCTGCGCTGCGGGGAATTTCTGGCGCATCTGCGGGAAATTACAATTCAGCCGATCCCGAATCCCGGAAACCTGCCGCCGGTGAAGATGCTAACTATTTATAAATCCAAAGGGTTGGAGTGGCAAACGGTTTTCGTTCCGGGCAGTAGCGAAGGCACCGCGCCGTTCGTGGTTTCGGAAGACAAATCGGACGAAGTCGCCAAAATTGCCCATGTGGAAGCGGAGCGCCGCCTGTTTTACGTGGCGATGACCCGCGCAAAGGCAAACCTGTTTTTGTATTATTCCGCCGAAAAAAACATCAGCCCGTTTCTGGATGAAGCCAAAACGCCATCGCTGCTGACGCAGATCGACAAGCTGGCAAAAGAGGTTGCTGCCGCGCCAGATTTCCGGCGGGAATCGGAGCAAATCGAATTTATCGAACGATTGGGGCAGTTGCGGCTGGATCGATTTTTTACGCGCTGGTCGAACGCGCTGCATCCGTTGCGCAACCATTGGCACAGCGATTTTCAGCGATGGCAAACGCACATCCGCGATGCCGAAGCAGCGGAAGCGGCCTATCGAGAGGCGTTGACGCAATATCAATCGGATCACGAAAAAGTGGAGCGGCAGGTGCGCAAATTTGAGAAAAACATCCGCGAATCGGGCATCCTGATTCACAAATTCAAAAGCGCCTATTATCCGGTGAAAATTGGGCAAACCATTCAATTTGAGGTGATGGACGACGGCGGCGTGATTGCCGTTTCCGGCAGCGGAATGGTCGGGATGGTCGATTTTGACGAGATGCCCCGGTTCGATCGCGCGGCGGTAATTTGGGAGCGATCGGCGGTGATTATCGGGCGCATCCTCAGCGATACACAGGTGGAAGCGCGTTTCAGCACGCTGGCGTTCGACAACACCCATCTGCAATCAAAAGTTAGCGGGTGGCGCAAACCCTCCCCGCCGAAAGATGCGCTGCGCCGGTTTCTGAACCCGAATTTCCGGCGCGGACTGATCACCATTTTCGGAAAGTAAGGGCGAGCGGTCGCTCGCCCCTATGTTCACTACTGATTCAAAATTTCCCGCAACTGCTGCGGCGAAACTTTCAGCAAGCCTTTCGGCTGCAGCCGCGATGTCAGCAGCCGCCAATTTTTGTCTTTGCTGAACACATCTTTGAACATCGGCAGCGCCTCGCTCATGCGGTTCATATTCACCAGCGAAACCGCGGTCCAGTATTTCATTTCCAGATTATCCGGGAACATGTCCATCGCAGCGCCATATTCGCGCAGCGCACCGGCTTCATCATCTTGTTCGATAGCCAAGTCGCCCGCGTTCATGTGGTCGTATGCGCGATGCATCCGCAGCAATCGTTTGATCTCCTGCACCGGTTCGGCATGATCTTCCACCCGCAAATCCACCAGCCGGTCTTCCCAAATGTTTCCGGTCGATTTTCCGCGAACCACCAGCAGCGCCGCCGATTGTTTGCCACGAATATCGCCGCCCTGCGCCTGCGCCGCTTCCAACGCTGCAACCAGCCGTTCCGCCAGCGGACCTTTTGCGTCGAGAAAGGCTTTTTCCATCGCCGGCCACACCCGATTATTGAGCATCATATTTGCCTGAATCGAATAATTTTTCCGGGTGATATGCCCGGCATCCGGGATACAGCCTTTGCCGGTGTGGGTTGCCGCATTTCCCCGTGCGTCGATGATGGCAAGCTGCCGGACATCGCGCCCGTCATCGGTTTCCAGCAACGAGTTTACCGCTTGCTGCGAGGTCATCCCCGATTTCAGCAGCGACAATCCGCGCGGCCCGAACGACGGGTTGACAAACGACTGCGTCGCCACTGCGCCGACACCCGCTTCTGCCCAAATCACAATGCTGCCAACCGAAAACCAGTGCGATTGCACCGCCGCGCCAATTTCCCCGGTTACGGTATCCACCGCAACAATTGAATAGGTGTGCGCAAACGGCGTGCTGAAAAACGTCTGCGCGGAAACGCCAACGGATAACATCAACAAAAACAATAACTTTTTCATGAATCACTCCCCAATAATTTTGCCGTTTTGATGCGACGAAGTTAGCGCATCCGCAACAAAATTCCAAATGCAGCTTGTGCCATTTCTGCCGTCGCGCTATATTTTTTCAGAAATTTTTGGAGATGCCAGATGCAAACCCTACGCACATTTATCGCGATTCACCTGCCGGAAAAATTAATTGCTGCGCTCGGCGATTTGATCGCCGGAATGCCGCCCGAAACCGGCGCGGTGAAATGGGTGAAACCGGAATCGATTCACATCACCCTCAAATTTTTGGGGGACATCATGGAAAGTCAGCGTCCGCAAATTGAATCAGCGCTGGAAAATGCCTGCGCAACTACAGCGCCGTTTGCGCTCGCCAGCGGACAACCCGGCGCATTTGCCAACTGGCGAAAACCGAACGTTTTTTGGGTGGGCGTAACTGGCAGCGAGCCCGATTGGGCGGCAATGCTGCAGTTGCAATCCGCCATCGAAGCGCAGTTGGAAGCCATCGGTTTTCCCCGCGAAAACCGCCGCTTTAAGCCGCACCTGACCATCGGTCGGGTAAAAAATCCCCATCAAACGGCTGCAATTGTTGAGCATTTACGCACAAAAACATTCCCCGAAATCGCCATTCCGGTCGCATCGGTTCACCTGATGAAAAGCGAACTCACCCGGCAGGGCGCCATTTATTCTGTGCTCAAATCTGTCAATTTGCAAAAAACCTGAATTTTTATTTGCAAATGAGATTCGCGTTTTCTATATTTTGGTGTAATTGTGTTCACTATCGATTTTTATCAAAAATTGTCAACTATTTATATTGAAACGCATACCTGAATGAGGTCTTTTTTATGAGTACAGAAAACGGTGATAAGCAAAAAGCCATCGGTTTGGCGATGACCCAAATCGAACGCCAGTTTGGCAAAGGCTCGATTATGCGATTGGGCGATCGCCCCAAAATTCATATGGATGTAATTTCCACCGGCTCCATTTCGCTGGACAATGCACTGGGCATCGGCGGAATTCCCCGGGGCAGGATTGTGGAAATTTACGGTCCGGAATCGTCCGGTAAAACCACGCTAACCCTGCATGTCATTGCCGAAGCGCAGAAAACCGGCGGTTTGGCCGCGTTTGTGGACGCGGAGCATGCGCTGGACCCAGTTTATGCCCGCAAATTGGGTGTGGATACGGTCAACCTGCTGGTTTCGCAGCCGGATAACGGCGAGCAGGCGCTGGAAATTGTGGAAACCCTGGTGCGCAGCGGTGCGCTGGATGTGGTTGTGGTGGACTCGGTTGCAGCGCTCGTTCCCCGCGCGGAAATCGAAGGCGAAATGGGTGATTCTCACATGGGTTTGCAGGCACGATTGATGTCGCAGGCGCTACGGAAATTGACTGCAACTGTAAGCAAATCAAATACTTGCGTCATTTTTATCAACCAGCTTCGCGATAAAATCGGCGTGATGTTCGGCAGCCCGGAAACGACCACCGGCGGTAAAGCACTCAAATTTTACACTTCGATCCGGCTGGATATTCGCCGCATTGCCGCTATCAAAAACGGCACGGATGTGGTCGGCAACCGCACCAAAGTCAAGGTTGTCAAAAACAAACTTGCGCCGCCGTTCAAAGAATGCGAATTCGACATCATGTATGGCGAAGGTATTTCCAAATACGGCGACTTGCTGGATTTGGCGAGCGATATGAACATCGTGCAAAAAAGCGGCACCTGGTATAGCCACGGCGAGGACCGGCTCGGTCAGGGACGTGAAAATGTGAAGGTTTATCTCAAAGAAAATCAGGATTTTGCGGAAAAAATTGAACTTGCCGTACGCAAAAAACTAAACCTGATTCAGGAAGAAGAAATGGCCGAAGTCACAGCCGAAACCAATAACAAACCGGCCAAAGAGAAAAAATAAGCTAACTCGACTCAACCTTCAAAACCTCCCGGGATATTCGCCGGGAGGTTTTGTTTTTTAAAGAATATGCCAACTGTCATTCACATGGAATTCAAGCGGCGGCGTCCGGAGCGATTTATCGTGTATCTGGATGACGGCGAAGGGCGCTGGTTCAGCCCGGAAACGGTGCTGAAACACAGTATTTCACCCGGAAAATCGTTTGGCGAAACCGAATTTGCCGAAATCCAGTTGGAAGACGGTATCCGTCGCGCGAAAGACCAGTTGCTCAGCTACCTTTCGCGGCGGCCGCACAGCCGGAGAGAGCTGCTGCTCAAAGCTCTGCAAAAAGGATTTGAAACGGCACATATCGATCCGGCGCTGGACGATCTCGAACGGCTGGAATTGGTGAATGACCGCCAATTTTGCCACCAATTTATCCAGAATGAACTGCTGTTGCGCCCGTGCAGCAAAAACTTGCTGCAGGATAAGCTGATGAAACGCGGTATTTCCCGCGATATTTATTTGCCAGTTCTCGATGAATATTTTTCAGATGACACACAATCGGAGATTGTTCAGGAATTGGCGGATAAATTTTTGGCGCGAAACGCGCATTTGCCGGGACGAAAACGCGCCGAAAAGCTCATCCGGCATTTGCAGGCAAAGGGATTTGAGTGGAGCTACATCAGCGATGTGCTGGAAAATGCCCGGCTGAACACCGATGATGAAACGGAATAAAACAGCATCGTTTATATCGGAACGGTCACGAACGTTCCCTACCCGAGACAACAGTTGATGACTAAATCAGAAAATCTGTTGATTATTTTTATGAAATTTCCGCGCCCCGGTGCGGTTAAAACGCGGTTGCAGCCGGAAATTTCGCCGGAGGGCTCGTACCGGCTGTTTCGCGCAATGTGCGAAGACTTGGTTGCCAACCTTCAAAATAGCGAACAATTTGATCTGCAAATCCACTTTTGGCCGCCGGAAAGCGAAGCGCAAATGCGCGACTGGCTCGGAGAACATCTGTCTTTTGTGCCGCAAATTGCCGGAAATCTGGGTGAAAAAATGAATGGCGCAATTGCCAATTCGCTGGCAGCGGGCTATCGCAAAGCCGCGATTATCGGCAGCGATTTGCCAACGCTGGACGCCGCGCGCATCAACCTCGCATTCGAAAAACTGGACAGCAGCGACGCTGTTTTCGGTCCCACAAATGACGGCGGTTATTACCTCGTCGGGATGCGCCGGGCGAATCCGGCGCTGTTCGAAAATATTCCGTGGAGCACAACATCTGTGTTCGTCAAAACAATGGAAGTTGCGAATTCGAACCATATTTCGGTTGCGCTGCTGCCGCAGGAATCGGACATCGATACATTTGATGAAGTGCGACTGCTTTGGGCGCAATGGAAAAATCGCGTTGCGGACGCACCGTTTCCCAAAACCATCGCCGAAATTCAGCGTTTTTTTAATTGAGAGCGTTCGATCGGAACTGTCAAATCCGTTCTCAAATTGCCTTCCTTTTAATCCATTCTAAAAAAAATCAAAAAAGTATGATCACTTTGATCGCGTTTTGTTGCGTTATCAAGTAGGGGGAAAGTTTAACGCAATATTTCAACGGAGGTGATCTAATGAATCATCATCAAACCAAGCTTTTGGCATTTGCGAAAATTACCGTCTGGTTTTTCGTATTAAGTTTTGCCGCCATACAGCAATTGCTGGCGCAGGAAGTTCGCATTCGCGAAACGGCATCCGGCAAAATGATTGAACTCATCGCGAAAAATGGCGATATCATTTCGCTATCGCCACTGGCGGATGACGACGAAGACGGCATCGATAACTTGTTGGAAATAAACGGATTTACATACAATCCGGCTGACGGACTGCAACCCTGGAACGGCGACAGCAGCGTGGTTTATTACAGAACCGATCCGCTGCGTTGGAGCACCGACGGCGATCCGTATAGCGATTATATGGAAGTTTCCGGCGTAAACATGCCCGCCGGTGTTTCGTCACCGGAAAACGATCCGCTGGTGGCTGCCCGCCCGGTGATCAGCATCGGGATGACCGATTACGACGTCATCCCCATCACCGAAATTTCGAATACGAGCGGCGGCGAGCAAAGCAGCTCATACACGAACGAAACGAGCAGCACGGACGAGGTTGGCGGCAGCGTAACTGTCGGCGCAGAACTCAATCCGTTTAAGCTGGTCAGTGCGGAAGTGACTGCATCCTATTCCCACACCTGGACGAGCACCCAAAGCACCACGAGCACTTTCGGCACCAACTGGAGCGACACGCGAACAACCAATCCCAGCCAGGCTGCACGACTGAAGTTGCGGGTTTTTATGAAAAATCTTGGCAGCGCAACGGCGTTGGATGTTGTTCCGACCTTCAATCTGGTGCTCGGGGAAAAAACCATCGCGACAATCACGCCGAACCAGGCAGCCAATCGGCTGGAACCGAAAGGTTTGCCCAACAGCCGTTATCCGGCGTCCGGCACAATTGCCATCGAAAAAGACAATCAAAATAACGACATCATTTTAACGATGGAAGAATTGAAAGCCATCCAAATGGGTGCGCCGCTGGGTTTGGTGGTCACACAGGTGGATGCAAACGTGGTGCGCTGGAATCCTGATACGCAAAGTTA
This sequence comes from Calditrichia bacterium, assembly GCA_020634975.1. Classification (NCBI taxonomy): domain Bacteria; kingdom Pseudomonadati; phylum Calditrichota; class Calditrichia; species Calditrichia bacterium. The sequence continues at coordinate 2,411,077 of JACKAQ010000001.1, read as the reverse complement.
CGATGCTGAAGTGGAGTGGTCGAGCTTCGAAAGCGAGATTGATCCGGTGGTCGTGAATGTCAAAGCCAACCTCGGTGACGACGAAATTTATCACTATCAGGTGTATGTCGGCACGGATTATTACACGCTGGATTACACGTTCAGCGATGTGCTCTCCCATATTTTTGATGTGACCGAAACCGGCGGACAAACCTACATCGACAACCGGTTGTATCCGGATGACTGGTATGTTTCAACGCCATCGGCGGCAGTGATTAACGAATGGAATACTCAGGGTCAGCCGGGCAATTTGCTCGGTCTGAGCATGTTCCGCAATACCCAAATGGTGATGATGAGTCCCGGCAGTTCGCCAATTGCGAATGTCGATCTGGCGACGTTTTCACCGGATTTCAAGCATGTTTACGTGAGTGCGTTTCCCGGCAACTTCCCGATTTTATCGGTGAAAGCGCAGGTGACGGTAAACGGCCAGCTTCGCGAAGTCGATTTGAGTGACAGCAATAACGCATTGTTTACCAATGACTTACCGTTTGAATCTCCGGCAGAAACCACCGGCAAAGTGTTCGTCGAGAACGCTCGCGGCGATGTGACAGAATCAAATATTGTCCTACCGGCACTTTACAAAAACGCAGCCGAAGTAAAGGAATTTGCGGGTTTGTTACCGAGTCCCGGCGGCGAATTTTTGCTTTTCTCCGGCGGCGATCCCGATAAACCGGCGAAATTATTTTGCCTGTTCGACGATCCAAAAACCGGAGATCCACTCGCCACACCGCGCGAATATTTGACACTGCCAAACAGCAGCGACACAACAAATTACATCGACTGGATTCAGGATACGTTCTACCGCCGGGTGTATTTCTCAAAAATCCGCATCAATCCGGACAATTTCAAAATTGACGGAAAGGATACAACCTTCACGGTTCGCGAATGGATCAGCACGGATCAGGGCACATTTTATGGCAATGAACCGCTATTTTTTGGCAGCATCCGGTTGACCTTTGCGCACATGGACACCGCATTCGCAAAGGTCGATTTGAGCGGCACACCGTTCTCGCTCGATCCGTTCACCGAATTCCAGCGGGCAAGTCGCGGCGCGATTGAGCGGATTTCCATCGATGAAACCCGCCAAAAAGTTCACATCCGGACAGACAAACCGGTAAATCATAGCGGCGATTCCGAAGGATTTATCGGGCTGAAACCCGATTCACTCACGCTGGCATACAACCGCGAATTTTCGAATGTCGCGCAAGATGTCAACCTGTCCGGCAATACGCTGGCATTTAATCGCACCACCGCCAACAATCCGGGATATTTGAATATGGGCAATTCTCCCACCATGGAAGCCAGCGACGCCATCACGCTGGAAGCGTGGATTCGTCCGGAAGCCAGCCTTTCCAGTCAGCCGGTTGACGGCATCATCATCAATCGCGAAGGCGAATTTGAAATTGCGCGTTTCACGGATGGCACCATTCGCTGGGCAATCGCGGTTGATTCGCCGCATTGGGTATGGACCAACACCGGATACGTTGCGAAAGAAAATGAATGGGTACACATCGCGTTGGTATACGACAGCAACGCACCGGAACCGGCGATCATGACCTACATCAACGGCAACCTGTTTCACGCGATGAAAGCCAACGGGATCATCGGCGATCACAGCAGTGCCCAAAATCTGGATGATTTTCGCATCGGCGGACGACAGGCATTCACCACGCCGTTTAGCGGCTCAATTGACGAAGTGCGTTACTGGCATATCGCACGCAGCGGCGAACAGATTCGCGAAGCGCTGACCGATACGCTATCCGCAGATGTTTACGGCATCGCGCAGCAGGGCATCGTCGGTTACTGGCGATTTGATGAACTGGAAGATTTGGGCATCGGCGGCGATGGCGCAGATGACGTGCGCGATTTTTCCGTAAACGGCAATCACGGCGATATCGTCGGGGATGTGCTGCAGGGCATCGGCATTACCGGCATTGATGACGGCATCGATCCGGCGCTTGCGGATGAATTTGTGCTGTATCAAAACTACCCGAACCCGTTCAACCCGGAAACACATATTCGCTACCAATTGCCGAAATCTGCTACAGTGAAGCTGGAAATTTTCAACCTGATCGGGGAAAAAGTAGCCGAATTAGCGAGCGGGCAGCAAACCGCGGGCACACACACGATTATCTGGAATGGCAGAAACCGGTTCGATGCGCAGGTAGCTAGCGGCGTGTATTTATACCGGTTGCAGGCGGGTAGTTTTGTGCAAACCCGGAAGATGATTTTGCTGCGATAACTAATTGATTTCAATAGATTTGATGCATCATTTCAGTTTGTGTTTTGTTGACAGGATAACAGGACTGGCAGGATAAATTCAAATTGTTTGCAGTATAAAAATCCGGTTAATCTTGTTCGTCCTGTCAAAAAATGAATGAGAAAACATGATTTGGCTACTCCGTCTGCGTTGCCAAAACTGATACTTCCGCAGCCAGAGCCTCCGCTTCCCGGACATACCGGTGGCGGGGGCTCAGCTGTTTTGCCAACATTTTTTGTGTTTGCTGGATGAGTATTTCGGCGGACTGATTATCACCGCTGGCGATTAGCCAACAGGCTTTGGTCAATTGCGCATGCAGTAATCGCGGATGTTCCGGCAACAGTCGTTTTTGCAAAATTGCCAGCCCTTTGGTGATAAAATCACCCGCTGCAAAAACCTTGTTGGCTGCCAACGCTGTTTGGGCACGCGCCATCAGCAACCAACCGACTTGCTCATTTTCCGCACCCAATTTATTGCTGTAAATTTGCAGCGATTCCCGAAAAACGGAATCAGCCAATTGGACTTTCCCTTGTTTCAGCGCTATTTTCCCCATTTGCAACATCGTCGAAGCCAACGCAACATGCTCCGGACCATAAGTTTTTCGATAAATTTCCAATGACCGCTGAATCAACTCGGCAGCTTTGTCAACATCACCGCGAATTGTCAGCAACCGGCTCCGCTCATACAAATCAACACCATAAACCGGATGCTCCGTGCCGCGAACCTTCCGGTCAATCGCCTCAACCTGATCGAGATATTTTTCGGCAGCATCGAGGCTGTCCAGCAGCATCAGATTTGCGGAGAGCAGCCGCAATGTATGTGCCCTTTCGGGATGATCTTCCCCGAGAAACCGGCTGCCCACCCGCAACGCACGACGATAGTAATTGTTCGCTTCGTGATATTTTCCCTGCAACTGGAGCACTTTGCCGATCACGTTCAAATTAAAAATAACATCCGGGTGTTCCGCACCCAACGCCTCCCGACGGATATCCAGCGCCCGCAAATACAACGATTCTGCAACCGCATAATTCCCCTGAACTTCACTGACTCTGGCAAGGCTGTTCAAATCGAATGCCAGATACGGGTGCGATTCACCGAGCATTTTGCGATCATTTTCGACCACTTGCAGCAGCATTTCTTCAGCTGCAGCATATTTGCCGGTTTTGTGGAGGAGTTGCCCGAGATTGAACATGGTTGTGGTAATTTCCGGATGCAAATCACCCAGAACCCTCGTCTGAATATCAACTGCTGCGCGATACATTGCCTCAGATTCCAAATACTGCCCACGTTCATCGAGTAGCAACCCCAGATTGTTCATCACGATGGACGCTTCCAGCGAATCGCCCTGCCCGTTTTGCTCCCAAATTCGCAGCGCCTGGCGATACAACGGTTCCGCACCGGCAAAATCGCCCTGTTGATTGCGGGATCTGGCGAGGTGATTTACAACAAATGCCATTAAATAATGAGTATCACCTAATTTATTTGAAATTAACAACTTAGCTTCATCCAATAATTTTTCGGCTTCCGGATATTCGCCATTTTCCAACAGCGCACTTGCCAAACTGATCATACATTTTGCCAATTCGGGTGTTTCCTGATCGGGCAATTTCCGGCGGGTGGCAAGGCTTTTTTCCAGCAATTCCAGCCCCTCGCTGTAAAGCCCCAACGAGAGATAAACTTCGCCGATAACCTGCTGAATAGCAGCCTGCGATGCCGGTTGATTCGCCAACTCGGTGTCAATTCGTGCCGCGCCGCGATGCAAAAGCTCGCTCGCCGTTACGGTTCGACCTTTGGATTCGCCGGGATCGGCAACTTCAAAAAGATTGGTGAGAAAACGGGTAATTTGTTCCGATTTACGGGCTTCCTGAACAGCGATATCCCGCTGATGGGTGAGTTTTGCGGTGTAAAATGCGGTGAGCGCTGTCGCTACCAATAATAAAATTGCCATAAATGCAATGCCCAACCGGTGCCGCCGGACAAATTTTTGGGTGCGGTATTGCAGCGTATCCGGGCGGGCGATGACCGGCAAACCGTTGAGATGCCGCTGGATATCCTGCGCAAACTGATCCACCGAGGCGTATCGCCGTTCCGGCTCTTTGCGCAGCGCCATAAGGCAGATATTGTCCAGATCGCCGGACAACCGCCGGCGCAATTTTTCCGGATTGGTGTTGCGGGCAGTTGCGATTTGTTGGGTGTCCGGCAAATGGTCATCAGTTACTTTTGCAACGGGTGGCTGAAAAGTGGTGCTCGGCTTTGCCGGTTCGGTGGAACAGATGATCCGCTCCATTTCAGCCATGCTTCGCGTGGCAATTTTGTATGCGCGAAAACCGCTGAGCAGCTCGTAAAGCACCATGCCGAGGGCGTAAATATCGCTAGCGGTCGTGACCGCCTCGCCGCGCACCTGTTCCGGCGAGGCATATTCCGGGGTGAGCACATGCTGTCCGGTTTGGGTGAGTGCGCCGCTTTCGCCGTCATCTTCGCTGCCGAACACTTTCGCGATGCCAAAATCGAGCAACTTCACTTTGCCATCGCGGGTTACGAGAATGTTGCCGGGTTTGAGATCGCGGTGAATCACCAGATTCCGGTGGGCAAATTGCACTGCATCGCAAATTTCCAGAAACAGCGCCAGCCGCTGGTCAACCGTTAACTTGCGGCGATCGCAATACGTATCAACGGGTTCGCCATCCACATATTCGAGGGTGAAATAAGGCAGCTTGTTTTCAGTTACGCCGCCATCGAGCAACCGCGCGATGTTCGGGTGTTGCAGTCGCGCTAAAATCTGCCGTTCTTCCCAAAATCGCCGCAAAATTTCTGTTGAATTCAGCCCCGGACGGATAAGTTTCAGCGCGACCTGCTGCTCAAATTGCCCGTCGGCGCGCTCCGCCAGATACACCGAACCCATCCCGCCGTGCCCGATCAATTTGACCAATTTGTACGACCCGATGATTTCGCCGGCAAATTCCTTCGGCGACAACGGCAATTCGGGTTTGGCGATCTGGCTTTCCATCAAGCTGTGCGGTTGGCTGTCCGCCGCCAGCAGCGATTGAATTTCATGAAATAACGCCTCATCGCCGGCACATTTTTCTCGAAGAAAAATCGCCTGCTCCGCTGCGTCGAGTTCCGCTGCGGCATCAAAAATTTCCTGTATTTTTTGCCAGCGGTTGCTGTCCATGGGTATCCTTTTTCTGAACATCGGTTGTGGTTTTTTATCGCTTGAGTGTTTTTAATTGCGAGGCAAAATGTTGTTTTTTTGATTAAATAAACAGACACCACCTTTGCTTAAAAATACCCAATCACTGCTTCAACTCCCGGCTGAGCCATGCGCGGGCGAACCGCCAATCGCGGCGAACGGTGGGCAGGGAAATTTCCAGCACGTCGGCGATTTCTTCGTGAGTAAGTCCGCCAAAAAACCAGTATTCGATCACTTTGCTTTGCCGCTCGTTTAATTTTTCCAATCGGGTGAGCGCTTCATCAAGCGCCAGTAATTCTTCGGGCGGTGTTTCGCGGGGCATTGCTTCTTCGATAAAGGTGATCACCGGCATACCGCTGCCGCGTTTTTGGGCGCTGCGGCTTTTGGCGTAGTTGATCAAAATCCGGCGCATCGATTGCGCAGCAATCGCCATAAAATGGGCGCGATTTTGCCAGTCCACCCGGTGTTGATCGATCAATTTTACATAAGCTTCGTGCACCAACGCGGTTGCGTTGAGGGTGTGTCCGGCACGCTCCCTTCGCAATTCGCGTTCAGCCAATTGGTGGAGTTCATCATAAACCACCGGAATTAACCGGTCAACAACGGAGCGGTTACCGCCGCTCAATTCTGCCAGCAATTGCGTCACATCTCCTTTTAAAAGGCTCATGCGATGGTTCCATTTCGTATGTCAGATTGTCGATTCACTTTTTTTACCTGCACAACTATCGATTCAAAATAACATTGCAGTTTTTCAAAACGGTATCAAAACCGGCTTTTTCGCATGTTTCGAATAAAACAAAAACAATCCATTGAAGCTGCCATCACAAAATTACGTCATTTGCCGTATTGCACAACTGCATTTGATTTTCCCAAATTAGGGTAGCTTGAATACGAAAGGATTGTCAAATATCAAATTCAGTTCACTTTTTAAAGGAGATCATTATGAAAGGATTCGTTTTTGCACTGACCGCATGTTTTTTGATCATCTCAACGCATAACAACGCCTTCGCACAAGCTGGTAAAATTACAGCAGGTGTATCAATGGCCATGGGTGGATTTTCGCTGGATGGAAATCCGGATGACAATGCTTTTACTGCCACTCGCCGAATGGAAAATCGTTCTGAAGCGGACGTTGTAGGTGCAGGATTTCTATTGGGTTATGGTGTTTTAAGCAATTTGGATGCGTTTTATCACTGGCATTATGAATACTGTAACGAAGCGAATGTTGACGCTTATTCATTAGTAATGCATGATATAGGTGCTCGCTACTATGTGCTCTCCGGTGGATTCCGCCCGTTTTTAAATGCCAGCTTCACAAAATATACACTCAATGATTTACAAATCGTTGACGGTGCCATTGCATCTCAAGTCCAGCTTCGGGAATACGATTACAGCGGCACCGGTTTTAGTTATGGCGCAGGTATCGATTTAAGCGCGGGCATTATGTCGTTGATTTTGGAATACACAAAAACCGCAACATCATCTTTTGAGAAAAAAGAGGGCAGCATCGATTTTGAAAACAAACCATCGTTATCGCGATTCAGTTTTTCAGTCAGATTCCGGATGTTCTAATTTTCCCGGAGAATTGAGCTGCCCAAAATAAATTTCCCGGATACTTTATCCATCGCCCGATGTTAAAGTATCCCTAACCAAAAACCTCGTAATTAATTTTACGAGGTTTTGTTTTTTCAAATGAGTGATCACGCGGTTGTCCAAATTTGGGCATCGCGATCACCCACATTAACAAATTTTCAATCATCAAGAGATGTTTTGAGAATTGTGAGTTCGCGCTCAATTTCGGCGATGCCGTGCGCCAGCTCCACCCGATCCTGTGATTCAAACTTATCGATTACCCACGAAATGGCTTCGAGCAGATACCATTTGCGAATTTCGGTCATCATTTCCGGCGCGTTTTTTCCGGCGTAATAATTGAGCACCAACTCGAGAATTGACTCGCCAAAATCTTCGTAAATGTAGATAAAATCGCGGGCAGTATTGCCAATGGCGATATCGCCAAAATCGATCACGCCGGTCAAGTGGCCGGATTGCGGATCGAAAAGGAGATGTCCCGGTGCAATATCGCAATGGATCAGCGATTGCCGCTTTTCCGGGTTTGGCGGGTTTGCCCATCTTTCGAGGGTTTCTGCGAGCAGCAAACGGCTTTGCGGATCGAGCAGATGGGAAATTTTGGCTGCCGCTGCGCTCAAATTTGCCGCAACTGTAACCGCATCCAGTTGCGGCAATTCGCAGTCGTCGGCAATTTCGACGGGGATGGAGTGTAGTGCTTTCAGGAAATTTGCCAAATCTGCGACAGCTTTTTCCTGCGAAACAGCCGGCAGTCTTTCCCAAATTTCCCGGGTGAGCACATCGCCAACAATCTCGTTGTGCATCGTAAATGGCGGACATGTTTCCGGCGTATAAATCGATAGTTGAGGAACCGGCAGGGGCAGTTCTGCAGCAATTTTGCGGAGAACGCAGGTTTCCCGTTCAATCGCAGCGGCCGCTTCGGCGTGTCGCGCCACCCGGATAATTTTCTCGCTGCATCGGAACGCGAGACAAAAATCACCTTCTCCGGCAGGTTCAAGTTGCGCAGCATCAAATTCCGGCAACTGATTGGCAATCAACTTTGCCGCTGCAGCATGAGCGAGATTATTCCATTTCGGGTTAAAGGGCTTCAATGTTGAACGAACGCTTATCTGAATATTTCAATATGCAACGGCTTTGTATTGTGTATCGCCCTGCAAAACAACATCCGCAGGCAATGCATTACTGAAAGATACCGCAATGCCGGAATAAGGAAATTCCGGCGGATATTTGACCACAATAAAATGCAAATGCGGGTATCCCGCCAAACCGGAACGACCGGTAACGCCCAAAACATCGCCTTGTTGAACCGAATCGCCCACCGTGACAGCAATGCCATCGTCCGGTGAATGCAAATACAATCCAAACGTGCTGTCCCCGTGATCGATGGTAACGTAATTACCAACAATCGAATAATTATCGCTATTCGTAAATTTGGCGAGGTTGTTTTTGCCGGAGGCATTTTCGACAACTTCGAACACGATTCCACCGCGTGCAGCCACAAACGGCGTTCCGGTAGGCATGTTGAAATCAAACGCATATTGATCCGGCTGCCCCGGGCCATGAAATGAACTTGAGCAGTTGGTTAATCCGGTTTGAAATGTTTGCCCAACCGGAAAAGGTAACACATATGGTGATTCGGAGGGCATGATATACGTTTGTCCGTCGCAACCGAGCACCGGCTCCTGATTGGTTTCAACAGGTGTTGAATCCGGAGATTTGCTGCATCCCAAAAGAAATAGCAACATAAAAGCAATAAACCACCCGGCATATTGACCGGTTTTCTGGCTCAAAAGATGAATAGACATATGCACTGCTTCTCAGTTAATGGTTGCGGAATAATCATTTTTAATGTTTAGAATTAACATTAAAATTGTGATTAAGGCAACCCGGAAAATGACAATTTGTTTTCAAATTTCGCCATTGTTAATCACTTGCATTGCTTCAGTTAACATGCGTAAATTTAACCGGTAATCTTGCGAATAATCCCGTAAAGGCCTCGATGAGCGATTCAAATTCTTCCGACCATTTGAAAAATGATCAACAATTTCAGGAATGGATTTCCATTATCCGGCAGGGCGGTGAATGGGAAAGGCGCATCGACAGGAACCATCTTTCCGATGAAGAATATCAGGAGGGGCTGATCGCAATCACAGCAATGCAAGACGCCGCAGCGCAAATTTACTCACATTTTGCGGATGAGGTTACCCGGTTGGTCAGCAGAAAAATCAGCCCGGATGATGTGTTTAAAGAGGATATCCGGCTGGCGCTGATAAAAGATACCCGTCAACAAATTTTAACATCGGTCATTTTATACATCCGCAACGGAAATTACAGCCCGGAAAAAGGCAATCTGCCTTCGCTGGTTTTTGGCATCGCCAAAAACAAAATCAATGACGGTCTGGAAAAAATTTACCGGGAAATCCATTTTAAAATTTCGATTGACCGTCAATTTTACGATCGTTTTGAGCTGATCGATCAACAAGTTGATCTGGAAGAAAAATTGCGAAAAGAGGATTTGTTCAAAACAATCCACCTGCTGCGACGCAATAAAAAACACGCTAAATATTGGAAAATATTAAAATTAAAACATATCGACGGCTTATCAAACAACCAGATCAAAAATGCGATGAATCTGGAATCAACCGCAAAAGTGGCGGAGTTGATCAATTATGCCATCAAATTATTGCGAAAAAAATTAGATGCACCGGACTATTTGGGCATACTGGCTTTTGCGATGTCGATATTACATCAACTGTTCGAAACCACTGTTTAACGGGCTGGCTTATGTTTCAACTTTTCAACAAATTTAATGAAGATAATATTGTCAGATATAAATTAGTGCAATTTTAGGATACTCAATGAAACACGAAATAAATGACGAACACGGTTTCCAGCGGTATTTTCCCTACCGGATTGTGGATGATACCTGCGGCATTCCCGACCGTGATGCTGTCATTGACCAATATATTTCCGGCGAGTTAACGGACATTGAGCGCGATGCGTTTGACGAACATACTTTTTATTGCAATACCTGTTTCGAAGCGTTGCGATTCCGGGAAGAATTGCAGGAAATTGTGGAAACAACGGGTGAACAGGAACCGGCAATTCGCCCTGTGGCTGTTTCATCCCGGCAACATTTGGGTCGGCAAGCCAAAAGCTGGTCGTGGCAATTAGCGCTAATTGCCTTCGCTGCAATCGCGTTGCCGGCGATGTATTTTTTGGCGAGATTTGTGTTTGTATCGGAGGTTGCCAGCAGCGGATCGGAAACCAACGCATGGGGCATCGCACTGGACAACCGGAACAACGCCTTCATCACCGGCGAATTTGATTCGACACTTTTTTTTGACAATCAACAATTGCGCAGCCAAAACGGTGGCGATATTTTTGTGGCAAAATTTGACCCCGACGGAAATAATCTATGGGCAAAACAGACCGGCGGCAGCGGCGCACTCTCCGGGCAAAGCGGTCACAATCAGGGTTTGGGCATTACAACGGATGAAAATAACAATCTGATTATCACGGGCGGCTTTATCGGCGAAGTCGATTTTGATAATATTCAGCTAAAAAGCAGCGGCCCGAATGAGAATCTGTTCATCGCCAAATATACTGAAAATGGTGAGATACGCTGGATCAGCCATGCTTCGGGCAGTTACGCGGTTGCCGGTTATGATGTTGCAGCCGATGCTGCCGGGAATGTGTTGGTTTGCGGGAGCTTTGCGCATCACAACCTCGGCGGAACGGTAATGTTCGACAGCGTAACCATCGATACGCGCGGCGGCAACGATATTTTTGTGGTTAAATATAATCCCGACGGAAAATTACAGTGGGTCAGAACGGCGGGCAGCGCCGCAACGCCCGGTGGAGATGTCGCCCGGGCAATTGCCACAGATGCACTCGGGAACGTGATTATCGCGGGGCAATTTTCCGGCACCGCCGATTTTGGTTCGGACACGATAAAAAGTGTCGGTTCGAATGATATTTTCATCAGCAAATATGACCCGGATGGAAACCTGATTTCAGCAGTTCGGGCAGGCGGCGCGGACAGGGACGAGGCGCACGATTTGGCAGTTGATGCGCAGAACAATATTCTGGTCACCGGTTTCTACTCCGGACCGGAAGTATTTTTTAGTGATAGCCGCTTGGAAAAAGCACTGCCCACCGGCGATGAAATAAACAGAAATCTTTTTCTCGCAAAATACGACCCGGACTGTCGCTTGCAGTGGGCAATTCCGGTCTCCGGAAATTTTACCCGGCTGGCAGCTCGCGGATTAACAGTTGACAGCGATGGGAACAGTTTTATAATCGGGCATTTTACCGGGCAAATCCGGTTCCCGGACAGCGACATCGCATTTGATAGCGGGAACGGCGATGATGTGTTTATTGCCAAATTCAATCCGGAGGGATTATTTTCCGGTGCTATTCAAATCGAAGGGGATGAGGATCAGTTCGGGATGGGAATTATTGCCGATCGCCGTGGCGATGTGTTTGCCGTTGGCAGCTATCGTGGAAAAGCACAGTTCGACAACACTATATTGATCAGCCTGGGTGGACGCAATATTTTCCTGACCAAAGTAGAAGCGCTGAACTTCCAATACCTTCCTTAATATCAGAAAAAAATAACCGGCTTTTCGAAACACATCCCGAATCGCCGGCTGTTAGAAACCTCCGAAAAATTTCTGACTGGTTAAATCTTCTTTGTGTTTTGCTATTAATTGAATTTTTTTTTGAAAACCAGTGTAATTAATATAAAAAACGGGTAGATGACATCTACCCGCCCTTAGAAACCTCCGGAAAGCCTTTGCATTCTGGCGGTAAGAATTATTTTAGACATACAAAAACATCATAAAATAGATTCCCATTTTATGATTGTTGAATAAGAATTGTATGTTTACAATATATTTCATCACTTTTAACGCATAAAGAATACACCGATAATTTCTTATTTATATAAATTCACATACTATTTTCTGCAAAAAATAAACGAAAGGTGATGGTTAAAAACGGCTCATTCGGCTAAACCGGTGCAAAAAATGTCACTAAATTCGCTACTGAACTTTATACACCTCAAAATCTGTATCGTCAATTTGCAGAACGGGTGTCAGCACCTGGAAACGGATGATCGCCAACAACACATAATACAAGCTCAAAAACGTTGGCATCAGGTGATCCAGATAGTACACATCCAAAATTATGCTCATCATCAAAAATACAGTGGCGGCGATACTGATAAAAATCAACAATTTTTCGGTCAAGCTTATTTGACAGTTGCGATCTTTATTTGATTGATACGGATCCAGCTTTTTACCATAAATATTCCAGAGAATTATTGCAGCGAAAAACAGGTTGCCGCACGTAAGCACGGCTATCACGCTGGTTGCTTTACTTCCCAAATAAAACTGGTTTGGATATGCAGAAAAAGCAAACAGGATAAATGCGATATATACAAAACTCCTGTGCCAAACAGCATCGGTAAAACAAAATCGAACAACCGGTGAGGGCGCAGTTGGGCTTTATGTATGGTGTCCGAATTGGTTTGGCGCATCTTTTTGGAATACTTGAATATTGACATTTCAGAAACCATCATCGGGAAAAACTGGAGAAAGAAAAACAAATTGAGAAGTGTGTTATCCCAATCGCCTGCTACCTCATAGTCAGTAAGAATGCCAGCGACAACCAACAGAATCCCGATGATAAAAATAACAGTATTCATATTCCTGAATTTGCGTTGCCCGCGTTCATTTTTTTCAATCGATACCGGTTTGATGATTTTTTACGCCGGCGAAACGCCGTCAGCCGTGGTAACTGCACCGGATTTATTGCTGTGAATAGATATATGGGGGAAAATTGTTGCGGTTCAAAATGCACGGATGGCAATTCAGCGAAGCAGTTGCCGATAGTCTTCGGGCGTATCAATGTCCTCAAGTTGGTCATCGCATTCGATGCTTTTCACATTTTCGCGGTGGCTTCGGATGATGTTTCTGGCGCCATCTTCACCATCCAGATTTTGCAGTTCATCAAAATAAAAACTGTCGAACAGTGCCGGAACCCCTTTCCAGCCGGATTCGGATTGTGAAACAATCATTTGTTTGGCTCCGGGTTGAAATGAACCGAGCATATTTTCTAAATGCGAGCGAGTAACCAGCGGTTGGTCAATCAGTGAAATGAGAACGCCATCCATTAGCGGAAACGTGTTGCGGCACATGTTTATCCCAAATGCGATGGAATTTCCCATGCCGTTTACCCATTCATTGTTGATAAAAATGGTAACGGGCAATGGTTCGATGACGGGTAAAATAAGATCCGAATAAGCACCCAAAACAATGGCAACCGGTTGACCGGTTTGCAACCGGATATCAATTTGATGTTCAATAAGCGTCTGGTTTCCCCAGCGCAACAATTGTTTGGGCTGCCCCATTCTGCGGGAACCGCCGGCAGCTAACAGCAGGTGCGGAACGTTAGCCATGAATGCTGCCCGGTTTATCTTTCAGCGCCATCGGCTGTTGATTTCGGATGACGCTTAAAATTTCCGCCAATATGGACACTGCGATTTCCGGCGCATTTTCCGCTCCGATATTCAGTCCCGCCGGGCTGCGCAACTGTTCCAGAAATGCCAGCGATACATCCGGGCAATATTCTAAAAATTTGGATAGAATGCGCTCGCGCCGGTCTTTCGGACCCAACAAGCCAAAGTATGCCGGCTTAACATGCCGGAGTGCTATCAGATATTGAACATCCTTATTAAAACTGTGTGTCATTAAAATTATTGCGGTTTGCGCATCGAATCCTGAAGTATCCAATTGGTCGAAAGTGGGCGAAATAAAGCGGTCAGCGCCGGGAAAATACGCAATCGATTTGGCTTCATCCGGCGATGCCACAATGGTTATTTCCCAACCCAACAAATGCGCCGCTTTGCACAGTTGAACAGCATCGTGCTCTGCGCCAAAAATATGCAACTGGAAAATAGGCGGAAAGGTCTGGCAAAATTTTTGTTGATCTGTTGTTTGATCCGATTGAAAAGCGGGATTGAACGAAAATGTTTTGCCGTTCACTATCAGTTGGGAGCCGATGGCGGCATGTTCTCCCGGCACATGGTAATAATAGGATTCAGTTTTGAAGGATTGCCGGTTGTTTAGCACGGAATGGAAGCTTTCCAGCATCGCATCAGAAATAAAAAAAGGCTCCAGCAACATAAACAGGATACCTTCGCAGCCGAGCCGGAAACGTCCATCGTAAGTGATGATTTTGGCGTTGCCGGATTTGAAAACGCTTTGGGCCTGATGCTGTATTTCTTTTTCGACACAGCCGCCGCTAACGGCGCCACAGGTTTCGCCGGTATCGCTGATTAACATTCGCACACCGGGTCGCCGATAGGACGAGCCTTTCAGATCGACAACGGTTACCAAAACACTGTTTTTTCCGGATTTACGCCAAATTTTCGCGGTTTCAAAAAGCTGCTTTATTTCATTCGTCATACGTCAAATTTGATAAAAACGAAATGATTCCCAAAAATATCGTTTAAATATTTTTGATAAACGGTTGATGATAATGGCGCTGCCCGGTTGCCTTATACAACGCATTTGCCAGTGCGCCCATAACCGGCGGAAACGGCGGTTCGCCAAGTCCAGTTGGGTCGATTTCGTTTTTAACAAAATGAACCTCAATGGATTTGGGCGCTTCGCTGTGCCGGATCAGGCGATAATTGTCAAAATTTTTCTGTTGCGGCTCACCATTTTTAAAGGTGAGTTCGCTATACATTGCATGACCGATGCCGTCCACAACGCCGCCTTCGATCATATTTATGGCTGCGTCGGGATTCACGACGATGCCGCAATCGACTGCGTTGTAAACGTTATGAATAACCGGTTTTCCATTTTCGATCGCCATGTCAACCACATTCGCCACATACGAATTATGGCAATAATAAGCTGCCACGCCTCTGTGCAGGTTCGATGCTTCTTTTCCCCAACCCGATTTTTCGCGAACCAGTTCCAGAACGCCGGCGTAGCGATCGGCATCGTAATCGTTATTTTCCCCAACGGGATTTTGTTTCGCGCGATTTAACAATTCGAGCCGGAATGCGATGGGATCTTTTCCGGCAGCTTCTGCGACTTCATCGAGAAAAGATTGCTCCGCCACCGCCATAAAATTTGATCCCGGTGCCCGGAATGCGCCGATGGTGATATTGGAATCAATCGTCCAGTCTTCTGCCAGATAATTGTCAACCGAACCGGCTGGGAAACGGTTGGCGCGTAACGAGCTGTCGCGCATGCCGCCGGCGCGAACATGAAAGGCAGTGAGGTTATTTTGGGCATCCAGCGCTGCACGGAAATAGGCATGATATGCGGGGCGGTAAATGCCAAAGGTCATGTCGTCTTCCCGAGTGTAAATGAGTTTGACCGGTGCCTTCACTTTTTGCGAAATCACCGCCGCTTCTACCATAAAATGGCCATACAACCGCCGCCCGAAACCACCGCCCATTCGGGTCATCTGGATATCGATTTTTTCCAGCGGTAACCCCAGCCGGGCAGACACCGATTTTTCCATGAATTCCGGTGTTTGTGTGGGACCGACCAGTTCTGCTTTTTCCGCTGTGACATCGGCAAAAAAATTCATCGGTTCCATTGTGTTATGTGCCAGAAACGGTGCTGTGTATGTGCCTTCGATGACTTTGGCGGCGTTTTTAAACGCAGATTCGGGATTGCCGTCTTTGCGCCGCACACGTCCGGGCTTGGCGCCGCTTTCATTCATTAATTGGGTGTGCATCTCGGATGTTTCGGGTGCAGAACCATCAACCGGTTCCCATTCAAGTTTCAATGCTTTTTTGGCGTTCAGTACTTCCCAGGTTGAATTTCCGACCACCACAACCAGATCGTTAAAAGCGCTGACATCGGACCACTGCTTTTCATTCTCATTGTTGTAGGTCTGGATGGTGAACACATCTTTGATGCCGGGCATACTTTTGGCCGTTGCATCGTTGACGGATTTCAGTTTCAGGCCAAATGCCGGTGGATGGGCAATCATGGCGATGAGCATTCCCGGTTTGTGATAATCCAACCCAAACAGGGGTTTACCCGTAACGATTTTCAGCCCGTCCACATTCTTTTTCGATGTTCCGATAATTTTGAAATCTTTGATTTCTTTTAATTCCACTTCCTCCGGCACCGGAATTTGCGCGGCTGCGGAAGCCAGTTCGCCATAACCGGCTTGCTTTCCGCTTTTTTTGTGAAAAACGACACCGGAATCAGTAGTGATTTCGTCCAGAGGCACCTGCCAGGTTTGCGCTGCGGCTTGCCGCAACATCTTGCGTGCGGTTGCACCGGCCATGCGCAGCCCCTGCCAACCTTGCCGAATGGCCTGGCTGCCGCCGGCCAATTGCCGGGTGAAAATGGCAGTGTTCAGCGGACCTTGTTCAACAACGACCATTTTCCAATCGACATCCAGTTCATCCGCCACTATCATGGGCATGGCGGTTTTCACGTTCTGTCCGATCTCCGGATTTGGCGACACAATGGTAACAACGCCATTTTCGCCGATTTTCAGATATCCGTTGATCTCGAACCACTCTTTGGGCATCTTCAGCGCTTCTTTCGGGCTGGAGGTGCAAGCCGCCAACCAACTGAAGCCGAGCATCATTCCGCCGCCGGCCACAACAGTGCTTTTGATAAAAGCGCGTCTACCGATTTTCGTTTTTGCAATATTCATAACAGATCTTTTAAAGTTTTATGAATTCCTGATGATCCCGATAATTCAGCCAAATTACAATTTGGCCGCTGTTTTAATGGCAGCTTTGATGCGGGTATACGTGCCGCAACGGCAGATATTGCCATTCATTGCGGCATCTATTTCTTCGTCACTCGGATCGGGATTCGCCTTTAACAGCGCTGCTGCGTTCATAATTTGCCCCGCCTGACAATACCCGCATTGGGGCACATCGTGAGCCAGCCAGGCTTCCTGAAGCGGGTGATCGCCATTTTCCGACAATCCTTCGATGGTCGTGATCGCCTGGCTTCCCACAGTGGAAACGGGTAGTTGGCATGAGCGGATTGCAATGTCGCCCATCAGTATGGTGCATGAGCCGCATTGGGCAATGCCGCAACCAAATTTGGTGCCAACCAGCTGAAGGTGATCCCGGAGCACCCAAAGCATCGGCGTAGATGGATCAACATCCACCTGCTGCTTTTTACCGTTGATATTAAGATTAAAAATTGCCATAAGTATCAATGTTATAGTGGTTAAACAATAAGTCCTGTATTATACAATATTGAAATAACTGATTACATAAGCTTAAAATAATTTAATCAGAATACAAACAAAATTATTCTTGTGCAAGCATCCATAATTCAAAAAGATATGAAAAATCACTTTCTCAAACGCCTGAAGCATTTTGCCACCGAAGCCCAAAACCGCAAACCCAGCCGAACAAGCAAAACCCCGCAAAACTTCCATTTTACGGGGTTTATTGATGGGGGCAATACCGGACTCGAACCGGTGACCGCTGCCTTGCAAAATGCAATTGATAATTAAATTCTATCGCAGAAGCATCATTTTTTTAGTGTCACTAAAACCGCCAGTTTTTAGTCGATAAAAATAAATACCGCTGGGCTGCTGAACACCGCTATCGTTTTTTCCATCCCATAAAATCGTGTATCTGCCTGCGGATTGCTTGCTATTTACCAACGTTGCAACCGTTTGCCCCAAAAGATTGTAAACCGTTAATTTTATGTTGCTTAAATAAGGCAAAACATAACGAATTTGCGTTGCAGGATTGAACGGGTTAGGGTAATTTTGTTCCAGTGAAAATGTTTTTGGATTATTCTCAAATCCCGGTTGCGGAATCCCAACGAGAGTAGAATCAAACGGCGATTCCCATGCACCCATATCGGGCATTGATCCAGTTGGGCTGGGGCGCAGATTACCGCCATAATCTGTCGCAGGTGCAACATACCAAATCCCACCAATTTCTATTGAATCAATGCCTGCACCTAAACAATGACTGGAATCAGACAGTTGAAAATCCACTCTGTCTGCAAAAAACGGATCGACATCAATATTGCCATCGCCCGTCCATCCACCCTGAATATTGCTGTGGCGAACCGAAACGGATCCGCTAATTACATCTATTTCTGATCCCCTTACAGTGAAATTTCCCCATAGGATACTGTTGATCACCACTGACTGAGTATTTTGATTATAAATGGCGCCCCCACTATTCGTCGCATAATTTCTGCTAATGGTATTATTGATCATTAATGGCGAAGCGACATTTGATACATTAAAGTTGTGATTATTTGGAAGTCCTGTTACTGTGGAAAAAGCGCTACCGCCCAATGCAGCCACATTGTTTTTGTTATAATCGTCATTCGCCCCTTTCGCCAGCGTAAGTGTCTGGATGAATAAACCGCCGCCTTCGATGGATGTATTTTCGATAATCAGATTATTTTGAATTAAGACATTGTTATTATTCTGCATCAATATTCCGCCGCCAAGAGAAAATGTGTTTCGCTCAAGATACCGGTTTGAGCGAAAAGTATTATTGTCCAACAACGAATTATTGCACAGTATGAATCGCATACCGGAGCCATAAGACGCTGTATTATTACCGATTACGTTGTAAGCAATACGGTTATTTTTCATCCTGAACGGTGCCGCAAACATATGAACCCCGCCGCCGTAACTAAAACCGGATATTGAAACAGATTTGTTGTTTGCGATCGTATTTCCGTAAATATCGAAAATGATTTGTGTAGCCTGGGATGACTCGCAGGCAATACCCGCACCGGCAGTTGAGCCGACTCCGGCAATTATTGTATTTTTGGAAATATTATTATCGGCGATAACCACATGCGCCTGTCCGGATGCAACAACATAAATACCACCACCCCAAACGCCATCGGCTTCCATAGACCCGCCTGAAATGACATTATTGCTAATGATAATATGTTCATCATTAAAAGCTGCGCCAAAAATCCCGCAACCAAAAGCGCTATCGCTATGTACAATTGAATTGTTTGTAATGAAATTGTGCTGGATTTTGGCACCGGCAAAGCAGTAAATACCGCCACCGACTTTTGGTGCAAAATTTGGTGCAAATTGATTGATTGTGCCGCTTCCCCCTGTAATTGTAAATCCGTATAGCACAGAGTTGGTATCTTCTCCGGTAACAAAATAGACCACCGAACCGCTGTCCGGATTACTCGGCTGGCTGCCATTTATAACCGTGTTGCTGATGTGCGTGGTATCGCTATCGAGAATAAAATGGCTGGCAACATGAATTTTTTTACCGAGGAAATTGATATTTTCAAAATATGTGCCGGCGTCAACCAAAACTGTGTCGCTGTCTTCAGCAGCGTCAATTGCGGATTGGATGGTCGGATAATCCTGCGGTACACGTTTCAGCGTGTTGAATTTGCCGGGATTTTGGTGGGGCATATTTCCCAGCATCGCTGAATTGACAAAAAACCTTTCAGAAATATCCGCATCACCTGATGTTTGACCAATCAGGAATGCAAGTGGCAATAAAAGCAGAGAAACGATTAACGTTAATTTCATAATAACCTTCCTGAGTGAAATGATTGACATCTGGACATTTGTCCAACAATTAATGTGTGTGGTTTTTTGGCCAAACGGCTGTAAAAAATTGCTACCGAACCAGCAGCATTTTTTTGCTTTCGATGTGTTGATCAACGGAAAGTTGATAGATATAAACACCCGAACTTACGGGCATATTCTCACCATTTGTCCCATCCCAAACCCAATTGTATTCACCGGCATTTTGGCGGGACTGGACCAGCGTTTTAATTTCATTTCCGAGTAAATCAAAAATTATTAAAAGCACATTTGCGGGCTTGAACAATTCATAACGAATTGTTGTTGACGGGTTGAACGGGTTAGGGAAATTCCCGTGTAAAACAAATGATTCCGGGTGCATAGAAATTGAGCTCAGCTTGTCTTCAATTGCCACTAATCCACCACTTTTTGTAGAAAGAATCGTACCATTGTTGCCAATAGCCCAGCCAGTTGTATCACTAATAAATACAATATCTTGCAAATCTCTTTCGGTACCGCTAACCTGTGTTTCCCAATTTGAACCACCATCAGTAGTGCTTAGAATGCTACCATTATCACCCACTATCCAACCTTTTAAAGTAGTGATAAAGCAAACGCTATTTAAAGAAAACGATGAGCCACCTACATAATCAAAGTAACCGCCGGGAGACTGCCATTGCGCAATTACCCCGGTATACCCTAAAAATAAATCTCCATAAGAACCAACGACCCATCCAAATGAAGGTGATAAAAATTGAATGCTCAAATGGTAAGTATCTTCCGCAATCGGACCTAAGTGATCCCAGGTCATACCGCCATCAGTTGTATTAAGAAACATATTCCCACCAACAACAAATCCATTTTGGTCATCAAAAAATGCAAATCCTCCATCTCATAAGATGTGCCGAATCCGACAGACATCCAACTATTACCACCATCAACAGTAGAAAAAACAGCACCATTATCTCCGCAGACCCAACCAATACTGTCATTTTGAAAATCCACAGCATTCAGATTTGCAGATGAGCCAAGTGTTTGCGATTCCCATGTTATTCCCTTATTTGTAGTCATTATTATTGTTCCGTTATCTCCAACAGCCCATCCAACTAAATCTGTTACAAAATCTATCCCACTTAAATTTCTGCTTGTATTCCCGTTTTGATGAGTCCACAAGTTTCCTGGTTGCTAGTATATAAAATTGTTCCGGCGTTCCCGACAACCCACCCTGTTGAATCATTTATAAAATAAATTCCATTCAATCCACGGGTGGTTCCACTATTCTGAGAATGCCAACCTGATGTTTGACCAATCAAAAATGAAAATGGTAAAGCGAGGATTACGAATGTGTTTAATATCGCTTTCACAACTGCCTTCCTTTCGTAAACATACATCAACGGTTGTTTATAGATATCCAAACCATAAACAATTGTAAATTATAGACATAGCCAGCAAAACAACCAAAGGCAGACTGTAAGCAACCTGCCTTTGGGCAGCACTCATCCGTGAATGTATGGAGTTTTTATAGGCGATTTTATTTGTCACAGGGCGAACATTAACAAGAGGCGAACGAAAAATTCAACCCACTTCCCAAAAGGATAGTTGTGGTATGGATTTCTGAATTTCATTTCCGTTTGGCACCGTAAGCTTCGGGATAAATTTATTTAAACACTATCGCCGAGTCTACCACTCAGAAAACAAAACCTTTAAATCTTGAAACAAAAAGGGGGTATTAAGGCAGGTTTATGCTTTTTTTTCGGTCTGACGGTGCACAAATTCTGATGGCGAAACACCAAATTGCTCCCGAAAACATGTGGCAAAAAACGATGGATTGTTGAACCCGACACTATAGGCAATTTCGGAAATGTTACCGCTTTTTTGGGGCAATAACTGTGCAGCGCGTTTTAGCCGTATCGAACGAATAAAATGGGTGGTTGTTAAGCCGGTAATAACTTTAATTTTGCGGTTCAAATGCACCCGACTCACGCTCATTTCAGAGCTGAATATTTCTGCAGTAAAATCTGTGTCGGAAATATGCGCTTCAATAATATCGATGGCTTTTTGCAAAAATTGTTGATCCATCGAGGTTACGGTCACGTCGCCGGGCGCCAGTATTATTTGCGATTGAAACAATTCCTGCAATCGACGGCGTTGTGCAATCAGGTTTTTGATACGCGCCAGCAATTCCGGAGCGCTAAACGGTTTGGTCAAATAATCATCAGCACCAATTTCCAAACCGGCAAGCCTGTTTTCTTCCGATGCTTTGGCTGTCAGTAAAATAACCGGGATATGGCTGGTTTTTTCATCCGTTTTTAGCTTTTCGCAAAATGAAAAACCATCCATCTCCGGCATCATCACATCACAAACGACTAAATCCGGAAATGCTTTTACGGCTATTGCCAAACCGATTTTTCCATTTTTTGCAGAAATCGTATGATACGTTTCTTTCAGCGTATCACAAATGTATTTCCGTACATCCGGGTTGTCTTCAATAACCAATATTGTTTTTTCTTTGGGACTGCGCCCGTCAATGACAATTGGTTGCCGGTTATCGTCAAATCGATCCTTTGTTTTATATTCATCGGTGAAAATTGCCGGTTCATTTTCCGTCTGTTCATTTCCGGAAGTGCTGATTTCTTCATCACTTATAATGTCCTCCGGATTCAAATGCTCTTTTCCCGTTGGCAAAAAAATCACAAATTGGCTGCCTTTATTTACATCGCTGGATACGATAATTTTACCGCCGTGCAATTCAACGAGTTCGTTCACCAAAGCCAACCCGATGCCGGTGCCGCTATAACGGCGGGTTGTTGAGTCATCTACCTGATAAAAGCGTTCAAAAATATACGCCTGGTGTTCTGGCTGAATACCGATACCCGTGTCCGTTATGGCAATTTCGATAAAATCATTGTTTCCGGTCGGAAGTTGCCGGTGACCGATTGCCTTGCCTTCATCATTGATTGTATCTTGCTTTAACTCAACCGCAATTTTACCACCTTCCGGTGTAAATTTGAAGGCATTAGACAGCAAATTTGAAATGATCATTTCAAATTTACGACGTTCGACATATACATAAACTTTTTCATTGGGTGCATTTACAATCAATTCGATATTGTGTAATTCCGCCAGTGATTCGAATGCCATTGTCATTCCACGAACCATGCTCACCAGTTCTTCTTTGCGAACCTTAAGGCGCATCCTGCGGGATTCCAGCTTAGAAAGATCCAATAATTGGTTGATGAGTTCCATCAAGCGCTGACAGTTGTTTCTAATCAGGTTCAGGTTATGGCGCCCCTCATCATCGGTGACCTTTTCCCATAATTTTTCAACCGGTCCTTTAATGAGGGTCAGCGGCGTGCGGAATTCATGGGAAATATTGGCAAAGAAACGCGATTTCATTCGATCAATTTCTACCAGTTTTTCAGCCTGCAGATGTTCAATTTCAAGTTTGTGTTTGAGTTGCTGGCGGTTGATTTCAAAGCGGCGGGCGATAATCAGCAACAAAATTCCGGTTACAACATACATCACATATGCCCAGGTTGATCGCCACCACGGCGGCGTAATAATCAGGCGAATGGCTGCGCCGTTTTCATTCCAAACGTTATCGTTGTTGCTTCCTTTTACGCGAAAAACGTATTCTCCCGGATCGATATTGGTATACGTTGCGGTATTTTGATTACCGACATATGTCCAGTTTTCGTCAAATCCCTCCAGCATATAGGCATATTGATTTTTTTCGGGAACGGTATAATCCAGCGCCGCAAATTCAAACGTAAATACGCTTTCGCGGTAGGAAAGGGTTATTTCATCGCATTCAGAAATATCGCTTTCGAGGAAGTATGACTGGTTAGATGCCGCGCTTTTTATGGCATTTCGGATGGGAACGGATTTGTTAAAAATCTTGAAATCTGTAAACACAATTGGCGGGATATTCTGATTGTCTGTTATTTGATCGGGGAAAAAAGAACTCAAACCATTATTACCGCCAAAAAACAGTTCGCCGCTGCTGCTTTTAAAATACGCACCGGTATTGTCCGCAAACAGATTGCCCTGCAAACCATCCTGCACATTATAATTTCTGAAAACCCGGTTTTGCGGATCAAACTTCTCAATTCCGGCGTTTGTCGCCAGCCACAAAAAACCTTCGTCGTCTTCGAGGATGCCGTAAATGGTTTCGTTGGTTAATCCATCTTTCAAATGGAACCGTTCGAAAACTCCGGTAACAGGATCGAACTTGTTTAAACCGGATGCCGTGCCAATCCAATAGTCGCCACTTCCGGCTTTACAAATTGAATAAAGGTAATTGTTGCTAATCGACTGCTCGTTTTTTTCATCAAAGCGATATGCGTAAAAAGACGCCGATTTGGGGTGAAAACGGATCAAACCGCCGCCGTAGGTGGCCAACCAGATCACTTTTTCGCCATTAAAATCACCCTTGGTTAATTGAAAAATATAGTCCTCATTCGTATTAATTCTATTGGGATGATAGTGAAACTGGCGAATATGGTTGTTTGCCAAATTTAACTGATGTAATCCGCCACTTCGAGTACCGATCCACAACACATTGCCCTCACTGGTCGTGTCTTCCAGAATCGTCGATATGTAGTTGTTTTTTAATTGGTGCGGAGGCGGGCTTTCTGTCGAGAATCTTTCGAAGATACCTTTATCCGGGTTAAAGCGATTTAATCCATTATTCGTGCCGATCCAAAAGTTGCCCGATTTATCCTTTGTAATAAACGTGATTTGATTGCTGCTCAAACTGCTCGCAATTTGGGGGTTTTGCTGATAACGAACCACTGTTCCATTTGTCCGATTCAGATGGTAAAGTCCGCTATCCCGGGTGCTAATCCACAATTTACGCCCTGCTTCTGTCGGATCTTCATATATCGCCCAAATGAAGTTATCACCTTTTTGGAAGTCGCCATTTAATACACGCTTTTGATAATGCGTGAAACTTTTTAGTGTTTGTGTTTTGATAACCCCGAGTTCTGTGCCAAACCACAAACACCCCTTTGTATCCTTGAAAATAGAAAGCACAAATTTGCCAGAGAAACTCTGTACATCAAAAGGATCATACTTCAGACGCTTAAATGTCTTTTTATCGGGATTCATCAAACTAACACCTTCTCCATGATGTCCCAATAGCAATTTACCTGAATCATCTTTCAATATTGCTCTAACGGAATGCCCACCGAGACTGTTTGGGTCATTTTCCTGATGCGTGAAACGAGTAAATGTTTCTGTTTCTCGATCAAAGCGGTTTAAGCCCCCTTTGTGTACTCCAATCCAAAGCATGCGGCTGTCGTCTTCGGCGATTGTCATAATATTGTCACCACCCAAGCTATTGGGGTTTGCCGGATCGTGGCGATACCATTTGAATGTTTTTTTCTCCCGATCGAAACGATTTAAGCCGCCGTGTTGGGTACCAATCCAGAGGATGCCGTTGCGATCTTCGTAAATTGCACCAACACCCTTATCGCTAACACTATTTGGGTTATTCGGGTCATGCCGGAACACCTCAAACGATTCTGTCGCAGCATTAAACCGGTTAAGCCCACCATGCGCAGTTCCGATCCATAGCTGTTGTTGGCTGTCAATAAAAATAGTCCATATTTCGTTATCACCGATGGCGTCTGCCCGACTTGAGTCGGCCATAAACCGGGTAAACTGTTGCGTTTTATGATTAAAACGGTTTAACCCACCGCCACGCGTACCGACCCAAAGTGCGCCCGTTTTATCTTCGAGCAATTCCAAAACAAAATTCTGGCTCAAACTCAAAGAATCCTGCGGATCGTGTTTAAATATTGTAAATGAATATCCATCATAACGATTGAGGCCGTCACCGGTGCCGAACCACATAAATCCTTTGGAATCCTGGGTAATACAGTAAACGTCGGAATGCGATAATCCTTGTTCAACACCAATATTGGAAAATACCAGGTCATCAGAATCCCGGATATCAAACAACCCGGTTTGAGCCATTATACCAGCCTGCACACAAACGATACAAAAGAATACAATGTATCTAATCTGGTAGTACATGGATTTTCTCCGTTACATGACAGATTTCAAATCTCTGATAAGATTTTTTTTATCATGCCGACATTTGCAGATCACTATTTTGAATTGAATAAAAAGATACAATATTTTGTGACATATCCAATTAAATAGTGCTTGATCTTTCAATTATTTGCGAAGATTTTAATATACAGGACTGAATTTGGTAGAAAATTTTATTGAGCGCCAGAACCGCTAAGCACAGAGCGACTGGCAGTATTTCCAGCATTATTTTAACTGGCGCAAACTGCTGTCAGGCGCAGACCCCGTCGGCAACGACGGAGTCTCTACGCCCATTTTTCGGACAAATAGAACCATATTGTCCTTATAATTCCCAAAGAAATAGCAGTTTTACAGAACGTTATTTCAGCAAAATCATTTTACGGGTATTGACAAACTCGTTGACCTCTATCCGGTAAATATAAATCCCGCTGGAAACTTTCTCTCCCAGATGATTTTTGCCATCCCACATAACCTCTTTATAGCCGGCAGTCTGATCACTATCCACCAGTATTCGCACCAGTTGTCCCAGCACATTGAACACCTGCAAGCGCACTCTACCGCTTTCTTTCAAACTGTATTTCAGCCGGGTGCTGGGGTTAAAGGGATTGGGATAGTTTTGCTCCAGAGAGTATGTGGCTGGTATATCGGTTTCCGGATCGTTATTAATGCCCAATGGCGAGTCTATCTGCAATTTATTGCCAAGCTCCAGCACCCAATCAAACTGAGCCCTGCGGGCAACATTGAGTAGATCGGTTTCTGAACGTCCGGCAACCAGTGCAAATCCGAGGGTTACACTACTGTCTGGAGGAATGCTCACCGGCGGCAGACCAAACATCTGGGCATGATCGTCGCCGAAACCGATATCACCGTTGGGATTGCCATCCCGGTAGGTAGTCATGTATGCCCATTTGCTGGCGTTGGTCATCAGACCATTGTTGATCTCGGCATCATAGTTCAGAATTCGGCGTCCCGCGAAAACATTGCTGGAGAGTGGGACAATACCCAACCAGGCATCGGGATTGAGGTTATTGTGCTGCTCCATAACCTCGAACGGAAACGGTGCGTCTCCGTTAACCGTGGGAATGAAGTTAAGCGAATCGATGATCACCTGACCACGGTCAGCAAAATCCAGCGAGGCATCCCAGTCCACAAATGCTCCGACATAAACGTCAGTTAAATTTATTCCGCTGGTATTCGTTACCGTAAGTTCAAAGGTTTCACTGAACTGCGAGAGACCTGCGTTGTTACTGATTGTTCGCTGGGTAATGGTTACCCCGATGGGATTTTCTGCAAGCGCATCGCTGTAGCTGGTGATTGCCTCTGCGCGAACGCCAGGAACAACAATTTCTTCGATGTGGGACATGATCTGAAAATCTGCATCAGAGTATAAATCATCATCCCAGGCAGCATCTGATACATGATCTGCGTCTGTAGCTACTGCAATACCGCCATAATAAAGCCGCTGTCCGGATGCAGTACTTGGATTGAACCGGAAACCGCTGCCGGTGCCGCCCCACTCCGGATTATCATTCAAAAAACCGATGCTCCCTTCGTTCGTAACGGAAGACATGTAGCGAGATGTCAGGTGATCGAACGTTGCTTCAGATGCAACGGCAGCTGTAATTTTGGTCAGATTTCCCCAACTGCTTTGATTGTCACCATATATAGCATTAATGGTGTACCAGTAGGTAGTCCCCAATGTAACATCGGAATCAAAATAGGTTTGGGAAGATGTATCCAAAACAGCAATGTCGTTGAAATTAAAACCATCTTCTGACCGCCAAATTTTGTATCCTGTGAGTCCTGAAGGATTGCTATTCAATTTTTGCTGTTGACTGCTACCTGTCTGTAGATTTCCCAGATTTTGGGTTGTCGTAGCTGCTGTCGGAATCAATCGACGATCTAAAATTTGAGGTAATGGCCGCTTGACTTTTTGTGTCACATCGGTAGCGGATATATCTGTCGGTTTCAATTCCATAACTCTGGAATTTTTGCCCGCGCCTTCAACAACCAACGCCCGGATCATCAGGTTTGCGGTGTAAAAATCATTTAAATTAAACCAGTTCACGCCATCATTACTCCACCACGCACGGAATAAATTGCTGCCGTTTTCGTCTGCACCCAATTTATAATTAAGGGTATCAATTTGGGACCAGGAAATGAAGAAATCCCCTTCTGTGATGGTTACTGCGGTAGGTAGATCAATCGTTGTAAAATTACCCCGTTCGTTGATGGCATAATTGGTGTAATCCAATATCCGCGTATGCGGTGGAAATTGACCTGAAGCCACATTTTTCCAAACGGAATATTGTACATCACGGGGCGCTGCACCGGAGGATACCCAGTATGTTTTAATACCAACCAGTGTCGCCGGATAAATATTCGGTTTAAAACGAACTGCCATTTGCCCTGTTACGCCATCAAATCCAAGGTCCAACTCAACAGTATTGTCATCGTATGCCAGTTCTCCCGGCGGAAAGGGGCGTTGCCAATCAAGCTTGACCTTACTGTTTTGCGCTACAGAGCGAATGTGTAACGGGGCATTCAGCGAAAGCGTCGCCGGAGGGGGAGCATTGGGTGTTGGCGCCCGGTCGGCGATAAATGTGTTATTCAAATCTTCACTGGTTTCATCCGCCCCACTAATGCCATTGCCATTACCTGAGTTTTGGGTACCTTCTGTAAAATCAATGCGGTGTGCTGCAAAACCAGTTTCTGGTCCCGGTGCGCTAACTTGCACAGCAATGGGCGTGTCGTCCAGATAAGCCGTTGGCGAGTTATCGGCATCCGGTCCGTCGATGCTCACGCCAGATTTGTCAACCTGTTCATTGATGCTTCCGCCGGAACCCTCGTAGATGATGTAATCTACATCCTGCACCAGATCGCTGAGGCCATCCCAATAATATAGAACGATCACTTCGTCGCTATTGGTGAGCCCACCCTGCTGATTGACCGATCCGGGAAATGCTTCCCGCATGTCAGCCGCATCGGTTGTCACTGTGCTGCTGTCCTCAAACAGCTCATATGTCGGTGTGATGCCAAATGCGTTTTCAAAATTCTGATCGCCGGCCAGCGCGATGGTCTGGTATTCACCCGGATTGATCACCGCCTCCGACGGAAAGCGGGCATGAAAATCATCAAAACCGCCACCGCCACCACCACCTTCAACGATTTGGTAATAGTAGGTGTTGCCGTTTTGTAAGGTCGCATCGGTGAGATAGTAGTTTTCCAGACGCACCGGCGTATCATTGGGATTATAAATTTCAATGAACTCGTTTTCTGTTGGTGAAACCGTAAATTCGGTTATGAGTAGCTTCAAGGGTTTTTCCGGCAAACCGAGTTGACCCCGAATTTCGCCAGAGCCATGGAGGGTTGAGTGAATGTTCACATATATATTTCCGTTAAGCAGCTCTGAAACAAGTTCAGGCGTTAGCGCTTCACCGTCGCTGCTGGTCCACTCGCCACTGAAAGTGCTACCGCCGCTGATGGGTGTTCCGGAATAAATAGTCTTGACAACTCCGCCGTTTTGCCCGGCCGGTGCATTGTGAAAGTGAGCAGCTGTTATTTCCCCGGAGAGATGCCTTACTGCAATTTCGTAACTCAGCACGGTTTGATCGCCATTCAATACAAATTTTCCGGTGCCGCTGCCAACGGTTGCAACCGGAGTGGGCGCAGTTTTGTTGCCGTTCAAATAGCTTGCAAACATTCGGCTAACCGGCGACATTAACCGGGTATAACTCACTAAATCGAGTGAGATTGAAGAACCGTAGTAAATATTATCCACCACATGTTCCCTAAAAGCGATATAGATATCTGATCCTTCCGGCACTTTATCACCGATGCTGAAAGAATATTTACGCCAGGTCGTTATTGTGTCAACGATCTGACCGAATGCCAACTCCGCAACAATCGTGTTAAAATCTGAGGGGGTGATACCGGTGGTTGATATACGCACATCCACCGAATCGATATAATTAAAGGGCCAGTTGCGAATCCAGAAATGCAGGGAATCGCCATATTCAACGCCGGTAATTTGAGGAGTGATAAGCCACTGATCATTAAAATTGCTTCCACCGGTATTCCAGGAGTTAAATGCGACTCTTGCCCCGCCATTCGGTGGCCCGCTCACAATACCGCCACCCCATCCGGGAATAGGTGTGGTACCAATTGTCTGGCTGCTCCAGCCCACCGTTCCGCCGTCCTGATTGTACTTTTGCCAATTCGCCGGTGGAAAGTTTACGTCCTCAAAAGATTCAAATAGAATGGTATTGAAAGGAATCTTAAACGGCTTCAATTCAACAATATTGGAAGGATTGCTCTCTTCATCGTCAACCAACGCGGTCACGTAGTAGTAATAGGTTGTTTCGTTGACCAGATTTGAGTCGCTAAAGGTTGTTTCCGTAGCATCCACAGTATCAATAGCAGTGAAGTTAAACCCATCTGTTGAGCGATAAACCGGATAACCGATTAAACCCATCGTCTGCAATTCCAGATTCAGCATGCTTTTATCGATGGTTAATTTGCCGGTTTTGCCTTCCTCGCGGGTGGCTGATCCAGGCAAACCGAGCTTCTTTTGAATCATGCTCAGCAGAGATGGGGGCGGCTCCCATGATAAATCCACCGCTTGATTGCGAGGGTTGCCAACCAAATTGGCCGGCGGTGGAAAACCTTCCGCAAGTTGAATATTATCAAATAAATAGGTATTGCCAATCGTCATGTCGTCCGAGGCGCTGAAACGCAGCTGAAACGCCTGGTGATACGCATCTGCGGGCAAAAGGTATTCTTTTCTATCAAATTGCCGGTAATTTCCTGCACCATAGTTGTTGCCGGGAAGGGAATCCAGTGTTCTCCAACTGCCGTCATCGGCAAGGTAACTAACCAAAACATATTGCCCAAGCCACATGTTCTGTTCGGATTTCCAAAAAGAAAGCAGAACGGTGGTTTTATCTGACAAATCGAACAAACCGGTCGTCGCCACATCAACGTCCTGGTTCTGAAACAATTTTCCTGATATATCCATCATATACGGTTCAGAGGGCAAACTGTAAGGATAAGGTGGCACAAGCACACCGTTTCGGTCGATGACTCTCGGCGAACCACGGAATTTGGAAATATCCCAATTGTTAAAACTAAAACTGTTTACCATAAAATTTTCATTCCAGGGGATATCTATTTGTGGAACGGAAAATCCTGTGCCTTCAACGGTGATAACCAAAGGTTCACTGCCGGTAAGCCCGTCATGGGTAATGGTAATTTCACCGGATGACGGTCCAATGGCCGGCGGGGTAAAGGTGATGTCGAATGATGCCGTTCCGGCGGGAGGTATTTGACCCGGAACATTGCTGACAGTAAATGCCGGCATATTTGACAAAACAGACAGGATGTTCAGTGCCAAACCGCCGTTGGTGAGATAAACCGTTTCCGTGGCGCTTTCACCCGGTTGAATGTAGCCAAAATCAACATTCACTGCGGTGCTGAACAGCAGTCCGCCCGCCGGATCGCTCAGTGTGATGTCGTCAATCGCCCACCACCGGCTCCAGTTTCCCGTCCAGTTCCACTTCAGGCGAACCTGTGACTTGCCTGCGGCAATGGCTGTGAGGTCAAAAAATTCCAGTTGGGGATTGGCGGTTGTTTCATCTTGCCAGACAGCCAGAGAACTCCAGGTTGCTCCGTCATCGCTGCTAACGCTAAGTTCGCCCTTACCCCCAAAACCGGACTGAAAAAGATGCTCGAATGAGAGGATAACATTGGCGGCGCCGGAACAGTCAATTGCCGGGCTGATCAGGTCACAGTCTTCCGGGGGTGTATCAAAATTGTAAAAATCACTATCAAAAATGGCAAACCCATTTGCAGCGCTGCCGGTTAAGATTTCCCGCTCGCCGGGGTTATTAAACTGCCAGACCTCGCCGATCCCGGCATGGTCAACAATCGACCATCCGGCAGGCAGGCTGCCACCAGAAAACATTTCATCGAATATTGCGCTGCTGATGAGCACATCGTCAACAGCCCAGAAATAGCCCCAGTTGCCGGTCCATTTCCAGCGGACAAGCACCTGGGAATGACCGGCCGCCTGAGCAGTGATATCAAACGTCTCTTTTTGGCCATCTTCGGTATTGACATTTTCCCAGTGGGCAATGGTGAACCATGTTGCGCCGTTGTCGTTGCTGACGCTCACCTCGGCGACACCACCAAAGCTGCTCTCGAAAAAATGTTCGAAAGAAAGTTTTACTGCCACGGCATCCGAAAAATCGAGCGGTGGTGTGATCAGGTCGGCATCTTCCGGGTTGCCGTTATTGCCGTAATTGTCGCTATCAAAAATAGCGAAGCCATTGTAGCCGGTGGTCGTTTGTATCTCCCCCCGTCCGCCAGGATCGTCAAATTCCCAGATTTCGCCGTTGCCGACATTATCCACGTTGCTCCATCCCGCTGGCAGAACGCCATCAGAAAAATCTTCCGAAAAATAGACCGTTGACTGCTGTGGTGACAGGCGGTACAACGGCGACGGTGTCTTTTCCTGCTGAAGGTATGGGTAAATTTTCTGATACGCTTCTTTACTGAGCGCTTCTCCTGAGCGATAAGTCTCCAGCAATTTTAATATTTCTTTTTTGCTGTTTTTATTTGTTTCTTCATCGCCGGCGTGCAGGCTGTTGGCAGCAATCAGCAGCAGAATAAGGATAAATGTTTTACAAATTTTCATATTGTTGCCCTCTGAATTGGGTGTTTTTTTGTCTTTTCGAACGATTTCCGATGCATTATTTCATCAAAATCATTTTACGGGTAACCTGATGTTTACCGGTGTTTATACGGAACAGATAAATACCGCTAGAGGCGGGCTGCCCCATCTCATTATTTCCATCCCAAACGACCGAATGGATACCAGCTTCCTGTTTACCGGCGAATAATTTGCGAATTTCCTGCCCCAGGGCGTTAAATATTGTTACGCTGACACTGCTGTTCTCCGGCAGTATGTAGCGGATCTCGGTTGTAGGATTGAACGGATTGGGGAAATTTTGCATCACCTGGAACTGCTCCGGTACTTCGCTGCCAGTCTGTCCGAGACGGAGCGTTTTTACGAGGTGATTACTGATGGTAACACTGCGACCTTCCTGTAATTCATGTCTTGCGAGCACATTCTCACCGATCAATTCTTCGATGTAAATACCTCCCTCGCGGAAAAACGGGAGATTCTCTGCGCTAATCGTTAGCGGATATGCTGCCGCCTGAATGTCGATCGTTGCTTCTGTGCCGCTGGTTGCTCCATACCCCCCACGAAAACGGGCATCGAACAACCCGGATGGCAACATGTCCAGCGAAGGAAGCTTCGGATTGGGCATATTGTCATACTGTTCAAAATCCACAGAAAAATGCAATCTTTGTTTCATTCCTAACGCATCGCTGATTACCAAACCGGGACTTTCAGAGAGTATTTGACTACGGAGTATCCGGAGATGGTCATTAGCCTGGAAGCGCGTTCCTGAACAATTCATCGAGATAGTTCCTGCCTGACTGGCTGTTACGTAATACGCCCGACCCGGCTTCATAACCGTTGTCTGCACCCACCCGCCAGTAAGGGAGTTTTCCCAAACCTCTTGAATAATGTTATTTGGGTCATTGATAGCTGAAACCTGGATGTCACAGGTTGGCCCCGCGATAAGATTATTTGTGCCGGCGAAAAGGTTAAGCGTCAACGTATTGATCGGTGTGCCGGTAATGCTGACATTTTGCGTTGTTGGGTGACTGATCCAATATCCGACTCCCCGGGTAAAATGCGTGGTGATGTTGGGATCGGGCACGTGGTTGGGATATACCGCACCAACCGATGAGTCCGGCATAGCCACCGGCATACTCAATATTGTATACCACCCCGTAACCGGTACGATAACCGTTTGCTGGGCACTATTGCCAACGGTCAGTTTAACCGGTACGAACAGAGGACTTTCGTCCGGATCGTTGCTGGTAATAATCAGGTTACATTCATACAAGCCTTCGGACAGTCCGGAGGCATTCAGCCCCACAGATATGGCGGCATTGTTGCCAGGTGAAACTGTGCCATTAGTTGGGCTTGATGAAAGCCAACCACATGCCGGCGGCAAAGGTGGTTGAATACGTACGGCATGCTGGTTTTTCAAATATGCTGCATTGTAAACAACCGGGAGCCCAACCGATCCACCGGCATTCTCGACACCTACGGTAGTGGAATTCGTGTTACCTACCAGGTTATTATATTGCATAAGAATTTCGCCATTTGGCGAGAGAATCACCTGAAATGTAAATCCTGTGTCGAAAGTGCCTTGATATATCGGCACGTCTGTATATTGCACAATAAATCGATTTGCATTACTATCATGATAACTGTGAATTGCCCCCTTGAAGCTTAAATCCAGATCATCCCAAAATGGGGCAATAAAGTTACTGGGATCTGCTGCATTCGGAATCGCCTTGTTTTCCCAATTCGATCCGGGAATTGCTCCGAAGGACAGAAATCCGTTTGCGGCGATTTTTACGGTTGTGTTATCCACACCATAAAATGGAAAAGTAAATGGAAGATTGACTTCCGACCATCCTTCATCCTTGTCAGCCAGCGTCAATTGTGTGCCAATTGTGGAAATATCTTGCCAGCTGTATGACGGTCCGCCCGACTCATCGCTATCTATCCATTTATAACCAAATGCATCCGGTCCTCCGGCACCCACTACAACGGCAGCGCCCATAATTACTTCCGGTCTCGCTTTGCGGCGTAAATTCTCCTCAGCCGAGAGTTGCTCAACAGGCTGTGGAGTAGCCGTTAGCCATGCCGTGTTCACCGTTGGTAGAATGTTTGCTCCTTGAACAGCCACACTCCAATTCAAATTACCAGATCCAACACCGCTGGCATCATTAAAAATCGTCAGACTAACCGAACCGGACTGATTAGTACCGAGTGTTGAAGTAATCGTTGAGGGCGAAACCCGGATATCCGGTGATGCCGCCGTTCCGCTGCCGCTCAAACCCACATCAAACGTTGCATTGCCGGTAGCGTTACTGGTTAGGCGCAACGCAGCGGATTTGTTGCCTGCAGAAAGGGGCTTAAATGAAACCGTGATATTACGGGTGGCGTTCGGCGCGAGCGTAAACCCGCCGCCACCGGCAGTGACAGTAAAATCGGCAACATTAGTGCCCACAAGTGAGCTGTTGCTAACAACCAGATTGATGTTGCCGTTATTTTTAATTTCCACGATTTTGGAACTGCTCTGATTAACGGCAATCAACCCATAACCCAGGCTGGTGGGATTGGCAGCAATTTGTGCTGTTCCGCCCGTACCGCTCAGCGCAACATCCAGAGTGCCTGTATCGGGATCGTTGCTGGCAATACGCAAAGCCGCGGATTTGACGCCGGTCGAAAGCGGTTTGAAGGTCACCGTTACAGTGCGGGTAGCGTTGGGTGCCAGGGTAAAAACGCCGCCGCTGCTGATGGAATAATCAGCCGCATTATTGCCGGTTAACGAGGTGCCGGAAACGTTCAATGTAGCATTGCCATTATTCTTAACAACCACATTCAGAGGGCTGTTTTGGTTAACGCCGATGGTGCCATAGCTGAGACTGGCCGGCGTTACAGCAATGTCCGGTGTGCCTGCGGAACCGGTAGCAAATTGACCTTTAAACAAGCCCCGTCCATAGGTTACCGCCATAACCGTTTTATCAGAACTGCGATAGAGCAGCTTGCGAACCCGGACGTTGGGCAGACCGGTGTTGGCCGGTTGCCAGCTGGGCGAAGCCGCTGTAAAATTGTCTGTGCCCCAAACACCAACATCCGTTCCCAGAAGCACCTGACTGCGGTTATCCGGGTTGAACAGCGCCCACCACACCGGCATATCCGGGAGATTACTCTTTTTGTTCATCCAGTTTTGCCCACCATTGCCACTATACCAGACTGTTGGTACACCATAGCTTGTTGTTGTCAGCAGCAATTCATTATCACTGGCACCGAATTCAATATTAGACGGATATCCATTAATATTCAGATCACCGGTAATTTCGGTAGTCACCGGGCTGTTCGTCTGCGCGTTGGTTATTTTGTAAATTCTGGCCTTTTGGGTCGAGAAATCAAACACGCCGACAAAAACCGTTGAGGAAGCAGGGTTATGTGGAGAAACCCGCACCATGTCGGGCGTTTTGCCAAAATTCACACCGTTGATCGGTGCAACATCGACTGTCGCAGCCGTCATGTTGCGAATGCGCCCCAGCGAATTTTCATTACGCGCGAAATAGTAGGTATTGGCATCGTGATCATAGTCCGCCGGATTGATAAACTGTCCGCCGCTACCTGCGTCTATGTAACTATAGCTACTATAGCCACCATTTTTGCCATTAATATTCCGGTAAATAGAGACATATTGTCTGGCAATCATCATCACGTTGGGATCGTTTGCATCGATGAAGCTGGCAATGCCGTCACCGAACTGCAACGGCTCGGCAATGCCCTTGTTCGAATTCCAGTTGATTCGCATCATACCTTGATCCTGGGCACTGCCCAGCATAAAAGGATCACCGGCAGTTGGGTGCATGGCTGCGGAATAGAACTCAAGCGTTGCATAGCCATTGTTTCTCGGCTGAAAAGAATAATTCGTTCCAATCGTCGTTGACAGTGCCATACCCACATCTGACCCAACAATGGCAGTGGTAGCAGAACCCGGTTGAAAGGAGAGAATTTGATAATCCCATCCACCACCGGAGGTGTTCCAGCTATTGCCGCCATCCGCTGAACGGTACATTTCGAACATGCCGGCCCAAACTTCATTGGCGTTCCCCGGCGTTACCTGCAGCGCCATCGCATAATTACTGGCATAGGTGCCGATATAAGGCGGCAATGCTTTTTGTTGCCAGGTTACACCGTTGTTATCCGAGCGGTACAAGCCCGAGCTTTCCAGGGCATACACCACGTTGGCATTGCTCGCTGCTGCCAGCACAATTCGCCTCACCCCAGTATCGGGGAAACCGTTGGTGCCGGTATTCAGCTTCGTCCAGGTGCCTGCATTGCCGCTGACGGAGCGATAAATACCGTCTTCTTTCATTGCGGCGTAGAGAGAATTGTCTGCAGCCACAATAATATCATTATCAACACTGAAATATATGCTGGGTGCTTCGAGAACAGTTTCCCAACTGCTGCCGCCGTTAGTAGAGCGATACACCGCCGATCCGGATAAAGCGTCGGCTTTGGGTCCCACAGCATACACATGACCGGTGGCAGGATGGACCACCAGTTCGGTCACATAGTAACTGCCGGCAGCAGCCAGCGGCGACCAGCTGGCCCCACCGTCTGTACTTTTGAAAATGCCCGGCTGGGCGCCGGCATAAAACACCTGAGTGTTTTGTTTGTCATAGTCCAGCGAATAAATTCTCAGGTTTGCAAATAAATCACCCACCGGTGTCCAGCTTGGATTCGCTTCCGAATTGCTGAAAATGTCGTTGGTATACCATATGCCGCCATTGGTCATGCCAGCCCAAACTTTTTTCCCCGAAACGTCGTTGGGATCCCACATGATGGCGCGGGTACGACCCCCGGCGTTATTTGGCCCGGCGGATTGCCAGTTGATATTAACCGCGCTATTCCCGCCTGCAGATAAATTGGAATTAGCTTTAAATGCCTTGATCCGCTCGATCGCTGCATTCAGCCGTTCGCGTGGCGGGTAGCCCAGCAGGGGATCAGCGGTAATTCGCTCTTCATATTCTCTCGCCGCGGGGGAGTCGGTTGCCTTCTCGTAATTGCCCGCCTTGCGTAATTCGCGATACTGATAAGCGTATTGGTCTTTAAGAAGGTTAGCGGTATCTCCCTCGCCAAATTGCGCTGTTTCAGTGAATTGCCAATAGGCAACTGCGCCGGTTATTACGGTCAACAGAATGATAATTCCTGCCAGCACAGTTTTAAGCTTAATTTGGATAGATCTGATCATTTTCCGATCCTCTGTAAATGGAATTGATTGCACAATTTTTCGATAGTGCCTCAAAATAAGAAAAATGACTCGGAATTATCTTGCCACTATCAACCATATCTTTGCCATTTTCGCACATCAGGCAAATTTTCTCTCATTCCGGGTCAGTTGATACTGAACTGTAACACCAGTGATGCGGCTTGACCCGTAAACGACGAAAGAAAAATGTCAGGTGTTAAAAAATTGAGCGAGGGTAAATTTCAGAAAAGCGGAGATTTGATTTTGAGAGAGCAATGCCTGCAAAATCGGCAGAGGGTTGTCAGCCATTGTATTTGGTGGGCGGGCATCCGAATTGTTTTTTAAAACTGCGGGTAAAATGAGCCTGGTCGCTGAAACCGACCCGGTAAGCGATTTCTGCCACATTGCCGGCGTTTTGCAACAACAGTTCTGCCGCGCGTTGCAGTCGTTGGGATCGGATAAATTGCCCGGGTGACTGATCCAGCAGCGCCCGTAATTTGCGGTTGAGGTGGGTAACGCTCATTCCCGTATTGCTGGCGAGGTCTTCCACACCAAAAGTTTCATCGCCCATGCGGGATTTGATGGTATCAATAACCTTGCGAAGGAACACCTGGTCCAACGGCAAATCGCTGACTTCTGACGGTTCGATGTTTGCAGCATTGCTGAACCGCGCCCGAAGCTGTTTTCGCAACTGAATGAGGTTTCGCACCCGCACCTGGAGTTCCCTGGCGCTGAAGGGCTTCACCAGATAATCGTCCACACCGGCTTCCAGCCCTTCGATTTTGCTATCCTCCGAAGCTTTGGCGGTTAACATAATCAGGGGAATGTGACTGGTTTTTTGATCGGCACGGATTTGTTTGCTGAATTCATAGCCATCTACTTTCGGCATCATC
Organism: Calditrichia bacterium; assembly: GCA_020634975.1. Taxonomy (NCBI): domain Bacteria; kingdom Pseudomonadati; phylum Calditrichota; class Calditrichia; species Calditrichia bacterium. Next base: position 2,372,581 of record JACKAQ010000001.1, on the reverse strand, counting down.
ACATCCGTGATGATGAGATCCGGGATAATTTCCCCGGCTTTGGAAAGGCCGTCTTCGCCGTCCGGTGATTCGAGAACTGTATATCCGTTATCTCGTAGATGTTCGCAAATAAAAGAGCGAACATCGCCATTGTCCTCTACCACAAGAATAATTGGCAATTCTGTTGCCGTTGTGATCATTCCGGGTGTTGTTTTATTATTAGTAGCGCTGATATCAGGTATCATTTCATATTTATCCATCAGTAATTCATCCTGATACCGTGCCTTTCCAACTGATGTATCATTAGTTTTTGATTGAATGCCTCTGGCAGAATAAAACTCTTTCCCGGCAGGAAAATATAAACTGAAAGTTGTTCCATCACCTTCGGTGCTCATGAATTTGATTTTGCCGTGGAGCAACTCAACCAATTCTTTCACAAATGCCAACCCGATACCGCTGCCGATGTTTTCTCCGGAAATTGGATTTTCTATCTGGTAAAAGCGGTCGAAAATAAATTTTTGAAGGTTTTCCGGAATTCCAACTCCGGTATCTTTCAAATGGATTGCTACATAATTCGTTTCTTCCGCAATGCTTACCTGCGAATTTGGCGACTCAACAATCAGCGTTATGCTACCACCAGACGGTGAAAATTTGAATGCGTTTGAAAGTAAATTTAGAATTATTTTTTCTAACTTTTCCATGTCGTAATTCATTTCAAGGATGTCAATATCCGAATGAAAATGCAAACTCAATTGTTTTTGCTCTGCCAACGATTCAAATGAGAACAAAAGATTTTTCAAAAAAGGAAGCACATCATTATAGACCAAATTCAGGGTCATTTTCCCTGATTCCAATCTCGATATGTCCATCAATTGATTAATTAGATGTAATAACTTGCTGGCATTTCGGTGTGCAATATTCAGCCTGTTTTTATCTTTCTTGTTATCGATTTTCGACACTACATTTTTTATTTGCCCCAAAATCAGGGTCAGTGGTGTGCGAAATTCGTGAGAAACATTTGTGAAAAACCGCGATTTGAGATGGTCAAGCTCCCTTAATTTCTCACGTTCAATTTTTTCGATTTGCAAGTTATATTTCAACCGTTGGCGGTTTACCTCATAGCTGCGCAAACTTAACAATAGAACGATAATCAACACCGCGTAGATGGCATAAGCCCAGTAAGTACGCCACCATGGGGGTGTGATAATAATCCGGATCGATGCTTCTTTTTCGCTCCATAAGCCATCATTGTTTGTCCCCTTAACTCGAAACGTATATTCACCATGATCAAGGTTGGTATATGTCACATGGCGATTGGTACCGGCATCTTGCCAGTCATTATCAAAGTTATCCATGATATATGAAAAATGATTTTTGGAAGGATTTGTAAAATCCATTGCCGCAAATTCAATGTTGATTACTTTGTCATTATAAGACAGCTTGATTTCTTTATTTTCTTTCGTATTTGAAATATGCGGTAAATCAGGATCATTACTATAAATAGAATTATTTGACACCCGGAAATCCGTAATGGTTATACTGGGGCTGTGATCGTTGTTGCGAATGTTATCGGGGTAGAAGGCATTTAATCCTTCAATTCCACCAAAGAATAACTCACCCGAAATACTTTTGAAAAAGGCACCGGCGTTAAATTCATTATTTTGCAATCCATCATTGACGTCGAAATTTTTAAAAGACAAGGTTTCCGGTGTAAAGCGGGATATACCATTATTTGTGCTTATCCAGAGATTTTTGTTATTGTCACTTAAAATCCCATAAACAACATTGTCTGGCAATCCATCTTTTTGTGTAAAATAATGAAATGTATCTGTTTCCAAGTCAAGGCGATTCAGCCCACCACCTGCAGTTCCTATCCATAGAAATTTTTCCGGTTGACCGGGGTCACTAATGATTGACCGCACAACGCTATGACTTAAACCCGATGACTTTTTGGAAGAAAAATGATATTCTTTGAATGTTTTACTCTCTGAATCAAATTTTCGTAAACCGTCAATAGATCCTAGCCAGATGTTACCGTTTACGTCTTCATAAATTGTCGGAAATTCTGAGTTTGAAGAATTGCCGGATTTTGGCTCTATAAATGTTATAAGGTCATAACTAGCCGTAGAATGATTAAATTGCCCGAATTGAGTAGGAGTTGCGACCCAAATATTGTTGTTGCGGTCAACGAGTAATTTATAAACAATATTGTTTTTGTCCCTTTTCGGAACAGTAGGATCAATTGGGAAGAAAGTAACTTCCGGATTTTCCGATTCCGGTTTATTAATTTGGAAAACGCCATCTAAACTGCTCGCCCATAACACACCGGAAGTATCTTCAACCAATGAATACACTTCCGCAGTGCTTGAATATTGATTATTTAGTTTTGTCAATTGCGAAGATTCGCCGGTATGCCTGTCGATTCGGATTAATCCGGATGCCACCGTGCCAACCCACAATAAACCGCTGCGTGATTCGCAGATGGACCGAATACTCGCACCTTTCCAAAGTGTTAATCGAGAATCATTCAGGCGTTTTGTGGAAAAACGCTTTGATTTTGGATCGAGTTTATACAACCCATCACCGTTTGTGCCCATCCAGATGATATTACCTTTATCCTGAAGAAAAGCAGAAATGCCATATCGATGAATTTTTGGTGTCAAGTTGATGTAGTTTTGTTTAGAATCATATTTACCACTTTGGGGATTGAAGGTTGCCCAACCACCAAATGTTCCAAATAAAACATTGTTATTATTATCTTCAAATATTGTCTGAACCCACCCCCAATTTTCTCCGGGTGGAATCAAACCATGTTGGCTGAGGTTGTAGAAATCTGACGCTCCGGTATGGGGGTTGTAACGGACCAAACCCGGTCCGGCACCGAACCAGAGATTGCCATTTTTCCCGTTGGCTATTCGCAGTATCTCTGTTCCGCTTTCCAGCGCTCTTCCCCACTCCGATCCAAATTCTTTACTGCCAACGCGGAGTATTTGGTAGTTTTTATATTGTTGATCGAAATTGATTTTATGAAGTGCAGAACCCAGGGAGACCGATGTAGTTGCCCAAATTGACCCGCTATTGTCCACGATAACTTGCCGCACAAGGTTGTTGCTTAGGCTGTTTGATGAACCGTGAATATGTTGAATTTTCTTAATGGATATTTTGTCAATTACAAGAGTTTGTTGATCCTGTAAAGGTGTGAGAATGATTAACCCACTCCCCCAGGTTGCCACCAAAATATTGCCATTTTGGTCTTCGGTAATATCACGAATATTTTGTTGGCTAAGGTTGTTCTTGTCGGCATTTTCTAAAGGTATTTGATAAAAGATGTTTTTTGAACGATCTAAAAAGTTCAAGCCTTTTCGGGTGCCAATCCATAGTCGCTGCTGGCTGTCTTCGTATATAGTTGTGATAAAATTATTCGAAATGGAAGTTTCATCAAAAGGATCGTGACCATAAACAACAAACTGATAACCATCATAGCGGTTCAATCCGTCTTTCGTTCCGATCCACAAATAGCCTTTGTGATCCTGTAAGATGCAATTTACCTGATTTTGAGAAAGGGTTTTCGGATATTTGATTTTTTCCGGCTGGATGTGTGAAAATGGCGTAACTGAGGTGTTTTGCGCCAAAACAATAGCCGAAGAGAATATCAACATGGCTAATATCGTTTTCATAGCAGATTTGTGAGTATATCCAGCAGTAGTCATAAAAATAGAACGATCTTTTTTGCGCCGCAGGTAGAAAGATATGAACAAATCATTGTAAAGGGTCTCAACTATGCAGGAAATAGTGAAAAAATGAACATCCAGTCATTAATAAGATAATAAACTCTGAAGGTTTTGCCAACCCCAACTGTAAATCAACCACTTTTGTGAAATACGCTGAAACAAACTGCAAACTAATATTGGCATTGCGCTAAATGCTTACTGAACAAAATCGAATGAACTTTTGGAGTTCGATCCATCTGTATCTTAAAACGTAGTCCTAAACGATAACCTATTGGGTGAATACTTAAACCTGACGTGTTATGTTGTCACGATGAAAAATGAACGGTATTTCGATGAAAAATATCGCACCCAAGTGATACAACTTGTTTGTTAGCATTTCTTTTTATAACATTACCTCACAGTAGATGATAACATAAAGCGCATTCCACATAGCAATTTCTTAATCACACCATGCGCACCTCAACATCTTAAGAACGTTGTGACTGGGTTAATATTTGCGCTACACTTTGATTTGCCGGAATTAAGGCGCTTATTTCGCATGGTGTATAACCCACAAAGTGTTGTTACACAACACCAAAACAGGAAAAAAACATGAAATCCAGGAAACATTTCAACAGATGTGCAATTGCTATTTTAGCAGCGTTAACAATCATTTTCTCATCCGCTATAAGCCACCTAACGGCTCAGGATATTGAAACAGTTGTTCAGATTGGTCACTCGCACATTCTTGGACTGGAATTCAGCCCGGATGATAAAGCGATTGCTACCATTGGTGGAGAGGGCTCCATAAAACTTTGGAACGTCGAAAGCGGGCAGGAATATCGAACTTTCGAAGGTGACGGCTCTGTGGATTTCAGTAAAGATGGAAAATATATTGCCATGGGTAGCCGGTATTTTAAAGCATATGTCCACGATATCCAGACTGGTGAAAGGGCTTTTGAATTTGAACATCAAAATGATGTTCCATACATTTCATCAGTGCAATTTTCGGAGAGTGGCAGATATCTGGCGACCGCAGCCCGGGGGGCGGCGAACATGTGGGATTTGACGAAATCGCAACTCATCCATGCGTTTTATGATCCTGCCATTTATGTTGTAAACCTGAAATTCAGTCCGGACAAAAAGAGCCTTGCCGGAAGTGGTGCAGAGGGATCGGTAATCGTCTGGGACTGGATGTCCGGAGAACGACGCCATCTGTTTGTGACGGACAGCGCTTTAACAAGCATAACGTTTAGCCCTGACAATCGCTACCTGGCCGGACTCACAAATGCCGGCATGCTATACGTTTGGTCGCTCGAAACGGATCAACCCGTGCACACTATATCGATGGCTGCATCGCCCATCAAAGCCTTTACCTACAGCCCGAACGGTGAATATCTCGTTACTGTCAACGCTGCCAACAAGATTCATTTCTGGGATTCGCAAAGCGGTAATCGAACAGCGACAGAATTAGACAATGGGTTCGCCGGTTCTGCAATCCGATTTTCAAATAGTGGTGAGTATTTCGCCATCGGCGGTGATGGCGTATCGCTGTGGCATGCCTCCGATAATCGACTGGTGCGGCGTTTTATCAGTCAAGTTAAGGTTGTCGAAGCAATTGCATTTAACCCGAAAATGCCTTACATCGCCATCGGCGGAAGAAAAGGTGCGCGCATCTGGAACCTCAAAACTGCCCAACTGATGACCTCGCTTGACATAGCCACAGGCTATATTTATACGATGGCATTTAGTTCCGATGGCAAAATGCTGGCGATCGGGGAAACCGATGGCAACATCACGTTGTGGGATTGGAAAACCGGTAAGCAAATTCGCGCCTTAACCGGTCACAGCAACGGGATTTACTCCCTGAGTTTCAGTCCGGATGGCAAGATGCTGGCTTCCGGAAGCGCAGATAATACTGTGCGAATATGGAATCCCGACAATGGTCAGCAGATCCATCTTTTTGATGAATATGATGGCGGGATATTTGCCGTCCGAATCAGTCCGGATGGCAAGCTGTTGGGCACAGCGGGTAAACATGGAAGCGTTCGGGTTTGGGATATCAAAGATCATCTCCCGCTATTATCCTTGAATTTGCCGCAAAATGAATCTCTGTATGCCATCGATTTTAGTTCCGACAGCAAAGAATTTGCCTATGGAAACGCTCACGGACAGGTCGATATTTGGGATATTCAGTACGGTGAAAAACCAACTATTATTCAAACCGATCGCATCTGGATTACCTCCCTGCATTTCAGCTCTGATGGTAAACGCCTGCTGATTTCTACCGGTGATGGCAGATGCATGATTTACAACCGCTCAACCGGCGAAACAATCATATCCGGCGAGAAACAGCCCCAAACCCTGACAGCAGCAAGCGTGAGCGGCGATGGCAAATATATGGCTATTGGTGGCTGGGATGGAAAAGCCAAAATTCACGACACGACAACCGGCGATCAGATTGCATCGCTCGTTGCCATTGGCGAAAAAGATTATATCTCGATTACCTCTGATTTCCATTACCAGGCTTCGAAAAATGCACACAAAGGCGTGGCATTTCGCGTCGATAACAAGCTGTATCCCTTCGAACAATTTGATCTGAGATTGAATCGTCCCGATGTGGTTGTTGAAACATTGGGGTACGGGTCACCGGAACTCGTCAAAGCCTATCATCAAGCCTATAAAAAACGTCTGAGAAAAATGAATTTTACCGAAGAAATGCTCGGGAGTGATTTTCATCTGCCGGAAATTTCTCTGCATTCATCGAAAATTCCCCTTACGACCACAAATAAACAATTGACATTTCAGCTACGCGCCGTGGACAATTTGTACAATCTGGATCGTCTGCATGTTTATGTGAACGATGTTCCCATCTATGGCAGCAGTGGTCTGGATCTGCGTTCGCGCAATACCCAGTCGATTGTTGAACAAATTGAACTGACACTATCGAACGGGCGCAACAAGATTCAGTTTTCAGTGGTAAATCAGCGCGGAGCAGAGTCCCTGCGGGAAACATTTGAAACTGTTTACACCGGCACACAAGCCCCGGCGGATCTCTATCTTGTGACCATCGGTGTTTCCCAATATCAGGATGAGCGCTTCAATCTGGAATACGCTGCAAAAGACGCTATCGATTTGGAGACCCTTTTGTCCGGGAATTCCGGAACGTTTCAAAACATATATCCCATCAAATTGTTAAATAGCGAGGCAACGCTTGAGAATGTTTTAAACGTGAAAAAAAATCTGTCCAAAAGCCGGGTGGATGATGTTGTCGTTTTATTTTTTGCCGGGCACGGACTGCTGGATGCGGATCTGAACTACTATCTGGCAACTACCGATATTGATTTCCGCAATCCTGCTGAAAACGGGCTGCCATACGAAATGCTGGAGGGTCTTTTGGATGGCATTCCCGCACGCAAAAAATTGATGATGATTGATGCCTGTCATTCTGGTGAAGTGGACCGTGATGAAACAATACTCGCTGCAAAAACAAACATCGTTGACAACAACGTAAAAGTTCGTTCTTTCCGGGGTTTAGAGGTCATCGGCCTGAAAAAGAAGGTAGGCTTAAGCAATTCGTTTCAACTGATGCAAAATCTTTTTGCCAACCTGAACCGCGGCTCCGGCGCCATGGTTATTTCAGCCGCCGGGGGCGAAGAATTTGCTTATGAAGGTCAGGGGGTTGCCAATGGCGTATTTACTCATTCCGTGCTGGTCGGCATTCAACAGAAATCGGCGGATAGCAATGGTGATGGACAAATCGTGGTATCTGAACTGCGGGATTTTGTTACAGCACAAGTCAAAACGTTGACCGGTGGCAAACAAACCCCGACATCTCGTCAAGAAAATCTGGAGTTTGATTTCAGAGTGAATTAATAATCCTTCAAGCAACGTTGAATGACATGTTTATCTAAAATGACACACTACCAACAAATTAACTCAAGGCCTATTTTTTCTGGGTTAGAGCAATTTATACCGTCAGCACAACTCGCCCACCTCGCAGGGGACTCTCTACCAGTTCATGCGCTTTTGCTATAGAATCTAGCGGAAACCGCTCAACCATTTCAAATCCCGGCCACTCTCCCCCAAGTGCCTTATTCAGATCCGCAGCAGCAGCGGCCTTTGCTTCTGCCGGAAAATCATCGCTGCCAATAAAATATATGTGTATGTTTTTAAATACGAGTGGCCAAAACGGAATAGCTGGCATTGGGCTCCCTGTAGCGTAGGCAGAAATGGAACCGCCTATTGCCAGCAATTGCTCGTCAATCTCAACATTGGCATGGAAAGCAACTTCGATGATATGATGAACGCCCTTTGGTGCAAATGTGTGGATATGTTCAACCACTTCATCTTTTGAGCGCCCATCAGTTCGAACAACAACGTGTGCGCCCGCCCGCATCGCAATAAGCTTATCTTCCTCAGATCGCACGGTTGCGATTACATGTGCTCCTGCATGCCGGGCGAGTCCTATCGCACATTGCCCCACCGCACCTGCCCCACCTTGCACAAGTATAGTTCGTTCTTTAACTGCTCCTGCGACATGCAATGCACGATGAGCAGTAATGCCGGGAATACCCAGACAAGCACCTTGTTCGAAAGACACATCTGGTGATAGTGGTATTGCCTGCTCCGAGGGTAACACCGTATATTCAGCGGCTGTTCCGAATGGCCGGTAGCTTTGCGCACCGAAACACCACACCCGCTCTCCGACACGCGATAACGAAACGCCTTGCCCCACACTGTCAATTATTCCAGACCCGTCGCTATGAGGGATAACCCTTGGATAAGACATCCCTATTCCAAATGTATCCTGACGTTTTTTGACATCACCGGGATTGATACCTGATGCCGAAATGCGTATTCGCACCTCACCAGCTTTGGGTTGGGGATCCGGCATCTCTCCTACTATAAGTACTTCCGATGCTGGACCTTGTTTTTCGTACCAGACAGCCTTCATCCATCATCTCCTTAAAACCATTATATGATGCAAAAACACGGTTTACCATCGCAAAACGACACTATAAATTGCTGATGTTTTACAACTGTTTGCACAAACTAAAATTTAAAACATAATCACAGCCATTTTGCAAAATTCCCAAACCACAAATAAAAACCAACTACCTTTGGCTCACATTGATGCGCAGGCTATTGCAGCCGCTTGCGAAATGAATCTTTCTTTAATATACTTAACATCAAGGCTATCTTACAAATCAAACTGGCTTTTGATCATTGCAATAAAATCGTCCTCGTTCATTTCTCGTCGATTGTCCAGCAGATATTCTGCATCTGCACCGGCCCGAAACCGTAGCGTATTACCTTCATCGTTTGCTGCTGCAAAAATCACTTCTGCTACCATGTTGGCAGGTGAGGCATTGCCCCCGAATTTTTCAAACCCTTTGAATACAGCAGCAATCAGCTGCTGATACTCGATCATACTTTCATCATTTTGAAAGTCAAAGGAACGGCCGCCGAAATCGGTGGCTATCATCCCGGGTTCTACGATTTTCACTTTTACGCCAATCTTTGCCATTTCATAGCTTAGAGCTTCGGATATGCCTTCAACGGCAAACTTGGTTCCATGGTAGAGGGAACCCAATGGGAAGGTCATTTTTCCGCCAATAGAGGAAATATTAACAATGACCCCATTTTTATGCTGCCGGAAATGAGGGATAACAGCCCTGGTAACATCGATCAGACCAATGACATTGGTATTAAATTGACGGATGATATTTTCTCTCGGGAAAGCTTCCAACGGCCCGTAGGCACCATATCCAGCGTTATTTACCAAAACGTCAATTTTCCCAAATCTGGTGATCCCCTCCTGGATAGCTTGATCAATTGATGGCAGATCCAGCACATCTAACCGGGTGAGGAGTACATTCTCCAAATGATTGAATTCTGTTTCTTTTTCGGGGCTACGCATGGTTGCGATGATATTCCAGCCTTTTTCATGAAACAAGTGGACAGCGGCTTTACCAATGCCGCTGCTGGTTCCTGTAATTAAAACTGTTTTATTCATTTCCAAATTCCTTATTTGTTAAGTTTCAACATATCGCCCATCCCGTTAGCAGCATAAAGTTGCTGAGTGATGTCATGCAATAGTTTGTTGTATGCTTCAACAGGTTCTTTCAGGAAAGTGTAATCAACCACCGTTCTGAACGGTTTTTTACCGAATGGCATTACCAGCAGGTCAACAATGGCATCGGCGACCTTCTGCGGATGCTGATCGGGAATTGTTTGCAATACTTGCTGAAGTCCTTCCATGCCTGCTTGCGGTATATGGATCATGTCTCCATAAACTTTGCTTCTTTCTTCATCCTTTGGTTGCATTTGGAGCATAACATCCAAAAACTCTGTCGGCATCGCACCCGGTTCTATAATGCACGACTCGACGCCGAAGCTTGCAAGTTCGGCTCTGTAGCTTTCCGCAATTGCTTCCAACGCATATTTCGAAGCACAGTAAGTTCCGTAAAACGGAAATGTCAATCGGCCAATGCCACTTGAGATATGAATAACGGTACTTTGCGCTTGCTTTCTGAGATGCGGAAGCGTTGCCCGCATAACTCGTTGAACCCCATAAACATTGACATCGAAAACTTTGTGCATATCTTCAACAGTAAAAAACTCCTGTATTCCTATCGATCCGATGCCAGCATTGTTTATGACGACATCTAATCCGCCCAATATTTGAATTGCCGCTTCAACCCCCTGATTAACACTGGCGATGTCCGTTACATCCATTTCAACCAATTGGACGCCTGCAGCTTTCAGTTGTTCGGTAGCTTCTGCATTTTTCCCTTTTAGCGAACGCATCGTACCAACTACCTGATTTCCTTTTTCCGCAAGGGCTATGCTCGTGAGTTTGCCAATACCGCCACTTGCACCTGTGATGAGAATTTTTCTGCTCATAATATCTTCCCTTCAATTTGGTTATATTTTGATAGAACCAAAATAACGATATGAGTGGTCTGTCCTTAACACAGATTCGGGAAAGAAAAACACAGTTTTGGGATTTTTTTGGTGTGATGCTATAAAAAGAGGGGAAATTGCACCCTTTTATTAATTTTGGCGTCGATATTCCTGTGGGGTAATACCGGTTTTGTTCTTAAAAAGGCGGCTGAAATAATGCGGATAGTTAAAGCCAAGCGTGTAAGCGATACCGCTTATCGTTTCATCGGAACCAAGAAGTAGATTTTTGGCTTTTTCGACCAAAAAGTGGTTAATGTGGTCTTTTGCGGTTTTATCTGTCTCTTTTTTTAAAAGATCACTCAAATAGCCCGGCGACAAAAAGCATTCCTTAGCAAGATATTGAACAGTAGGAGGGCCAAATTCCAATAAATTCCCGGATTTGAAATAGTCATTCAATATCGTCTCCACTTTGGATACGACATCCAGATTTTGTGCTGTTCGTGTATTGAACTGGCGTTCGTAATATCGTGTGCAATAATTCAGTAATAATTCGATATTTGAGACCAAAACCCGTTGGCTATGATTATCAATTCGTTCTTTGATTTCTGCCTGTATCATCTTGATAATTTGAGTAATGGTTGCTTCTTCCTGAGTTGATAAATGCAGCGCTTCATGCACCGCATAGGAGAAAAAAGAATAATGTTCAATCCTGGAGCCAAGTTTAGTGTTTCTTATCAGGTCCGGATGGAAGTACAGCATCCAGCCTTTGACTTCATTTAGCGCCTGTGCCTTGTTAACCGAAAACACCTGATTGGGAGCCATAAAAATTAAAGTGCCTTCATCAAAGTCGTAATGGGTTCTTCCATAATCAAGCCCGCAACTTTTGTCTTTTAGGGCAATGCAATAAAGGTCAGATGTAAACTTTGTTCCAATGAGTTCTTCACCGTATGCAAGTTTGGATACATCAATAATTGTGATCAACGGATGGGTAGGTTTTTTGAAGCCCATTGTTTCATGAAGCTGGCTAATAGACTTGTGTCTGATACTTTTATTATTCATATTTCAACTCTCTTCAATAGTAATAGTGGAAGTTAGCCATTCTTGCTAACAAACTTTAACACAAATAACTTTTTCTTTAACATAAATTCCGATTCATTAACTGATGTTACGCGGTCACGAAAATGTAGTTCGCATATTTAAGAACCCTACAATAGTAGACATTTTGTTGGTAGGGAACGCGTATCTGCGTTCCGCAACTGAAACAGGTTTTTCGTTACGTCTGAATATTTTCAAACTGTTTGATTATGATGCTTGACATCAGTCATTAATATAAAATTTGTATGGTTAGGAAAAATCCTAAAAAACAAAACCCCGTAAAACATTCATTTTACGGGGTTTATTGATGGTGGGCGCTACTGGACTCGAACCAGTGACCCTCGCCTTGTAAGGGCTATCAAAGACGCTTTAAATTCAATAAAAACAACACTTCAAACAATTTTGAGAGGTCAAGACTTTTTCGATACGGCGACCCTGTTTTCCAGATATTCACTAAGAATTTCAGTCTTCTTCTCTGATGTTATACGTATGTGTTGCTTCAATTAACCATCCGTATTTTCGGGGTACTTGAATATAATGCATAATTTTCAAGTGTTTGATTCCATGAAGCAGATCAACGACGATTCTCCGTTTCCAATTCTTTGAGCGTGCCATTAACGAAACAGTCATACCCCCATTTGGAGCGCCATTTGTAAAAAGCCGCTGAACTAATGCATGCTCGAGGTACAACACCAGAACCGGTGTACAAGTTCAGTCTGGTTGAGAATACTAGAAGTCATCTCAAAAATACCTTTTGAGTAAAATCAGGCTACACGCCAGTTTAACCATAGCCAGGTAATTGTCAAGTTTATGTTCGTATCGAACCACCAGCCTTCTAAAGTTTTGCAGCCAGGCAAAAAGTCGTTCAACTTTCCATCTACGCCTATAGCGCCGCAATTTTCTGCCATCCTGAGTCGCCGCCTTTTTACGATTCGAGCGATGAGGCGCAATCATTTCAATTCCTTTTTCAGCAAGTCGTTGATCGAGCGGGTCACTATCATATGCCTTGTCGCCAATCAGCAAATCCGGAACTTCTTCAATAAACCTTTTTTCGAGCGTTTGCTCTACCAGTTTGACCTCATGTGGGCTAGCACTCGTGACGCATACGGCGATAGGAAGACCAGCACCGTCTGCCACTGCCATGAGCTTCGAACCCTTGCCCCGCTTGGTTTTCCCAACACCTGGGCCCCTTTTTTTGCCGGCGCAAAACTGCCGTCAATAAAACATTCCGTCAAATCCAGTTTACCGCGTTCCTTGAGGTCTCTAGCCAAGGCTTCCAGTATCGTGTCCATGACACCGGCGCTGTCCCATTCCTGGAAACGGCGGTGGCAGGTTTGGTATGGCGGATATCGATCGGGCAAGTCTTTCCAGGGTGCCCCGGTTCGAAGAACCCATAGTATCGCATCCAGGATTTCACGCGATGATCTGCGAGGGCGACCACGCCTATCTTCACGTGCGGGAATAACAGGAATATGCGGTTCAATGACTGCCCATTGTTCGTCTTTGAGTTCCATCGCTCACCTCTTCTTTTATACAGTGAGCCTAATTTAATACATCATTTACCTATTTTTGAGATAGCTTCTAATTATTTATAGTTGTACAACCTTTGATTGATAGCTTTATTGCGAATCCCAATTTGATAAAAAGCTCCCGTCAGTCGCAAGACTACGCAGGGCTTTTTTGATCAGTGTGTTAATGTGGAAATTGTCTAGATTGGTAAACCTTCAATGTGTAGATATTAACGAAAATTTGATGATATATTATCTGGGATGGTGTGGTCTGGCGCTATTATTAATGGCACCGGAATTGCTCAAGAATGTTGTTGGAATAAAAACCTAACAGCTATTTTAAATACTTGTTTTTATATAAATGAAATATACAAAATCAAAATTTGTTAGATGGTTGGTTCCGGTTATGTTCTTTTGTTTTTGCCAAAAAGGGATATTGCCGTTACCGGAGGATTCCCGGTCGGGAAAGTTAAATGACGCATGCTGTTCGGTTGTCAATACATGTTGTTGCGTAAGCCCGGGTTCTTTGGCAGCTGGAAAATGTAATTGTTTTGCTGAATCCTTTGTACCATCAACCGGAAAATCATTTGTGATGATTTCCGGCAATTGTATGCCGCCGGGGAATACTGCACATATTCCGGTATGGGGTTCCTCTTTTTTCAACATTGAATATTCGCCGAATGTGCAACAATTTTATAGCAGCCATGATAATAAGTACAGCCTTTCGCAATTATTAAATACAATTACATTTGTTTTTGAAATTGACAAACCGCCAGAATTTTTTGCCTGACCCGTTATTCAATCGTATTGCAATTATAGAAGATGACGGAAAAACCGGAATAAATGGGTGGTGAATATTTTACCATTTCAAAACGGCTATAAAATGCAAAATAGTTATGGTGTTACCAGACACCGCAGTTATTTTCGCTTCAATATACCGTTATGTTTTATATTTACCGCTGCCGGTAAACTGGAATTCTAATTACTGAATTTCTTTACTACCTAATAAAACTGGTCATTTACGCTGTCAAAGGATAAAAATGAATCTATATAAACTATTGTTATTCCATGGTTTAATGGTGTTGACATTTGTGCTACAATCCTGCGAAGAAAGCAGATCAATACCGCAATTTTCTGATACAGTGATCACTGTTACAGAAACCGGCGGCAGTAACCCAACGGTTGCCATTGACGGTCAGTCTGCGACATATGTTGTATGGGTTGGCGAAACATCGGAAAATCGCTTTGATGTTTATCTTCAAAAATTCGATAAATCCGGACGACCTTTAAAAAATCCGGTTACGGTTAATGATATTCCGGGCGACGCGGCACCTCACACAATGGCCCCTGCAAAAGTTGTTGTGAATAACGCCGGTGATGTTTTTGTTGTTTGGCAAAACAATACAAATGTTGAAGGACGTCGTTTTCCGGCCAGCGATTTGCGTTTTGCCAGATCAACGGATGGCGGCGAGCGTTTTGAAGATGCTATTTTTGTAAATGATGACGCTGGAAAAATTCTCGCCGGTCATACTTTTCAGGATATGACGGTTTCTGAAAACGGGATAATTTATGTATCCTGGATAGATTCGCGCAATAAAGCGATGATGAAGCATGGTGCTGCGGGTCATGGCAATAACGGGCCAAAATCGGAAATACGAGTCGCCCGTTCTTTTGATAACGGGTTAAGCTTTGAACCATCGGTGGTGGTGGATACAACGGCTTGCCCCTGTTGCAAAACAACCATCGTTTGTGCTGAAAATGGCGATGTATTTATCGCATGGCGACGGGAATATCCCGGTAGTATTCGCGATATTGCCATTGCTAAATCGACAAATAATGGCTTGTCTTTTTCTGATCCGGTGCGGGTTCATAACGACGGCTGGTATATTGACGGTTGTCCGCATAATGGTCCTTCGCTTGCAATTGCGGAGGATGGCAATGTTTATGTCAGCTGGTTTACCGGTAGCGAAGCCATAACCGGTAGCTATGTTGCCGTCTCCGAAAACGGGGGGGAATCATTCGGTCAGCCAATTCCGATTGCGGCTGAAAAAGACATCTCCGCCTATCGTTCAATAATCGTATCGGACCGCCCGGAGCGTTTGTTTATTGCCACCGAAAGCCAAATCAATGGACAAAGCCAGATTCATTTTCTTGTGCAAAGCGTGCATGAAAGTGCAAATAATGTTCCCGTTGCCAGCACGCTGTTATCTTCCGGAATTTTGCCGGCAATGGCTTTCGCCAGTTCCAAAATAGCGATTGCCTGGCAGCAAGACCAATCTGTCCGGTTACAAATCAGTGATATCAATTGAATACAATAATGAGGAAAATTCCCATGAAAATAGATCCTGTGTTTTTCCCATCCCGCAAACTTGTGAGGGGCTGGGTGCTGTTGTTTGCTGTATTTTTGCTTTTTTGTGTTACCGGGCAACAACTGATCGCAGAAGAAAACGCTGTCCAAAAAATTACCGGGCAGGTTACTGATGCCGAAACCGGATTGCGCCTTCCGGGTGTGGATATCATTGTAACAAATTCAACAATGGGCACAACCACAGACCGCAATGGACGATTTGAGCTGGCTGTTCCGCTGCGCGTCAAAATGCTTTCATTTTCGTATCTCGGATATCGTCAACTTACCGCGAGCATCGATGAAAATACCCATAATCTAGACATTCGTTTGCAGCCAACAGCGTTAGATGCGGAACCGATGATTGTTACCGCCAGCCGGGATGAACAATTGCGCCATGAAGCGCCGGTGAGCATTTCGGCGTTGAGTGTTCGCCAACTTGATGAATTAAAACCGACCATGTTGTATCAGGCATTGAACAGCGTTTCCGGCGTGTATATGGTTGATTTGGGAAACGAGCAACATTCGATGAGCATTCGCCAGCCGATAACGTTGAAATCTCTGTTTCTGTATCTGGAAGATGGTATCCCGCTGCGACCTGCTGGTCTGTTTAACCACAATGCATTGATTGAAGTTAACATGTCCGGATTGGAACGGGTGGAGGTGGTCAAAGGACCTGCATCGTCGATGTATGGCAGTAATGCCATTGGCGGCGCTGTCAATTTTATTACGCCGCGTCCGTCCCCGGTAACGGAAATTCGCGCATCGCTGCAGGGTGATGATATTGGCTATCGACGGGCGGATGTTAGCGCCAGCGGAACCACTGGCAATCTGGGGTTATACGCCGGCGGATATTTCGGACAACGCCGTGACGGTTGGCGGGCACACAGCGATTTCGATAAACTTTCGCTCACTTTCCGGGCTGATTATTCTCTTTCGTCAACCACGCAACTAACGGCAACAGCCACAACCAACCATCTCGATACAGATATGACCGGCGATTTGGACAGCCTCAGTTTTTACGGTCAACAATACAGCAGTTTGCAAACATTTACTTTCCGAAAAGTAAACGCCACACGGTTTCGCACGACCCTCAGCCATGCCTGGAATTTATCCGGTAAAACGGATCTCACAGTGTATTACCGCAATAACAGTATCGCCCAAAATCCCCATTACCGGGTGCGAACAAGCCGCACCAATCCCGCGCAGGCAACCGGCGAGGAAAATGATAATGCCTTTACCAGTATCGGTGCAAATGTGCAGCATTTGCAATATCTGAATTTCTGGGATAGCCGCATCACCACCGGGCTTTCGATTGACCGGAGTCCCAACACTTACGAAGCCTTTTTTATAACAGTCGATCGCGATCCTGCCAGCGGAATTTTTACCGGATATCAGCTCAGCGATTCTCTGCTTTCCCGTTATGATATCGATTTATTGAACACCGGTTTATATAGCCAGATTGAATTTTCCCCAATACAGCGGCTGCGGTTTGTCGCCGGCTTGCGGTTCGATAAAATCGATTATGCTTTCGATAATTATCTTCCGCCAAGTGCCTTTACCGGCGCACCCGATGAAGAAAACGGTTTTGATCACATCAGTCCAAAGCTCGGTTTAACATACAACCTGCAAAACAATCGTGGATTTTATGCTAACTTCAGCCAGGGATTTTTACCGCCGGAAGTGACAGAACTCTATCGCGGCGTGAAAGTGCCCACCCTAAAACCGAGCTATTTCAATAATTATGAAATCGGGGGATGGGGCAGTTTTGCCAACGGCAAATTATATGCAGATGTAAGTATTTATCGCATGAACGGGGAAGATGAGATCATTTCGGTTCGGTTGGAAGGTGGTTCAAGTATAAGTGTAAATGCCGGAAGAACAAGCCATCAGGGTATCGAATATAGTCTGAAATATGTACCGGTTAGCTCGATTTCCATTCATTTTGGCGGTACAAACGCAACACATGAATACGTTGAATATGAAAATAGCGGTGTCATTTACAATGGCAATGAAATGGAAGGCGCAGCAAACTGGATTGCCAACGGCGGGCTTACCTATCACCCGAAATTTCTGCCCGGGTTGCGTGCCGGGATGGAATGGCAACATATCGGAGAATATTATCTTGATCCTGAAAATACAGAAACGTATCCCGGTTACAATATTCTCAATCTGCGATTTGGCTATAAGATAAGCAATGCGGAAATATGGACAAATATTTATAACATTACCGATGAACTTTATGCCGTGAGCGCAACCAAAACCGGCACCCGGTATGCCTTTGCGCCCGGTATGCCGTTTTCTCTTGCTTTTGGTGTTTCGTACGGAATTGGCAGGTAATCAGGATTCGTTTGAATCCGGCAATTTTAGGCTCCGGCAATTTCAATAGTACCGGAGCCTTTTTTATTTCCACAAGTTTAAGCTCTGTTTTTGGGAACCGGTTTAAACTATTCTGGCAGAAAAGATACCCGGATCGTCAGACTGCCACACCGGATTTCTTCACCGCACTCCAGACGCCGGATGCGTCTGAAAGTTTCCGAAGAAGATATTGCTTTAATTTTTCTGAAATCGCATACGAGGTCAGTTTTAACAACCTCTCTCATATTACAGCCAAAAGGGTTACATATTCCTCACTTTCAAAGCAATGAAGTGGCGGCGCATATGCGGCATCCCATTTTATCCCGTCATCAAGCGCGATCCAATCGTATTTTATCTCTTAATAGATCGAATTAATTCGAAAAGCCCGATAAACATAAGAGCTGTCCTGAATTGCAATTTCCATAACCGGATTTCCGAGCATATCAACTTCTAAAATCTTATTGGCAGTTCCGTAATCGATTAAGGTATTTCCATCAGGAAGACGCTGAGCAAAACCAATGGCAAAACTGAATATCGCTGGCATATGGGTATAATCCCATACCCGTTCTGCTGTTTTATTTTGTTCATCGATTTTATATTCAACCGCCCTGCTGGTTGGGGGGGAGTGTAAATTCCCATTATCGAACATAATTAGATTTCCATTCTCTAACCTTCTGATACCATGTTGATGGGAAAATCCACCTAGTGGATCATTAATAAATGTGAATTCATTTTGCTTACCTCCCAATCGCCAAATTACTTCACCGGTTTGAGAATTTATTTTGGTAATCTCATCACTATTCCGGAAAGAGGCTAGAAGATTACCGTCTGTATCAATTTCGAGGGCGTTGCCGTGCCAGGGATCAACATTTTGAGTATTGAGAGGAATATCTGATGCCGCATCCGTTACCTGGAAATAGTCAAAAGGACTCCAATAGAAAGCAGGTTGTCCCGATCGAATAAATTCAATATTCGTTCCTGTAACCTGGACATTAGGATATCCACCCAAAAGGGTAAGATCCATCTCCCTTACTTCCACGTTGAAAAGGCAATATCCACCATCGAACAACCTGATCTCATGGGGATCTGTCTCAAAACCATTGCTTGCTACAAACTCCCGAATTACTTCACCCAGCGAATTGATTTCATAAAAACGAGGGGTTGCACCGTTTTCAGATGTAAATACTGTATAATTGCCGTTAGGTTGCTTTTGAAAATCGACAACGGGACCACTAAATTCGCGATACCACACTACATCACCATCGTTATTGATGATGATCGCATATCCTTTTGAATTTGGGGTTCGAGATATGAGATCTATCATAACATATTGCTGAGACGGCGTTTGATATATTACAGTGGTTATCTGTGGCATCTCATTAGGAAGATCACCTGAAGTAAAGAAAATGGTATCGCTGACGGCGATATCTGCGGTGGAAGATGTAGCGATTACGATTATTGAGTAATTTGTGTTCGGTTTTAACCCCAATAACGGGATTGTTACGTTATTTTCTTCAACAAAAAAGGCCGGTGATTGCTGCACATTTGATGTATCATAACTAAATTTAAGATACACTTCCTCAGCATCTAATATTGAAGCCGTTATTTTGGCGCTTAGGGAATTAAATTGATTACTATCAATTTGTACGGCGGTAAATTCAGGAATTATTTGCGGTTCTATTGAATTTATGGAAGAGTCTGAGCAACTGCTGTATATAATCAATAGTATTGCAATGCAAAAAAAGATTCTAATCGATTTCATTAAGAATATTTTCCTTTTTTGAAATTAAAAAAACAATTCTCTGCTAAATATACAACTCTAAAAGATAAAGCCGAAATATACTCACGTTGTCGAATTGTAGTTTAAATTTCTTAAACCGAGAAGTCCTACCCTTTGACCAAAAACAATACCAAAGCATACCAAATGTTACATCAGCATCAATTTTATGTTACACCAGCGACAGACAACTCTTTATAAAATCAATATCTTACCTTTTAGAATTTTTGACATCTGTTTTTCTTGTACAGATTGCTGCGCTAATGTTTCAAAATGAGGATAAAATGAAAAAATTATACGCACTCAGTTTTTGCCTGTTGCTGGCTGTTAGTATTCAGATACAAAGTATTAATATTCCGTCTGATCCGTTTGTGGGGATGACCTTTAATGCCAGGCAGAAGGGAGGTATTTTATCGAAGTGAGAAAGTTGGGAAAGTGTAGCTGACTGCTGTTTCAGTATTGTTCGTTCAGTTTCGCGTGCCGGTGCCACGCCAGCGATGTGGCGACGTAACCGGTGATGAGTAGGGGCTGGTTTTTTGCTTTTTTATGCTCAGGAAAGATTACATTTCCTTTTGCATTTTGTGCAATTTTTCTTGATTGCCAATTAAGATCGGAACGGTAAAATGAACGATAAGGTACAATCGAAAATATTTGACTGACACGATTCCGGCGCTCGCCCGGATGATGCCCTTCCGGGGCATCAAACTCGCCAGACAGAATTCTCGTCGGGAAGCATCCCTGCGGGAGAAAAGCTCTTTTGGGTGATTTGGGGGTGAATCGCCCGATTTTTATGGAGATAGACGGCTGTTTGAATAAAAACTATGGTTCTCAGGTTTTATTTCAGTCAACATCGCGTTTCAGCCGTTGGCGGTGCTCGCCGACATTCACTGTACCGGCTTGTTCGAAGGTTCTTCGATCACCCGTAGCCCATCCAAGACAATTTTTATCTCACGCTAGCAACGCCGTCCAAATTCTCAAGCATTTCGAGGAACTCTGTTTTTCCTATCCTACCAACCGCATAATCAAGTACGTTCCCCTGTGAATCAGTAAATATGGTTACCGGTGTGCCGCCGACATTATACAGACTGAATACCTCATCCGCGCCAGGGCTATCCTCAGAGATCATTACCGGGACAACTTTCGCATTTATTGCAGTCATTGCTTCCTGATCTGCAAAAACCTCTCGCTTCATTATCCGGCACGGTACGCACCACTCCGCAGTGAAAAATAGCATCATGTTTTTGCCAGACTCAGTGGCTAGCTGTCGAGCCGAGACGATGTCATCAGCCCAGACCACATCATTCGAAGGAACGTAGAATGAATACCATGCATAGCCAAGGGAAACCACAAGGAAAGTCAGCCAGAACCACTGCCAAAATGGATGAGATTTGCCTTTCGCTGCTTTGGATGTCGTGTCAGATGTGTTCGTTGATGGGGCTTCTGGGTTTTTCATTGACTGCCTGTTTTGAATCTTCGTAATATTTATAGTCTGTTTGACCGCTGCTAACGTTGAGATCAGCGGACCCTGGGTGAGCGTAAGCGAAGCCCAAGGGTTCGCTGCATTGATTTGCTATACCATATTTTTTTGCACTACAATCGGGAATCTTCAAAAATTGGAATGATTTTCTCAATGACCATCGGAATTTTCCTCCGTGCCATTTCACCACTTTCAAAATCTGATGCAGTAGCAACTATTACCAGATTTAAATCCCGGACAATCATAATATACTGACCGCCGTGACCAAGTGCGGTGATTAGATCGTGCTCTTTGGGCGATACGGCATTTGGTTCTTTCCACCATTGTAAATTACTCTTAGAATGATGCCACCATTGATATCCGTAGTCAAAGAATACACTTTCGCGCGTATGTGGTTTGGTAGATTCGCGTATCCACTTTTTAGAAACAATCTGTTTGTTTTGCCATTTTCCATCATTGAGAACCAACAATCCAATTTTTGCCATATCTATTGGACGTAAGGATAGCCCCTCGCCACACCGTAATACATCATTGTTATGGCTTTCCCAAATGTAATTTGTAATGCCCATTGGTGTGAAAAGATACTCCTCAGCAAATTCAAGAGTCTTTTTTGCTTCAAGGAATTGAATGATACCTCCAAGAATGACAGAACAACCACTATTATAATTGAACTTTTCACCAGGCTTACCTGCCATTGGCCGGCTAAAAATATATTTAAAACAATCATCAGTTTTAAACATTTCGGGCGGATAATCATCCCATTCCAAACCCGCTGTCATGGTTAAAATATGTTTTAACTTGATTTCCTCTCTTCCTTTGGATTTTAGGGCATCATACTCTGGGAAAAAACTAAATACAGGTTGATCGATATTTATGCTATTATGATGATCCAGTGCGATTCCAAAAAGTAAAGAGGTGACGCTTTTTGTGCAGGAACGTATTTGTTGCAGGTCATTCCGGCTATAGCCATAAAAATATTCTTCGGCTATTAATTTGTTGTCTTTGAGTATTAAAAGTGATTTTACTTTGCCATACCTCTGATCGATGATGTCCTTCATCAGATTTGAAACTGAAGAAGAATCACTGGAATAACTGTATATAGATTCCGTTTCCAAGCCATCATCTGTTTGTTCAGGCTTCGTGCAGGAATAGGATATCTTCCCTTTCTTATCAGGAACTCGTGGGTACAATAGTCTGATTTCGAGATTTCTACTGGCACGAACAAAATTTAATGGGTTTTTATCGTCCTGCGAATGGACTGAGCCATTAAGAATTTCAGTTCCAGCATCCAGATTGCATATTAGAGTATCCAAATCAGAATCAAGGAATGTGATCCTATTTGTAGTAGTATCATGTTGTATATTAATAAACTTCCATTCTGCTTTAAACTCATCGTTCTTCAAAAAAAAACCGCGAGCTGTCAATGTATTTATACTATCTCTTCTGACTTCCAATGCAACCTTTTGTGCCCACGGCTCAAATAGGGCGACGTTTCTTCAGTTGATATCCACAATCCTTCGATGTTTGTAGTGGTTTTATTGTTTAAGCAACTATTTAGGGAGATTGCCATCAAAACCGTCGCAAGAAATACTTTTGGTGTATTCATCGTAAAACCCTAAAAATACTGAGGATTACTTTATTGAAATATTATTAGTGTTATAACAACACAGTTTATGCCGAAGGCATCCCTTTGGGACCGGCGCAACACTACAACACAATTTGCTGACGTTTTACATCCCATTTAATTTAGAACGAAAGCACAGCCCTGTATTTGCGTCCGCATAACCGGAAGTTAGCATAATAAGACAATAATAGTTTTAATGATATCGAAAATCTGGGTATTTCTTTCTAAATTCAGATAAATTAATAATATATAAACTATTGTTGATAATGCTGTTAATGACACTATTTGACTTCTTTGGATATATTACAAATGAGTTATATAAATTAATTAGCTTATTTAGATGTTCGGTAGACATTATGGCATGATTCTTTCTCTCAAAAACACTCAGAATAAATTTAGTTGTTTCAAGATCGTTGCCAAATAAATATTTTTCTGCTTCTCTCAAGGATAGCTTTGCTTTGGGCTGACCTGATAAAATATCGATTGTAGTTATACTATCATCGGAGTGTATATGAAACATGAGAAAGCCTTCATTTCTATCAATTGCAAATGAATTGTAATTCTGAAAGTATGAATTAATTTCATAATCTAATACCTTTGTTCCATTATTATCTATGCCGATAATTCTATTATTACCTTTGAATTGTAATTCTGAAAGTATGAATTAATTTCATAATCTAATACCTTTGTTCCATTATTATCTATGCCGATAATTCTATTATTACCTTTATTTGTCTGACTTTTCATCGATAATGTGATTAACATATTTTTGTAAACACCTTGCGATGTAGGATTATATTCAGAACAGGATGTCTATTGATTTCATTTCCATCTAATCCTATTACTAAAATTATGGCACCTTCACCCTTCTTGTAAGCAATTGTATAGTAGGTGTTTCCATCTGTTGAGAAGACACCCCAATATGGAAGGTCACCCCATCCGAAATGAAATGTGATTAGAGAATCATTTTTAAATAACTTCCAATTGGAATCAGTGATGTCCGGTTAAGTTTTTGCATATGGTTTTGATTCATGTATAGACTCAGATGTCGGGCTTCTTCCACCAAGGAAGTTAGCATTTCTGATTTCATTTTGAATTTGAATACGTAGCTGGCGAACACGTTTGATAGAGACTTTTTCATTATATTGGTTATGACAATAAATTGCAAGGAGTAGATAGGTAATCAACCCGGCAAGGATCTGAATCATCAGACCGTGATAGCTTCTGGAGATGAGATGATAAACTTTGAGATGTTGTTTCCACCATTTAAAGAAATCTTCTATGCGCCATCTCAGGCGGTAAATTTCAGCAACTTGCTCTGCCGACAGATCATAGCGATTGGTGGCGATCCAATATATTTTGCCTTTGACCCGGTAGCCAATGAGTCGAATCGGTCGTTCTGTTTGGTTTAGATATTCAGATCCCAGCAATACCATTGCATCAAAGAAAACAATGCTGTCAGATTGGGGTTGGTTATTGTTAATAATGACTTTACGCGTATTGGCTTTAATGCGACAGACAAACTGTTTGCCCTCGGTTTGCCAGCGATCAAAATTCTGATGATGCTGGTAATAGCGATCCATAACCGCTGTTTGTCCTGGTTGAAGAATTGAGTCCACAAAGGGGCGTTCATCGGCTTTGCCATTGGTCAAAAAGATCTTGCTGGGGATAGCGCGATTGACATCAAACCCCAAATGCACCTTGGCTTTTTTGGCACCATCCCGATAGTCAGCCCAGGTCATAGATAAAACCGCATCAATTAAAGAGCCGTCAATGGCCACCAGATCGCCCAGTTCTTTAAAATCTTTGGGAATCATGTGACTGGCTTGTTGCTGCAGCGCCTGATAAACCGATAGGAACTGTTCCAATCCCCGGTTATTAAGAATTTCGAAGAAAGTGCTATTCTTCATTCCATCAGGCGGCGCAATCTCACTTCGGGCAAACGCGTCTTCTTGCAAAATTTGAAGCAGATGCCGCCCGGAAGTATGTTCTTCCAGATGAAAAAAAGATGAGAGATTTCAACATATGCTCAAAAGTAACTTCCAATGGTTTATTCCGCGAGATTTAAAGGGTGATACCGTCATTAAAATTGCTTGCAACGGCTTTAACAATTCAGCAAACGATGGCGTATCAAATCGCCGTGAATTCGGATAAAAATGTTTGGGCATGTCGTGAAATACCAGTGGTTAAATATATACGAATAATTTAGGGTAGATAAATCACGACAAATTTTAACTCATATGCAAATTCCTAACCGGACATTACTGAATTGGAATAAAATATTTATTATAAAAAATTATTTTATCGAAGTGCGGTATTGCCAAATCCCCTTATTTGAGATGTCAGGTATCACAGGTGTATTTGTCAAGGTGTCAGTTAGTATTATATTTGCTTCTTTAATAATTAAGCGCTGATCGCCAACAGCCCTTCAAATGCATAGCCTTCCAGAGTTAATTGAAACTGATTGTTCTGAGAAGATTTGAAACCACTGAAAAAGTAGAGTTTTTCAGATCTGGCAAAGGTTGAATACACGCAGATAATAAAACACAATACAAATTTCATATTTATAATCCGAGTTTGAGCTTGGTTAACAACACAGTTTATGCCGAAGGCATTCCTTCGGGACCGGCGCAATACTTGCACCACAATTTTCTGATGTTTACAACTATTTTGCACAAACTAAACTTTAGAACAAAAGCACAGTCCTGCGGTTGCGTCCGGTACAACCGCCAGTTTAGAATGATGTGGTTATCACCTTTAATTCGACATCTCAGCAATTTGATAAAACAAACTCAGTAGGCAAAAGTCAACTGAAAAGCGTTTATCGTAAACCCATCGATCATGATTGGCGGATCTCCAATGCGACCATAAATCGGATCAAAATCATTCTGATTGTACGTCCAGGAATATGAATACCCGAAATAGAGACCCTGGGCAATTTGTATATCCAGCCCAATCGACCATAAGTAAAATTCGTCCGTTGGAAAGCTGCTTGATTCAACAAGCTTCCCCTTCGATCTCGTTTTTGCATGACGCGACCGGCCTTCTTCGACGAGAAGCCATCCGCCTGTTATCAGAAGCCGTCTGCTTATCAATGCTTGTTTCAGCCGAAAACCGCCAACAAAATAACCGATATCAATATATGTATCAACCGTGCCGCCATTGGTAGTCGATCGGAATCCGCCTTCCTCAAAAAACTCCCCTTTTGTCCAGCCGACCTCAAGCTGTAAATGCGTCCTTTGTCGCCATATATGCATACCTATACTAAATCCTAAAGCCGTTTTCCCGCTAAGTCGAGTAGCATCATAGGAATCCGTTTCTTCGATATATCGATCCTGTGCACCGACACCACTCAGACGATTGTAACAGATCCCAATTGAAAAACCTATCGGACGGTAAAAATCTTTTATTGGAACCGCCTTGACCGTGTCAGCTGAAGCATTCTTATCTGATTGAGCATATAATTCCATGCCATTAAGTAATGCTAAAACCGATATGACAGTTACAAAGTATGTACAAATCACCCGTGTTTTTGTAGTGATCTGCTTTTCAACAGTATTCATACTTCTTCAATCTTGAGTTAGATATACTTAACTGCGTACCGCAATTGAGTGTTAACGGATGAATTTCGTAAAATTCATCGCCGACGCCTGGCGTCTACCAAGGTATTTGGTCTGTCAGGTTTTTTTATTTATCTCTATTTGTTAGCCGCGTTAAAATGGCAGTGTTAAGTTTTGTGTATTCTTCCAGTAATTCGCGATTCGCTTTTGATGATAGTTCTAGTGAGCGTTGGGCTGCATCAATGGCACCTTCTATATCCCCCTGACGTTCCAGAATCAGGGCTAAACGATATAACATGCCAATATGGTCAGGTGTTTGTTCTAAAGCCTTCTTCATTAATTCTGCTGCTCTGTTAATATCAAGATTGTTTTCAAAATAAAACATTGCTGCCCTGAAATAAGGCTTGTTGCCATCTTTAGCCAATTCTGCTTCAATCAAAGGGACAACTGTATTTTCAATATTGATTGTAATTTGAATAGGAACTCGAGTTTTTTCCCATGAAATGTTTAAAACTGCAGAATTACTTGTTATATCATCTAAACTAATTGTAAATGTTTCAACGAGATGATCTATAGACTTTGGATACACTTTTATTCTGGCAATATCGAATTGAGAGTCATACGAATATGATCCCCATTGCGATCGGTTCTCTTGAAATATGATAATCCACTCTGTTTTGTCGGGAATAGAGAATAATTCATAAGTACCAGCTTGAATGATTGTCCCATTTATAAAAACCGGTGTCGAAAATGATATTTTTGTCGATGCATCTGAACCCGTTCGCCATATTTGTCCATATTGTACTAAGTCACCGAATATTTTTCGCCCCTTTACTGATGGTCGATTATAAACAACTTCTATATCAGTAGCTGCAACCCGTTGTTGTATTTTAGCACGTGTATTTGTAGTGGGTATTTCAAAACTTGTTGTTTGAGAAGTTGCAATCCCAATTGAAATAAGATTTATCATGCATATTAGTGGTAGAAATTTATGTTTCACCGGAAAACTCCTTTCACGTATGGCACAAACCTGCAGCGTATTTTTAGCGCTTTTAGCTTTTATACCTTTGTTAGGCAATAATAATTGGCTTGATATTAAACTCACAGCGTATATCTACCAGTTTTCTATCAAGGTATTTTTCATATTCTGCCCACGGCCACGGCTTGGCCATTGCTCTACACCTAATTATGACTTTGGGCATAAGTAATAGCGACATGATGAAATAAGGTAACCTGATTGCAATATTGATCGTGGCTGGGTAATACCTGTTTTCAGGATCATAAGAAGATATGGAAATTGGATTGGGTTGGCAAATATTATTATATGATTATTGTCGTATCAGGAAATTGTTTGAGTTTGGTGAAGAATTGGGGGATCGGTTATATTGGGATTGACATTGGATACTTCGGTGTGAAGGTTATCACGGTTTTCCCGATAAAAACACGTTCATCCCTGAACGTGAATCGGGATGAAATCATCAATGATTTCATCGGGTAACGTGAGCCCGTTTCAACCTTGTTTGGCTGGGCGGTTTTTTTTGGTTTTTGGGGCGCTTCCCTGCTCCTGAGGGGTGAATACTTTTCCTTAGGTACGTGATGCACTTTTTGCTTGACCCTTCGACAGTGCTCAGGACAACGCCAAAAAGTGCGCAAAAAAGTCAAGACGGAATATCCGGCTTACATGCTTCCGGCATACACCCGGGTTATACTCATCCTGAGTAAGAAACTCACCATCCAAGGTTTAAATAGAAAAATCGTCGGGCGTGTCCTTGCAAGATTAAGAACAGGTGCCCGTCGACACTTCGACAGGCTCAGTGCAGCGCAGGCTCAGGACGACGCCTCCGGTGAGGACAATTTGGGTGAATGAGTGGATGGGTTGGATTTCCAGCTATTGGTGGTTAGCGGTTAACGGTTATTGATTGGAGATAAGCAATTCGCTGACTTTGGCGGCGGGTTTACCACCGATGTTATTCATTCCGTATTGCATCTAAAAATTCCGGATATTGAAATTTTTGTAGAGTTTCTGGATGATGGGACTGTCATCGATGGTCATTAGCCAGTGGTGGGGGCATTTGTGTAATTGCTCAGCTAATTGCTGATGATCGAATTGGGTGTGGAGCTTGCAGTTTTTGCTGTAGAGAGCTGATTTGGTGGCACTGTGGTATGGGTGGGTCGAGGAAGATGAACACGTCTTCGCCGGGGCGGTGGAGCTCGGTTTGATAGTTGTTGTGGTGTAAGGATATCATGGTGAGGATATCGGCAACGTGCCGGAGCCAGGCTTGTTCTGGTTCGGCTCTGTTAATACAGAAACCACATATAAAACGGAGATAGGAAAATGGTCGTAATTGATAAACGATTGCTGGACCTGGATGAATTTGTGGATGGGCTAAAAGCTGTATCTGAAAGCAATGAGAAATATTAATAAGGTATTCGTTGTCGGGGAATCGGTGGTTCTACAAAGACTTTGGCTCAACGGACGCTTGAGAAAAAAAGGAGAAAAATGATCAACAATATTAACGGAAAGCACTCATTTGCCACCCGAACCCAAAACAACGAAAACAGCCTGAAAAACAAAACCCCGTAAAACATTCATTTTACGGGGTTTATTGATGGTGGGCGCTACTGGACTCGAACCAGTGACCCTCGCCTTGTAAGGGCGATGCTCTAGCCAACTGAGCTAAGCGCCCGGAGATAAATTTTATTCGCTATCTGTTTTTTTCCGGTACATCAAGCCAAAAGGAATAACAACCAAAAAGGATAACACCAGCATAATCGGAGCAAGCGTTAGTGTCAAAAAATCATCCGGATGATCCGGCATTGCCATAAAAATATAGCCCAAAATAATCAACGCTACACCCAATCCCAAAATAATGAAATTGGTTGAATCGAGTGGAAAAATAAATGCTTTATCATTTGCTGCATCAACAGCTTTTGTCGATTCTTTTTTCAGTTGTTTTATCTTTGCCATAGTTCTTTCATCCTCAAAACGGTGCAAAATATACATGTCAGTAAAACCAAATGCAAGCACAATTAACGAAAATACATACTAATATCCAATGCTGGAGTGGAATGGGTTAGCGCACCAACAGATATGCAATCCACACCGGTTTCCGCAATGCTGCGCACACTGTTCAATGTTACACCACCGGAGGCTTCGGTGATTGCTTTATTTCCAATCAATTTTACGGCTTCAGACATGGTGGCATTGCTCATATTATCCAGCATAATAATATCTGCGTCGGCAGCCAACGCTGCTTTCACTTCATCCAGATTGCTGGTTTCGACTTCGATGAGCAAGTTACGCGGATTTGATGCCCGCATTTTTGCAACCGCTTTCTGAATTCCGCCGGCAATTTTTATATGATTATCCTTTATCATAATGCCATCGAACAATCCAAATCGGTGATTGGTACCACCGCCAACCGCCACCGCATATTTCTCTAACACGCGAAGCCCCGGTAAGGTTTTACGGGTATCCAAAATTTTTACCGGCAGGCCATCAACTGCTTCGATAAATTTGGCAGTTTGTGTAGCGATGCCGGATAGCCGTTGAGCAATATTCAGCGCCAGCCGTTCGCCGGTGAGCAGGGCACGCAGGCTGCCAGAAAATTCTGCAATCACCTGTCGCGGTTTGATCCGACTACCTTCCTCGACGGTGCTGCGCCATTCAACACCAGCGTCCAATCGCAAAAAAACCCGTTCCGCGATATTCAGTCCGGCAACAATCCCGGTGGCTTTGCTCATCAAATACGCCGAAGCTGTTTCGCTTTCATCAAACAAAGTATTAGTGGTTACGTCGCCTTCTCCAATATCTTCCTCCAATGCGGTATCGATAATCCGATCCACTTTTACCCAATCAATCCAGGGCACTCGCATAACAACACTCCTTTAATATTTTCTCCCAACATTTTCGAGATTAAAATATAAGTCGATAAACCGCGAAATAGAATCATTAGAAAATATTGCATCTTTCTCTTTTTTTGAGAATATTGTGCCGTGATGATTGAAATTAGAGAGGATGTATGAAACGCTACCTGTTGACCGCAGTTATTATTGGTTTTTCGTTATTGGCAGCCTGCAAACAAAATTCCGGCGACGCCAGTCGCGATCGCGATGTGCAAAAAAGCGCAGAAATCAAGCTTCCCGGTGACATAAAACCGGGCGTCGAGACAATCTGCATTTGGGATCAGGCGGTGTTGCGCTCAATTCCGTCCCGCGAAAAAGGTAAATTTCTGGCATCCATTTCGCTCGGCGAAACCGTGATTTGGCTGGGAGAAAGCACCATCGATTCAACCGATCAAAATTTGGAATATCACAAGATACGGCTATCGGACGGCAAAGAAGGCTGGACACTCGCCTACTCGCTGGTGCGCGGGGCACGTGCAGCAGCCATCACCCAAAAAAGCTATGTGCATCAACGCCCGGACATGCTGACAGTAACCGATAAAATTTTTGAACCAATGGATATGATCGCCATTTCCAAAATTGATAGCGACTGGCTGGAAGTTGTCGGAAATCAGCGAAAAAAATCGGGCTGGATTCAAAATAACGGGGTTTCGTTTCAGGAAGCGGATGTTGCCGTGGCAATCCTCGCGACCAAAGCGCTTCGCGAAGCCGATCCCGACAAACGCCGGCAACTGCTCACCGGAATTGCCGAAAATCCTGCGTTGTCCAACTCCGTTTTTATGGCAGGTTTACGGGCAATGTTAAGCCCGACACCATCGCTGGAAGAAGAATTGGAGGGATTGGAACCGCCCATCGATTCCGGCGAACAATATCCGGATGATCCGGGAAATTAAATGGTGAACACTAAAACTCGGCACCCTAAAATTTTTAAAGCCCGATGAACAAGTTCGGGCTTTAAAATTCGACACTGCAAATAACTTTCTCACCAAACATCGTTTAAACCGCTATTTTTTAACACTTTGCGCAATCGGCAAAACAATAGTAAAACAGGTGCCTTTGCCCTGCTCGCTGCTTACTTTAATTTCGCCATTGTGTTTGCGAATGATTCCGTAGCTCACACTCAGCCCCAAACCCGTTCCCGATCCCACCGGTTTTGTGGTAAAAAACGGGTCGAAAATTCGCGGGAGCACATCCGCCGGAATGCCGCTACCGCTGTCGCAAATCTCGATTTCCACGCCGTCACCAACGGAGCGGGTCGCGATGCGAATCTCGCCTTTTTCCGAAATTGCCTGCGCCGCGTTTACCAACACATTCATAAAAACCTGATTAATTTGCCCCGGATTGCAGAGCACCGGCGGTAATTTTCCGTAATTTTTGCGCACGTCGATGCGGTTTTTCAACTCATTATTGATCAGCATCAGCGTAGAATCCAGTCCCTCGTGCAAATCCACCGCTTTCCAGTCCGATTCATCCAGCCGCGAAAAATTCCGCAAATTTTCTACCACCGCTTTCACCCGGCGGCTGCCTTCCAGCGATTCCGAAATGAGGTTGTCGATATCTTCCCGCAAAAATTGCCAATCGTGCTTTTTATCCAGATCGAGCAGGTTTTCCCGCAGTTTTTCGGCATTTTCCGGCGCATGTTTCAGCACGGTCAGCAATTCGCGAATCGCATCGATATAGCCCTGCAACGATTTCATATTGGCGTAAACAAAGCTGATCGGGTTGTTCAATTCGTGCGCAACGCCGGCGACTAACTGCCCCAAACCGGCCATTTTTTCACTTTGCACCAGTTGCGATTGCGTTTCCTGCAATTCCCGGAACAACTTTTCCAGCGATTCATTTTTATTTTCCAGCTCGCTGATGTATTGTTCGCGGATTTCCGATTCGGTGAGTTTTTGGATAAGCTGCTGACTTTCCTCAATATAGCGGTTGTTTTCGATGGCGATGGCCGCCTGACGTGCCAAAATTTGCAACATCCCGAAATCCTCGCCGGCCAGCGGCTGCCCATCGTGACGGGCGCCGAGCAGCATCAGCGCAAAAAACTGCTCCTGCCGGGTGATCGGCACGACCAATTTTGCGGCAACGGCAGCAACTTCCGGCAACACTTTTGGCAAATTACCGGCTTCGAGAACCGGCGCTTCCGAAATCGTTTTTCGCAGATGCTCCGGCAGCGCAACGGAAAAACCGGATGACGACCAATCTCCGGCGGCGGCGCGGATTTCCGCAGTATTCTTCTCCGGCACAAATTCCAGCAATGCGCAATATTGCACGTTCATCGACTGCTGAACAGCGGCGGTCAATTTCTCAAAAAGCTCGTTGTTATGTTTAATAAAAATAAGCTCTTGCGAAAAAGATTCCAGCAATTTTCGATAGCCAAAACGCCGCCGTTCCAGCCGGAAAATCTTCTCCTGAAATGCACCGAGCACCAAACCGACAACCAGCAACGCCAGAATTTGCCACAGCAAAACCTGGTGCGTCGGCGTGCTGTCCAACAGCAAAAACAGGAGGTAACCCAAGGCCATCATTCCCACCAAAAATAGCGCGGTTTGGGTATTTTGCCAGCGATATCGCCGGGTGAACAGCAGCAAAATTCCGGCGATGCTGCCCAGCCACACCAAAAACAGCAGCACGTTCACCCAAAAAAATGAGTGGCGCACCAGCCGCGAAATGCCATTCAGCGTTCGGGTAAATTGTTTGCGGATGCCTTTTTGTTCGGCAAGCTGAACCGATTGCCCGGCAGTGAGATTATCCAGTTTTTCGGTTTGTCCCGATGGAAAACGGATGGTCGCACTGTACGTTTTTTGTGGATCGACGCCGAAATGCTGCGGCGATTCGCCAATCGACAGATACCCGCCGCCGCCGCCAATTTCCCGGTACGCCAATGTGCGCTCGGTCGTATCTGCTGCATCAAACAACCGGATTTTCGCGCCGATAGCGTCGCGGTTGCTGCGCACACCTTCCAGCGAAATGCGCAGCGCATTTTTCCCGCCAACCGGGTTAACAAACAGCATGCTGCTGGTATCTTTGTTCGCAACGAACAAATCGAGATCGC
Source organism: Calditrichia bacterium (assembly GCA_020634975.1). Lineage (NCBI taxonomy): Bacteria > Pseudomonadati > Calditrichota > Calditrichia > Calditrichia bacterium. Next base: position 2,339,282 of record JACKAQ010000001.1, on the reverse strand, counting down.
CATCCGCATCGACATCTGCGACGGCGGCGCCGGTGCTGTAATAGCGCTGCCCTGCCGGCGCGCTCTCCTCAAATGCCAGCCAAAATTTGCCTTGATCATTCACAAACAGCCGGTTCGGACCGATGTTCGTGAGAAAAATGTCCTGCCAGCCATCGTTATTTAAATCCGCAATGACGATGCCGTATCCCGGAAACGGATTGCGTAACGTATTGTTTTCTTTGAACAAAAAAGCGCTTCCCGGCGCGACTGTGGCGTTCTCGTACAGCGCGGTGCTGCCCTGACGATCGGTCACCAGCATATCCGCATCGCCATCGTTATCGATATCGCCAAAGCAAACGCCGTTGCTGTTCAGTGATTCCAGCAAGTGCAAAATGGGCAGCGACACCCGCTCGAATCGTGTGCCGTTCACGTTGCGATACAGCGCGTCCGGCGCAAACCAGTTGCAGACATACAGATCGGGAAAATCGTCGCCATCCACATCCGCGAACGCCGCACCCTGACTGACAGCGGCGAGATCCAGCCCAAAATCAGCGGCTTTTTCCGTGAAATTGCCGTAGCCATCATTGATCAGCAGGTGGTTCGGGTGGTGCTCGTCAGTGATGAACAAATCGAGATCGCCATCGCGGTCGATATCCGCCCAAACGCCGGCGTTCCCGTCAATCGGCGGGAATTGATTCGCCAAAATATGGTCCGAGAAATTGAGCTGATCGCGTTGCGGGAAAAGTGTGGTGGTGCTGTTCCAGCCGATGATGAGCACATCCTGCCAGCCGTTGTTGTCGAAATCGACTGCAGATGCGCCGAGCTCCAGATTTTGTTTGCCAACGGACATCAGATCGCCGCCCAAACCGGAGGCTATCGTAAAATCGCTAAATTTTCCGTTGCCGTTATTGATGAACAACCGGTTGAGATCGCGAAACCGGACGGCGTAAATATCTGCCAATTGATCGTTGTTCAGGTCGCGAAAAACCACGCCGTAGCTGTCGTTGAACTCCGGCAGCTCCGCCGAAATTGCCGCATTTCCGAACATTTGCTGCGCCCATTCGCGGGCAGCCAGCGAATCCTGCGGTGATGGGTTTGCCAGGGCAATCGCAGAAATCAAAACAAGGTAAGCAATTATTTTAATTGAATTTATCATATTTCGCAGATTGGCCGTTTTTTGATAATCAGCCCGAAGTTTCATGGTGAAACAAATTACGCATTGCAGTAAACGAGCACCAACGTCATATCATCCTGCTGATTTTCGCCGGTTGAATATTGCTGCACGGATTGCAAAATCAAATCGCGGGTTTCCGCCAGCGATGCCCGATGGTTATCGTCAAAAATGCGTTGCAGCCGGTCATCGCCAAACATCTCGTTTTCGGTATTCATCGCTTCGGTGATGCCGTCGGTATACAGCACAATCAGATCGCCGTGTTTCAATGCAATCTCGCATTCTTCCAGATATTTATTGAAAATACTGCCGCGATCCAGTCCCAAACCAATGCCGCCGGGCGTGAAAAAGTAGCTGTCGCCATCGTCGCGAACCTGCAATGTGGGGCTGTGACCGGCGCGGGCAAAGGTGAACTGGCGCGTTTTCGGATCGAGAATGCCGTAGGTCATCGTCACAAAAATGTGGCGATCGGTGTTGTGAAACAACTGTTCGTTTAGCTCCACCAGCAATTTGCGCGGCGAGTGATGCGTTTTGGTGAGTTGCAGCATCATCCCTTTTATTTCCGCCATGTAAAACGATGCGGATGCACCGTGTCCGCTCACATCGGCAATAGCAATGCCGATTTTTCCGTCCGGGAGATAAAAAAAGTCGAAATAATCGCCGCCAACTTCCGTTGCGGATACGCACACGCCGTCGATCGAAAATCCGTTGAGTTGCGGCATTTTGGCGGGCAGCAGCTTGCGCTGAACTTCGCGGGCAATTTCCAGCTCGCGTTTCATGCGTTCCTGTTCGCGCAAATCTTCGTAAAGCAAAGCGTTTTCCAGCGCGAGCGCCGCCTGGCTGGCCAGCGTTGCCGCAAAATGGATTTGCCGTTTGCTGTAAAACGGCTGATCGGGCGGCAGTTCAAAAAAAAGCATCCCGAACAGCTCATCTTTTACGGTCATCGGCATCACCAGTCCATCTTCCCGGCGATGTTCGTGACGCAGCGATTTCAAAACGAATCCCGGAGCGGATTTGATCATAAATCCTTCCCGGTTTTGGGTGAGAAAATGGAGCGTTTCTGCATCCGGAGAGAGCGGCGGAAAGGATTCCGTATCGCCGGAGCGTGCGGTCATTTCCCGGAAAAATGCAGCGTTGTGGCGATCTTTGATATACAATCGCGCGTTCGCCGCACCAATTGCACTGCTCAACCGATCGCGAATGAGCACCGCCAGCCGGTCAAATTGAAACGATGCGCCGAGCTCATTTCCCAAATTTTCGATGATTTCGCGCTCGCTCAGCCCATCCACCATTTGGTTGAAAGAATGCGCCAGCTCTGCAATTTCATCGTGGGTTTGCGGCGTCACTTTGGCGGGAATCCGCCCATCGTTGATGGCCAACATCGCACGGTTGAGGCGTTCCAGCGGACGGGTGAGCCGCTGGCTGATCAGCCAGGCCACCGCAGCCGCAGCCAAAATGAAAATGCCGCCCAAAATGGCGTTCATCAAAATGCCGTTGCGCAAATCGCGATTGATATCGATCACTGAAAAACCAATGTGCACGCTGCCCAAAACGCGGTCGCCGATCATGATATTCACCCGTTCGGTGCGCATATCTTCGCGGCTTTCTGCAGCGATACCGCCGCTTTCCAACCGGCGGATAATTTCCGCTTCGATACGGCGGCTCTGCACCGGCATTTCCAGCGCCAGCAATTCGTCGTTCAGCGCGTGGGCACGCAATGTGTTCCGGTCGTCATAAATGGCAATGTAAACGATGTCTGCATTCACCGCCATCAATTGCGAAATGTAGTTTTGGTAAACGCTCCAGTTTTGACGGTCGAGCAGTTGGGTTGTGGCAATGTTTTGGGCAATTCGCTGAATTTGGGACTGAACCGATGCCCGTTTTTCAGCCAATTCGCGGTAGGTAAAAAAATAGGTAAAACTGATCATTATCCCGGCGATCAGCACAGTAGAAAACACGATAAATTTGGTTCGCAGGGTGGTTTTCAACCATCATCCTCATCATTTTTTATGAATTTACAATCAAACCGTGCATTATCCAAAAACTAATGCCCTGGCAAAAGCAGTAAAACGGTCTAAAACTATGCACTACCGAAACCTGAAAGAAAACATTTCCGGCAAAAAACCGGTTCAAGTCTTGACAAAATTATGATTCTTAATTATCTTCGTTCTAATAACGCTCATTGAACGTTATTAGACCAGATTCGCTATTGTACAATACCAAATGAAATTATCGCTATTGAAAAATCCGGAGCGGCTGTTACTTTCCGGAGCATATTGTTTCACCAATTGTATTATTATCCATAAGGAGGAACACGCTGTGCAGGAAAGACTTACCGGCAAAGTTAAGTGGTTCAATACGACAAAAGGATTTGGTTTTATCCAACACGACAGTGTTAACGGCGACATTTTTGTGCATTATACAATGATACGCGGAGAAGGATTCCGGACACTGCAAGAAGGACAGGATGTCGAATTTACGCTGGCAGAAGGCAATAACGGCAATCAGGCGAATGATGTAATTGTTGTAACCTGAGGTCTCACCTGCCCAATCAACTTGCCTACCATTTTCGCCGGGTGATTATCATCCGGCGTTTTTTATAGCTTTTTCAATAATTTATTAATAACTTTAACGATGTTTTTAGATTTCGTTCAAATACACGTACAGGCCGGTCAGGGTGGCAGCGGATGCACCAGTTTCCGCCGGGAAAAATTTGTGCCAAAGGGTGGTCCCGATGGCGGCGACGGTGGTCGCGGCGGCAGCATTTTTCTGGAAGTGAACCCGCAATTGCACACGCTGGTCGATTATAAATACCATTCCCGATACAACGCACCGCGCGGGCAACACGGCATGGGTTCCAACAAACACGGCCGCAAAGGTGAGGATATCACCTTGCAGGTGCCCTGCGGAACGGTGGTTCGCGATGCCGAAACCAACGAAGTTCTGGCGGATTTAACCGAACCCGGCAGCAAAATTGTCATCGCGAAAGGCGGCAACGGCGGTCGCGGCAACGCCCGGTTTGTCACATCGACACATCGCGCACCGCGCGAATGGGAAGTTGGCGAATCCGGCGAAGAGCTGGACATTATTCTGGAATTGAAACTCATTGCCGATGTGGGTTTGGTTGGCAAGCCCAACGCCGGAAAATCCACTTTGCTGGCCAATGTTTCTGCCGCTCGGCCGAAAATTGCCGGATACCCGTTTACCACGCTGGAGCCAAATCTGGGCATCGTTAAGTATATGGATTATCAAAGCTTTGTGATGGCAGATATTCCCGGGCTCATTGAAGGCGCGCACGAGGGAAAAGGGTTGGGACTGCAGTTTTTACGGCACATCGAGCGCAACCGGATCATCCTCTATCTGATCGATCCCGAAGATCCAGAAGTGGAAGATCCGATGGAGACATTCAACACCTTGCGCAGCGAATTGAAAAAGCATTCGCCGCAACTGGTGGAAAAACCCGCCAGCGTGGTGCTCACCAAACAGGATATCTGGCAGGAAACCGACTGGCTGAAAGAATTGGAAAACAAATTGCCGTATCCGGTTTTGGCGATTTCCGCCGTTTCCCGCGACGGGCTGGAAGCGCTGAAACACCACATTTGGCAGCAGTTGGAAAGTGTTGAAATTCCCGAATAAAGTGTGAAAATCCGGTTCGCAATGTTGCGAACCTACCATATAAATTTTTATTGTTGACACGGAGCGCGAAACTGCGTTCCGCAAAATCTCATGCCCAAACAGAAACCCAATATTCGCGATATTCTGTTGCTGCTTTCCATTCCCGGCATCGGTGGCGGAAAAGTGCGGCAGATATTTTCTATTTTCAATTCGGCAGACGACGTATTTCGCACGCCGCTGAAGCAACTCACCCGCATCGACGGCATCGATACGAAAACGGCGCAACTGCTCAAATCCGGCGGTGACGAACGGCTGGTTGATCAGCAGTTGACCCAGTTGGAAAAAGAGCACGCCCGCTGCGTTACCATCTGGGATGAACAATTCCCGGCATTGCTGAAAAAAACCGCTGCGCCGCCGGTAGTGCTGTTTTATCTCGGCGAATTGCCGGAAATCTGGTCGCCGATGATTGGCATTGTCGGCACGCGGATGCCCACCCAATACGGGCGAACCGTCACCGAAAAACTGACCGCCGGACTCGCTGAAAAAGGCATCGACGTGGTGAGCGGATTGGCACGCGGCATCGATACCATTGCCCACACAACCGCCATCCAACGCGGCGGCAGAACATTTGCCGTTCTCGGCTGCGGCGTGGATGTCATTTATCCCCCGGAAAACCGGCGGCTGCACGAACAAATTCAGCAAAACGGCGCCATTTTATCCGAATATTTCATCGGCGCAAAACCGGATGCAGTCAATTTTCCGCGCCGGAACCGGATTATCAGCGGTATGTGCCTGGGCATTTTGGTGGTGGAAGCGGGTGCAAAAAGCGGCGCGCTCATCACCGCGAATTTCGCGCTGGAACAAAATCGCGAAGTGTTCGCGGTGCCCGGATCGATCATCAGCCAGCGCAGCATCGGGCCGAACCGGCTCATTCAGCAGGGCGCAAAACTCGTGCTGGATCTGGACGACATTCTCGAAGAAATTGCCCCAAAACTGGTTGCGCGAGAAATGCAGGAAAAGCCGCTGCCACCCGATCTGAGCGATGCGGATAAATCGCTGCTCATCCGGCTGTCCAACGAGCCGTGCCACATCGATCAACTGGTGCTGGAGCTGGATCAATCGCCGGCGGTGCTGCTCGGGCAATTGCTCCGGCTGGAATTAACCGGACTGGTGAAACAGCTTTCCGGGAAAATGTTTATCCGGTTGTGATTTTTCTTGAAGATTCCTGCCTTCGCAGGAATGACCGTTTTACCGAAAATGTCATTCCGGGCTTGTCCCGGAATCTCAAACTATTAGAGCAGCTATTTATTAGTTTATTATTAATTTATGAACCCAATTTTCCGCAGTGAAATAAATAAAAACGTGCCGTTGGCGAAGCCGGACGAATTCCGCCCGGTGACCATCGGCGATTTTCAGGTATGGCCGCCAGTGGTGCTCGCCCCGATGGCCGGCGTGACCAACGCGCCCTTCCGCAGGCTTTGCCGGGAGTTCGGCGCAGGGCTGTATGTCAGCGAAATGGTTACGTCGCGGTTTCTGGCAACCCGCGAATGGTACGCGCTGAAACAGGCGACATTCGCCCCGGACGAAACGCCCCGGAGCATCCAGTTATATGGCACAGACCCGTATTTCACCGGCGAAGCCGTAAAATTGCTGGTGAACGAGGAGCGCGTGGATCACATCGACCTGAATTTTGGCTGCCCGGTGCGCAAAGTGACCCGGAAAGGCGGCGGCGCGGCCATCCCGCTGAAACCGAATTTGCTGCGAAACATCATCCGCGCGGCGGTGCAAAACGCCGGCAGCATTCCCGTGACCATCAAATTTCGTATCGGCGTGAGTGACGAATATCCGACGCACATCGCCACCGGAAAAATTGCCGAAGGCGAAGGCTGCGCCGCCGTTGCCCTGCACGCCCGAACCGCCGCGCAACTGTATTCCGGCGAAGCCCGCTGGGAAGCCATCGCCGAGTTGAAAAACGCGGTGACAACCATCCCCGTTTTTGGCAACGGCGATATTTGGGAATCGTTCGACGCGCTGCGGATGATGCGCCAAACCGGCTGCGATGGCGTAGTGGTCGGGCGCGGCTGCCTCGGGCGTCCGTGGCTGTTCCGGGATCTCGCGGATGTGTTCAACGGTCGCGAGCCGCAGCAACCGCCGCATCTCGGCGAAGCGCTGCAAATCATGCTGCGCCACGCCGAATTGCTCTGCGATTTTTTTGAAGAACGCACCGCGATTCCCATGTTCCGCAAATTTTGCAGCTGGTATGTAAAAGGTTTTTCCGGCGAACCAGATTTGCGCAGTCGGTTGGTACGCGTGACCACCCTTTCGGAAATGACATCGATTGTCAACGAAAAAGAGCGCAACGAGCCGTATCCGCTGGCATCAGTTCGCGAGCCACGCGGCAAAAGCGGCGATCCCCAAAAAGTGGCGCTGCCGCCGGATTATCTCAATCAACTCGACGACGATACGCCGCCCTGCGCCGAAGCCGAAGATGCGACTTCCGGCGGATAAAGTTTCATTTTTCGCGCAATTTATTCACAGTTGCCCATTCGATTTATACGCACCCGTTTGCAAATCCCCGTTTTCGATAGCTGCATTGCATCGCAACCCTGATTTTTCTCAAACCATTTATTATCAACAATTTAGAAACTTGAAAAATCAATCGTTTTATCAATATTTCTAAGCGGTTTTTCTGTTTTGGCATAATCATTGACAATAATCCCCCACTGTAAATCGAGTTGGATAAACAGTGGAGGAAACTAATGAAACGATTTTTTAGCAGCGTAATTATCGCCATTTTATTGGCATTAACCGGTGCATCAACGCCGGGGTTTTCGCAAGTTAATTTGACGCGCGGACCGTATTTGCAGGTCGGCACGCCAAACAGCATCGTGGTTCGCTGGCGCACCGATGCGGAAACGGACAGCCGTGTTCGCTACGGGACGGATGTCCAAAATCTGGATCAGGTGGTGGATGTTTCCGGCAACACGGACGAGCACGTGGTTACCATATCCGGACTAAATCCCCAAACCCAATATTTTTACGCCGTGGGCAGCAGCACAGATGGCGTTATCAGCGATCCAAATTATTTTTTCGTCACTGCGCCGCCGGTTGGCACAAAGAAAAAAACGCGGGTGTGGATTTTGGGTGATTCCGGCACTGGAAATCAGGATGCCAAAAATGTGCGCGATGCCTATTTCGATTTCACCGACAATGTTCACACAGATTTATGGGTGATGGTCGGCGATAACGCCTACGATGACGGGCAAGACGATGAATATCAGGACAACATGTTCGACATTTACCCAACGATGCTAAGCAAATCCGTTTTGTGGCCCGCGTTTGGCAATCACGATGGCAAAAGTGCGGATTCCGAAAACGAAAGCGGCGTGTTTTACAATATTTTCACACTGCCGCGAAACGCAGAAGCCGGTGGTGCAGCCAGCGGAACAGAGGCATATTATTCGTTCGATTTTGCCAATATTCACTTTATTTGCCTCAATTCGCACGATATCGACCGGTCCAGCAACGGGGAAATGCTGCAATGGCTGACCCAGGATTTGGCACAAAATGAACAGGACTGGACCATTGCCTATTGGCACCACCCGCCTTACACCAAAGGCAGCCACGATTCTGACGATGAAGATCAGCTGATCGAAATGCGCGAAAATGCACTGCCGATTCTCGAAGGCAGCGGTGTGGATCTGGTGATTTCCGGGCATAGCCACTCGTATGAACGCTCCTTTTTACTGGATAGCCATTACGGCGATTCCGGATCGCTCACCAACGATATGATTCTCGATGGCGGCAACGGCAAAAATGATGACGACGGCGCATACGAAAAAGCCACGCTCGGACAGGCGCCGCACGAAGGTGCAGTGTATGTGGTTGCCGGCAGTTCCGGCAAAACCAGCAGCGGCGATCTGGATCATCCGGCAATGCATGTTTCACTGAAAGAATTGGGCTCTGTCGTTTTGGATATCGACAACGCACAGCTCGATCTCACATTTCTGGATGATTCCGGTAACAGCCTGGATTATTTCACGATGGTAAAAGGTAGTGGCGTTGTGGGCATTTCTCACGACGACGGTCAACTGCCGCAGAACATCGCGCTGCATGCCAATTTTCCTAATCCGTTTAACCCGAACACCACCATTCAATTCGATTTACCGGCAGCAACAAACACTACATTTGATGTCCGGTTGGAAATTGTGGATGTTGCCGGCAGATTGGTGAAAACGTTGGTCAACGATAAATTTACAGCTGGCAGCTACGCCATCAATTGGGATGCAACCAACCAGCGCGGCGCTTCGGTGCCCTCCGGCGTATATTTTTACCGGCTGATGGCAAACGAAGAAATCCAGACCCGGAAAATGACTCTCACCCGATGAACTTCTTCCGTTCATTACTCAACGCACAACCTCAGCCGCCCGGGAATTTTCCGGGCGGTTTTTTTGCATAACAATCAAACACCCCCTGCATCCAAAATTACCGGGGCAATTTGACCAACCGTTTCACCAATCGCGACATTGCTTATTCGCACCAAAATGGTTAACCTGTTGAGATTACAAAATTCAAACCGGAGATACTTGCGATGAAATCGATATTGCTGAAAATTTTGCTGGTGGTTCAAGGTGTGATAACCGGTGGATTGCTGGGCGGCGCCATTCGCTCAAAATTATTTGAAAATCCACCGGCGATCGATGGCATGTTTGTGGTGTTAAATGCCATAATGGTCGGTGCGTTTATCGGCGCATTTGCGACCATTGCTGGCGCATTTCAACTGCCGCAGGAAAAATTGCCGCGATACAACGCAATTCTGGCTGTGATCTGGATATTGACGAGCGTGCTGCTGCTTATTTTTCGTCCCGAGCCGCAATAAACACCCGAAAAGCAGTGCGACGAACAATATTTTCCCAACGAATACATCAACCTGAATGTAGATTTTTTCGACAGTTACAAATTGTGGCGATTGTTTTCGTGAACTTCGCTGTGATCCTCGATGGACTCGAGATGGGTGGATACAACTGCGGATGGCTTCAGCGAGCCCTCGATGCGATTTTCGATTTCCGTGGCAATCCGGTGCGCTTCGCGAATGGACAAATCACCCGGAAACAGCAGGTGCACTTCCACCCAATAAGTGCTCCCCAAACTGCGATGTTTCAGTTCATGATATCGAATACCGTATCTTTCGGATTCCTCGGAAAGTATGCTTTCCAACGATTCCTGAACCAAGGGATCGGCTTTATCCATTAAACCGGCAATGCTTTTGTGAATCAACCCGAATCCGGAATACAAAATGTTCAGCGCCACCAGAATGGCGCAAATCGGGTCCCACGGCAGCCAACCGGTCAACAGCGTCAGCCCCAATCCGACCAATACACCCAAACTTGTCCATGAATCGGTGAGCACATGTTTGCCGTTAGCTTCCAGAATCAGCGAATGCTTTTTTTTGCCGAGCCATACCAGATATCCGCCCAGCAGGGCATTAATGACCATCGCCGCTGCGGTAAGAATGGTTCCCGTACCCAGATTTTCCAGATACAAACCGGTGATCCATTTTTCAGCAGCTACATATATAATGTAAAATGCAGCAATGATGATTAACGCGCCTTCCACTCCGGCAGAGAAAAACCCGATTTTCTCGTGACCATACAAATGGGTGGCATCCGCGGGCTTGAAAGACAGCCAAAGGCTGTAAAAGGCAAAAGCTACCGCCGCAACGTGAACAACCGATTCCGCCGCATCGCTCAAAATTGCTGCAGATCCGGTTAAAATATATGCGCCCATTTTAATGGCCAGCATCAGGAAACCGATCAGCAGCGAGAGCGACATTGCCAATTTTAACGCCCGGCGATCGGAGTCGCTGTAAACCGCATGTTGTTGAATGATATCGTCCATGCGCAAATTTGGCGATTTTTTTTGAGAAACAGGAGAAAAAAATATTTTCTTACCATACACTTTTCTGGAAGAAGCCCGACCATTATATGGCGTAGCAATTTTCGGCGATGAATGCCGGAAATCTCAACAAAAGTGTTGATTCTCGCTACCCGGAGCCGACGAAATGAGCGACGAACGAATTTTTACACGAGATATATTTGTATGATTTTTAACAACTTAACAACAATTCCCACATCCATTAACCGGTTATGGCATGAGGATTGCTGAATAACTTGGCGAATAACGCATGGAGGCTGTAATGATTAAAAATCTTGTTCTCGATCAAACAAATATGCCCAGTCTCAGTAAGGCACTGGATGTTTACTCGGCTCGCCAGAAAGCGATAGCGACCAATATCGCCAACATCGGCACAGCCGGATTTCGTCGCAGGGAAGTGAGCTTTGAGGACAAATTACAAGAGCAGATGGGTCAGCATCTGGTCGGACGCAGAACCAACGATAAACACATGCCCCTGGGGAGATTACGGGTCAGGGAGATTCAACCGGAGATGACGGAAGATATGTCCGAAGAATTGCACAGCGGTGTCAACAATGTTAATATCGATCAGGAAATTGTTGACCAGGCGAAAAACGAGATTCAGTTTGCATACGCCAGCCGTTTGGTAAGCGGGCAGTTTACAACGCTTCGCGCCAGCATCAAAGGACGTTACGACCGTTAATCACCACCCTTTTGAGGGCTTTTTTGGAATGCTTGCCAGTCGTTGGGTTTAACGGTTATCCAACGACTGTCTTGCAAAACGCTGCACGGATCAACTTCAACAATACATACGGTCAGGCTGAGAAGCCGCCGTTTAATTGACTACGGAAAGTTCGACATAATTTTCAAGGATGAATTATGAAGGTTCAATCTATTTTTACGTCGTTAAATATATCGGCAAGCGGACTAAGCGCACAGCGGAGCAAGCTGAATGCGGTTTCTTCCAATATTGCCAACGCAAATACGACGCGCACCGAGTCCGGTGAACCGTATCGCCGCAAAATTGCGGTGATGGAAGCCGAAAACACGCCGGATTTTGACGGTGTGTTGAACAATGCAAAGTTGGAATTGAAACAAACCAATCGTCGGCATTTCCCGTTTTCCCAACACAACCACCAACTGAGCAACAATAATTACAATAGTGTTCAGGCGAATATCGAAGAAGATCAGAGCGATTTTCTGCGGATATACGATCCCGCCCATCCGGATGCGGATGAGGAGGGCTACGTCCTGAAACCGAATATTAATGTTGTTACGGAAATGGTGGATATGATCAACGCCTCCCGCGCATACGAGGCAAACCTGAGCAGCATCGAAGCCGCAAAGGATATGGCGAAACGGGCTTTGGATATCTGATTCCGGAAGTTATTGAATTTTTCCGCTAATCAATACCACATGATATGCCGATGGGTGAAGCGTATACATAACTTCAACTATTGGCTTTTTGTTCATTCAAAATGCCGTATAAAGATGCTAATTAACGGCAGCAAAACCATAGCTGCAACTATACATCCTGAAAATACTTGAATGCTGGAGTGACAGATGAATATGAAGGTAAGTAACATTCTCCAGAACGCCGTTACCAACGCTGTTCAAAACTTGCATCATTCGGTTGAGAACGTCCGGGAACGCCCGGAAGTTACAAAAGTTAAGAATGATCAACCGGTTGTAAAAACGGCTGTTCAGGAACAACAAGCGGAAAACAGTTCTGAAGCCCGGATCAACATCCCCCAAAATTTTAAACCACTGGTGGGATTAACCGCCCGCGAGCAGGCATTTTTCGAAAACTTGTTCCCCAAATCGCGAAAAGAAATACAGGCATATACCGATCAGCGGGAAAAAGTAAACCACGAAAAAGGTAAACTGATCGACGTAAAAGGCTAACCGGTAACAACGGACGTTAAACAGCGGAGAATTTGATATGATTAATAAAATTGCAGCAAACGCGATCAACGGAATGCAAACCGGATTGCCCTCGATTTCCGGCGCAACAGACACAGATTTCAGCGATACCCTTAACCAGGCTATCAACCAGATCAACGAATTGCAAAAAGAATCCGTTAACGCTACGGAAATGTTTGTTCGCGGCGAAGTTACCGATTTGCATCAGGTAATGATGGCTACGGAAAAAGCACGGCTGGGAATGGAATTGATGCTGGAAGTCCGCAACCGCCTCTTCGAAGGATATCAGGAAATTATGCGGATGCAAATGTAGGCTCGTAACGGATTTATTAATAAACGCCCGACCTAATTTTTTGTGGTGTTTACGGTAGAATTTAAGGAATTAAACTTACAAGGATGTCTCGGTGATGGGAGAGTCATTCAACAGAATATGGTTTCAGGTTAACCAGTTTTTTGCTCGGTTAAACAATACACAACGTATTATTTTTGCTGGAATTGCCGTTGTTTTTCTGGCAGCGACAATTCTGACGCTGGTGCTCACCAGTTCCCCGCCTTTCGAACCGCTGTTCAGCGATTTATCCCCAAAAGATGCCGGCGAAATTATTGACCGGCTTCGTGAACAAAACATCGATTATCAATTGGAAAACGGCGGCCGCACGGTGATGGTCCCATCCGGACGGGTGTACGACCTGCGGGTGGAATTCGCCAGAGATGGCTTGCCGGAATCCGGTACTGTCGGATACGAATTGTTCGATCGTCAGGAGTTGGGCATCACAGAATTCCAGCAGCAGATCACCTATAAACGGGCTATCGAAGGCGAATTGGTGAAAACCATCCGCAGCATCGAAGGTGTGGAAAACGCAAACGTAATGATTGTGATTCCCAAAGAACGGCTGTTTGAGAAAGATCAAAAAGTGCCCACCGCATCTGTTCAGTTACAGTTGCGCCGCAAAGCCCGCCCAACAGATATGACGATCGAGGCCATCGGGCATTTGGTTGCCAACAGCGTGGAAGGTTTGGAACCGGAAAACATTACCATAACCGATACCCGCGGACGAATCCTCAGCTCCAACAGCAACCCGGATGACAACATGGCAATGAGCAGCGACCAACTGGCTTTCAGCCGCCGCGTTGAGCACGATCTGGAACAAAAAGCGTTAGCAGTGCTCGAAAAACGGGTGGGTGCCGGCAATGCAACCGTTCAGGTGAATGCCTCACTCAATTGGTCGCAGGTAGAAAAAACCATTCACGATGTGGACCCGGATCGCACCGTTACCATCAGTGAGGAAACCAGCGAGCAAACCCAACCCGGCGATCCCAACGCCGGCTCCGGCGGCAGCTCGTCATCCAATACGGTTACCAATTACGAAACCAGCAAATCCATCCAACGGATTGTTGAAGGTGTTGGCAACATCGACAGAATTTCGGTGGCGGTGATGGTCAACAATAAACCGGATGTAAAAACAGATCCCGACGGCAACACCGAAACCTCATTTTTGCCCCGTGATGCACAGGAAATGCAACAACTGGAACAATTGGTAAAAATGGCAGTGGGATTCGATAACAACCGCAGCGACCAGTTTTCGATTGTCAACATGCAGTTCGATCCGTCTGTTGAGGAAGATTTGGAAGTGATGCCGTGGTGGGGCGATCCGATGGATATTATCGAAAAAGTGGTAATCGGCATTGCACTGCTGATGGGCATTTTTCTGGTTCGATCCATACTGACTTCAGCAAAAACTCGTGGCGATGAAATTCAATCACAAATTCAACAAATATTAGAAGAAGAAAAAGACAAGGATGTCAAAGCAATGAAATCAGCAGAACACAACCACGCCCTAACCGGTGGTGAACAGGAAGATGATGAAGTTATCATGTCCGATGAATTCTTCAAAACTGCACAAAAACGTAACTTGCAGTACGAACAAGTGCAGCATTATGTTCGCCAGCACCCTGACGTTGCAACGCGTTTGATCAAGGTTTGGCTGATGGAAGATGAAGAATACTAATCAATGGGATGATGAGGGTTTTAGATGGCTAAGAATACTGAAGAAAATGAAGTCGTAAGTGGCCTGCGAAAAGCGGCTATATTATTGATTTCAATGGACGAAGAAACCGCTGCGCACGTTTTCCAGAATTTGACAAAACAGGAAATCATGCGGATCAGTCTGGAAATTGCCAAAATTGACTCGGTGCTTTCGTCATCCATCAATCAGGTGAATGACGAATTTATGCAGATGATTAAAGCACGGGAATATGTGGCAACCGGCGGTTTGGATTTTGCCCAAACGGTTCTGGAAAGAGCCTTCGGCATGAACGAAGCAAAGGAACTGGTAGAAAAAATTCGCAGTTCCATGCAGGTTCGCGGTTTTACAACTTTGCAGAAAGCCGATTCCAGCCAGTTGGTGAACTTTTTGATAAAAGAACACCCGCAAACGATCGCACTCATTTTGTCGTATCTCAAACCGGATCAAACGGCGGATGTGCTGGCGGAATTCCCCGAAGAATTACGGGTGGATGTCGCCTATCGCATCGCGACGCTGGGCAAAATATCGCCGCAGTTGCTGCGCCAGGTGGAAGAAGTGATTGATTCGCTTGCCGAAAGCGTTATTTCCGAAGACCTGAGCAACACCGGTGGCGCATCTGCGCTGGCGCAAATCCTTAACCAGGCCAACAAAATGACCGAAAAAACCATCCTCGCGCATCTGGAAGAAATGGACCCGGAAATGGCGATGGAGGTGAAAGGTCAAATGTTCGTCTTCGAAGATCTGGTGATGATCGACGATCGCGGTATTCAAAAAGTGCTCAAAAACGTAGACAAAAAAGACCTCGCGCTGGCGCTCAAAGCTGCGGAAGAATCTGTCAAAGAGAAAATCCTCAAAAACATGTCCGAACGCGCCTCGGCTTTGCTCCGGGAAGATTTGGATGTGATGGGACCGGTTCGCCTGAAAGAGGTGGAAGAATCCCAACGCAAGATTATCGAAGTGGTCAAGCAGCTTGAAGAAGAAGGTGAAATTATCATAACCGGACGAGGTAAAGAAGATGTCGTCATCGCATAGGCGAATCATAAAAATGAAACGCCCCATCTCGCGGGTGGTGGTAGTTCCCACACACGGGCAAAACACCCAGTTGGATGTAATGGATGGTTCGCCGGCGGATTTTCTGGAAACCCATCCGGATATGTTGACGGAAATACCGGACGTAGCGCCCGAACCACCGGGTGTGCGCATTAGCGAGGAAGCGCTGGAGCAAATCCGCGCCGAAGCCTACGACCAGGGATTGCAGGACGGCGCACAACATGCCGCCGAAGAAGCACGCCGCCAGTTGGACAAAACATTCCAGACGCTCAACGGGATGATCGATACGATTGCCCAGCATCAGCAAATTATCTATCGCCATTCGGAAGCCGGATGCGTGGAGCTGGTTTTTGCGATGGTGGAAAAAGTGGTTGGCGCGCTGGATCATTCGCAAAAACAAACCATTCACGAAACGTTGAACAAAGTGCTCAAATCTGCCGAAATTGCCGGACGTGTCAAAATTTTGGTAAACCCGCAGGATTTACAGCACATCAAATCAATGGAAAACGATTTGCGCGGTCATTTCCCGGATCTCAAGGATTTGGGTATTTTACCGGATGAATCCATCGGCATCGGCGGCTGCATCATCGAAACCGATCTCGGTAAAGTGGATGCCCGGATCAACACCCAAATGAGCGAAATGGTGGATAAACTTCGCAAATATTACAAAGAACTCGAACACAATGAAGACGAATCAACCAACGCAGCGGAAGTATAACCCATGATGCCATTTCAGGAAAAATTGACCATTTTGCGCGATGCGGTTCCCACGCTTGATACCATTCGCATTTACGGCAAAGTGGTCCAGGTTGTGGGGTTGATCGTCGAGTCTTCCGGGCCATCCGTTGCGGTTGGCGATATTTGCAAGGTTTATCCGCGCAACAGCCGCCAGCCATACATCGCCGAAGTTGTCGGTTTCCGCGAAGATCGCGTGCTGACCATGCCGCTCGGCGAAATGCGCGGCATCGCGCCCGGCAGCGATATTGTGGCAACCGGCGAGCCGTTTAATGTGCTGGTTTCTCCGGCAATGCTGGGTCGAGTACTGAACGGATTGGGCGAACCGATGGACGGACGCGGAGCGATTACCTCAGGCGAACGGCTGTCGGTGTATCAAAATCCGCCGCACCCGCTGCATCGCCGCCGGATAACGGAGCCGATCACTACCGGCATCCGCGCAATCGATGGCTTATTAACGCTCGGCAAAGGACAACGTGTGGGTATTTTCGCCGGTAGCGGCGTGGGTAAAAGTACCCTTTTGGGAATGATCGCCCAAAATACCAACGCAGATGTAAATGTTATTTCACTCGTTGGCGAACGGGGTCGCGAGGTTCGCGATTTTATTGAAAAAGAATTGGGCGAAGCCGGATTGCGACGATCGATTCTGGTGGTTGCCACCTCTGACCAGCCGGCTTTGGTTCGGGTAAAAGCGGCGCTGGTCGCAACCACCATCGCGGAATATTTCCGCGAACAGGGCGCAAATGTTTTGCTGATGATGGACTCGCTGACGCGGGTTGCCACCGCGCTTCGGGAAATCGGGCTGACCATCGGCGAACCGCCGACAACCCGTGGCTACACGCCATCCGTATTTGCTTTTTTCCCGAAATTGCTGGAACGGGCGGGCACATCCGCCACCGGCAGCATCACCGGCATGTATACCGTTCTGGTTGAAGGGGACGATATGAACGAGCCGATCTCCGACACCGCACGCGGTATTCTGGATGGTCACATCGTGCTGTCGCGGCGACTGGCATCTGCCGGACATTATCCGGCAATCGACGTTTTGGAAAGCATCAGCCGGGTAATGAATGATGTAACCACCCAGCAACATCAGGGCGCTACAATGAAACTGATGGACACATTAGCCACCTACAAGGAAGCAGAAGATCTAATAAATATTGGTGCTTATGTAAAAGGCAATAATCCAAAAATTGATTATTCCATTAAAAAAATAGCGCGAATTCAACAGTTTTTGCGTCAAGGTATCAAAGATTCTGCCGATCTTCAAAGTAGTATCGCTACGGTAATGGATATAATGCGCGATTAACGATAATCATCAAAGTAAAAACCAAACGATACATTCACTAACAGTCAGGGAAGACTAATGAATAACGGTTTTAAATTTCGCTTGAATAAGGTATTGGAAGTAAAAGATGTCGAGTTTAAACAGCAGCAAAAAGATTTATCGAGCGCTGCGCAGGATAAAATGAACGCTTACCAGCAACTGCTGGAAAAGCAGAGTTCATCCGAAGCTTTTGCCAGAGAATTAGGCAATGTTCGTTTTCAAAATGCCGGAGATATGCATTTGAATTTCGGTCATTTCCAAAATTTGATCGAAGAAGTGCAGGAGCAGGAACAACAGCTATTCTCGATGGAAGAGCGGGAAAATCAGGAACGGGAAAAATTGTTGAAGGTTCAGCGGGAGCGAAAAGTATTGGAAAAACTCCGCGAAAAAGAACTCGAAAAATTTCATCAGGATTTTCTCAAACAATCCCAAAACGACATCGACGAAATGGCGATACTCGGCAACCGCCGGGGTTTGTGGAAATAATAGCGATAATACAGCTACTTAAAATAATGCAAAATAAAGATTTATCATGAAAACGGCTCTGTTTTACATCGGAACATTTGTAATCATTTTGGGAATTACAACATTTGTTGTATCCATGTTTCAACCGCCACCGGCACCGCTAACAGCGGATGGGATAGGAGCAGATTCGCTTGCCGCCCCCGCAAAAAATGACGCAGCCCAAAAACAGTTGGGCGCCGGATTGCCAGAAGCAGAACAACCAAAGCAAAATGAGCTTGCAGAAGCTGCACCGGAAAAAACAGCGGGAGTTGAAACACCGGCACAACCACAGATGGACGCATTAGACAGCCTGCAAATGTCGCTTCGGCAACCGAATAATTTGCCAACGGATAATCTTGAGAAACAGCAGTTAGCCCAACAGCAACAAAAAAAGCAGAGCGAAAATTTTGCGAAAATGACCAAAGAGATGGCCCAGATTTACGAAAAAATGGCGCCGGCACAGGCTGCAATGATTATCGCGAATCTGGAAACGGAACTGGCAGTAACGGTGATTTCCAAAATGAATAAACGCCAGGCCGCCAAAGTGCTGGCAGCCATGGAACCGTTTAAAGCGATTGAATTGAGTAAATCGATGGCAGAAATGTAAGCAGCAACCATTACAGAATACAGCATCCTACAGGCAAAAAGCGGCTCAAATTGAGCCGCTTTTTCATTTTTCCCACATTTGAATAATCGCTTCCATATCTTTATCGCCGCGCCCGGAAAGGCAAAGCACCAAATGTTCATCCGGCGACATGGTTTTGGCCAATTCCACGCGCGCCCAAACCGCATGCGCCGTTTCCAGCGCGGGAATGATGCCTTCGGTTTTTGCCAGCAGCGACATCGCTTCCAGCGCCTGCTCGTCCGTTGCGGCAACATATTTCACCCGGTTCACATCTTTCAAAAATGCGTGCTCCGGGCCAACGCCGGGATAATCCAGTCCTGCGGAAACCGAGTGCACATCGCCGATTTGCCCGTCATCGGTTTGGATGAGATAGGTGTTCATCCCGTGCAAAATGCCCGGCGAACCGTACGAAATCGTCGCCGCGTGATTTCCCGCGAGATTGTTGCGTCCGCCCGCTTCCACGCCGTATAATTTTACGGATTCATCGTTCAAAAAAGGATAGAAAATGCCCATCGCATTGGAGCCGCCGCCCACGCAGGCGACCACTGCTTCCGGTAATTTGCCGAACTTTTCCTGCGACTGCTGCCGCGCTTCGCGACCGATCACCGCCTGGAAATCGCGCACAATCATGGGATACGGATGCGGACCAACCACCGAGCCGATGCAATAAAACGTATCGTGCACGTTGGTCACCCAATCGCGAATTGCCTCGTTGATGGCATCTTTCAGGGTGCGGCTGCCGTTTTCCACCGGCACCACCGTGGTGCCCAAAAATTTCATCCGGAACACGTTCAGCCGCTGGCGAACCACATCTTCCGCGCCCATGTAAACGAAACATTCCAGCCCCATTTTTGCGGCGACGGTTGCGGTTGCCACGCCGTGCTGTCCCGCACCGGTTTCTGCAATGATGCGCTGTTTGCCCATGCGTTTCGCCAACAGCAACTGCCCGATGGCGTTGTTGATTTTGTGCGCACCGGTGTGATTCAAATCTTCGCGTTTCAGCCAGATTTGCGCGCCGCCGATTTGCTCGCTCAGCCGGTCGGCGTGAGTGAGCGGGTTCGGTCGCCCCACATAATCGCGGAAATAGTGCTGCAACTCGTCGCCAAACGCCGGATCGTTTTGCGCGGTTGCATACGCCGCAATCAGCTCCTCCAGTGCGGGCATCAAAATTTCCGGTACAAACATACCGCCGTATTCGGCAAATTTGCCGCTTTTATCGGGAAATTGGGAAAAATTCACGGATTTCTTCGTGTCGATCATTGCGAAACGCCTCGATTTTTTTAAAAAATTGTTTCAGTTTAGTTGCATCTTTCACACCCGGCGATGCCTCCACGCCGCTGCTCACGTCCACCGCAAACGGGCGAACCGTTTCCACCGCCGAACGGATGTTTGCGGGATTCAATCCGCCGGCCAGAATGATCGGCTGCTGCCGGCTGTGCGCTGCTGCGAACTGCCAGTTGAAGGTGCGTCCGGTGCCGCCGTGCTGTGTTGGGTGATGCGCATCCAGCAAAACGGCATCCGCTTTTGGCAGCAGTTTGGCGCTGCGTTTGTCCAATCCGTTTTCGTCAACGGCGATTGCCAGCACTGTCGGTAAATCATTGATTTTCAGAAAATTAGCGTCATCGTAAATGCCGTGCAGTTGAATGGCGTCCAGCCCCGCGATGCGCACGGCTTCCGCCGCAAATGCGTATCTGGGATTCACAAAAACGCCAATTTTTCGGATATGCGTCGGCAATTTTTCGATAATTTTTGCGGCATCCGCAAACGTGATGTTGCGGGGGCTTTTCTCAAAAAAAACAAATCCCAGCGCATCCGCACCGAGTTCCGCTGCCAGTTCGGCATCCGCCAACCGGGTGATGCCGCAAATTTTTACGCGCAAATTCAACTGTTCATCACCGTTTGTTTCAGGTTTAAACGACGGTTCAATTATAAAAATGAAATGTCAGTTTTCATAACAAAAACCGCCCTGCTTCACAAACCGGTTAATAAAAAAAGGGTAGATTATCGAAAATGAATGTTAGTATCATGCGAAGCTGCGATTTGCTTTCGCGTAAGACAGATCGTTTGCACGGATGCAAGTTTAATAAATACAGAGGTTTGGTGATGCGATTTTTTTTCTCGATGTTAATTGGTTTTTGGGGATTCGTTTTTGCGCAAAGCGAAGCGACGATCATGACATACAATATTCTCGATTATACTGGCGGCAGAACGCAGGCGTTCGACACGGTGATCGACGAAATTGAACCGGATTTATTGGTGACCCAGGAAATGGGTTCGCAAGCCGGCGTGAACGCTTTTTTGAACATTTTGAATGACAACGGCACGCCCTACGCCGCCGCGCCCTATTTTGACGGCCCGGACAAAGATATGGCGCTGTTTTATCGCACCGCCGTTTTCGATCTGGTGAGCGTTACCCGTCACGCCACAACATTGCGGGATATTTACCAATACCGCGTGCGGCACATCCTTTCCGGCGATACGCTGATCGTTTTTTCCGTGCACCTGAAAGCCAGCGACGGTGAAACCGAACGCCAGCGACGCCTGCAAGAAGTAATGGTATTGCGCAACGTAACCGACAATTTGCCAACAACTGCCAATTTTATGATCGTTGGCGATTACAATATTTATTACTCCGATGAACCGGCATTTCAGGAATTGATCAAAACGTCGCGCGGCAGCGGATATGTGAAAGACCCGATCAACCGGTTGGGCAATTGGCACAACAACGCATCATTTGCAGACATTTTCACCCAATCAACCCGGGTGAACGGTGGCGCAGGTTCCGGCGGCGGCGTAGATGACCGGTTTGACATGATGCTCCTGTGCGAAAACCTGCTTTCTCCCGGCGGCATCGACTATGTTTCCAACAGCTACACGGCGTATGGCAACGACGGGCTGCATTTCAACCAGGCCATCAACAACGGGCAAAACGGCGTAGTGGATACCGATGTCGCCAACGCCCTGCACGATGCATCCGACCACATGCCTGTGTTGCTGAAGCTGCGTTTCGGCGTGCCAACCGGCATCCGGGACGGCTCGGAAAATTTACCCGACACACCGCAATTGTTCGATAATTACCCGAACCCGTTCAATCCCGGCACAAACATCCGCTTTGCGCTGCCCTCGGCACAGGATATTCAACTCAACATTTATAACGCACGCGGGCAACAGGTGCGCAGCCTTGCCAACGGCAATTACCTGCCCGGAAATCACAATTTATTTTGGGACGCCACCAATGATAACGGAGAGCGCGTTGCGTCGGGCGTTTATTTTTATCAACTGCGGGCCGGCGTTTTTCAACAATCGCAAAAAATGCTGCTGATTCAATAATCGCGAAATACGTTTGCGGCGGGGTTAACACATTGCGAATCCCCGCCGTTTCAATCAGGAATAATCCCCGGAGCACACTATGAAGCTATTGTTTTACATAAAGTTATACGCAATGATGGTTCCGGTATTTTTCCTGATCGACATGCTGTGGCTGGGCTGGCTTGCCAAAGGGTTTTACCGCAAACACCTCGATTACATTTTGAGCCCGCAGGTCAACTGGACTGCAGCGATCGTATTTTACCTGATTTACATCGCCGGAATTATGATTTTCGCGGTGCTGCCCGCGCTCGACAAAGCATCATTTTCAAAAGCACTGATTTTGGGCGCACTCTTCGGATTTTTCACCTATGCAACCTACGATTTAACCAACCTCGCCACGCTGAAAGATTGGCCGCTACCGGTGGTTTTCGTGGATATTTTGTGGGGAACGGTGCTCTGCGCATCGGTTTCCGCAGCCGGATTCGCCGCCGGAAAATGGCTTTCCTGACCTAAATTTCCCGCCGTAAAAGCCGCTGTTTTCACCGGCTTTCTCTTTCGCCGGTTGCATTCCCGCCAAAATCCTTTCATATTTTATTATTCGAACCGGAAAGGATTACACCATGATTTTATTAAAAGATCTTCATTTATTACGCGAAAAAGCTTACATCAACGGGCACTGGGTTGAGGGCAGCAGCCACAAAACTTTCCCGGTGACCAATCCCGCCAACGGCGAAACGATTGCACAAGTTGCCGATTTGGGTGCTGGCGAAACGCGCAGCGCCATCGAAGCGGCGGCAGCAGCACAGCCGGAATGGCAGGCCAAAACGGCGTCAGATCGCGCGGAAATTTTGAGACGATTCACCAATTTACTGCGCACAAATAAAGAAGATCTGGCGTTGCTGATGACCACCGAACAGGGCAAACCGCTCGCCGAATCCCGGGGAGAGATCGATTACAGCGTCTCATTTTTTGAATGGTTTGCAGAGGAAGCGCGCCGCATTTACGGCGATGTGATCCCGACGCACCACCCCAACCTGCGCAATATTGTGATCAAACAACCGATTGGCGTGGTTTCCGCCATTACGCCGTGGAATTTCCCCATTGCGATGGTTGCCAAAAAACTGCCCGCCGCGCTGGCTGCCGGATGCAC
This sequence comes from Calditrichia bacterium, assembly GCA_020634975.1. Lineage (NCBI taxonomy): Bacteria > Pseudomonadati > Calditrichota > Calditrichia > Calditrichia bacterium. Next base: position 2,315,954 of record JACKAQ010000001.1, on the reverse strand, counting down.
TTTTGTGTGGAAACCGGCGGAAGATACGCCGCTATGCGGTTTGGCGCTGGCGGAACTCGGCGAACGCGCCGGATTACCGCCGGGCGTGTTCAATGTGGTAACCACATCGGACGTGGCAACAGTTGGGAAAGAATTGACCACAAATCCGCTGGTGCGCAAGGTGTCCTTCACCGGCTCCACGGAAGTGGGGAAAATGTTGCTGCACCAGAGCGCGGATACCGTCAAAAAAGTATCGCTGGAACTGGGCGGCAACGCGCCGTTCATCGTGTTTGACGATGCAGATATCGACGCAGCGGTGAGCGGTGCCATCGCCAGCAAATTCCGCAACGCCGGGCAAACCTGCGTTTGCGCCAACCGCATTCTCGTTCAGGATGCGATTTACGATGACTTCACCGAAAAATTCACTAAAGCCGTTTCGAAACTGAACGTGGGCAACGGCGTGGACGAACGGGTGGACATCGGTCCGCTGATTGCCCCAAAAGCGCTGGAAAAAGTGGAAAACCTGATCAACGACGCCCGCGAAAACGGCGCAGAAATTATTCTCGGCGGCAGCCGCCATTCGCTCGGCGGCAATTTTTTCCAACCCACCGTACTCACAAATGTCACCGAATCCGCGGAAATGGCACAAACCGAAATTTTTGGTCCGGTTGCGCCGCTGTATCGGTTCACATCAGAAAAAGCGGCCATTACAATGGCGAATAACACTCGTTTCGGGCTGGCAGCGTATTTTTATACGCGGGATATCGGGCGAATCTGGCGGGTTTCCGAAGCGCTGGAATATGGCATTGTCGGCGTGAATACCGGAATGGTTTCCACAGCGGTTGCGCCGTTTGGCGGCGTAAAAGAATCGGGAATCGGCCGGGAAGGCTCAAAATACGGCATTGAGGAATATCTGGAAACAAAATTTATTTGTCACGGCGGGATTACAGAAAATTCGTAAGTCTTTTTTTTACAACTAATTAATCAGCGTGGATTCCTGATCGATCAGGAATTGATAAATTTCCGCAGGTGTTTTGAGTTGCAGCAAGGCATCGCGAACGTGCGGTTGGGAAATAATCCGGGAAATGCGGGTGAGTAATCGCAAATGCGTGCCGTGCTGGTCGTTCGGGCCGATGAGCAGAAAAACAATGTGGGCAGGCTTGTGATCGAACGATTCAAAATCAACGCCTTCGGGATGCACACCGATGGCAATAACAAAATTTTGGATGAGCTGGGTGCGGCAATGTGGAATAGCAACGCCGTGTCCCACGCCGGTTGTCATCAATCGTTCCCGCTCTAAAATAGCATCCAGCACTTCATCGCGTTGCTGGATCAACTGGTTTTTCACCAATTCTTCCAACAATTCTTCGATGACCTCAACTTTGGCCGTCCCTTTTAAAGGGTATTTGATCAGGCTTTCCTGTAAAATTTCGCTCAGCTTCATGTCAGATCTCCCGTCCGCAAAAGATTTTTGACCGTGCCAATATACAACCGAAACCATTGTGGCATCAAGGAGAACTTATCTTAGCATTTGCTGCCGGAATGCAGTTACTCCATTTGCAGCTCAACAACTGACTCACAGCCGCATTTGCATCGAAAGCGAATGGCAGTCACGCCGTTTTTGCCATTCAATACTTCTACTTTCACATTATCCGCTTTATCGAACATTTGCATATCGTATTTTTGAATCCTGTTTGACCTATTGGCGATACTGGATTTCACCACATTTCCAAATTTGTAAACGACACCATCTGCAGTGGCGTTACATCTCGACCAGTCTTGTTCCAATGGCTCAAATTCCTTTTTGACACTCATGACAAATTCCCTTTTGTCTTTAATTGTTCAAGCTACATCATCGGATGGTCAGGTGTTTTAATGAAGCAAAAAACGATTTGCTTTAGATATGGATTATGTTATTTTTCCGGCATAAAAAAAGTATCGATGTTGCAGGAAAAACAACCAATTGCGTAAACAAGGGAGATAAGATGCGACGTTATTGTTTGCTACTACTGATGGTGCTCGGACTGGCACAAATCGCCTGGGCGCAGCCCTTTCCTGACCCCTACAGATATCCCGAAGACCGGACCATGATGGGCGGCTTGGGCATGACCTGGATTGATGATCAAGCGTACACCACACTCACACTCGCGCCGGATCTGGCTTTCGGCAAATGGGGTGTTGGCATCTATTTGCAACTGTTGTTTAATAATGAAGACGGGTTCAAATTTCGAAAAGATGAATATCAGGATGGCGCTGGCATTTTGCGGGCCATTCGTTACATCCGCTACGCGCAAAAATACGATCCGTATTATTTCCGGGTCGGATCGCTGGATCGCGCAATTCTCGGTAACGGATTTTTGATGTGGAATTACAACAACCAGTCGAATTACGATAAACGGAAAATCGGGCTGGTAGCCGATGTGGATTTGAACCAATTCGGTTTCGAAAGCGTGATGAGCAATTTCGGATCATCCGATTTGCAGGGCGTGAACCTGTATGTCCGCCCGTTTCGCTTTGCACAGGAACCAATGCCAATTTTAAATAAATTAAGGGTTTACACCACCTACATTCGCGACAACAATGTGGCTGATGAACCGTTGACCGACACCACATTCACCGAAAATTCGCTCAGCGCGTTTGGCTTTGGCGTGGATTTGATGTGGCTGGATCTCAAGCTCATCAACAGCACCGTTTATGCGGATTACTCCAAATTCAGCGATTTCGGCAATGGGAAAGCCGTGGGTATCCGGGTGGTTTTTCCGGAATTTATCGGGCTGTTCGGGCTTGCTGCACGGCTGGAAAAACGCTTCAACGGCGAGCAGTTTGTGCCATCGCTGTTTGGACCGTTGTATGACTTGCAGCGCCAGCTCGGCGGCACCAACAGTATTTTTACGCAATTGCGCAACACGCCGAAAACCGAAGGTATTTTTGGCGAACTCGCCGGACATGTCATTCAAAAAGTGCAGCTGATCGGCAGTTTCCAGAAATTGAACGGCATTCGCAACAGCGGTATTTTGCACGTGGAAGCCAACGCGCCGGATCTGGTGCCCCGTTTCGAGCTGCGCGGCTATTACGATAAAATTAATGTCGAAACATTCAAAGATGTGCGCACGCTGGATATCAATTCCGTGCTCACAGCAGACATCGGTTACGAGCTGAACAATTATCTGCTGCTCAGCGTTATTTATCGCTGGTACTGGCTGGAAGAACCGGGCAATCCCGGTGTTTACAAACCAGTCGAACGGGTGGAACCGCGGCTGTCGTTCCGGTATAATTTCTGATAAGTTTCGTTCCTATTTATGACTGTAAATACACATATCACCGGGGCTTATCCCGGTGATATGTTAAGATTTCTGCCTTCGGGGCAGGAATGTCAAATTTTATTATTTTTCAAATTCACAATTATCATTCCAAAAATGCACAACACTATTTCGATGTTCAAACAGATCGGCAACGCCATCGGCGAATTGCTGTTTCCGCCGGTTTGCCACAATTGCGAACAGCTGATCGGCGCGGAAACACCCATTCCCATTTTGTGCGAAAGCTGCATTTCGGCATTGCAATCCGTGCCGGATAGCTGGATCGAAACACGTATTTTGGCAAAGATGACACCTCGCCACATCGATCAAATGTGGGCAGCCTTCTGTTTTCACGACCAAATACAGCACATCGCGCATGCATTCAAATACAAACAAATGCCGGATCTCGCCCGGAAAACCGGACGCTGGATTGCTTCTCAACCCAATTTTCCGACATTTGCAACAACCGCAGATATGATTTTGCCGGTACCGCTGCACTGGAAACGCCGGCAAATTCGCGGCTACAACCAAAGTGAGCGATTGGCAGCCGGCCTATTCCCGGAATACAAGTGCGATACAAAATTCCTGAAACGCAAACGCCACACCCAATCGCAAACCAAGCTGAAACGCACGGATCGTCGCAAAAATGTGGCAGATGCTTTCGTGCTCAGGTCGCCGGAAAAGATTGCCGGAAAAACCGTCTTGCTGATCGATGATGTGGTAACAACCGGCGCAACCCTGAACGAATGTGCCCGGACATTGAAGGAAAACGGCGCAGTACAGGTTTTCGCAATCGCGATTGCAACGCCGGTTTTTGAGGAGGAAGAAACTGCGGTAAATTGGGATTTTTGAGAAAAAAAAGCCCCGTATTCACGAGGCTTCATATAATATATTGTTTTTAAATAGCTTACAAGCCTACATATTGTTGACAATCCGAATAAAATCATCGAACAAATAATCTGCATCGACCGGGCCGGGCGCTGCTTCCGGGTGAAATTGCACACTGCGGAACGGCTTACTTTTGTGGCTGATGCCTTCGTTGGTGTTGTCATTCAGGTTCACAAACCAGGTTTCCCATTCATCGGGCAAATTTTGGTCATCCACGGCAAAGCCGTGATTTTGCGAAGTAATTAAACAACGCCCGGATTTCACATCGATGACCGGCTGGTTTTGGCTGCGATGTCCGTATTTCAATTTGTAGGTGTTTGCGCCGGCAGCCAGCGAAAGCAGTTGGTGCCCCATGCAAATGCCGAAAACGGGAATATCCCGCGCCATCACGCCGCGAATGGTTTCTACTGTTGCGCGGCAGGTTTTGGGATCCCCGGGACCGTTGGAAATCATCAGCCCGTCAAAATTTTCGCCGGATAAATCGTAATCCCACGGCACACGCAATACCTGAACATCGCGCGAAAGCAGGTTGTGCAGAATATTGTGTTTCGCTCCGCAATCGATGAGCACAACGCGTTTGGCGGCTTCGCCGTAAACCACGGGTTTATCGATGCTGGTTTCCGCAACTAGATTGAGCAGGTTGGGATTGTAAAAACTGATGGTTTCGTCACCGAATTCTATTTTGCCGAGCATGGCACCTTTTTCGCGCAAAATTTGGGTAAGCGAACGGGTGTCGATCCCGGTGATTGCAGGAATTTTTTCGCTTTTCAACCAATCTGATAAGCTGCGGGCAGCGTTCCAGTGGCTGTATTCCAGCGAATAATCGGACACAACCAGCGCCTGAACCTGAATGCGGTTCGATTCGAAATTGAGGTTTAGATTACCGGTTTTCCGGCTGGAAGGCACACCGTAATTACCGATCAATGGGTAAGTTAACGTCAAAATTTGCCCGCGATAGGATGGATCGGTCAGCGTATCCGGGTAACCGGCCATGCCCGTATTAAACACTACCTCGCCAGCAATGGATGCCGGATGCCCAAATGCCCAACCGTCAAAAACGGTGCCGTCTTCCAGCACCAGCCGTCCGGCGATCCGGTTGTCCGGGCGGTAAATGTCGCTTTCTGCAATATCCGGTAAATCTGCTGTTTGTAACATTTATATATACCTCATCATTTTGTTTCCGGGAACAGACAAAAAAAATCCCCTTTGGGAAAGGGGAAAATTAATACACTCGCGAAATATATTGTACAGGCAATGCGGCATCACTGAATGCGCCCCATTCATGAAATATAAAAATTTTTCTGCTGCGTGCGATGCTCATTGACTTACCTGTTTGTTCATCGATAAAAATAACCACATTTAGTGGGAATTTTAAGGCCTTTTTAATTTTTTTGAAAATTTTCAATTTTTACCTAACCCGCATGGAGAGTAGAATTACGTTTTGAAACGCCGAAAGAGCGATACTATCCAACCTAAATAACATCAAAAAATTGGACCGCACAAATACAGAAAATGCTAATCATCCCTTAAAAATGGTCGTTAATCAATTCAGTTAACAAAATGGAAGTAAAGAAAGAATTATGAGACTCAAATTCAGGGATAGAATATGAAGTTTGTGAAAGTACCTCGCGAAATTGATACCAAATTAGACCAAATTGACAGCGTTGCAACGCTTCCGCACATTGCCACGGAAATTCTCGAAGTTATGCGCAGTCAAAATTCTTCGATGCGCAAAATTGCAGCCGTCATCGAAAAAGACCCGTCGATAACCGTCAAAATTCTCAAAATAGCCAACTCGCCACTGTGGGGCGCAGTAGGAAAAGTGGAAAGTGTGCAGCGTGCGCTGGTGCTGTTGGGACTAAAGCAGGTTTCAAACATTGTGATTGCCATTAGCCTGTATAGCACATTTGCCCAACTAAAACCCAATCCGTATTTCAATCGGGATCAGTTTTGGCGGCATTCCATTGCGACGGCACAAATTGCCCGCAAATTATGCGCAACCCTCAACATCAATTTTAACGGCGAAGAATTTGTCACCGGATTAATTCACGATCTCGGCAAAATTGTGATGGACCAGTTTTTTGGCGATCGCTTTAAAGCGATTGTTGAAGATGCCAAGCGCAATGGCGGCTCATATGTTGAAATTGAGAAAAAGCACATGGATTGCACCCATGCGGATATCGGCGCGGCGCTGCTGGAACGTTGGAATTTCCCGGGTTCGATTGTTATGTCGATCCAATACCACCACATACCGGATCAAGCACCGGATTATCGCGAAATGGTAAGCATGATCAATTTGGCAAATCAATTGGCAAAATATTGGGAATTCCCCGATAACAACGGAAATGTTTCCAGTTTACAAAAATTACCATCCTGGAGAACGTTGACAAAAGCATATCCTGATTGTGCAAATTTTGATCTGGAAGAATTTTTGACAGAACTTAATTCTGAAATGGATCGCAACGCATCCATCGGCAAATTGATCAGTATTTAACCGAAGATTGCGACCATGAAAGGCATACTGAACCATAAAAAAATAGTGCCGATGCTGTTGGCAATGCTCCTCACAGCCTGTGGCGGACACCGGCTACCAGCAAAAAATCCGGTTTCGCTGGGCATTGTACCATTCGCATCGGACAAAATGACCCGCTTTCCGGAAGAACTCAACCAGCGGTTGTTTCGCAGCCTGCACCAAAGCGGGCGTTTCCGGATTATCCCCGTTCAGGAAAATTCCCAATTGCTCATTCTGGACGAAATGGCAAATTTCGATATGCCGCAAATCCAAACCAATACAGATTCCAGCAAAACAGACAGTACCGCCGGCGCAATCACTTCATCAAACAATTTACCACGTTGGATTTTAACCGGCGTATTCCTCCGGGAAGTTGAACGAACCGCAAAAGGCTCTGTTGTGCCGTTTATGCTGTATGCACCCTCCCTGAAAATTGTGGCAGAGCTGGAATTTAGGCTATACGATACGCAGGAAAAACGCTGGGTCGATATCCGACGCGTGCTGACCCAAAAAAAGCGACGCGGCAATCTGCAAGTTATCGATTACGATCCTTCCGATCCATCGCTGGCAGTAATGGCCACAGAACGCCAGGAAATGCGCAGCGCGCTTTATGACGATTTATTTACCCAATTGATTAATTCTGTGGAGAAAATGATTTATGCCGACAAGTAAACTAGATTCAAAAACCCGCATCGAAATTTGGAACACGCTAAAAAGCATCGATAATGTGCCCACAATGCCCAGTGTATATTTTAAGCTGGACAAGTTGTTGAGCGATCCGAATGCATCGATCGTTTCTGTGCGGCGTGCAATTGAAGAAGATCCGCCGATTGTTGCCAAAATTTTGCAACGCGTAAACAGCGGATATTACAACCTTTCCAGAGAAGTGAATAATATTCAGCAAGCTATTGTAATGTTAGGGTTAACCGAAATTTACAATCTGGTTGTCGAATTGAGCATTCTCAGCATGTTCCAGAACATGAAAGAATCGCCGTATTTTAGTTTCGATAAATTTTGGAAACACTCATCAGGGACAGCCAGAACAGCTTCGGCTATCCGCAAGCATATCGGCATAAGTTTCGATAATGTTGAATTTACATCCGGATTGCTGCACGATTTTGGTCGATTGATTTTATGTATTTTCTTTAACGAGCTTTACCAAACGGTGTTTGAATATAGCGAAACAAACCAATCATCGCTGTATGATGCGGAAATGGAACAGCTCAATTTTACCCATACGGAAGCCGGTTATTGGCTGGCCAAACGCTGGCATTTGCCAACTGAAGTTTCCGATGTGATGCTCCACCACCACGATGTTACACCAAAAGATGTGCGTGAACACCCGCTTCGGGCAATTGTTTATCTCGCAGATAAAATCACCAACTTGTGGGGATTCAGCCTTCATCCCGTACCGAATTTCGATGCCATTGAAGAAGACCCGATATGGTTGGAAGCTGTGAAAGTTTATCCCAGAATGGCAACTTTCCCGCTGGATGACATGATCAACATTTTGAATATGCCCATCGAAGAAGCAGACACCTACCTGTATCAGGAAGAATCCGAACGCAACACGGGCAAGGTTCAACTGGCATCGCTGAAAGATATCGTTGAAAACCTGATCAACGGATTCGCCGAGCTGCAACACAATCTCGAAGAAAAACAACTTTCGTGGATCGACGCATTCGTAAAAATGCGCATGGCGCTGCAATCCAACATCCGGATGGATCTGTTGAGCATTTACCGCTGGAATGCAGATGCATTCAAACTGGAACCGATTTTCACTCACGGCGACCCCACCAGCGCATTGGATATGATCAATTTCCGGCGCGGAAAAGGCGCGGTTCGCTGGATCATGCAAAATAAAAAACCCCTGCTCATCAGCAATGCGGAAAGAAATTCAAAAATTACAGAAAAAGTGGTTAACTCATTTTTAGGTGTGCCGATAGTAACGGGTAACTCATTTTCTGGCGTAATGGTAGTTGGCTGTTTTCAGGACGGCCAATATGGCGATAACGAACAATATTTTCTGGAAGTTGCCAGCGAATATGTCGGTCGCCTCTTCCGTTTTGTCGAATAATTTTTAGGGATAGACGCAACACAAAGGATAGTGTGAGCATGATTAACAGTATTTATCTCAATAAAACAGGGATGATTATCCAGCAACGCCGGTTGGATGTTTCCACAAATAATCTCGCAAATATCAACACCGTCGGGTACAAAAAAGATGGTGTTTTCTTCCACAAACTGGCCGAAGCGCTTGCCGATACTGGCGAAGCCGATGCCAATCGGCTGCCCGGCAGCTCCAACGTGGATTTCAGCCTCGGAACCATGCAACGCACCGATAATCCGCTGGATGTCGCCATCAACGGCGAAGGTTTTTTTGTGATTCAGGGGGAAGACGGCGAATATTTTTCCCGTAACGGCAGTTTTCAACTGGATGGCGAAGGACGTTTGGTCACCATCGACGGTCACAGCGTTGTGACAGACGGCGGTGAAATTCAGATTGCCGGCGGCGAAGTGCGCTTCAACGAAAAAGGCGAAATTATCGTGGATGGGCAAAGTGTCGGTCGTTTGCGCATCGCTACATTCGAAGATCCGCAGCAACTGGAACGCATTGGCGATGCCTATTTTAAAGCGGGAACCGCCGGAGCCACCGATTTACCTAACGAAGAAATTGATCTTAGGGCCGGATATCTGGAATTGAGCAACGTGGACCCGGTGATGGAAATGGTGAATATGATCGAAATTAACCGGGAATACGAACTGGGACAAAAAGTGATCAACACACAAGACAACACGCTGGACAAGTTGATCAACCAGACCGGTCGCCCGTAAGCGACTATTATTATTTGACATAAAGGGCGTAGCATTCGCCCGGCTGGACGCAACATTTTTTAAGAACTGGAGGTTCTGACATGGATAAAGTGCTATATGTAGCGGCATCGGGCATGCAAGCCCAAAAGCTATACATCGATGTAATTGCGAACAATCTCGCCAACGTAAACACCACCGGATTCAAAAAAAGCGCCATCAATTTTCAGGATTTGCTGTACGAAAGCATCCGCGATGCCGGTGAACCCACCGAAGGCGCCCAAAATCGTCCTGTTCCGTTGCAATTGGGCAACGGCTCCCGCGCGGTTGCCACAAATAAAAGTTTTGCGCAAGGGGCAATTACCGTAACGGAAAATCCGCTGGATATCGCCATTCAGGGTGACGGATTTATGATGGTGCGCATGCCGGACGGCAACGCTGCATACACCCGCGATGGCGCGCTGAAAATCTCGTCGGACGGATTAATCGTAACTACAGACGGTTATGTGGTTGAACCGGAGTTAACGATTCCCGAAGATGCACAACAAATCGTCATTCGTGCCGACGGGCAGGTAGAAGTGCTCAGTTTTGGCGAAACCCAGTTTTCGCAAATCGGGCAACTGGAGCTGGCGCGATTCATCAACCCCGCCGGTTTGGAATCGATGGGGCATAACCTCTATCGCGAAACTGCAGCTTCCGGCACGCCGTTTTCCGGCATTCCCGGCACCGAAGGTTTGGGATCGCTGGCGCAGGGATTTCTGGAAGCATCCAACGTGGATGTTGTCGAAGAAATGGTTGCGATGATCGCCGCACAGCGCGCATACGAAATCAACTCCAAAGCCATTCGCACCGCCGAAGAAATGTATGACATCGAAAACCGTCTGAAGTAATGAAGCGGATTTTCAATAAATACAGCAACTTGCTGGCTTTCTGCCTAACCGCTTTGCTGATTGGCAGCGCGGTTTTCGCACAAACTGAATCGGTGATTGTCGGACAGCACGAAATTCGCCAAAAAATCAATGCGTTTCTCGAAAGCTGTTACATCAACCAACCGGCGCGTTTCGAAACCGAATGGATCAGCGATATTCCGGTGTGGAAAATCGGGCAGGATATCGATTCGATTGCCGTGCATTACGGCAGAAATTCGTTGCCGCGCAGCCAGACCATCGTGCGTATCGAAGCCTATCACAACGGTCGCGTGATCCGGCGATTGAGTTATTCGCTGCGAGTTCGCGTATTTGCGCAAGTATTTGTTTCCAATGAGAATATCTCATCCAAAACGCCGCTTAACCCGCAGCAGTTTACCATCGCAGAAGAAGAAATTACCGCCGTTTCCGGCGATCCGCTGCTGGCCGATGCATCGCTGGCGAATCAGCAAACCCGCCGGTTTGTGCGCAACGGCGCCATTCTCACCACAGAAATGATCGAAGCAATTCCGCTGGTTGCCCGTGGCGATCTGATCACACTGCGATACGATACGGGCGCCATTCAGGTGGAGTTGCAGGCGCGCGCGCAGCAGGATGGCGGCGCCGGCGAGGAAATTTGGTGCATGGGTGCAGATGGCAGAAAACGCTATCGCGCTCGCATCGAATCGGAAACGACAGCAGCATTAATTCCATAGCTAAACCGAATGATAACAAATAGTTGAACAAATATTTTTGAGGTTTTACGGTATGAAAAAAACACAATTTTTGAGCATCGCGCTGTTACTCGTCAGCATCGCGGCAAACGCCCAGCAGGATATGGGCAAAAGTATGAGCCTGTTTACGGACAATAAAGCCAACAAAGTTGGCAAAGGCATCACCGTTCTGGTAATGGAGTTTTCGCAAGCCAGCAACGAAGCAAAAACCGAGTCCAAAAAGCAGACAACCAACAACGTCGGCATCGAAAAAGGCACCGGCATGTTGCAATTTTTGCCGGAGTTTGGCATCAACGGCAAAACGCAAAATGATTTTAAAGGCGATGCGCGCACCTCTCGTAAAGGCTCGCTGCGTGCCAAAATTGCCGCACGAATTGTTGGTGTAAACGACGCCGGCGATTACGTCATCGAAGGCAAACGCGTTGTCGAAACCAACAACGAAAAAGAAGTTTACTCGCTGGAAGGCGCTGTCCGCCCGGAAGACATCATGGCGGATAACACGGTTTTTTCCTACAATATTTACGATGCACACATCATTTACAAAGGCAAAGGCGAGGTTGCCCGGGCGCAAAAGCCCGGTGTTATCACCCGTTTTTTGCAATGGTTGTTTTAGTTGGTGAGGTTTGAAAAAAAGGATTTTTGGAAGGTGGTAGAATAAAATGTTAACCCGTATAATTGAAATATTAAGCCGGTGGCTCCAAAAGAAAAATGCGCCAAGTCCAATATTTTCAGCACTTTTGGCGTGCGTATTTTTTATGGGATTTTCCATAAATGCGACCGCACAAGTGCGATTAAAAGATATGATGCGACTGCAAGGTATTGAGCGGCATCAGCTCATCGGATATGGATTGGTCATCGGTTTAAACGGCACCGGCGATAGCAAGCGCAGCCAGTTCACCACCCAATCGGTTGTGAACATGCTCCAGAAATTTGGCGTAACCGTTCCGGTAGAAAGTGTCAAGCCGCGTAACGTTGCTGCTGTGATGCTCACCGCAGATGTGCCTTCATACGCACGTCGCGGTGATTTAATTGACATCACTGTATCGTCCGTTGGCGATGCCAAAACGCTGGAAGGCGGCGTACTGATCATGACGCCGCTGTCAAAAGCAGACGGCACGGTCATCGCAATGGCACAAGGTCCGTTGACCGTCGGCGGATTTTCCGTAGAAACCAGCGGCGGTGGCGGCGTTCGCCAAAACCACACACTGGTTGGGCGAATCCCGCAGGGCGCCGCACTGAAAATTGATCTCGAAGGCGATTTTCCCACTGGTGAAAACCTGAATTTTTCGCTCATCGAAAAAGATTTGACCACCACCCAACGGGTTGTGGAAGCGCTCAATCGCAAATTTGGCGCTAACACGGCATTGCCAACCAGTCCGTATGCCATCGGCGTTCAATTACCGGGCAATTATCGCCGTCCCGGCGGCACATACGCGTTTTTGGCGGAAATGGAGCAACTCACCGTAACGCCGGATGTTTCCGCAAAAGTGGTCATCAACGAACGCACCGGAACCATCGTCATAGGCGGAACAGTTGCCATCATGCCCGCAGCTATCGCGCACGGCAATTTGAGCGTGGAAATTCGCTCCAATCCAATTGTTTCGCAGCCGGCACCCTTTTCGCAGGGACAAACTACCGTAATTCCCAACTCGCAGGCAACGGTTTATCAGGATGAAGGCCAGGTTGTCACCATCGACAATGTAACCACCGTTCAGGAAGTTGCCCAGGCGCTCAACAACATCGGCATTATGCCGCGCGATATTATTGCTGTGCTGCAGGCGCTGAAAATTGCCGGCTCCCTGAAAGCCGAAATTGTGGTGATGTAATCCAAAAAGGGGTGATTGAAAATGTCTGATTTTAGCAAATTTACGATATCAACCAACGATGCGCTGCTGGCAAACCCAACCGCGGATATGCCGAAAAACGGTCGCAGTGCGGAAGCGATGCAAAAAGCCGCCAACGATTTTGAGGCGATTTTTGTAAATCTGATGCTGAAAACCATGCGTCAGACCATCATGAAATCCGGTTTGACAGAATCCGGTTTGGGCGGCGAAATTATGGAATCGATGTTCGATCAGGAATTGTCCAAACAAATTGCCACCAGCAGTAATCTGGGCATTTCGGAGGCAATGATGCAGCAACTTGCCGGCACTTCGGAGCTCGCAAAAATCACAACGCCCGAACGCCATTTGGAGCTGCCGCGATTAAAACTCCCCAAATCTGTCGATAGCGAAATTTCGGCATCAGCAACAACATCATTCAAACCAATCGACGCAAATTTGACGAAACCAAATGAAAACAAATATTTGGATATGCCGCTAAATCTACGAATTGCTTCATTTCAGCCGGAAATCGAAGCGGCATCCCGCAAATATAATGTGGATGAAAATTTGTTGAAAGCGGTCATCGCTGCAGAATCTGCGGGCAACCCGCAGGCGGTTTCGCACAAAGGCGCCAAAGGCTTGATGCAATTAATGGACGGCACAGCGGATTGGCTAAAAGTGAAGAATTCGTTCGATCCGGCGGAAAACATCGACGGCGGGGCGAAATACCTCTCGCGCTTGCTGCGTTCTTATGATGGCAATGAAGAACTGGCGCTCGCCGGTTACAACGCCGGTCCGGGCAATGTTCGCAAACACAATGGTGTTCCGCCATTTCCGGAAACCCGGAAATATATTGAACGGGTGCAGCGGTATCAGCAACAATTTTCTGGGGTGGAAAAATAAACGGCGTGCCGGGGATTCAGCACGCCGAAGATATAAATGTTTATTCTGCAGTGGTTTCACTTAATTTCACACGACGCTTCAACTTCTTTTTCCAGCGCCATTCATCGTAATAATCCAAATGAACCATATCGTTCAATTCTTTCAACTGGTCAGCCTGTTCCTGCAGGCTGGCACGCGTCACATCACCAACAGACAGCAAACCGATATATTTTTCATCCCGCTCAATCAACAAATGTCGCAAACGACGACCGAGAAACATATCCTTCAATTCCCAGATGCTTGCGGTATGCGGAACGGAAACCAGCTTGGTGGTCATATAATCTCCGATGCGAGCATTTTGACACGTAAAACCATCTTTTACAGTATTATGCATCAAATCCCGCTCGGTCCATATGCCAACAATTTCATGGCCCTCCTTCACCAGAATCGCCCCGATACGCTTCGAAATCATTAATTGAAGCGCGTCAAATATCGACGTATCCGGCGAGACGCTATGCATATAGGCGCCTTTTTCATTCAAAATTTCTTCAGCAGTGGTCATAGATAATTCCTCCTGTTATGGGTAAAGAAGTCTGCAACTGCAAAGAGTCGATTCGAATTGAGAATTGGCAAATGGTCGAGTATTGTATAAAAATAAAGTAGCTGTTAACCTAATTTCAAGATAGGCTAAAATAATTGGCTTGTCAACGGGTATTTGGCGGGTGCAAAAAAAATGCGGCTTTTTCTCTATCGGTGCCTAATTGGCAATAGAGAAAAGCCGCAACATTTGATTTTTTATTTTTTTAAAACGGGACGTTTTGAGAATCTTCGTCCGGATTAATTGACGTAGAGGCTGCGAAAATTGACCCAACGCTCAACAATGTGGCGGAAATTTTTGATTTTGAACGGCTCAACCAAATAATCCACATTCTGGAAAGCTTTCACTTTTTCCGGCAGTTCGGTAGAGGTGAAATTCGAGATGAAAATAACCGGGATTTTGGCATAACGCGGATCAGCTTTCAGCTTTTCCAAAATGCTCACACCGGAATCGGGTTTAACATTGGCATTCACGATAATCAGTGAAGGCTTCAGATCCTGAACGTCGGACAGAATTTCATCACCTTTGAAGTTCACGTGAATTTTATAACGGTAGTCTTCTAACAAATCGCTGATCAGTTTTGCACGATCCTTGCTGGTTTCACACACCAATACTTTCATTGAGCATCCTCCTTGGCAGGTTGGTCGATTAAAATTTGTGTTTGAATAATTGTTGTCAGGTATTCGGGAAGGTTGGTCAGCAGCGTATTCATGTCCGGCTCGACAATCGAAACCCGGGTTTCCGGATCCATTCCGATTTCCAGCACAAAATAAGCATCGCCGTCTGTCGTAAATTCTCTTTTAAGTCCGATGCTTGTTTGTAACATGTTTACTTCTGCGTTCATTTCGTGTTTCCCTTTCGGCATTATTAGAGACAAGTATCATGCCAAATCACACGATTTACATATAAACTACATATTTACAATAACTTATATGTTTTTATTTTAAAAAATCACAAGATCGATAATTGCAGAAAATACAATCGGCGCTATTTGCAAACTTGCAAAAAATGCAATTTTGACAAAAGGAGAGAAGATTTTGAGGGCTTAACTATGATTTTTTTGGGGGGTAAGCTTAAAAATACTATGGTGATTTGTAGAATTTTCTACAAATCACCCGTTTTACTTCAGATTTGTGAAAATATCCGGAAAGTCGCTGAAAATACCGTCAATTTGCAGCGAATGGAGCCGTTCAAATTCTGAAAGTGCGTTGACCGTATAAACATAGGCGCGAAAATTTTGCGATCGGGCGGCGTCAACCAGGTTTTGATCGATAAAATCCATACTGAAATGAACAGAAAAAGCATTCAATAGATGCGAAAATTGCAAAAAATACAATGGCGCTCCGTAAATTAGAATGCCAATCGGGATGTTTTTATCGATCAATTGTATTTTTTGCAATTCACGGTGATCGAACGAGGAAACGAGAAACTGCGAATACTCCCATCCGCTATCAATATAATCACGAATCAGCTTTGCAACCGGTTCGGCTGTGCCGGGACCTTTCAATTCGATGTTCACGCCAACGCGGCGATCCACAAGATCTATCACTTCATGCAAAAAAGGGATTTTCTGCCCGGCGCCGGCATCCAGCGACCGCAAATAGCTGAGCGAGCGATCCATCACATAGCCACTGCCGTTAGTGGTGCGTTCCAACGTTTCATCGTGAATGACAACTAGCTCATTTTCAACCGCGTAAACGTCAATTTCAATCATTCCTGCGCCAAGCTGAATGCCTTTTTCAACAGCCAGCAGCGTATTTTCCGGCGCGTGTCCGGCGGCTCCGCGATGCCCGATAATCAGTGGCAAATTCATCCCCTTTTCCTTTCGAACTTTTGTAAATTCAGAAAGTATTATTTATCGATAGAAAGTAAAACTTTATAACGTTCGCTAAACTATCGATTTGCTCTAACGCAATTCTAATTTGTAAACGCTTTAAAGGTTCAATAAAATTAATCAAAAATTCGTTCAAAGGGAGACAAAAATTGGTTCAAAAAAGTATTTTTCGATCGCTGTTTGGATTGGTGCTGTTGGGATTTTTGGCAACGGGTTTCGCGCAGGAAAAGGAAACTGTTGAGCCGGGTTGGTTCACCAATATGGATAAAGCTATGGAATCCGCCGGAAAAGACGGTAAATTGGTGCTGGCCTATTTTAGCGGATCGGATTGGTGCAAGCCATGTATCATGTTGAAAAAGAAGATTTTGACTTCGGATACCTTCAAAAAATACGCATCGGAAAAATTGGTGATTGTGCAACTGGATTTCCCCGCAAAGAAAAAAAACCAACTGCCGGAAGACGAAAAGAAACACAACGAAGCGATGGCGGAAAGATACAATGCCGGCGGCGCTTTCCCGTTGGTGGCTTTGATCGATAAAGATGGCGAAAAGATTGGGGAATTGTCCGGTTACGACCGCCAAACACCAGATGAATATGTAAATCAATTGAAAGAGATCACCAAAAATGCCGGAAAAACCGGCAATTAACACCATCGAAAATAGAGCAGTAAGCTATTGAAAATAAGATTTTTATGCCTTTTTTGGGCTGCAATTTTATTTACCGGATCAATTGTTGCGCAGCAGCCGGAAGCACATGAAAAAGTGCTGAAATTGATGGGTTCGCGGTTCGAGATTGTCGCGGTTTCTGCGGATGCGGCGCTGGCGTGGCGCGGTATCAACGCGGCAATTGCGGAAATCGAACGCATCGAACAGCTGATTTCATCGTGGGATGCGGCATCGCAAACCAGCGAAATTAACCGCAACGCCGGTATTCGCCCGGTGAAAGTGGATCGCGAATTGTTCGAGCTGATTCGCCGCAGCAAAAAAGTATCGCAACTCACAGATGGTATTTTTGACATCTCTTTCGCATCCGTCGATAAAATCTGGAAATTTGACGGATCGATGACGCACCTGCCCACCGCTGCCGAAATGGCAGCATCTGTCAGCAAAATCAATTACAAAAACATTATTCTGGATGACGCAGCATCGACTGTTTTTCTCCGCAACAGCGGGATGAAAATCGGTTTCGGCGCCATCGGCAAAGGTTACGCAGCCAACAAGGCCAAAGCCGTGATGCTGGAATTGGGCATCGAAAATGGCGTGGTGAACGCGGGCGGTGACCTGAATGCGTGGGGCGTTCGGGCAAATGGTGAGCCGTGGGAAATCGGCATCACCGATCCAAAAGACAAAACCAAAACCATCGGCTGGTTGCAAATTTCCAATACGGCGGTGGTTACCTCAGGCAATTACGAAAAATTTGTGGAATTTGACGGGAAACGTTACAGCCACATCATTCACCCCAAAACCGGCATGCCGGTTTCCGGCACGAAAAGCGTGACCATCGTTTGCCCGGATGCAGAGCTGGCAGACGCGCTGGCGACCTCGGTGTTCATCCTCGGCGAAGCGGACGGTGTCGCGCTGATAGACCGGTTGGCCGGCATCGAATGCCTGCTCATCAACGATAACGACCAGATTTTCACCTCAAAAAATTTGCATTTGAATTACACAAAGACGGCATCAACGCCTCATTAACTATCATATTGTGAAGGAATTTGACGAATGAAATGGATTAAATCGTTCCTCATTTTGTGCGCACTCGGGACAATGCTAAGCAGTTGCGCATCGGTCAAACCGTATCAAAAAGCACACCTGAATCAGGAAGACATGAAGTTAAGCGCCCAAAAAATACAAACTTACGAGCATAATTTTGAAACCTATCGCGAAGGCGCTTCCGGCGCAAACGGCGGAAAAGTGGGTGGAGGCTGCGGATGCAACTGAAGCACTTTTGGGTGATTGGATTGTTTGTGCTGAACGGATTTTTGCTCGCGCAAAACAGTCATCAATCGAAAGAAATTGAAGTTGATTTTCTGGTGAATTATTACCAACAGGACGGCGATCATGCGGCAGTGACCGGCGGCAACGGCACGGAAAAACTGCACGATACCGCGCCGATGATCATCGTGAATGTGCCAATCGGCAACAATAGCCTGAATGTGGCAACCGGCGTCGATTTTTATTCGTCGGCGTCATCGGATAATATCGACCCGATTCGCAGCGGCGCATCCGGCAGCGATGCGCGGGCATATGCGAACGTCGATTACACGATCAACAACGCATCGGGCAACGGCAGCTACGGATTTTTGCTCGGCGGATCGGCGGAATTCGACTACACCTCGTTTTCATTCGGCGGGAAATGGGCGACCGCTTCGGCGGATGACAATCGCGAACTCGCGCTCAGCGGAAGAATGTTTTTTGATCGCGCTCAGCTCATTTACCCGATCGAATTGCGCAACGGAACTGATTGGCTAAGTGACGGAAATCGCCGGACTTACAATATATCCGCAAGCTATTCGCAAGTGCTTTCGCAACGGGCGCAACTATCGCTGATGAGCGATGTTGTGTATCAATCCGGGTTGCTGTCCACACCGTTTCACCGGGTTTATTTTACCGGCGAAACGCGACCGCGAGTGGAAAAACTGCCGGACAGCCGTCTCAAAATTCCGGTTGGTGCAAGGCTGAATTATTACGTCAACGACTGGTTGATTTCGCGGCTCTATTATCGATTTTACTGGGATGATTTCGGGATTCAGGCGAATACTGCAGAAATTGAACTGCCGGTTGCCATCAACCAAAGCGTGTCGATTACGCCGTTTTATCGCTACCACAAACAGAGTGCAGCGGATTATTACCAGCCTTTTGGTACGCACAATCCGGGCGATGAATTTTACACATCGGACCACGATTTATCGGATTTTGACAGTCACAAAGTGGGTCTCGGGCTGCGCTATTACCCGGTTTTCGGCGTTGCGGATTTCGGCTCGCTGCTCATGAAACGGCTGGATTTTCGTTTCTCCGTTTACGACCGGTCGGATGGTTTGAGCGCGTTTTCGGTGGGAATGGGCGTTTCGTTTATCATTAAGTGAGCGAATCGAGCAGCGCCAGCGCTTCCGGGTTTTCCAGTTTTTTCTGGTTGCGCAGCGCGTGTTTGATGATCCATTTCGTCTCCGGCGCAGGATGTTCGCTCCATTTGCGCAGCACGCGCATGCCGGTTTCGTAATTGTCTTTCAAAATATCGTTGAGATGATTCGCCACTGATTTTTGGACAAACTTGCTCGGATCGCGGTTGAGATTTTCCAGAATCGGCAGCACTGGTATGGGATCGGCGATAAACATATCCAGCTTTTTTGCCCACGGCAATCGCGGACGCGCACCCTCGCTGGCCAGCCGCCGCACGTGAAAACTGGCATCTGTTGACCACTGATGCATCACGCACAGCGTTTGTTCGGGATATTTTTCGATGAACGGACGGATGGCGTATTCACCGGTGTTGCGCTGAGTAATTTCGTAAATTGCTCGCATGGACGTTTCGAAGTGATCTATCCCATATTTTTCCACAAAAAATGCGACCGGCATCAGCCAGTAACCTTCGTTGAACATGCCAGTTTCGTTGGGATTTGGCGGCCCGATGATTTGCAGCAAAATGTCAATCGCCGCGTCAAACGGTTGCGGCAGATGTTCCCGCAGCCCGTCCGAAATGACTTCAACCCGCGCTTTCAGCTCCAGCGGATCAACTCGCTTCGCAACAGTTTCAATGAAATCTTTAGCGTCAAAGGACGGATAGATGGCTGTAATTTTGCTACTTAACAGCTCAGCCAAATCTTTCCCGAAATAATACTTCAGCGGTGTGTATGTCATATTTACGATGGGTTTTTTTTACATTTTTTGCTCAAACGACAAAAATTTAATCATTTGGTTTTCATGATGAAATACAAAAAACTTTTGGCTGCACAAATTTAAGTATCTTGCTTATTTAGCACCCATTTTTGCATAATATCTGCCAATTCCGGCTTTTTCACCGGTTTGCTGAGATAATCGTTCATGCCAGCATCAATGCAGCGATCTCTGTCGCTTTTCATGGCATTCGCTGTCAATGCGATGATGGGGATTCCGCTGATTGTGGTATCCAATGACCGAATGATCCGCGTGGCTTCCAAACCGTCCATTTCAGGCATTTGCATATCCATAAAAACCAGATCGTAAGGAATTGATTTTACTGCCGTAACAGCTTCTTTTCCATTTGTGGCACAATCAACGCGGCAGCCCAGTTTTTCCAGCATTCGCGACGCGACCTTTTGATTTACAACATTGTCTTCTGCCAACAGCACATGCAATTTGCGGCGATGTTGCTCGGCAATTGAGTGTCGTGTGAGTATGGTTACATTATCAACCGCTGCGTTGCTCTGACCAAGAATCGTAACCAAAACGTCATGGAGCTGCCATTGCTTTAGCGGCTTGGTTAAATATGCCCGGAAACCGATATTTTGCATTGCCTGTGCATCGCCACGCTGACCAACAGATGTGAATAAAATCAGCGCCAAATCATTTATGAGTGTATCTTCCTTTATTTTCTTACCTAATTTTTCACCACTCATGCCGGGCATCTGCATGTCAAGTATGGCTATATCAAACGGCTTGCCATCCATTGTGGACTGACGAAGAATTTGCAAGGCTTCCTCTCCATTTGCAGCTTCGGCAACGGCGCAACCCCAGCTTTCCAATTGCAACCGTAATATTCGCCGATTGGTGGGGTGATCTTCAATCACCAAAAGCCGTTTATCTTTAAGGTCCACATGAAAATGGTTTGGTTGCGCAGGCACATTTTTGGGGGTGCCAAGCACCACATTAAACCGGAAAATGGAGCCCCTCCCTTCTATGCTTTCCATTGTAATTTCACCGCCCATCAGCTCCACCAACTGTTTGGAAATTGCCAAACCCAGCCCGGTTCCCCCATATTTGCGAGTGGTGGAAGCATCGATCTGTGAAAAAGATTGAAAAAGTTTGTCTTGTGCATCGCTCGAGATACCGATGCCGGTATCTTTTACCGTAAACAAAAATCGCAGCTCTGAATCCGTTTTTTCAATCAAATCCCCGAATATGGTCACTTCGCCTTTTTCTGTAAATTTGATGGCGTTGTTCGCCAAATTGATCAATACTTGTCGCAGCCGCCCCGGATCGCCGTTAACATATCCATCAAGTCCCGGTTGAAGCGTACAGAAAAAATTGATTCCTTTTTCCTGAGCTTTAAAAGAGAGCAAATCTACAATATCATCCAGCATTGTGCGTAAATCGAAATCGATATACTCCAGCTCCATCTTCCCGGCTTCGATTTTGGAAAAATCCAGAATATCGTTTACGATTGCCAGCAATGCGTCTGCTGAATTTCGCACAGTGTTGGAAAATTCCCGCTGTTCATTATCCAGTTTGGTTTCCAGTAACAGACTGGTCATTCCCATAATGCCATTCATCGGTGTGCGAATTTCATGGCTCATGGTTGCTACAAATGCACTTTTAGCCTGAGACGCTGCTTCCGCATCATTTTTGGCTTTTATCAATTCATTTTCCATGCGCATATGGTTGGTTATATCAAATGCGGTTCCCAAAACAGCGGGTTCTCCTTCGTATTCAATTTCAACTATTTTTAGCGAAACCCATACGACAGACCCATTTTTTGGCTGCACCATTAATTCATATTGTGGTGGGGCATTGGAAGAATTATTCAGACGGGATAAACCTCTATTTTTAATCAACTCGCGCATTTCCGGATGGATCAGCTCCCAAAATGGCATTTCAAAAAGTTCTTCTCGAGTATAACCGGACAGATGTTCAAATTCAGAATTTACATATAAATAGTTTTTCCCACGGTGAATAAATATTGCTGCCGGTGAAGCTTCGGAAAGCGCCCGGAATTTTTTCTCATTCTCTTCCAGCGCTTTTGTGGTATTCCGTAAATCGCTCATATGCTTGTCCCTAACATACATGGCAACGGCAGCAGGAGCGGTAACAATCAAAATCATGCTTGATAAATGCAAATGTTGAAATATCTGTCCATTAACAAACAACCCGTTAAACAAAAGCAGTAAAATAGTAAGTGCAGAAAAAACAGTAAGATGAGAAGCCCGTTTTATTACAACCGTACATGCCAAAAACTGGATAACAAATCCCAGTCGCACTTCAGATACATCCAGATCGTTTCCTTTAAGCGTCATTAGAATGGCGTTTAACAGAAAAATATAAAGGTAGGTAAAGGGGATTAAATAGTGTTGGGAAAATCGTTTATTGAACGAAAGCCCAAATGCGCTTATTGATAAGAGTATTAAAAACACGCGAGCTTCAACAGGATCGTTAATTTCGGGCATCGTGTAATGATACAAAAGCCCCATAACAATCGTTAGTATTGCTGCAACAAAAGTGAGAATACGTATCTTTTTTATTTCGAGAGAGGTAGCCAGAAAATTTTCCATGATGCTCAATTTTCAGCGAAAGTTTTGCTTTGCTTTTGTTTTAAAAATTATGAATCCATATTACAATTGTCTCTCTCATTCTCGACAATTTCAATAATAAATTGAAGGTTACCTCTCATTTGAGCAGCTCAATATGGGTTTATCAGCGCTTTGCGCGGATGATGTATTGATATTCCAGCAACTCCGTTTCGATCTCAAATTGAGAAAATCCCGCCGCTGCCAACTCCTCCCGCACCTGCGCCTCGGTGATTTTCTTTTCAACCGGCGGACCAAACGGCATCTCTTTTTTGAAAAAATCGATCACGATCAGCTCGCCGCCGGGTTTCAATCCCGCCAATACTTCTGCGAAATACGCGGTGCGATTTTCGATGTGGTGATAAGTATTCACGATAATTGCGATATCCACTTCCGCCGGTGCCAGCGACGGGCTGTCGTACGGCAATTTTCGCAGCGAGATGTTCAGCGAATCGAGTCCCTCTTTTTCGACTTTTTCACGGATGTAATTCTGGAAATCGTCATCCACATCCCCGGCGATGACGCTCGCGCCCGCTTTCGCCAGCCGGAATGTGAAATATCCGGTACCCGCGCCGATGTCCAATATTTTTTTGCCGGACACATCGCCGATGTATTCGAGCACTTTCTCCGGCTGCTGATAGGCATCGCGCTCCGGTGATTCGAAACGCTGCACCAGTTCCTCAAATGATGATTTGTGCATGTGATCATTTGCCGATCCACTGGCTTCGTGTGCAGGATGTTCATGTTTGTCATGCATGCACGCTGCAAACAGCAGCACTGCAATCATTCCCGTAATCAAAATGTTCATAAAAGTTCCTGTTTTTATTAACTGATATTTGCCATAGAGCCGCAGTGTGCACGAATAAAAAAATGTTTGTTAAATTGTCATTCCTGCGAATGCAGGAATCTCCTGAATTTTCTCCCAAAAATGTTTTTTGAATACCCGAATTTTTTACTATCAGTAAAGGTTACAACCACTCCGCAGCTTTGGTGCGCTCGCCGCCGGCGTCGCCGGTATTCACCGTTCCGGCAGGTTCAATCAGCATAATGTGGCATTCCTCCGCCGCCACCGGCAGATGCTCCACTGTTTTCGGCACAACGAACATCTCGCCTTCGCGGAGCTGCACTTCGCCATCGCGGAAACGGATGGTCAATTCGCCGTGCAAAACGATGAACGTTTCGTCGGTTTCCGCATGGCTGTGCCAGACAAATTCACCCTGTATTTTCGCCAGTTTGAAGTGGTAATCGTTCATTTGCGCGATGATTTTCGGCGACCACTGCGCATCAATTTTTGCAAGTTTTTCTTTGAGATTTATTGAATTATATATCATGATTGTCTCGAAATTGGTTTTAACATTAGACACATCGGTACCGTGCGCCATTGGTTTATCGCAATAGTACCAGTTTGCCAGATTTGATTTGCGCATTCGCCCGGATGCTGTAAAAATAGATGCCGCTGCTCACCGCTGCGCCGGATTCGTTGGTAGCGTTCCAACGAATTTCGTGCGCTCCCGCCTTCACTTGCTGCGCCAGCAAGGTATTGATTTTTCTGCCGGTTACATCAAAAATTTGAATGGTAACATCAGCGGATTTGGGCAACGAAAAACGTAGTCGCGTTTCCGGGTTGAATGGATTCGGATACGCCGGCAGCAGCGTCAGTTCATCGGGCAAAACAGCATTTTCCACCGGATCGACAGCGGTGATTTCCGAAATATACGGTGTGAAACTCACCAATCCGTAGCCGCTGTCATCCACCTGATGCACAATGCGATCCTCGATGCTGTCCGGGTCTGCGGTGCCCCACCAGTTGTTTTGCGCCACAATCGGCAGCGCATTATTGTTGAACAATTCGTAGCGATTATTGCCAATGCCGTTACCGAGAAAATAATTGTTGCCGTCGTCGGTTGTGTCCGGATTGTCCACATTGCCTAAGTTCGGCTGCCCGCCGTTGATGATTGCCACGCCGAAAAAATGCCCGGAAATTTCGTTACCGGTGATAATCGGCGCGTTGGTACCGTTGCTGGCGATGCCGAATCCCCACAGCAGCGTATCGGGATTGATGTTGTTATTGCGAATAATATTGTTTTTGATTAGCGGATTGGCGTTCACCTGATAACACAAAATCCCGTAACCGCAATTTTCGATGGTGTTGCCTTCAATGAGTGCGTTGGAGGTATTCCAAATGGAAATACCGCCGCTTTTGTCGTATCCGCCAATGATGTGGTTGTTGCGAAGCACCGGGGAATTTTCGCCCTGTAAACCTATGGAAATAATGGTGTAAGGGCTGGCATTTTCGAAATTGTTTTCGGTGAATGTGCAACCTTCGATAGTCGGTGATGAGTTCACGGTCATCGTTACTGCGCGCTGGCGATTTTCGGTGATCAGGCAGTTGCGGAACACGCTGTTCGTACCAAATAAATCGATGGCAACTTCGCTGGTGCGGCGAATGACGCTGTTTTCCACCAGCACATCGGCGCTCACCACATCGATCGCGCGTTTGGCGTATTCGATGCGGCAATAATTCATCTCGAACGCGGAGCCGCTGTCCGTATCGCGGAAAATCAGCCCGTAAAAATCGCCGTAATTCTGGTTTTGCGAAGTGATGATAATCGAATCCGTTTCCGTGCCAATGGCGAACAGCGCGCCGTTGATGTGCAGCTCCGCACTGCCGGATGTGTCGGTAAAAATAAGCGTATCGCCGGGCAGCAGCGTGAGCGTATCGCCGGTTTGCACCTGCACGGTTTCATTCACCAGATAGCTCCCGTTTGCGCCGGTAACCGCACCGCCGGCATTTGCAACCAGGCTATCCGCCGTGAAATGGACACCGGTTCCCGGCGTAATGTAATCCGCGAACAGCGGTGCATTCAGCATCGCAATTGCCATCAAAAATTTTATAATAAATCGATTATTTACAACAATTTGCATATTCAAAACAAACCTCATCATTTTGATTCGATAAAACAACGTTACAATAGAATTAACCGCAGAGTGCGCAGCGATCGCAAAGAATTCCGGCAAATTCCTCTGCGGCCTTTGCGCACTCTGCGGTTAATATTTTTCAAAATGCGATTATTTTTCGATGGGAAACAATTCGTCGAGCTTGAAATATTTGAAGACGGTGTAGGCTTTGTCGCTCATTCCGGAGATGCGCATGCTGCGGCTTTTTTTCTTCAATTTGCCGTGAAAATCGATGACCGCGCCGATGGCAGAACTGGTGATGCCGGTGACATCCGAAAAATCGAGCACGGCTTCATCGAACGATTCCGCCAGCCGTTTGTCGAAAAATCCGCTGAGGTCGATCGTTTCGGCATACAAAATATCGCCGTGAAACGAAATGTGCATCGTGTTGCCGTTGATTTCGAAATCAATTTTCATTGTTGCTCCGGGGAATTTTTTTTGCCGCAAAGGCGCGATGTGCGCGATGGTTTTTGTTTTTTTGGGCGAACACCGTTCGCCCCTACCTTATCCTTTATCCTTTACCCTTTACCCTTTACCCTTTATCCTTTACCCTTTATCCATTATCCTTCAATAAGTGCCAATAAATTTCCACCACTTTTTCCGCCAACGGCTGGACACTTTCCGGTGAGTTGCGGTTGGTGAGCACAATCACTGCAAAATTGTCGTCCGGGAATCGCTGGAAGCAGTTGCGGAACCCGCGCGTGCTGCCGTTATGGTGGATCCGGCGATGCCCATCCACTTCATCGATGCGCCAGCCGAAACCGTAGGTTTCCAGATTGGGCGTGTATGCCAGTTGCATCGTGGAATCACCAACGAGCGTGTTGGCCAGCAATGCTTGATCCCATTTGAACATGTCTTCGAGCGAGCTGTAAATGCCGCCATCGCCGAGTACGGCGCTGGTGCTGCTCTGGTCGGTAAATTCGATGGAATCTTCATGCACGGTGTAACCGAAAGCGCGATTGGGCACTGAATTGTAGCCGTTCACAAATGCCAGCGTGTTGCTCATACCGAGCGGCTCAAAAATGCGGGTTTTCAGGAATTCGGGATAGGGCATCGCACCGATTTTCTCGACGATCATCGCCAGCAGCGCGTAACCGGTGTTGCTGTAGCTGTAATCGCTGCCCGGTGCAAAATAGGTTGAATCCTGCGCCATCATCATCGCCAGCGCGTCGCTGTCGTGCACCTGCGCGGTGGCGGTATCCGGCATCAGGCTTTCGTAATCGATCAGCCCGGAAGTGTGTTGCAGCAAATTGCGAATGGTGATCTGCTTCCCATATTCGGGAAAATCCGGGAAAATATCGCAGAGCGTGGCATCGTAGGTGAGGTAATCATCTTCGATGAGCATCAAAACGCACATCGCCGTAAAGGCCTTGCTCACGGACGCCAGCCGGAAATTGGTTTGCGGCGTGATTGGCGTTTGCGATTCGAGATTCGCCATCCCGTAGGTTTTCGTCAAAACGGGTTTGCCGTTGTGAATGACCATCACGGCAGCGCCGGGAACGTTGCCGGTGTATGCCGCAAACACCTCATCTACCTGTGCTGCGGGCTCTTTTGTGCAGGAAATTGCAGTCATTGCAATCAGTCCGAAAATGAAGATTGTTAGTGTTTTCATACGCTGAACTTACGGGTAGCGCCCGATAAACTCAACACGCATTTTGATAATTTTGGCGCTGTTTTTTGACAAATAGCCTCGTTTCATCGCAGAATCAAACGCTGCGTTCAATCACCTGCTCTGATGTGAGCCCGAAAATCGGAGGTGTTTGCACACCCAGCATTCCCAGATAAATATACAATTGACCGCGATGATGCACCTCGTGTTCAACCATTGCTCGCAACCACTTCCAGACAGTTATCTCAACATCTCCGGGGGTTTTACATTTTTTCAACAAATCCTCGTTGGTCAATTTTGAAAAATTGCCAGCGATTCCGCATGCAAATCGTCGTAAAACCGGATGGTTTCTTCATACCCATCGGCATATTCAATACCGCATCCATTGTAGGAACTGGGTCTGAACCGGACTGTCTCCGCATACATATTCCGTTCGATCAATGCCAGATGCCGGATAATATCACCGATGGTAAATTTGCCGGGACGGTATGTCCACTCCATCTGATTCGATGGGATATAATTGAAAAGCCGCCGGGTTCGCTCTTTGATTTTTGAATAGTAGTTCAAAAAGCTGCCGATTTCCGTGATTTCCATTGCTCTCTCCTGCTATCCGGTTTCCAAACGCTTGATTAGCCATTTCGCCGTTTTTTGGCGAAAGCCAGCAATTCATCGGCTGAAAGGCAGTTGAGAATATCATTTTTGGTGAGCCAGCCTTTGCGAGCGATGCCGATGCCGTATTGCATGTCATCGAAACCGTCGGTGCGGTGCGCGTCCGGATTGATGGCGATTTTTACACCTTTTTCTTTGGCGTATTTGCAGTGGCGCCAGTCGATATCCAGCCGCAACGGATTTGCGTTGATTTCGATGCAAACGCCCAGATCCGCCGCCGCATCGATCACCGCAGTGTGGTTCACCGGATAGCCGTCGCGCTTCAGCAGCAACCGACCGGTCATATGACCCAATATGGTTGTATACGGATTTTGCAATGCACGGATAATCCGATCGGTGCCTTCGCTTTCGCTCATATTGAATTTGCTGTGAATGCTGGTGATCACCAGATCGAAAGTTGCCAGCACGTCGTCGTCGTAATCCAGCGAACCGTCGGACAAAATATCGCATTCGATGCTTTTGAGAATGCGAAACGGCGCGAGTTTTTTATTCAATTCGTCAATTTCCGCGTGCTGTTGTTTGATGCGCTCGACACTCAATCCGTTGGCATACGCCGCCGCTTTGGAGTGATCGGAAATCACCAGATATTCATATCCGCGATCGATGCAGGCCTGCGCCATCTCTTCGATGGTGTTGGCGCCGTCGCTCCAGGTGCTGTGGTTGTGGATCATCCCGCGAATATCGCCCGGTTCGATGAGCTTCGGCAGCGTTTTCGCCTGTGCAGCTTCCACTTCGCCGTTGTTTTCGCGGAGTTCCGGCGGCACAAAATCCATCCCCAGTTTCGCGAAAATTTCCGCTTCGTCTTTGCACAAAATGCGCTCTTCGCCGCGAAACAACCCGTATTCGCTCACCTTCATGCCTTTTTTGATGGCCAACTGGCGCATCGCCACGTTGTGCTCTTTGGAGCCGGTGAGGTGATGCAGCAGGTGCGGATATTCCGCATCGGAAACGATGCGGAGATCGGAATAAACGCCGCCTTCCAGCACAATTGTCGATTTTGTGTCGCCTTTGCTGACCACATTTTCGATGTCCGGCAGCGTGGTAAAATGGTTCATTATCGCGGCGCGATCCTCGTCTTTGGCGCTGGCAACAATGTCGATATCTTTCACGGTTTCTTTTTTGCGGCGCAGGCTGCCGGCGAGTTCGCAGCGGATCACGCCGGGAAAATTTTTCAGCGCATCGAACAATTGCTGCCCGATTTCCATTGCCGTGGAAATGTGGTGGCGATCGGAAAATTTGCGCATCAGTTCGATGTTCTGCAGAATTTTTTCCTGCGTTTTCGCGCCGAAACCTTTCATCCCGGAAATTTTGTCGGCTTTTGCGGCTTCTTCCAGCGCCTCGATGCTGGTGATATTCAGCTCGTCCCACAGCGCTTTTATTTTTTTGGGACCGAGCCCCTGAATGTTGCTCATTTCCAGCACGCCGGCGGGCACGGATGCTTTCAGGGTTTCGTATTCCTCAAACGGCTCGTCGTTGAACAGGGTGACGATTTTGTCCGCCATGCCTTTGCCGATGCCTTTTACGCCGGTCAATCCGCCGGATGCGATCAGCGATGCCAGCGATTCATTGAGCGTTTCCAACGCCCGGGCGGCGTTTTCGTGCGCGCGCACTTTGAAAATGTTCTCGCCTTTCAGCTCCAGCAGCACGCCCATTTCTTCGAGCACCGCGATAATTTGTTTTTTATCCATAATGATTCGCCAATATTTTTCTGATTGATTTTGAGCTAACAACATAGCAAAATGCACGCTTTAACAAAAGTCAATATTGCTGAAAATTTTGTTGCGACGGGCAACGCCCGCCGGTCGCGATTGATAATTGCAACATCCGGTTTGCCTGCTGGCACGTATATTCAATGACAAAAATACCAAATGCTTCGATTTCCAAAATCCGGCAACCAAAACCATTCCCGGAGGACAGACATGATCCATCCCCGATTGGCGTTTTTGACAGCCAAAATTTTTGCGCTGGCGATAATTTTCACCGTTTCAACCGTGATGGCGCAGCCGGAAGGCGGCGTTCGCGGCACGATTACCGACACAACTACCGGAGAAGCGTTGCCCGGCGTGAACCTTGTGCTGGAAGGCACGGTGCTCGGCACTGCCTCTGCTGCAGACGGCAGTTTTCTGATCGATCACCTGAAGCCGGGAAATTACACGCTGGTTGCCTCGCTGCTCGGCTACGAAAAAATCTCGCGGGCGCTGACGGTGCAATCGGCGATACTCACCGTCGACCTGAATTTAGCGCCAAAACCGGTGGATATCGGCGAAATTCTGGTGGAAGACGAACGGGTGTATTCCGCCGCGTCATCGCGATCGGTGCGGAAATTTGATCTGCAAACCCGCCCGAACCGCTCCGCACAGGACATGCTGCAAATGGCGCCGGGGCTGATCATCGCGCAGCACGCCGGCGGCGGCAAAGCGGAGCAGATTTTCCTGCGCAATTTCGATGCGGATCACGGGACGGATGTGGCGCTTTCCGTGGACGGCATTCCGGTGAACATGGTATCGCACGGTCACGGACAAGGCTACGCCGATATGCACTTCCTGATTCCCGATGTGGTTGACGGCATCGACGTGCACAAAGGGCCTTATTTTGCGGAATATGGCAATCTGGCGACCGCAGGAGCAGTCAGTTTTTCCACAAAAGATCATCTTGAAAATAATGAAGTTAGGGTCGAAGGCGGCGAGTTCGGCACCAGCCGGATCACCACGCTGCTGCAACTGCCCATCACCACCGGCGGGATGCAGCCAAGACACCAGGGCGCGTATTTCGCGGGACAATTTTACCGAACGGACGGACCGTTCGACAGCCCGCAGGATTTCCAGCGGTTCAACCTGTTCGGCAAATTTCATTCGCACCTTTCCGCGAACAGCGAACTGGCGTTTTCGGCCAGCGCATTCAGCTCCGCATGGGATGCCACCGGGCAAATTCCGCAACGCGCCGTGGATCGCGGGCAAATCAGCCGTTTCGGCTCAATTGACGATCTGGAAGGCGGGACGACCGCGCGCCAAAACATCAATCTGCAATACACGATGCAGGGCGCAAACAGCAGCGAATTTTTTATCCAGTCGTATTTCACGAGCTATAATTTCAAGCTGTTTTCCAATTTCACGTTTTTTCTGGATGACCCTGAAAACGGCGATATGATCGAACAGATCGACGACCGGAACATGATCGGTTTCAACAGCCGCTACCGTTTCAACAATCATTTTGGGAATGTGTGGACGGCTACGACCATCGGCGGCGGCTATCGCGCGGACGAAGTGCAGGTGGAGCTGTGGAAAAGCCCGGATCGCATCCGCGATCATTCGCTGGTGGATTCGGATATCAGCGAACGCAATTTTTTCTGTGGATGCAGCAGGAGTGGATTTTCAGCAAACTGTTCCGCATGCAGTTCGGGCTGCGCGGGGATTATTTCACCTTCAACGTGCAAGATCATTTGGACGGGACACCTGCCGGAGCGGAGAGCGAATTGCCGCATGCTTCCGGATTTGCGCAGCAGCGCATCCTCAGCCCGAAGCTGAATCTGGTGCTTTCGCCGCTGCGAAATGTGGATTTGTTCGCCAATTTCGGCAGCGGTTTTCATTCGAACGATGCGCGGAATGTGGTGATCAGCCAGCGCATTTCCGAAATTTACCGGACGCAGCAGCGGCAGGGATTGAGTGAAGCCGAAATCAGGCAGGTGTTGCAATCGCGCAACTTCGACCCGGATCAGCGCGATGTGGAAACGCTGCCGCGCGCAAACGGTGCGGAATTTGGCGCGCGCAGCCGGTTGTCCGATCGCATCAATATTAGTGCGGCGCTGTGGTATTTGCATCTCGAACGCGAATACGTTTACGTCGGCGATGCGGGCACCACCGAACTGAGCGATCCCACCGAAAGAATGGGCATCGATCTGGAAGCGCGGGTGCGGCTGCTGCCGTGGATGTGGGCGGACGCGGATGTGAACATTTCCGACGGCAGAATTGTCGATGCGCCGGACGGCGAAAATAATATTCCGCTGGCACCGAATCTCACAACCACCGGCGGTCTGACGGCGATCCATCCGGCGGGAATCGAAGGCAGTTTGCGTTACCGGCACATCAGCGATCGCCCGGCAAACGAGGACAACAGCGTTGTGGCGTCCGGCTACACGCTGGTGGATGTGTCGCTCGGTTACCGGCTCGGCAACATCAAATTTTTGACGACGCTGGAAAACCTGTTCGATGCGGACTGGAACGAGGCGCAATTTGATACCGAAACGCTGCTGCGCGGTGAAACCACGCCCGTTTCGGAAATCCATTTTACGCCGGGAAATCCGCGCAATATTCGTTTCGGCATCAGCTATTTGTTTTGATCTCGCAACAACAATCGATATCTTTTTTCGTAGAATGATTGATTGTTGTTCATCAATTTAAAAGGTATCGAAATGATAAAATTACAATATCTCGATCACGTGGCGATCAACGTCGCGGATATGGAAAAATCTGCACGGTGGTACGAAAAAGTGCTCGGGCTGAAGCGATACACGTTTGAAGAATGGGGTGATTTTCCGATATTCATGCTCTCCGGGAAAAGCGGTGTTGCTATTTTTCCCGCAAAATCTGACGAACGAATGAGCAGCAGAGGAATAAAAATTGATCATTTCGCGTTCAATGTGGACCAGGAAAATTTTGAGAAAGCCAAATCGCATTACGAAGATTTGGGTATCGAATGCCGGTTTGCGGATCACCACTTTTTTCAATCAATTTACACCACAGATCCGGACGGACACACCGTTGAGTTGACAACTTTGGTTGTGGATGAAAAAAGTTTTTTTAGGTAAATATTGCTGTTTTAGCAGCGCAGTTAAACCAATAAATAACAACAGGTTCATAAATGAGCGATATTCGAAATTCAACTGTCCGGGCAACCATTTTGGACAGAATTGCCAGGCTGACACCAGAAGCGCAGCGGCAATGGGGAAAAATGACCGTTTCGCAAATGGTTTGCCATTGCACGGATCAAATGCGCATCGCGCTCGGCGAAAAAACGGCGGCGGATTTCGGCAATTTTTTGCACAAAACGATCATCAAATATTTGGTAATTAACGTGATTCGCGCACCGAAAGGCAAAATCAAAACCATCAGCGAGCTCGACCAGGACCGGGAAGGCACGCCCCTGTAAATTTCGAATCGGACAAACAATTGCTGGTAGACATCATCGAAAAATTTGTTCAACGCAGCGAAACCGGCACATTCACGGCGCATCCGGTTTTCGGAAAAATGACCAACGAAGAATGGGGTAAGCTGGCGTATAAGCACCTCGATCATCATTTGGAACAGTTTGGGGTTTAGTTTTTATTCTACTGTTGGTAGTACGCACTAATTATTTTGCCAGAAAGACACGGAGACGGTTCGAATGGTTATCCTTTGAATCGCAGTGTCACAGATTTATCAGTGGATCTGGATATCCATCCCTTTACGTTGTATCGCTTCAAAGAATATCGCGACCAGGGAGAGCATTTTTTCGCGGCAATGGCAACCTTCCGCAGAAGCCGAGATTCGCCGGTTAAAGCGGGAGTTAGCCCGCACCAAAGAGGAGCGCGACATTTTAAAAACTTTATCTTCTTCTTCTCAAGGGACGACAGATGATCTATCCCTTTATTGATCAGCATTGTCATCAGCATTCGGTTCGTTTCTGTGCCAGGTGTTCAAGGTTTCAATCGAAAGCGGTTACTCGAATTTATCGGCAACGCCCGGAAAGTATGCGACAACGTGCCAATGAAGCCTTGCTCAGCCAGATTCGCCTGACCTTTCGCGAACACAAACAGCGTTATGGCAGTCCTCGAATGACTGCAGCATTAAAGAAAAGAGGCGTTTGCTGCAGCGAGAACCGTGTCGCAAGGCTCATGAAAGACAATCACTTACGGGCAAAGATGAAAAACGTTTTATCAAGACAACCGATTCCAAACACGGTCTGCCATTAGCCACCGACCGGGTGCAGCGCGATTTACAGCAGAACGCCCCAACCAGATCTGGTTATCGGATATCACCTACATCCGCACCTGTGAAGGGTGGGTGTATTTGGCTGCCATTCTCGATGTCTATTCCCGCAAGATTGTGGGATGGGCGCTGGAGGATCACCTGGGAGAAGCGCTGATTCATCAGAGCTTGAGTCGGCGTTATCCTGTCGCAATCCCGGGGTCGGGTTGATCTTCCACTCTGATCAGGGCAGTCAATATGCTGCTGCCAGCGTGCGGTTCAGGCTTAAACACGAAGCGATCCTCAAAAAGTATGAGCCGCAAAGGTGACTGTTATGATAATGCCATGATGGAATCCTTCTTCAGCACCCTGAAGCGGGAGTTGATTTTAGATCGTTCTCCCTTTATTAATATACGGGATATGAAAATCAATTCATCCAACTTTCATCCTTCATCCTTCATCCTTCATCCATTCAGATATCCTTCATCCTTCATCCTTCATCCTTCATCCTTCATCCTTTATCCTTCATCCTTCATCCTTTCATCCTTCATCCTTCATCCTTCATCCTTCATCCTTTATCCTTTATCCTTTTCCTTTTTCCTTTATTTTACTCTCCAAATCCCCCCGAAACTTTTTGCATATTCAGCATTTTCTTAGTACAGTTACTATCTTTCGTAATGTGTAATTTTTGGAAGTAAACAACCGGAGAAAACAATGAACTATCCAAGTATATTCAACGATGTATTGGGTCCGGTAATGCGCGGGCCATCCAGTTCCCACTGTGCGGCATCGCTGCGCATCGGGCGGCTCTGCCGGGATTTGATGGACGGGCAGATCGAAAGCGCGTTAATCGAATTTGATCCCAACGGATCGCTGGCAACCACCCACGACAGCCAGGGTTCGGACATGGGATTGTTCGGCGGATTCCTGGGCTGGGAAGCACATGACGAGCGGCTGCCAGGTTTTCGGCAAGCCATTGCCGATGCCGGTATCGACATCGATATCCGGATCGTTCCGCTGAAATATGATCACCCGAATACCTATCAAATCACCCTGAAAAATTACCGGGAAACGCGCCAGATGATCGCGATTTCCACCGGCGGCGGCATGATCGAAGTGATCGAAATCGATGGCGCAAAGGTGTCCATGGCCGGCGATTTTTTTGAAACACTGGTGTATATCGAGCAGGGAAAAACGCCGGAAAAAGTTCGCCGTTATCTGGAAGCAACCGTACCGAGCGACGAGATTTCCTTCCGCAAAGGCAGCGCCGGTTTTATCCAAATCAGCGCGCAGCAGTTTCCCGATGATGACATCATCGCAGAGTTGCTGGCAATGGACGAAGTTGTATCGGTGAAAAAACTGGCACCGGTTCTGCCGGTGCTGTCGCGAAAAAATCTGTCCGTGCCGTTTATCACCTGCGAAGAAATGCTGGCATACAATCAGGATAAACAATTAAATTTATGGGAATTAGCCCTCCATTACGAAAGCGCGCGTGGCAATATTTCTCACGAACAAGTACTCTCGCAAATGCGCGATTTGGTTGCAATCATGCGCAACGCGGTGGATACCGGACTTCGCGGCACGCATTATGATGACCGCATTCTCGGCTGTCAATCGGGCAATTTCAAAAACAAAATGGAGCAGCGTCAACTGGTGCAGGGCGATGTGCTGAACACGATTATCCTGTTTGTCACATCAATCATGGAAGTGAAAAGCTCGATGGGTGTGATTGTTGCGGCGCCAACGGCCGGCGCGTGCGGCGCATTGCCCGGCGCATGTCTGGGCGCTGCGGATGCGCTCGGTCGCAGTGAGGAAGAAACCGTCAAAGCGATGCTGGCGGCGGGAATGATCGGCGTGTTTATTGGCGCACGCCTCTTTTGCGGCGGAGGTCGGCGGCTGTCAGGCGGAGTGCGGTTCCGGCGGCGGCATGGCGGCGGCGGCGATCGTCACGTTGATGAACGGCACGCTGAACCAGGCGATTGCCGCATCGTCCATTGCGCTGCAAAACTCATTTGGGATGATTTGCGATCCGGTGGCGAATCGCGTGGAAGCGCCCTGCCTCGGCAAAAATATTATGGCAGCCAGCAATGCACTGTCCTGCGCCAACATCGCGCTGGCGGATTACGACCACCTCATTCCCCTCGACGAAGTGATCGACGCGATGGACAAGGTTGGCAAAAGCATTCACAGCGATTTGCGCTGCACGGCGCTCGGCGGACTGTCGATCACCAAAACCTCCAAAGCTATCGAAGCGCGTTTAAACGCCAATTCCCCGGCGCCCAACGTAACCACAAAGTTCAAAATTTGTTGAAAACATTTGATAACCGCAGAGAGCGCTGAGGGCGCAGAGTTCACCGAGAAAAATTACATGAATATTCTTAATCCTTTTCGGTTTTCTCCGCGGACTTCGCGAACTCTGCGGTTAAAATTTTTAGATAAAAAAACGACCCATTCACAAAGAGGCAGAGACACCCATGACCCCCAAACGGTTATTTTTAATTCTCATTTGGAGCCTAATCACCACACTGGCAACAGTGGCGCAACAGGACCCTTCGCTGCTTTCGGTGGAGCGGATATTTACCAACCGGGATTTCCGGGCGGAAACATTCGGTCCGGCGCGCTGGCTGGATGGCGGCAGCAGCTACACCACGCTGGAAAAATCTGCCGATGACAGCGCAGGAATGGACATCGTAAAATACGACACGAAATCCGGCAAACGCAGTATTCTGGTTTCTGCAAAACAAATGACGCCAGACGGTGCGACAAAGCCATTAAAAATAGACGCTTACGAATGGTCGACGGATAAACAACTGCTGCTGCTGTTCGCCAACACCCAACGCGTGTGGCGATACAACACCCGGGGCGATTATTGGGTGCTGAACCTGAAAACCGGCGCACTAAAACAGTTGGGTGGCGATGCCAAACCGGGCACGCTGATGTTCGCCAAGTTTTCGCCGGACGGCAGCCGTGTTGGATATGTGCGGGAAAACAATGTGTATGTGGAAAATTTGCAAAGCGGTGCCATCACCGCGCTGACCAGCGACGGCTCGGAAACCATCGTCAACGGCACATCCGATTGGGTGTACGAAGAAGAATTCGGGCTGCGGGACGGCTTCCGCTGGAGCCCGGACGGGCAGAAAATTGCCTACTGGCATTTCGACAAATCGGGCGTGGGCACATTTTACATGATCAACAATACGGACAGTTTGTATTCGCGTCCCATTCCTCTGGAATATCCGAAAGTGGGCACCACCAATTCCGATTGCAAAGTGGGCGTAGTCAGCGCCAGCGGCGGGGAAACCACCTGGTTTGCGGTGCCCGGCGATCCGCGCAACAATTATATCCCTTGGATGGAGTGGGCGGACAACTCATCAGAAGTGCTCATCCAACAGCTCAATCGCCTGCAAAATACCAACACCGTGTGGCTGGGCAGCGTTGCGGACGGCTCGGTGAAAACCGTTCTGATCGATAAAGATGACGCCTGGGTGGAAGTCAACGAAGATGTAAAATGGCTGGATGGCGGCAAAGCCTTCACCTGGCTGAGCGATCGCGACGGCTGGCTGCACATGTATAAAATTTCCCGCGACGGCGGAAAAATAACCCTGCTCACGCCCGGCGATTACGATGTGGTAAAAGTAGAAACCATCGACGCCAAAGGCGGATGGGTGTATTTCACGGCATCGCCGGATAATCCCACCCAACGCTATCTGTTCCGGGTACCGTTGAATGGCGAGGGCACACCCGAAGCGCTGACGCCGCAGGATCAGCCGGGAACACACGCCTACCAGATTTCACCGGATGCCAAATGGGCGTTTCAAACCTACTCCACTTACGAAACGCCGCCGGTGGTTTCGCTGGTGAACCTGCCCAACCATCGCCGCCAGCGGGTGATGCTGGACAACAAAACATTGCGCGAAAAGGTTGATGCTCTCAAAAAATCGCCGGTGGAATTTTTCCGCGTATCGATTGGTGATGGCGTTGAACTGGACGCATGGGAAATGAAACCGCCCGATTTTGATCCCGCAAAAAAATATCCGCTGTTCTTTTTTGTTTACGGCGAACCCGCCGGGCAAACCGTGCTGGACCGCTGGTTTGGCAATCGCTACCTCTGGCACCTGATGCTGGCGCAGCAGGGCTATGTGGTCATGAGCGTGGACAATCGCGGAACGCCGGGACCGCGCGGGCGCGACTGGCGGAAAAGCATTTATCGGCAAATCGGGATTCTGGCTTCGCAGGATCAGGCGGCGGCAGCAAAGAAAATCCTCAAAACCCACAGCTATCTGGATGCGGATCGCGTGGGCATCTGGGGCTGGAGCGGCGGCGGCTCCATGACGCTGAACATGATGTTCCGCTATCCGGAAATTTATCACACCGGAATGGGCATTGCTTTTGTGAGCAACCAGCGGTTGTACGATACGATTTATCAGGAGCGCTACATGGGTTTGCCGGATGACAACGTGGAAGGCTTCACCAACGGTTCGCCCATCACTTATGCGCAAAATTTGAAAGGCAATTTGCTGATCATTCACGGCACTGCCGATGACAACGTGCATTACCAAAGTTTCGAAAAATTGGTGAACAAGCTCATCGAACACAACAAACATTTCACGATGATGGCATATCCCAACCGCTCCCACGCCATCCGCGAAGGCAAGGGCACCTCGCGACATTTGTATGAATTGATGACCCGCTATCTCAACGAAAACCTGCCTGCAGGGCCAAAACAGGAGTAACAGAATGTTCGGAATAACCAATTACGGCGCATTTATCATCGCGGGCATTTTGCTGAACCTGACGCCCGGACCGGACACAATGTATATTTTGGGGCGGAGCATTGCGCAGGGTAAAAAAGCGGGTGTGCTTTCGGCTATGGGTATTGCATCCGGTAGCCTTGTTCACACGTTGGCGGCGGGATTCGGATTGTCCGTGTTGCTCTCACAATCGTTGCTGGCGTTCAATATTGTGAAATATTTGGGGGCGGTGTATCTCGTTTACCTCGGCGTCAACGCGATCCGCAATGCCAAACGCGCCGGCGATATCAGCGATGTGCGCAACCAGCTTTCCGGGCGAAGTATTTTTTGGTCCGGCGTGCTGACAAATATTTTAAATCCAAAAGTGGCGCTGTTTTTTCTGGCGTTTTTGCCGCAATTCATCAATCCGGCAAACGCGGGCAGCGCACTGCCGTTCCTGATTTTGGGCGCAACATTCATTTTTACCGGAACGATGTGGTGCCTCATTTTAGCGCTGTTTTCCAGCGCCATTGCCGTAAAATTACGGCAAAATTCGCAAATCAAAATCTGGCTGGAGCGTGTCACCGGATCGCTGTTTATTTTGTTGGGCATCCGGCTGGCGTTTACCCAAAAATAATCAACTGGCAGCTTTCGCTTTGCCATTCAATTGCTGGTGCAAATCCACCGGAATGTGAATGGTAAACGTGGTGCCTTCTCCCGCCTTGCTTTCCACATGAATATTCCCGTTGTGTTTTTGGATAATTTGATAACTTGAATACAGCCCGGTGCGCATTTTTACCCGTTCGCGTTCGTTGGAAAAACCCGGCTCGAACAAATTCGCCAGTTTTTCCGGCGGGATTCCCTTTCCGGTATCGCTAATGCAAATAACCACATGCCCGTCTTTTATTTTCGTTTCGATGGTAATTTTGCCATCCTGCGGCGTTGCCTGCACTGCATTTATCAACAAATTCATGAACACCTGATTCATCTGATCGGGAAAAATATGGACGGTAGGAATCTCGCCAAAATTCTTCTCGATTTTCATCGATTGCGGGATATCGTACCCGATCAAATTGAGCGTATTTTCCAACCCTTCGTGAATGTCCACTTTCTGGAACGCGGCCTGATCGATCCGCACAAAATTTTTGAGGCTTTGCACCAGCTTCATTATTCGGTCCGATGCGGTTCGATTGTTTTCCGTGGTTTGCGCGAGAATTTTCAATGATTTTTCCGATTCCAACCGGAGCGTTTCATTCACATGTGAGGCTTGCAGCAGCGCCATTAATTTGTCGGAAATGCGGCGGAGCACATCGCTGCCGCTGCGAATGCTGCCCACCGGTGAGTTGATTTCGTGAACAATGCCCGCCACCAGATTACCCAACGCAGCCATTCTCCCGGACTGGATCAGTTGTGCCTGCGTCGCATTCAACATTTTGATGGTTTCTTCCAGCTTATCGTTATTTTCCTTCAGCTCCACGTT
Organism: Calditrichia bacterium; assembly: GCA_020634975.1. Lineage (NCBI taxonomy): Bacteria > Pseudomonadati > Calditrichota > Calditrichia > Calditrichia bacterium. The sequence continues at coordinate 2,275,826 of JACKAQ010000001.1, read as the reverse complement.
GCGCAACCGGTAAATTTCAGCTTCTTTTTGCGAAGATTCCAGCTCGTACGCCTTGCGCAAATTCCTGATTTTTTTCTCTGTATCTTCGTGAAAAATCTCCTCTTCCAGTTCGTGAAACGCTTTCCAATTTTCCAGCGCCAGTTGATAATTTCCGGTCATTTCGTAATTATCCGCCAATGCTTTGTATGCCCGCGCCATTTTGGGTTTTGCTTTAATCCGGTGGGAAATTTGTAATCCCTGCTGGTAGGCATCCATTGCGGCATCGCAGATGTTCTGTTTTTTGTAAAGATCGCCCAAATCCAGCAATGTTGTTGCCTGACCGACAAAATATTCCAGTTTTTTGCGAATTTTCAGGCTGTCCAGATGATATTTTTCCGCGGTTTTAAAATCGTCAAATTGCTGGTAAATCAACCCGATATCGTTCAGCACCCGCGATTCGTTAAATTCGTGCCCGATTTCCCGGGTAATTTTCAGGCTTTGTTTTTGATACACCAGCGCGCGTTTGCATCGCCCCATTTGAAAATGAGTGTTGCCGATGCCGTTCAGCGATCTCGCTATTCCAACAATGTTTTCGAGCCGTTCGAACACCGCCAGCGCCTGTTTGAAATATTCCAGCGATTTTTCGTAATTTTTGAGATCGTAATAAAATCCGCCCATCGTATTGATCGCCCAGGCTTCGCCGTCCTCCATGCCGTTTTCGCTATACAGCCGGATTGCGCGGGAGCTGAGCTCAAAACCGCGCTCGAATTCGCCGATGCCCCAATACAAAATGCCCAAAAAATTGCAGGCATGCGCCTCGCCTTCGCCGTGATTGTTTCGCTGAAACCAGTCCTGCGCAGCAAGCAGATCCGGCAGTGCAGTTTCCACATCCGTTCGCCAGCTCATAATTCCGCGATTCAACCGTGCAAAGGCAAACCCCTCGTCGTAAGCCAACAGTTCGGAGAGTGCCAGGCCTTCCCGCGTATATTCGGTCGATCGATCTGGATCGGTTGTCCATAGCTCCCACGCCAACCGATTCAGCGCATCTACCCGTTCCCGGGTGCCCGGCGCAGCTTCGGCCAACTCGCGTTCGCGGAGATTTATTTTGGTGTTAATCATTCTGTCCATCATTTATCCTGATTGTATCGGTTATTTCGATAACCAACCTTTCGTTGTACTTCATTATTATTTTTGATAAACGTATATTCAAGTTGATGATTATGTTGTGCAAAAATTACAGAAAATTAATTTATCCGGTAAAATGCCACCCAAAGGTTACGAATGCTCCAAAGCTCCTTTTCGCCAAAAATGCTTCGGGAAGAAGCGCTCCAGCGGATTCGCGAAATACAGCGGATTCACCGGGTTCGCGCACCGGAATTCCCACCGGATTGCCATTGGCTGAACGCACCGCCACTCACATTAAAATCGCTGCGCGGAAAAATTGTGCTGCTCGATTTCTGGACGTATTGTTGCATCAATTGTTTGCACATTTTGCCGGATTTGCAATTTCTGGAAGAAAAATACGCGCGATCGCCGCTGGCTGTTATTGGCGTTCACTCCGGAAAATTCCCGAACGAACAAGATCCGGATAACATTAAAGAAGCCGTGCTCCGGCACAGCGTTGCCCATCCGATTATCGTGGATAGCGATTTGCAAATCTGGGATGAATACAGCATAAAAGCCTGGCCGACAGTGGTGCTCATCGACCCGGAAGGCTATATTATCGCCAGTTTTTCCGGCGAAGGCAATCTCGAAATTATGGATGCGTATATCAGCGCAGCGCTGGAAATTTATCGCGCCGGACAATTGCTGAATTACGTTCCGATTGTAACTGATCTCGAATCCAACTATCAATATTCACAAACACTTAGCTACCCGACTGGCGTATTGGCAGACGAAGCCGGAAACCGGTTGTTTATCGCAGATACCCAACATCACCGGGTGCTGGTTTGCAATTTGCGCGGCGATGTAAAAACCGTCATCGGTAACGGAAAAGCCGGTTTTCGCAATGGCGATTTTTCCACAGCCAGTTTCCGCGAACCTTGCGGAATGGCGCTGGTTGACGACATTTTGTTTGTTGCGGATGCCGGAAACCACACGATTCGAAAGGTCGATTTGCAGCACCAACTGGTGAAAACGGCTGCGGGAAACGGTGAGCAGGCAAAACCGCGTCGCCAAACCGGCGGCAAAGCGCTGGAAACACCGCTCAATTCGCCGTGGGATATTACGGCAATCGGCGAAAATTTGTATATCGCGATGGCCGGATTGCACCAAATCTGGCGGCTGAACCTCACCACCGGTATTGTGGAACCGTTTGCCGGCAGCGGGCGCGAAGCCAAACGGGACGACTCGCTGGCGATGGCGATGTTCGCCCAACCGGCTGCAATTTGCAGTGACGGACAGCATCTTTTTGTTGCCGATAGCGAGAGCAGCACCGTTCGCAAAATAGACCTGCAAAACGGAACTGTAGAAACGTTAGCCGGCGGCGACCTGTTCGTTTTCGGGGATGAAAACGGGCCGGGAGAGTTGTCGCTGTTGCAACATCCGATGGGTTTGGCGTGGTATTCCGGCAGCCTGTTTGTATCGGATACTTATAATCACAAAATCAAAAAGCTGGATTTGGCTGCATCCGAAATTCACACTTTTACCGGTAGTGAACGCGGCTATCTGGATGGAAAACGTCCGGTGTTTTACGAACCGTGCGGTATTAGCATCGCCAAAAATGCGCTGTTTGTAGCGGATACGAACAACCATCAAATTCGCAAAGTGAGCCTGAAAACCGGCGCTGCCAAAACGTTAATCCTGAAAGGATTGGGCGATGCGCTGGCACGTCAAAAAGGCGGCGCATTTTTTGGCAGACCCGCACCGCTGGAAGAAATTACGCTGCCACGCCAATCGCTGGCCAGCAACACAACCGTGGAAATTGCTGTGCACATCCACCTGCCAGACGGGCATGCATTTAACGGCGGCTCGCCGTTTGAATACGGCGTCATTGCCGATCCCAAATTATTTTCCGGAGAAACAATCAACCACATTCAGTCGCTGGCAGCACCGCAGGAACAGCGAGTAGTCGTCGGCACGACCGGCAACATTCGCGAGAATGGCGAAATTGGTCTGGAATTACGCTATTTTTATTGTTCGAGAGGTCGGAACAGCCTGTGCCTGTTGCGATCGGTCCAGTATCGCATCCCGGTGCGGATTTCAGCGGATGGAAAAAACCGGATTACCGTGGATGATCGTCCGCAGTAATCCGGTGGCAATGTGTATCAAAAACCAACTAGGTTTTGTTGCAAACTACCATTTCGCCCAACATTATCCGGCGGTTTTCTCGGCTGCTTTTTTCAGCTTTTCGTTGGCCATAATTGCCAAATCTACCCGGCGGTTTTGCTGGCGGCCATCAACAGTGTCATTTTCTGCAATCGGCTGTGCTTCGCCGTAACCCATTGTGGTAAAGCGTCGCGGATCGACACCCACGCTGGCCAAATATGCGGAAACAGCTTTCGCCCGACGCTCGGAAAGCCCCAGGTTGTATTCATCCGAACCGGTGTTGTCTGTGTGTCCTTCGATCAAAATATCCGTATCCGGATATTTATTCAGGATAGTTGCAAACTCTGCAAGTTCTTGTTTGCTTTGTGCGCCAAGTTCAGCTTTGTTCACATCAAACAACAAACCGGAGTTGAATGTAATTTTGATGCCTTCGCCCACGCGTTCTACTTTTGCGCCGGAAATATCCTGCTCAATTTCCCGAGCCTGTTTGTCCATATAATTACCGATGTATGCGCCGGCTGCTCCGCCAACCGCAGCGCCAATGATCGCGCCCAGAATGGTATTACCTGCTGCTTTACCAACCACCGCACCTGCCGCAGCACCGGAACCGGCACCAATCAATGCACCCCGTGCTTTTTTAGATGCGGAACACCCAACCATTCCAACAACCAGTGCCATCAATAACACATAAATGACAAAACGCTTCATAAACAAACTCCTTTATTTTGTGGATTTAATTTATTGACAATACAATACTGTTTTCGATTTAGTGAACAGCGATAATTTATATAAGTTTTGCCAATATTACATCGCCAAACATCACAATTTTGGCAAATCCCGCCCGTTGTGCTGTTTACAGTCTTTCCCGATATAGAAATTCTATTCATTTTTGTGTATTTTTTTGAAAAAACTATCAACTTTTTGTATTATCTACCTAAGTTAATACAGGATATATTTATTTAAAACGGTTTGAAACCAAAATTTTTTGTTAAACTTTTGGTTCCGCGACCGATCATATTAACTGATTCTAAAAGATACTGCTATCGTTATTTGATCCGCATTCGATTATTACGCTCGCTCGCCAATGCTCATTGCAGCAACTCGATAGCCTTTTAAATTGATTTCAGGGTTTGGGGAATTTCTACTGCTCGTTTTCCGCTTCGGTAAAATTGGGAAGGATAAATGAAAAATCGCTATGCTTCGCATTTGGTTTTGGCAGCGCTATGGTTAATGGTTTTTTCGATCAGCAGCCAGATGATGGTTATTTCACCGATTCTGCCAAATATCGCTACGGCTCTTGAAATATCAAAACCTCTTCAGGGCAGTCTTATTTCTGCATACGCTATCCCATTGGGAATACTGGCGTTTATCATAGGTCCTATTTCGGATAAAATTGGGCGTCGGCGTGTGCTCATCACCGGAACGGGAATTATGAGCATCACGCTTTTCATGCATGCCTTTGTTTACGATTACACCTCATTTTTGATCATCCGGATGTTGACCGGCGCAGCCGGCGGCTTGCTCAGCGGTGCATCAATTGCATATGTTGGCGATTATTTTCCCGCACACAAACGGGGATGGGCAAACGGCATTGTGATGACCGGTATCGCCGGCGGTTTTTCGCTCGGCATTCCTATCGGAACCCTGCTCGCAGAATTTGGAAGTTTTCGATATCCATTTGTAATGTTTGCCGTTACAATGATGATTGCCGCCGTGTTGATCTGGTTTTACCTGCCGCAGCCGAGCATTCGTAACCTCAATAAAAAACTCACACTTAGCCAAATAAAAGAAAATTATATTTCACTTTTTAAGCGTCCGGAATTGCTGGCACTGGCGGCATCGTTTGCGTTAATGAGTTTTTGCGTAGCGATGTATATGATTTTTCTGCCCACCTGGCTTACAGATACTTTTAAGTTAAATGGATATAGCATTGCCAGCATCGTTTTTGTTGCCGGTTTTTCCGGCGCAATTGTCAGCCCTTTTTCGGGAAAGTTGTCTGACCGGTTAGGCAGAAAAGTGTTTGTCGTGAATGCCTGCATGGGTTTATCCATTGCAATTGCCATGACCACCCTGTTTATCACCGATGTTTGGCTGGCGTATCCGCTGGTTGCATTGGCAATGATGCTGGACGCCGCGCGAATCGGCCCGTTTCAGGCACTCATTACCGAACTGGTTCCCGAAGAAACCCGTGGTACAATGGTCAGCCTTTCTGTTACGGTCGGTCAGCTGGGTATGGGATTTGGCGGGGCGTTAGCCGGATTCACGTATCACGAAATTGGCTTTGTTTACAACACCACTTTGGCGGCATTGGCGATTCTGCTGGTTGGAATTATCGTTGCATGGGTGATACCGGAAACCTACTCAAAATCCGACTCAGATAAAATGATGCCCAAAGAAGAACAGATCGGCGTGTTGTACGAACGGTTACCAAATCGCGGAGTTCTGGTTTGGGAAAAGAAAAAGTAATCTCTTTATTATCAAGAGCTTGCAGTAAATACTTCTTCGAACGCCCGGCGGGTAACATCATCAAACAGACATATTCGCACTTCGGACAAGCTGCTTTCCGGATGGTTATTCAAAAATGACGCAATCGTTGAAACGACAATTTTCGCACAGCGATCTTTGGGAAAACCGAAAATTCCCGAGCTGATCGCCGGTAAACTGATGGTGGAAAATCCCCGAGCAGACGCCAGTTTCAGCGAGTTGAGCACCGCATTTTCCAGCTTTTCATCCTCATTTCCCTCACCCCATCGCGGACCCACCGCGTGAATCACGAAATTTGCAAGAAGCGCACCGGCGCCGGTAATCGCCACTTCGCCGACCGGCACAAAACCGATGGCATCGCTTTCGCGCTGGATAATTGTCCCGCCTTTGCGGGAGATTACGCCAGCCACACCGCCGCCGTGTTGCAAATGGGAATTTGCGGCGTTGACAATCGCGTCCACAGCCTCGATGGTGATATCACCGTGTATCAATTTTAGCAGTTTTCCGCAAAAAACTTTTCGAGCAATTTCCTGATTTCCCATAGTTTTGTGCTTGTTTTTATTGCGTTTATGAACTCACCCCACACGGGCAACCCGCACAAACATCGGGAATGTAACGGTTTTCGATTGCGCCGGATCGCCCCACAGCATTTCCATTTCTTTTGCGAGAATATCCACCGGATCGCTGCCGTTTTTGCTGATGTATCGCTGCACCGCCGACCACGTTTTGAGATAGCTGATGTAATCGGCGAGCTTCCATTCGGCAGTCATCGGAAAATCCGGTGGCTGAATTTCCGGGAAAGGAACCGTAAAACTGCTGTAATGTTCTTCAATAAATCTGCGTTCCGGCGGCCAATAATCGTGGATCACATCGTTGTAAAAACGCCGGATGCAGGCATCAATTTCCGGCGAGGAATAGCAGAGCGAATAGCCCCAAAACGCCAGAATGCCGCCCGGTTTTAACACACGCTGAACCTCGGCGTAAAATTTATCAAGATCAAACCAGTGAATCGCCTGCGCGACGGTTACCAGATCGATGGAATGTTCAAAAATATCGCTGTCGTGGGCGGGAACCACCCGGTAATCCACCTGCGGATGATCGATCGCGTGGGAAATTTGTGCGGCGCTGGCATCGGTCGCAATCACCAATTCAAAATGGCGGGCGAGGGCAATTGCTGCCTGACCGTTGCCGGTGGCGCAATCCCATGCGGTATCGCAGGTGTCGCAAAGCGACGCCAAATATTCGAACAATTCCCGCGGATAACGGGGACGATAGCGGGCATATTCCCGCGCGTGGATGGAAAAATGATCTCTGAATGTCATGAATTTCCAAATCTGGTTTATTTAACTGAACCAAAAGTTACCGGATTCCGGCCGGATATTCCATGAAATTATTACAAATCGGAGATGTTGAGCTGGCGGATAATGGTTTCGGCGAGCAGTTCCGGGGCTGTTTCGGTCGTATCGACCTTCAGTTGGGCATATTGGCGGTAGAGCGGCAGGCGTCGGTTGTAATTGGATTCGATATCTTTTTGGAGATCGGCTTCGTTGAGCAACGGGCGATCGCCAGTGGCGGACAATCGCTGATATATCAGCCGCATTTCACAATCCACCCAAACGATCAGCGAGTGTTTGGCGAGGTGGCGCATATTTTCCGGATTTTCGATCACGCCGCCGCCGCAATCGATCACCGCCGGTTCGTTTTCCGGCAATCCGGCAATCACCGATTGCTCAATCTCGCGAAATTTTGGCCAGCCGTTTGCCGCCACAAATTGCGAAATGGGCATCCCGGTTACGGCTTCAATTTGCGCATCCGTGCTGATCAGCGGCACACTCAATTGCGCCGCAAGCGTTTTGGCGAGGGTGGATTTGCCAACACCGCGAAATCCGATGAGCACAACCCGTTTCATTTTCAATGAATATTTTCCCAAATAGCGCGCAGTTCCTCAACCGTAACCGGCGTTCCGGTGAATAGTTCGAACTGTTTGGTGGCTTGCAGCAAAAACATTTCCACGCCGGAAATGGTGATGCAGCCGCGTTCGCGGGCGATTTTCAAAAAGCGGGTTTCCGGCGGATTGTAAACCACATCCATCACCACCCGTTTTTTGCGGAACAGCGATGTGCCGGAAGGATATTGATCCGTGTACGGCGCCATTCCCACCGGCGTGGTTTGCACAATTACCGCCGCGCTGGCATAGTGAATTTCGTCCGGCTCCAGATAATCGATGCCGTATTTTTGCATCAGCATTTCGCCGCGTTCCTTATTTCGTCCGATCACGAAAATGGGATTGACATCCAGCCGTTTCATTGCGGCAATGGTGCTGCGGGCGGTTGCGCCGGTGCCGATCACCAAACCGCCGTTTTTCAGCGCTTCGGTGTAGGGTTTCAGCAAACTTTCGATGGCCAGCAAATCTGTGTTGTAGCCGCACCAACCTTTCGGACCGCGCACAATCGTGTTGCATACGCCGGAAATGCGCACTTCCACCGATACTTCATTCAGAAATTTGACGATCTGCTCTTTATAGGGAATCGTTACGCTCAGCCCGTGCAAATGGCTTTGCCACTGTTGCCAAAAGCTTTCCACATCTTCTGTGGGGAAATTGAGGTAGAGAAAATCGTTGGGTTCTGCCGCATTTTTATTTTGCGTAAACTTGTTAAAAATCATTTGGTTATGCAATCGCCAACCGCGACTTTGCTGGATCGGGTTGCCGATCAGCCCCATCAATTTTGTTGCCGTGCTTTTGTGCTGCAGGTGATAATAATTATGCGCTTCGTGCAGCGCCGGTTGCCCGGATGCGGTTTCTTCATCGTAATCTTTGGCGAGATAAGTCCATTCGTTGCCTTTCACCGCGCCTACCAAACGGGACGGCCGTCCGGCGTTGCCCATCGCGTGAATCACAAATTTTTTATCGAGCGATGTTGCCAGTTCGGTCAGCATCAGCGCGGTGTGGTTGTCGTCCATATCTTCCGCTTTAAAAATGAGTTTGTACACATCAGCGGGATGTTGGGTCATCGATCGAAATATTTCTTTCAATTCTTCGGGATTGTTGGATTCGGTGTGATGCGAAAGCACCACTTTGCTGGTACCTGCTTTCAGCAATGGCAGCACGGAATCCGCCAGTTGCCATTCCACATCCAGATACGCTGCGCCGGCGTTCGCGGCATTTTGAATAATCGCGCGATAATCCGCCGCTTTTCCGTTCCAAAATCCCCCTTCCGTACGGGTTCGCAAGGTGATAATCAGCGGTTTTTCTGCTTTTTTGACCAGTTTGGCAACGTCTATTTCCGGCAGATAATCCAGCCGGATTTCGATCAGGTCGCTGTCTGCGCAATTGGGCAGCCATTCGTCAATTTGCTCCGCTGTTTCCGGCAGCAAACTGACACAAAGTTTATGCGTGTTTGAAGACATCTTCCAACTCCCTTTTTTGGATTGGATACAATAATTCGGGTTGATTATCCGCGTTCATCAGTGAAAATCGCGGTGCCTGCTGGCGCGATTTTTTGTCGGAGAGGATGCAATCCCAGATGGCGTCGAATGCGTAATCAGCCAAATCAACCGTCAGTAAGCCTATATTTTTCAATAAATTAACCAATCGCTGTTCGCGATCGGCAGGATAGTTCAGTAACCGGACAGATAGCCGCGCAGCGATGACCATTCCGGTGGCAACCGCAAATCCGTGCGGCACGGCAAAATTGCTCAATTTTTCCACAGCATGCCCGACCGTGTGCCCGAAATTGAGAATTCCGCGCAATCCGGATTCTTTTTCGTCGGCGGCAGCAACAGCAATTTTGTCCTGCGCACAGCGGGAAATAATTTTGGTAAGTGTGGGTAAATCGCCGTCCAGAATTTGCTGCTGTTCGCTTTCCAGCCAGTACCACAGTTCGTCGTCCATAATTACGGCGTATTTGATGACCTCCGCCATGCCGCTCAAAAATTCCACTGTCGAGAGCGTTTTCAAAAATCGCACATCGCAAAAAATGCTGTCCGGCTGATAAAATGCGCCGATCAAATTTTTCCCGGCGGGATGATTGATGCCGGTTTTTCCGCCGATGCTGCTATCGACCATCGCCAAAAGCGTGGTGGGCAAATGCACCAACGGCACCCCGCGATGCAGCGTTGCCGCCACGTAACCCACCAGATCGCCCGTGACGCCGCCGCCAAACGCGACCAAAACCGTGTCACGTCCGGCTTTTTCGGCAAGCAATGCGTCTTCCAGCGCATCTTTTTGCGCCCGGCATTTGCTCTGCTCTCCGGCAGGAAATTGCAGCAATCCCCGAAATCCCGGATGAGCGGCAAGCTGTTGTTCCGCTTCCGGCGCGTAAATTTCCGCCACTTGCGAATCCGCAATTACATAAACTGCGTGTTTGGGAAATTGTGTTTTCAGGTGTTCGCGAAGTGGTTGCCAGAGGTTTTCACCGACATGACAGGGAATTTGGCGGGTGGCAGATGGCAGATCAAGAATGTGCGTTTGCATGCGTTGTGCGACGATCTCTGTTTGAAATTACAAAAATTGGCACGCGAATTATCCGCGTTGCTGATTAAAAAATGTAACGAAAAATATACGTTTGAACAGTGCGCAATGCAAGGTGAATGAGGGCCGGAATTTCAAGTTTTCACCGTGAAAATCAGATGTTTGGTCGGGTTTTGGTCAGCAACGGCAGGCAGAACCGGATAATTTTAGCGTGATCGAACGCCAGCTCCGGCAGATTATCGAGTGAAAACCATCGGACGTTGCGGGCGTCGTCGCCAGCTTTTGCGCGAATAGTTGCAGATTCGGGCAGCGTTGCGCCAAACACAATCGTGATGGTGTGCCCCCGCGGATCGCGCCCCGGATCGCCGAATGCGTGCAGTTGCTGCAATTGCAGATTTGCCAAACCGGTTTCTTCCGCCAGCTCCCGTGCCGCCGCATTTTCCAGCGATTCGTTTTCATCCACAAATCCACCGGGCAACGCCCACGCGTTCGCGAACGGTGGATTTTTTCGCTGGATGAGCAAAATTTCCGCGCCGGACGCGGTTTCGCGCCGCAGCAACATATCAACGGTGACCATCGGGCGGGGATATTCGTAGGTGTAGTTCATTTTAAGGATAAAGGGTTAAGGATAAAGGATAAATCAGCGGACGATAAGCGATGTTCGATGAACAAATGCTAAAATTGCTGATCGCTGAAAGCTGATTGCTGACCACTTCTCCACTCATCAATGATGCGAAAACCGGTGATAATCGCGAATCAGTTTTGCCAGCGCCATCCCCGGATCGGGCTGTTTCATGAATGATGTGCCGATGAGCAGCGCGTGAACCCCGGCATCGGTGAGGCGGCGGGCGTCATCCGCGCTGTAAATGCCGCTTTCGCCGACCAGCGTTACCGATTTGGGAATTTGGGCAGCGAGCGTTTCGGTGACCGCCAGATCGATCTCGAATGTGTGCAAACTGCGGTTGTTGATACCGATCAGCGGCGTATCGACGGACATGGCGATTTCCAGTTCCTCGGCAGTGTGCACTTCCACCAAAACATCCATCGCCATTTTATTGGCGGCGGCGTGCAAGTCGCGCAATTGCATTTTTTCCAGCGCCGCCACGATCAGCAAAATCGCATCTGCGCCGGCGGCGCGGGCTTCGGCAATCTGGTATTCATCGATGATAAAATCTTTCCGCAGCATCGGCACCTGAATGTGCGGACGAAGCTGCCGCAAAAAATCCAGCGATCCCTGAAAAAACGATTCGTCGGTGAGCACGGAAAGCGCGGCCGCGCCATCCTGCTGATACATTTTGCCGAGTGCCAGCACATCAAAATCATCGCGGATCACGCCCGCGGATGGCGAGGCTTTTTTCAATTCGGCGATTACCGGGAGGTGCGGGCTTTCCCGCAAATGGCGAATCAGCGATTCCGGTTTCGGTGCTTCATCTGCCAATCGCAGCAATTCCGCGATGCTGATTTCCGCTTTTCGCGCCGCGATTTCTTCCCGCTTTTTCGCGATAATTTTGGCTAAAATGTCAATTTTTGGTTTCATTTTATTATCAATTCAATGCCTACGAAATATACGAAACAAACGAAAAGAGAATATTTATCCTTAACCCTTTATCCTTTATCCTTATTCTTCCTCACTCATTTCCTGCGTCAGTTTGCCGAGGGCTTCCAGCTTTGCCAGCGCAGCGCCGGAATCGAGGCTGTGGCGGGCGAGATCTGCGGCGGTGGCGAGCGAATCGGCTTTTCCGGCGACGTAAATACCGGCGGCAGCGTTCATCACCACCACATCGCGGCGCGGGCCGGTTTCGCCGTTGAGAATTTTGAGGGCAATCGCGGCGTTATCTTTCGCATCGCCACCTTCCAGACTGTCGTTCGACGGCGTGGCACCAAAGGTTGTCGCATCGATTTCGTATTCCGCGATATCGCCGTGGCGCAATTCGAAAACATGGGTCGGCGCAGCCAGCGAAATTTCGTCCATTCCGTCCGAGCTGTGCACCACCAGCGTATGTTCCGTGCCGAGTTCGCGGAAAACGCTGGCCATCAATTTGGCGAGTTCGCGATTGTATGCGCCGATCAACTGTCGGCGTACGCCGGCCGGATTGGTGAGCGGACCGAGAATGTTGAAAACCGTGCGCGCACCGATTTCCCGGCGCGGTCCGATGGCGTATTTCATCGCCGGGTGCAGTCGCGGCGCAAACAAAAATGCGATGCCCACTTCGTTGACACAACGCGTCATTTGCAATGGCTCAAGATCAATATTTACACCGAGTTCGCGCAACACATCCGCGCTGCCGCATTTGCTGGAAACGGAACGATTGCCGTGCTTCGCAACGGGAATTCCCGCCCCGGCAGCCACCAAAGCAGCGATTGTAGAAATGTTGAAAGTATGCTTCCCGTCCCCGCCGGTGCCGACGATATCCAGCGCTTCGCCCAGCCGATCGACCGTCACCGGATGCGCTTTTTGCTGCATCGCTTTGGCGAATCCGGCAATCTCGTGCGCCTGCTCGCCTTTCATGCGCATGGCGATGAGGAACGCGCCGATTTGCGCATCGCTGGCATCGCCGGACATAATGCTGTGCATCGCGCCAAATGCTTCTTCGTGGGTGAGATGGGTTCGTTCGAGAAGTTTGTGTATTGCTTGCTGAATCATTTTTTGCCTGATTATTGATGTTCACATTTAAACCGTCGCCCAATTTACAGAATGCGGGTGGCGAAATCAATTTTTCTCGTCGCCGACACAAATTTTTCAAAAAAGCAAATTTTGCCGAATTATCCGTTGACATTCTCCGCAATTCGCATTAAAATGGCAACGTTTGAACAAAGGAAATATTTTGAACGCAATTATCCGTCGCTTTTTTAGCCTGTTTTTCTTTTTTGGTTTCGAGACCAACGGAGCCTGACAGGACGGTTTTGCGCAAAACAGACAATATCGAATCTTGAAAGGCTCCGCAAAACGGAGCCTTTTTTATTTGCAGAATTTTGGGCGCTTCAACGCCGCGCCCTACAAAAAGGAATTTCGTATGAAACAGCACATGAAAATCGCGATCCAGGGTGGTCAGGCATCCTTTCACGATATGGCGACGCGCCAATATTTTGCCGGACATCCGGTGGAACTGCTGGAATGCATGACGTTCGGGCGGCTCTGCGATGCGCTGGCCAATCGCGAAGTGGACGCCGCTGTGATGGCCATCGAAAACACGCTGGCCGGCAGCATTTTGCCGAATTACAGCCTGCTGGAGCGATACAATTTTCACATCATTGGCGAAACGTATTTGCACATCCAGCAAAATTTGATGGCGCTACCGGGACAGCGCATCGAGGACATCGAAACCGTGCGTTCGCACCCGATGGCGTTGCATCAGTGCAGCGTTTTTCTGGAAGCGCACCCGCATTTGCGGGCGATTGAATCGTTCGATACGGCGGAAAGCGCGCGGGAAATTCGCCAAAACAATCTGCGGGGCGTGGCAGCGATTGCCAGCAAAATGGCGGCAAATCGCTATCAATTGCAGATTTTGGGCGAAGAAATTGAGAATCTCAAAAAAAATTACACGCGATTCCTGATTTTGCTGAACAAGGAATACCGTAACGGCACACCGCCGGACAAAGCGTCGATCAGCTTTCGGGTGAGCCACGAAGTCGGATCGCTGGTGAGCGTGTTGCAGGTGTTTCGCGAGCACGGGTTGAACCTTTCGCTCATCCAGTCGATTCCCATTCCCGGTCAACCGAACGAATACGCCTTTCACATCGATTTACTGTGGCAAAATGAAGACGATTTTCATCGCGGGATTGCGGCGGCTGCGCCCTTTGCCCGCGGCATCAAAATACTGGGCATTTATAAATCCGGAGTGATTCCCTATGATCATACCGTCCGCCAACCGGCTTTCTCAGGTTGAAGAATATTATTTCTCAAAAAAACTCGCAGAGGTGCGGTCGCTGACGCAAAAGGGGCGACCGATTATCAATCTGGCGATCGGCAATCCCGATATGCCGCCATCTGCAACAACGATTGAAACACTGAATCGCAACGCTGCGCTGCCGAACGTGCACGGCTATCAACCGTATCGCGGCGCGCCGGAATTGCGCCTGGCGATGGCAGAATATTATTCGCGAACCTACGGCGTTATGCTGGACGCGAATGCGCAAATTTTGCCGCTGCTCGGCTCGAAAGAGGGCATTTTCCACATTTCGATGGCGTTTTTGAATCCCGGCGATATCGCGTTGGTGCCCGATCCCGGTTATCTGGCCTATCCATCTGCCGCGCGAATGGCCGGCGGCGAACCGCAATTTTACGACCTCTCCGCCAAAAACGGCTGGCTGCCCGATCTCGATGCGCTCGCCAAAACCGATTTGTCCCGCGCGAAAATCATGTGGGTAAATTATCCGCACATGCCCACCGGCGCGACGGCGTCGTTGGCGGATTTCGCCAAAATTATCGATTTTTGCCGCGAGCACAAAATATTGCTCTGCCACGATAATCCATACAGCCGCATTCTGAACCCCAATCCGTTGAGCCTGCTGCAAGTTGACGGTGCACTGGATTGCGCCATCGAGCTCAACTCGCTCAGCAAATCGCACAATATGGCAGGATGGCGCGTCGGCATGCTTTGCGGAAACGCGGATTATCTCGATACGATTATCAAGGTAAAAAGCAATATCGACTCCGGACAATTTTTGCCGATGCAACTCGCGGCTGCGCAAGCTCTCCAAAATTCCGACGAATGGCACGCCGAACAAAACGCCGCATATGTGGATCGTCAGCAACTGGTGTATCGGTTTCTGGATGCGCTCGGCTGCACTTACGACAGCGGCAGCGCGGGCATGTTCGCATGGGCAAAACTGCCGGATGCCGCAAAAAACGCCGAAGCGTTTGTGGATGATTTGCTCTATTCAAAAGATATTTTTATCGCGCCGGGGAGCATTTTTGGCAGCAACGGACGCGGTTACATTCGCGTGTCGCTGTGCGCGCCGGCAGAGAAAATTGCAGAGGCAGTTGGGCGGGTTTCCTGAGGCTGGTTTCTGGTTTCTGGTTTCTGGATGCTGGAAATAAATTGCTTCGTTGCGATGCGCTCACTTTGAAATAAAAGACGGAACTGTCGCGACTGTTACCTACTACAGATTGGCAATCAACCCAATTCTAACAATATCCAGAATCCAAAGAATCCAACATCCAGAATCCAGAAAAAAAAGCCCCGTCGAACAGACCGGAGCTTATGGGGGTGTGTGAGGACAACTCGATTGCGCCGAACAACTCAGCTTTTTTGATGCTTGTTGGGAGTGACCTGTGCCTGTTGCGCAAATTGGTGGAGTCGTTTTTCCAATTCGCGGGCGCTTTCGAGATTTTGTGCGGGTAGCAAAAATTTGTCAGATTTGCATAATTTCAGATAGTTTTGTGCGGTTCGCAGATCGCCGGCAGCACTGTAAATTTCCGCCGCGTGATACAGATATACCGGACGTTTCGTTTCCATCCGCAGCGCTTTTTCCATCAACGGCAGTGCTTTTTGGATCTCGCCGCGCCGGAATTCCACCCATGCGTAGGTTGCCAACACATCAATATTTTCCGGGCGACGCTGATATTCGCGCTCGATGCGCGTCTGCGCTTCGTCCAGATTCACGTTGCAATCGGCGTAAAATCTGGCGAGTTCCAGATCAATATTCCAGCCGATTGCAGCCTGTTCGTGCAATCCTTCTGCTGCATGCGCGATCATCTCTGTGGCTTTCAAATCGTTGCCGTTTGCAACTAACATCAGCGCCAGTTTTTCGATGATTTTATGATCCGCATCGTGATCTGCATATGTTTCCAGCACAGATATCCCTTCGCTTAACCCATTGTTAATACTGGCGATATCCGCCAAACCGATAATCGCTTCAGTTCGGTTGGGTTGCAGCTCCCGCACGCCGTTGTAAATTATCTCCGCGTTTTCAATATCACCCGTTTGCAGATACAAATTTGCCAGATGACACAGCGCCCAATTGCGTTCGTCCGAGCCGTGCACACCGGATTTCACCGCCAATTTCATCGCTGCGATAGCGCCGGGCATATCGCCGTGAATTTCCCGGAGATAGGATGCGCGGCTATACGAGCGCAAATCGGGGCGGATGCTCAACATTTTATCACACGCCGCAACGGCTTCCGGATAATTGCCGAGTTCCACATTTGCATCGCAGAGTGCGCCGTAAACAAAGGCATTATGCGGAAATTCCCTTGCCAGCGATTCCGCCAACATTTTAGCTTTTTCAAACTGATGCAGCGTCAGCAAAACGGAAATTTTGATCATCCGCGCTTCGGTATTTTCCGGCGCGATGTCCAATGTGTTATCCGCAACCCGCAGCGCTTTGTGCACAAAATCATTGTGATCGCCGTTCATCCGGGCGAGCTGCACGTAGGTTTCCGCGAGTGCGGTGCGGCTTTTCAAATCATCCGGGCGTTGTTGGATTGCCGCGTTCAGCGCCGTTTCGCGGTCGAGCAATTGCTGCAGTTTCGGGGAAATTTGCACATCTTTTTCGTGCGAATGATCGTGAGAATGCTCATGCACACCGTGATGATCGTGATCGTGATGATCGTGGTCATGCACATCAATCACGTAATGCTTGAGCATCAACATCCCGGTAAATCCTGCAATGACGAAAGCTGTTAAAATGGCTATTTTGCGAATCATTTTATTGTCCTCAATTTTTCGATAATAACACATTGCCGGGACATCGCTGCCCCGACAATGCGCGCTGCCTGAAGGATGGCTATTTCACAAGAATTGATTTTTTGGTGATGATATCGTTACCCACTTCCATTTGATAAAAGTAGGTGCCGCTCGCCAGATTTTTGGCGTCCCAATTGATTGAGTAGGTACCGGCTGCTTTTTGTCCGTCCACCAGCGTGGCGACCAACTGACCGAGCGTGTTATACACATTGATGCGCACATCCGCCGGTTTCGACACATGATATTTGATAGTCGTGGACGGATTGAAAGGATTCGGATAATTTTGTTCCAGAATGAACGCCTTCGGCACACCAACGCCAATCGGCGATTCGCTGATGCCAACCATAATTGGCTCAACAGCGGTCAATTGCTTCACATAATCGTATCCGCGGTGCGGCTCTGCCTGATACGGGAATTGGCTGAGCAACGGCACATCGTTGGCTGTCGGGCCGCCGTTGTAGGTGAGTTCGGCAACCAGCGCCGGCGATGCGAGATCGCTGTAATTTCCGGCGGTTGCATCGTCAAACGGAAATCCGACGGCTGCCAACACCAGCCCGCCAACCGCTTGCAGCGAAATGGTGGTCACGTCATCTTCCAAACGGCGTCCGTTCGGGAAACCGTCCATGTGCGGAATGGATTGAATAGTGGTGTCCGCAAATGCCGGATCTGTCAATCCCAACACGGCGGCGCGAACCAGCCCCATCCGGGCGTTATTTGTGTATTCGCTGTTGCCGCGATCCGTTACCGGCGTTGCCATATTCAACCGGAGCATGTCGCCACCGTAAAGCACACCGGCATCGCTGGTGATCGGTAAAAAGTTGTGAATAAACGGTTTACCTTTGCTGAGCGGTCCACCGGTTTTGCCGGTTGCCAGTTCATACGGCGGCAAAGCGGGCACACCAAAATAGAATACCGGAAACACATCCGCACGACGCGGTTCGCCCGGCGCAACCAGTGCGGTTTGGATGGGCATTCCGTCTGCCGCAGGTCCGGTGGGCACGGCAATCGCAGTTCCGGTGAAATCGATGCCGGGAATAAATGCGGCGGCAAATGCACCGTCTTTTCCGTTGCGGAAATCAAATCCCGGATCGGAATAGCCCGGAATAACGCCAATTGCCGGATAGCTCATGGACTGGATTCGCAGATCAGAAAGCGCCGGAACTGCACCGCCGAACTGGCTGTCATCCATATACAATCCCAATTCCGGATTCGCGAAATACGCCACAAAACCCTGCTCTTCCGCGCTGTAAGGCGTCACGGAGTTCCAGTGATCTTTTTCGCCGATTGGAATAATCGCTTCGTTAGTCAACGGCATGCCCAAACGGGATACCTGCACCCACGGTCCGCTGTAGGTTGGTTTGCTGCCATCCATGGACAAGGTTTTGATTTGCTGACGACTGGCAGATGCCCACACGCCGATCACAAAATCGGGATCGAGAATGCCGGTTGCCTGGCTGACGTCTTTGCCATCTTTTTGCAACATGCTGATGGGAATTTTCATCGAAATAGTGTGCGTGTTGAAACCGGCAACGGCATCGCGGGCGTTATCCGGATTGGATGCGTTCGTGCCGTATGCGCTGCGGGTTTGTCCGAGATCGAAAATACCGCCCAAATCGACGAAAAATGCATCGTCACGCGGTCCGCAAAATACCGTTTCGCCGGTGGTTGCGGTGGTGATCGCGTTTTGCACGAGTTGATCGTAGCTGGTGCCGAGTCCGGCTGCGCCTTCGATGGAACGCGGCCCGATGTTGTTCGGCGGCACCACGCCGTTATCGACGATGGTTGTCCAGCTCATTCCGCCATCGGTGCTTTTTTCGCAAGTGTAAGTGGTTTTCAGGTTCTGCATGCCCAACCGGATGTTGAAAAACGTGGTCGGGTCTTCGTTTTCCTGCGTGAACGTGAAACGGTAGGTGATGTCGTCCATCGCACCGCCGAGCATTCCCACATACGTGCTGTTTTTGATGTGGATTTCATATCGAATATTTTCGCCGAAAGTGGCGTAATTCGGTCCGCCTTCCGGCAATTCCAGCGGAATATAATTTGCGATAATGATAACAGAATTCGGGTCATCCGGTGACCGGAACACATATAAATCCGTATTGTCTGCCAGCGGATCCTGGCTGATTAGCGGCGCTTCGCGGTGACTGCTGGCATGCAACATCAGCATGCCGGCTGTCGCGAGGATGCACCACGCCGAAATCAGTATTCGAAATAATGATCGATTTATGGAAATCATATAGCCTCCATCATAAGATTTGGTTTATGAAAAGGCTTTAATGCGCATTAAAGCAATGTTTTATCGTTGCAGTTGAATTACGAACGAGGTGGGTGAGTGGATTTCAGAAAAGGGAATTATTTTTAGAAAATGTATCCGATCACATCTGCAAATCGCATATTTACAACAACTTATCGATCAGCAATATTTTTTCAAACCCAACAAAAAAGGCGAACAACCGTTCGCCTAAAATGATAAATTTCGATTTTTTATGATAAAAATATCAACTGCCGGAAGTGGTTCCCAGCAGCACCATTGTGCCGGTGGGTTGGGGAACGCCACCTTTTGGCTCAACGGTTACGGCAAATGCGCTCAATTCATCCAGCGAAAAATCGACCGCAAATGTGGCCACAAAATGACCGTTTTCGGCGGTCAGCAATCCGGCGTCCACCGGTTGGTTGCCTTTGAGCATCCACAATTGGTAATCTTTGCCGGTCGCCAAATCGCCCAAATTTTGGGCGGAAAACACCGCTTTTTTCTCATCCGCCGATAAAAATACGGTTGCGGAGGCTTTTGGTGCGGCTTCCAATCCGTTCAGCGCGAACACTTTTACGCTGGCATCCTGCACAATCGTCAAAAATTCGTTTTTGCGTTTCAGCTCCGTTTCCAGATTGTTGATCAGGTTTCCGCCGATTTCCACCTGTTTTTCGAGATATTGGACATCCTGTTTCAGTTTTATGGAATAGATGCCCACACCAACAATAATAACCAGGCTGGCAATCGCCACGCCCCAGGTCAGGCGGCGCCAAAAGGCAGCCATTTCGCGGAGTTGCTCCACCACAATCGTTTCAAACCGGGAATCTTCGCGATAGGACGTTGCGGGAGTTTCCGCGATTTCCGGTTTGGCTTCCGCCTCAATTTCCGCCATAATTTTCGATTTCAAAAATGCCGGCGGCGCTACCGGCTCTGCCGCCATCGGCAAAACCGTCACCACTTCCTGCATGGCTTTCAATTGGGCAATCGCATCCGGATCGCCTGATTTAATCAGGTTTTCGAAAACTTCGCGCTCGTCGTCTTCCAACATTCCCAAAGAATACGCAGCAGCAAGTTCTTGCAATTTTTCGTTATCCATTTTCATAAGTTACTCGATCCCGATACGGGTAAAAATCTCTCTCAACCGCAGCATGCCCGAGCGAATCCGGGTTTTTACGGTTCCCAACGGAAGCTCCCGTTTTTTGGCGATTTCCGATTGCGAAAATCCCTGAAAATACGCGAGTTCCAGCAAATCCCGCTGATCATCCGGCAACGCCGCCAACGCCGTTTTGACAGTATTTTGCAACTGGGACAAATCCGCCAAATGCAGCGGACTTTCTTCCACTTCGCTGATCAGCGCCGGGTTTCCGATTTCATCATCCGCTGAAAATGCGCTGCGTTTGGTTTGCGTATCTTTCGATCGCAAAATATCGATGCAGCGGTTGCGGCACAAAATTGTCATCCAGGCCATCGGTGCACCGCGTTTGCGGTCAAATTGTTTGGCATTTTTCCAAATGCTCAAAAACACCTCTTGAATTACGTCCTGAGCGAGCGATTGGTTTTGTAAAATTTTCAGTGAGAGGCCATACAGCTGGGAAGCGTAGCGGTCATACAGCACAGACAACGCCTGCGATTGCCCCGATTTCAACCGTTCGATCAGCTCATCATCCGTCGCAGACTGTAATTTTTCAGACACCGTATCGAAATTTTGGGGCATGATTTTCCTGAGTTTCACTTGATAATGCCTAATATCTTGAATTGCGGCAGGATTGTCAAGCAACAAATTTGTTGATTTTTCGGGCGAACAGTTTATTGAATGCCCAGCGATTTCATTTTTTTATGGAGATTGGTGCGCTCCATCCCCAACAATTTTGCAGCCTGCGTCACGTTGCCGTCCGTTTCCGCGAGGCAGCGCTCGATGTAGCGCCGTTCGGCGATTTCGCGAACCTCTGCCAGCGATTTGCTACCCGGCGCAATTGCGTCTGCCGGATTTACGGTCACGTTCAAATATTCCGGCAAATCCGCAACGGAAATCCGGTCGCCTTCGGCGAGAATAATCAGCCGCTCAACCAGATTGTGCAGCTCGCGTATGTTGCCCGCCCAGCGATACTGTTGCAACTGGCGCATCACTGCCGGATCAAATTGCGGCGATTTTCGATCGTTTCGCCGACAAATTTCCCGGGCAAAATGCTCGACCAGCAGCGGAATATCTTCCCGGCGTTCTCGCAGCGGCGGCACGGTAATCGGCAGCACATTCAGCCGGAAAAACAGATCTTCCCGGAAATCGCCGGATTTGACCATTTCCGCCAAATCGCGATTGGTTGCGGCAACCACCCGCACATCTGCGCGCAGCGTTTCTTTTCCGCCGACACGCTGGAAATCACCATCTTGCAACACACGCAATACCTTTGTTTGCACGCGCAAACTCATATCGCCAACTTCATCGAGAAATAACGTGCCGCCGTTCGCCTGCGTAAATTTTCCGTCGCGGCGTTCGGTTGCGCCGGTGAACGCGCCTTTCTCGCTGCCGAACAGTTCGCTTTCGATCAGATCTTCCGGAATGGCGGCGCAGTTCATTTTTACAAACGGCTGCTTTGCGCGCGTGCTGTTTTGATGAATCGCGAACGCCACCAGCTCTTTGCCAACCCCGCTTTCACCGGTAATCAGCACTTTGCTGTCCGTCGGCGCTATTTTTTTCACTTTTTGGAGCACGGAGAGAATTGCCGGCGACTCGCCGATGATGCGGTTTTCCGCCGAAATCGCCGATTGCAAATCGGCAAACCGCTGCTTCAGCGATTGCCGTTCGGCGAGGTGCTCCAGCGTGAGCACAATTTTCTCTTTTTGAAGGGGTTTTTCCAAAAAATCATACGCGCCGGCGCGAGTGGCGTCCACTGCGGTGCTGAGCGTTGCGTGCCCGGAAATCATCACCACTTCGGTTGTTGGCGAGATTTCTTTCAGCCGTTTCAACGTTTCGATGCCGTCGATGCCCGGCAGTTGCACATCGAGAAACAGCGCGTCAACTGTTTCGCCCGGCAGCGCGTCCAGCAACGCCTCACCGGCTTCAAACACCTGCAGCGATTTCACGCGATTGCGCAAAATCAGCTCAAACGAACGGCGGATATTTTTTTCGTCATCAACGACACAGACGGTCAGATTTTTCATGCTGAAAGCTAATATTTGTTTCGATTTCTGCCAAATAACGAATACATTTTTTACATGTTCGAACGCTGTATTGGTAACCGAATGGTGAACGCCGTGCCAGTGCCCGGCTCGGAAGCTACGCGGATTTCGCCGCCGTGCTCCTCAATCATTTTGCGGGTAATGGCCAAACCCAATCCCACGCCGGATTTTTTGGTGGTAAAATACGGCTCGAAAATTTTTTCGCGGAGTTTTTCGGGAATGCCGCTGCCGTGATCACGAACGATAAGTTCAATAAAGTCAACTGTTTTAGCAGTGGAAATTTCTACCGGATTTTCGGTCGCATCCGCCTGAATAGCGTTCTCAACCAGATTGATCAGCACCCGGCGAATGCGGTCTTCGTCGAGTTGCAGCGGCGGAATTTCCGGCGACAAATCCAGCAAAATGCTGTGATGCGGATACAATTTCACCACATCGCTAATCAGCAAATTGAGGTTCGTTTCGCTGAAAGCGGGCTCCGGCATTCGCCCGAAATCCGAAAATTCCCGCACCAATCGCCGCAAATTCTCGATTTCCTCACCGATGATGCCGTGGCATTCC
Source organism: Calditrichia bacterium (assembly GCA_020634975.1). Taxonomy (NCBI): domain Bacteria; kingdom Pseudomonadati; phylum Calditrichota; class Calditrichia; species Calditrichia bacterium. The sequence continues at coordinate 2,252,950 of JACKAQ010000001.1, read as the reverse complement.
CGCAGCAGTTGCGCATATTCGGGATCGCTGCCATCGTATTGATCGACCATTTCCTGAATGGTAAGCTGAATGGGTGTCAGCGGGTTTTTGATTTCGTGCGCCAGCCGCCGGGCGATTTCCTGCCAGGCGGCCATTTTTTCCAGATAAATCGTGCGCTGTTGATAATCTTTCAACTCGCCGGTCATGCGATTGAAATATTGCACGAGTTCGCCGAGTTCATCGGTGCTGCGCTGGGGAATCTGGTAATCGAGATTGCCGCGCCCGATTTCCTGCGTGCCTTTCACCAAATCCGCAATCGGTTCGGAAATGCGCCGCGACAGCCAGTAGGCAACGCCAACGGTTCCGGCGATGATCACCGCGCTGAGCAACAAAAATGCCAGCAAAAAACGCGTGGGAATAAACGCCGGGGACAACGACAGCGTGCGATACAACTGATATATCTGTAAACTTTGCCCGGATTTTTCGAGAAACGATTCATCGAGCGCGGCGGTGAGCGCAACGAATTGACGCCCGCGTTTTTCCATCGCGATGAACGCGTTCGCCTCGCGATCCGTGAACATCAGTTGCGGCGATTCACTCTCGCGGAGCTGGGCAAAATGGCTCGCATCGATTGCCGGAATTGCGGCAGAATCGCGCAAAACGGCGGATCGTTGCACCAGATTTTCATCGAAAATTTGCACCGATGTGAATCGCCACGGCGACGAATTTTCCGGTATTTTGGGGGAAGCCGGATCAATTTTAAGCGCGGAAAGTTGTGTTGCAAGCTGTTGTTTATATTGTTGATACAGCTCCCGCGAATAGCCGACGCCGCTTTCCAGCGCCGCCGCCACCTGCGGATTGACACCCACGTTGTAACTGTGATGCACCAGATCATTCACGAGCCAGACGATGGGCACAAACGGCAGCACAACGACCGCCAGCAACAGGAGCAACAATTTGGCGCGAATGGTTTTCATCGGCGTAGTTCGTTGAGGGTGAAATCGGGCGAAATTTTGCGGACGCTGGTTTGTTCGATCACATCCGAACGGCTGAAAAAGAGGGAAAAGAGGCGGTTCAAATCGAGCGTGAAACCGGTGTCGCGGTTGCTGCCGGGCAGCGATTCTTCGGTTTCGTTGGCGTTGAAAATCCAGTTTTTGAGCTGCTGCCCCTGTGTTCGGCTGAGCAGAACCACGTTTACGTCCAGCGAAATGCGCAGTTTGGATTCCGCGTCCGGTAAATTTCCGGCGAGAATCAGCTGCGGTTCCGGCGATTGCCAGGCGCTTTCCAGCGCCTCGATGCTGGCAAACTGGCTTTTTCCGTTGGGCGATTCCTCAAAAAAAAGGTCTTCCCAAATGTCGTATTTCAACTGAAATTTTTGGATAATTTGGGTGATCGCGCGTTCGTTTTCATCGAGTAACTGCCAGCGCAACTGGACCAGTACCGGCAAACCGGACAGCAGCGTCTGGCGGGTGTTCCCGGCGAACAGATCGGAAATGGCGTATCGGCAGCGCAGCGAATCATTTTCCGCAAATACCTGTAATTCATCAACTTGCGGTGATTGCTGTGCCGGCATTTTCCCGGAAAACAGCAGGCAAAATGCAATCAGCCAGAAAATGTTGCGATAGCGATGGTCCAAATTACGTCCGGGTTTTTATTGTTTGAGTGGGTAAAAGAGTGAATGGGTGATCAGCAGTTTCACATCGCTTTTCACACTTCACTTTATCCTTTACCCTTTATCCTTTATCCTTTAAAACGTATGCCCCAACGAAACGTGTACGCGCATTTCGCGGTCGTCGCCATCGAGCGGGTAGGCGAAATCGGTGCGGAGCAACCCGACGATCGGGAGTCGCAGCCGCAATCCCCAACCGATGCCACTTTTAAATTTAGAAAAATCAAATGCTTCGGGATCGTTCCAGGCGTAGCCGGCATCGAAAAACAGCACACCGGTGAATCGGTCATATTTCAATCGGCGCGAAAGCGGGAAACGCAGTTCCACGCTGCTTTGGGCGATTTCCGCAGCGTAGCCGGGCGGCGTCAAACTGCGATCGGCATAACCGCGCAACGAATTGGGTCCACCGAGATAAAATTTTTCGTAAAACGGCGCGCTCTCGCTGACCGTTCCCCAACGGATGCGCGCCGCACCGGTGAGCTTTTTCCAGAGCGGTTGGTAGCGCCGCACGTCCACCGTGAAGCGGTAAAAACTGGCGAAACTGCCCAATTCTTTGGTTGCCTGATCGAGCACCGCGCTGCCCCACCAGCCGGAAAGCGGGTGGATTTTCTGGTCGCGCGTATCGACCGTGAACGCCAAAATGAACCGCCCGATTTTTTGGGTGTCCACCGGCTGCTGCAAAAATGTGGGCGCGTCGAACCGCTCGTCGCCGTTTCTTTCGCGGGTAAGAAAAGTGTCCGGCACCACGTTTTGCCCGACAATCGCGGCGGAAAAATATTTCGCCAGACCGCTGTTACCGCTGATTTGCAGCTTGAATCCGGCATCGCGAACCTGTTGGCGGAGCCGCTCGTCCGGCTGAAAATGGAGAAATTCGCGGTTGTAGCCGAAAATCTGCACACCGAGATCGTATTCCGAGCCGAACAAAAACGGGCGAACGTATGCCAGCCGTGCACCCGCCACGCGATCGCCGATGATCAGCTCCCAGCCGAGGACGTTGCCACGTCCCAAAATATTGTCGAATCGCAGCCCGATCGGGCTGATATACCAGCCGTCCAGCTCGTTAAATCCGCTTTTGAACTGGAAAAACGGCCACTTTCGCTCGCTGACCGTCACGGTTACTTTTGCCAGCCCTTTTTCACTGCCGGGCATAATGGAAATTTGAACTTCTTTGAAAAAATTGGTGCTACGCAACCGGGCTTCGTCCGCGGCAAGCTGTTCACGGGTGACCGGTTCGTTTTCGCGGATGGTGAGATAATTGCGGATAACGGATTCGCGCGTTTTGCTGTTCCCGGTGATTTCCAGCGTTTCCACGGTCAGCGCTTGTTGTCCGAACAGCGGTTGCAACGCGGCAACCGCAATCAGGAAAATGAGGATGTGTCGGATGTTGTTTTTCATTGATTTACGGGTCGAAATTTTTACCGCAGCTATTTCGTTTTTTCTGGAGATTCCTGCCTTCGCAGGAATGACTAAAATTGCCTGTTGTGTTCAATCCTGCAAATACAGAGGCTCCCGATTATTTCTGCGGCTATGTGATTATTCAGCCTGAATTTAGGATTGGTGACCAATCTATCCAAGAAAAAATGTAGGGGCGAGCGGCTGCTCGCCCTTTTGTTAAAAATTTATTCAAAAAAAGAAATGGGACGAATGAGCGTTCGCCCTAAAGGAATTAATTAAATCCGTTCAACGCGACGGAGCGACCATCGGTATCGACGACCTCGATTGCGCCATCGGCATCGAATTTTACATCGTAGGTGCTGCCGTTTTCGGTGATGGTTCCGGTGCCGCTGCCATCCGGATTGTAAATGTAGTGCGCGGAAAGAATCGGCGGTTCGCCGTTGTCAAAAGCAGTTTTGGAGGCGTAAACGCTCAGCCACAATTCGCCGCTGCCGTTGTCGTAATCGATGCCGTTAAATTGCACATAATAGCCCTCCGGGCTGAAATGTTCACCGTCGAATTCATCAAAATTGTCCTTTTCGATGACGGTCAGATTTGTTGCGCCATCGTTGGCGGTTTGGATTTGCAGCGTTTCCGTCCAATATGCGCCGTCAAATTCGCGATGCGCCTGCACCTCCATCGAGTCCAGATTACCGTTCAAAAAATAGAGCAGTCGGGCAACGGTGCCGTCGCTGCTGGAATCGGCCGGATCGAGCGTGTATTCGGCGCGATCGGTCATTTTGTCCAGCCACGGGTGATTGGCAAAATCGATGTTGCGGGTCAGCGCGGCGTGATTGTCGTCCGCAAAATCGTCGAATGTGCCGGTGACGGTGGTGCCGTTCCGCCAGGTTTCCGAAAATGTGCCAGTGTGATTCGCATTAAACGTGACGCTTTTTTGGGTGCTCGTATTATCGCGAAAATCGAACGTTTCCGAAACAGCGCCGCTGCCGTCCGGGTTAAATTCGGCAATTTGAGTGAGCTTTTCCAGATTTCGCAAACTGCCGTATTCGACGATATTCGTGACGATTGCGCCGGTAATTTCGTTATCAGCATCCCAATCCGTAACGATGCCTTCGCCGGTTACTTTTTGCACCGCAAAGCCCTCGCGAAATTCGCTCAACTTGTTTATTTGCAACAGTTTGTCGTCCGTCGAATCGAGCAATGTCGCGTTCAGGTCGATGCGAATTTCCGTTGAATCGTATTGCAATTGCAACTGCGCGGGGAACTGGTAAATCACTTCGTAAATGCGACCGATGCCGGTTTGGTCATCGTAAATCAGCGCGCGGCGACCGGCAGTGCCGGAGATCGGGTCGTCCCATTCTTCCGACCAAATAAGGCTGTCTGCCGAGGTTTTGGCGAGCCTGCCGGATTGCTGCGCGAATTGATAAACGCGGGCAACACGGTCGGTTTCGCGGCGCATTTCTGCGGTGCTGCTGATCATCCCGGCTTCATCGGTGATGATATCGCCGGAGCCGCCGACCAGATCGCCGAACTGCTGCTGTGTTTTCAAATTGTTGACCGTTTGCCATCCGGTGACCGCAACGCCCTGTGCCGCGCTGCTCAATTCCAGATCGCCGGTGCCGGGGTTCGGATCGGTCGCCGCTTCGTCGCAGCCGCTTGCCCAAAACAGCAATCCGCCGAGCAAAACGGCAATCCATTTGCGAAGTAAGTTTTTGTGTGTCATTGTGTTTCTCCTTTATTGTTTCTCAACCCAACATTTCTATTCTTCGCAGATGGATTATTCAGAAATTGTGCCAACAAATATTCCTTTTCGCAAGTACATATTTTTCAATTGTTTACAATCGTAAATTGAAACGGAGTTGTGATCGGTTTTCGTGAAGCGAAACCACAGGTGTGAATATTTCACCACAGGATTGATAGCGGTTGCCGATGGAGATTCCTGCCTGCGCAGGAATGACAGATCAGCGGTTTGCGGAAAATTACAGCAAAAAAGAAGCCCCCTGCCTCGAAAGAAACAGGGGGCTGGATTGCCGTCGCCAAACGGCGGAAATTGTTGATTTTTTTGCCACGGAGACACAGAGGGCACGGAGTATTTTTTTAATTTCTGAGTGCTCTGTGCCACTGTGGCAATTGTTTTTATCATTTCAACAGCATCATTTTGCGGACTTCGCTGATTTCGTTATCCGCTTTCAGGCGGTAAAAATAGAGCCCGCTGGCGTGCTGGCTGGCATCGAAGGTTGCGGAATGCGTTCCGGCAGTGAGCTGCCCATCAACCAGCGTAGCGACCTGCTGACCGAGCACGTTGAACACATCCAGTTTGACGTGCGCCTGTTTCGGCAACCGGAAATCGATGCGCGTGGTCGGGTTGAACGGATTCGGGTAATTTTGCAGCAGCTCAAACTGTTGGGCAACGGGCGGCTGCACATCATCTTCTATCGCTGTGACGATGGTTGTTCCGGCATCCACCGTGCCCAGTTCCAGCGGTGCGCCGTTCTGGTTCGCCGACGGATCGACAAATCCCTGCAACACTTTGGTGAGCACTTTTCCGGCACTGTTCTGCAAATCCATTGCAAAAGTGGTGATGACCTGCTGCGTCAGTGAATCGCGCACTTCCACTGTGTAATTATCCGGCGGCAGGTTCACGGGTTCGGCAGCTTCGCCAAAGGAAATGCCGTCAACCAATGTTGCGCCGTTTTGCAGCGCGATGCTCACTTTTGGCGCATCAGTTACGGCATTCGCGAAAACGATTTGCACATCGGCAGGATTGGCGCTATCACCGGGTATCGGCACAGACATCAATCGAATTGCGGTGGAAATGCCTTCGGGATTTGGCGCGTACGCGCCGGGATCGTCCACTCCGGCAACGACCATCGCCAACGGTGTTCCCAATCCAATTGTAATGCTATCCAAAACCGCCAGTGTATCGAGATAATCTGTTGCATCGGTTATCACAAGATCGAATGGGCGATAGTTGGGGATGCTGTCCAGCATCAAAGATTCACCGAATGCCAGGCTGTCGAACAGTACCGATTCCACCATTGCGCTATTTTTGTTGATGTCAAAACAGGGCGGCAAATACATCACCGCGCGGGCTCTGCGCCCCGAGCTACTACCGCCGGAAGACCGACTTGATGCCACATGTGCGATAACCGCAGACCGCCAAACGCGTTTCCACTTTGCCAGATCGCGGGCGCCCTTGTTACCAACGGCCGTAAAATCGCCACCGATGAGCACGTGTTCACCGGCGCCCCAACACGGGCGAAAAGTGGTTGCGGTATAAACGGGATCGTTTGCGCCGTCGCCCATCGTGTTCCAGTTGGGAATCAATCCCGGACGCGGATTGCCGATGGAAAACAGCGCAACATTATTTATCGCGCGGGCATTGCCGTTCGGGTAGTAGCCGAGCGAAAAATCTCCGGCGATGACAGCCAGCGCATCCTGATAATACGCATCGATAGACGCAATATTATACACCGGGCCATCGGTGCCGCCGGCAACCGGATACCACTCATCGACAATTTCGTACCATGTGCCGAGATTCCGGCAAAATATGGGCGAGCCGTTGGCTGCAAACATGTTCTCAAATTCACCGCCAATCCAGATTGCATTGTTTCTGACGGATGTATTTTCCAGAAAATATTCAATATCGCGAACAATGCCGTCGGTTCCCTGGCCGAGCGGTGTCCAGCCGTTTGCTGTCACCCCGTCCCAATATAAAATGTTCGGGCTGTTTACGGTAGTGCCGTTCGCGTTGCGCCCTTCATCAAACGAACCGCCGATGTAAAGATCGTAATCGTATGCCCCGGCACGGGCAATGGCGTGCACTTCTGCAGCGCCGCCGGTTACCCCGTTGGTTTGGCCGGGATTTTCCCAAAAATCATCTGTCGTCGGGTTGAACCGGAACGATCCGAAAGCGTTGAGCGGCACCGGCGTTCCGTCCGGATTGAAACCGGTGGTAAATTTTCCGCCGACGAGTATTTCGCCAAACAAGCCAATGGATAGCCGATCCAGTTTTGACCAAATAGCATAAACCGGTCCGTCCACACCCTGACCGACAGCTTCCCACCGTTGGGTGTTCAGGTTGAAATAGGCAATATTATTCGCCCGAACAGAATCGCCCGGCGCGTTGATCGCATGCGAAAATTCGCCACCAACGACAACGTAGTTGTAATATCCGTGCACCGAATTTACCCTGCCGTTGACACCAAGCCCCATCGATGACCAGAATCGACCTTCGTACAGCGCCACATTTTGGGCATCGATACCGGCAATTTTGGAGAACTCGCCGCCAACAATCATTGTGTTGCCAAAGGGTCCGAGCATGTGCATGGTAAGAATTCGCCCGTTTGTGCTGCCATATCCCGCCATCGGAATCCAGAAATTACCGTTAAAATAACCGTTGTTTATGGCGGCATTTGTTATACCGGTTGCAGGATTGGTTAACTGCCAGTACAATCCGCCCCAATATAGCCGAACGGCGTTGTATTGTTTGTTCGATGCGATGGTAAACGTGTATTCGCCCAAATATTGCCCGATGCCCTGCCAGGTTGAACCATCGAACTTCGCAACGTACGGACCGGAAAATCCGTGATCGACATACAGCACATACACATCGCCGTTAAATCCGGTGGTCATCTCCAATGTGTATTCCACCGGAAGCGCCGCGGTGGGTTGCCAGTTGGTGCCATCCCAATAAACAATCGGGCCGAGAACCTGCGAGTTGTCCGTATTGGTGGCAATCGCATCCAGAATTACCACATACACGTTTCCGCTATTGTCGATGACGATATCGCGGGGGTTGAGGTTTGCCGAGGAAATTCCCTGACCCAGCGCATGCCAGGAATTGCCGTCCCAGTGCGCTGCGCGGTTGACGGTAACATTTGTAAAATCAGGGTTTAGGATATCCGTAAATGCGCCACAGATATACAGCTCGTTGTTCGCATCCAGCGCGATATCGCTGATCAGGGTGTTCACACCAACCCCGACAATTTCCCATTGGCTATTGGCGATATCCCATCGCCCCAACCGATTGATGCCCACCAATGTACCATCCGGGTTCCATGCCGTTTGGGACCCGGTCACATACACATATCCATTGGTTTCATCAATCGCAAGCTTGTTCGGATAATTGCTCAAACCTTCCCCAACCGGTTCCCAGGCGGGTGGATTGGCATTGGCGTTCCACCGGAAAATGTTGGAACATTCCACCGCCGGCTGCCCTGCGCCGTTATCCGCACGATTAAAACTACCGATGATGTAAACATCCCCGTTTGCCATCACTTCGATATCCGCTGCGCTGGAAAATGGCTGCCCTTCCAACCGCAGCCGGTCGCCCAAATCCACCCACTGTTGCAGAGCCTGCACCCATTTGGATACTTTCACACCCGTGCCCACATCGCCGGCGATCACAACATCGCCATTCGGAAACATGGCAGACACTTTTGCGCCGAATGGAATCGGTCCGGAACTGCTGCCGAAAACACCGCTCCAATGCTCATTTCCCGGCATCGGCGGCGGCCAATTTTGGGCCTGTCCAGCCGAAAAGAAGATAAGCAAGTAACCCAAAAAGCAAATCATTTTAATAGAAGATGAAACACGCATTTTTCACTCCTTTGGACGTTGGTAAAATTTATCGCAGCTATTGATAGATATCGTTTTGGATAAGCCAGATTCCGGGGGCATCAAATGAAGTGCGTTTCTGTTCGTTGATAATTGCGTCATTCAGAAAAATCCGGAGTTAGATACGAACCGGTCACATGATAACCCAATATATCAATTCCGGATATGACATCGCACCACCATAAACATGTAGGGATTTTTCTGCTGTCAGCGATTTTGAAAAAAAAAGCTGCACTATTGCTTTATTTGCATGATTGAATTGTGAGCCAAGTTTATTAAACAAAAAAAGGGCACCGGAATTTTCGGTGCCCTTTTTTATCAAAATCAGCTGTGTTTTGGGGAGCGGTTAACAATTATGTGTGACTTATTTATCCATTTGCTGGTGTCATTTGGAAATTTGCGGAGCGATTTTTCACCCAAAAATAAAGCGTGGGGATCAACAGCAGCGACAAGATAATTGACAGCGAAATGCCGCCGATCATCGCGACAGCCAGCGGACGCAGCATTTCCGAACCTTGCCCCTGCGAAAGCGCCAATGGCAAAAATCCGGTAATTGTTGATAGCGAGGTCATCAGCACCGGACGCAACCTAACGCGGCATGCGGTGAGCACCGCCAGCTTCAGATCGCGGTGTTCTTTCAGATAATATTCCGCGTAATCGATCACCAGAATGCCGTTGTTCACCACCACGCCGATAATCATGATCATCCCCATAAATGCGGAAATATCGAACGGAATTCCGGTAAGCCATAGCATCACAAAAACGCCGGTTACCGCCAGCATCGTGCCCATCATAATCACAATTGATATTCGAAACGAACGAAATTCGAACAGCAAAATGGTAAACACCATCATCGCGCCGGCCAGCAACACCAGCATCAATTCGTTGAAGGCGTTTTGCTGGCTTTCGTATGCGCCACCCAATTGGGTAGAAATGCCCTGTGGCAGCGGAAAACGGTCGAGCATCTGCTGCACATCGCGGGCAACGCTGCCCAAATCCCTGCCGGAAATTTGCCCGGAAACGTTGATGATCAGACTCAAATTGTCGTGCTCAACATCGGCTAAACCGGGCGATTTGTGGATTTCTGCCAATTCATCCAAATTGACCACCCGCTGTATTTGCGGAAAATAGAGCGGCAATCGCTGAACATCTGCGAGATAGCGTTCGCGATCTTTTTTGTATTGCAGCCGCAGCGGGATATTTTTCAAACCGGACAACACATGCGTCGGCGACTCGCCCCACAGCGCCATCCGGACGGCACGATTAATGTCTTTCACGGACAAACCGAATCGCGCGGCGGCTTCGGGCAGCACCCGGATGTTCAATTCCGGCTCGGACGGATTGTATCCGCGATACACATCTTCAATATTTGCAATTGTTTCCAGCGAATCGGCGAGTTGCTGCGCCACTTCCTGCATTAACGGCAGATTGTTGCCCCATACTTTTATGGCAATTGGGGCAACTTCGCCGGCCAAATCGCTGTTCAGCCGATCCGGCAACACCTGAAATAATTCGGTTTCCAGTCGCGGTTCAGCGATTTCTGCAAATGTGCGCAGCTCATCCATAATTTCGTAAACGGAGCGCTGGCGATCCGATTTCAGTGAGATCAAAAAATCACCCTCGTTGGGATGCACCCGGGGATGTCCCAAACTGGTGCCGATCCGCAGCGAGTAATTTTCAACTTCAGGAATCTCTTTCAAATGATTTTCGATGGTGGACAGCATGGCATAACTGCCTTCCAGCGAGCTGCCGGGCGGTGCCACAAAATCGAGAACGATGGTGCCTTCGTCCCATTCCGGCAAAAATCCGCTGGGAATATTTAGATACGAAAATACGGCAACCGCGCCCAAAACCAGAACCAGCGCAAAGGCAAACAATGGTTGTTTCAGGTTAAATTCGAGCACTTTTTGATGTGCGGCAATAATTTTCGGTAAAAATTTGCCGGACTGTTTGGGGCGAGTGGAAACCAGCGTATCGGCGATTGCCGGTGTCAAAAACACTGCCAAAATCATTGAAATTGCAATCGTTACCGCCAGCGTTCCGGCAAGTGCGCCAAAAAATATGCCCGGCACGCCGCTCAAAAAAACCAGCGGAATGAACACCACCAGCGTGGTCAGCGTTGCGCCGATCAGCGGTGCGATAATTTCCCCGGTTGCCTTCACCACGGCTTCGGTTCGCGGAAAACCTTCTTCCAGATACCGTTCGATATTTTCCACCACCACAATGGCGTTGTCCACCAAAATCCCGATCGACGCTGCCAAACCGCCCAGACTCATCAAATTGAGATCCATTCCGGCAAGTTTCATTACAATAAAAGCGATCAGCAATGCCACGGGAATAATTAAACCGGTTACCAACGTGATGCGGATACGCCGCAAAAACAATAATAAAATGAGGATGGTCAGCGCTGCGCCTTCCAAAATACTGCTGTAAACGCCGAAAATAGAATTTTTGATAAAATCCGAGAGATCGTACCATTTGCGCAATTCAACACCATTGGGGAAATTTTGGCGAAGTTCGGTCATTCGCGTTTCCACCTGCCGCATCACATCCACCGAATTGACGCCGGGCTGAACCAGCACATTCACCAACACAGCATCGTGAAAATTGCTGCGGGTTTTGATAAACGTCTCCTGCGCTGCAGGTAAAATTTCGGCAATGTCGCGCAGTAAAACGGATGTCGGGAAACGATCGGTGATCACCGTTTCGCCGATTTCGGCGATATTCCGGTAGCGATTGTCCGCCACGTTGAGATACAACTGGTGCGACTCGTTCAATCGCCCCACAAAATCAACCGT